>NZ_AWWI01000027.1 GCF_002760615.1 Puniceibacterium antarcticum | reverse complement strand
CGCCATCTCGGCCAGCGCGCCGGGCACGGCCTCGGGCGTCTCGGCCCGGATCACCCGCAGGGGCGCGCGAAACGCACTGCCCCCCGCCAGCGGCCCGGAGTCGAAGATCACACAGGGCGCGGACATGCCTCCGCCAGAAGCCGTCAGATATCCGCCGCGATGCGCAGATCGCGCAGCGGGCGGACCAGATCGATGGACTGCTGATAGATCGGATCGGCCTTATAGGCCTCCATCGCCTCTTCCGACTCGAATTCGGCATAGACCACAACATCCACCTCGCTCGACAGCTGATCGGACTGCGTATTGCGCTGCACCTCAAAGAACGACGAATGCGGGATCTGCGCAAGCAGCGACAGCCCCTCGACGATCTTGTGGATGTCAGCCTTGTCCTTGGCCGAAAAGAAGACGATGTGGCGAAGCGTTGGTCTCTGTGTCACGGTACTGCCTGTGCTCTGAAAAGATGGTTCGGCCCTTGGCCGAGGATGCGCGCGACAGAACCACAGCTTCGCCTGATGGGCAACAGGACGGATGGGCGCGGTCAGCGGAATGTGCCGCACCCAGCTCGGCCCCTTCAACACGCGGCTCAGCGCAGCCCATCGGCCCGCCTGCGTCAATGGATCCTCGCGCATCACGCACCTGATCAGCGGGCGACTCTTAATATTTCAACCACTTTCGTTGGCTATCACATGAAGTGTTGGATGTGCCTAAAGGGGCTGAGTCTGTGTTCAATATCAAGAATCTGTTCAATTTTAAAAAGACCAAAAGCGGTCAAGCCTTCTCTTCGCTGGCCGAAGACTACATGGGTGTCATCGACAGATATCAGGCCACGATCCAGTTCGAGCTGGACGGCACAATCCGAACCGCGAACAAGAATTTTCTGGAGGCTCTTGGATATTCCCTTGATGAGATCGTGGGAAAGCATCATTCCATGTTCGTCTACAAGAGGTTTTCCCAGTCAAAAGAATATGAGGACATGTGGCGTGACCTCTCTGCGGGAAAATCCTTTTCCAGCCAGTTCCCAAGGGTTACCAAAGACGGGTCGGTCGTCTGGATTCAGGCAACCTATGCCCCCTGTCTCGATAAAAACGAGAATGTCGAATCGGTCATCAAGATCGCGACAAACGTCACTCAACGCAGAGAGGGAATACAGGATATAGCAAAGGCACTGGATCAGCTGCGGGACGGCAATCTGGCCTACCGTATCCAATTAAGCGAAGTGCCCGACCTCAAACTGGTTGGGGAGGCATTTAATCAGGCACTTGAGCATCTCGCCTCTGTCGTTTCCGAAGTGAAGTCCGTGGCGGAGACAGTAAAGCTCACTGCAAACGAAGTGGGTCAGGCATCCACTGATCTTGCCCACAGAACAGAAACTCAGGCGGCGACGCTTGAGGAGACGGCAGCCGCCGTCGAGGAACTGACAGGCACTGTAAAGGCCTCGGCGAAAAGCGCGAATGAAGTTGAAAAGTCCGCCAACGAGGCCATTGCAACAGCACGCAACGGTGGCAAAGTGGTCGGGGATGCCATCGGCGCGATGGCCGAAATCAAAAAATCCTCGGACCGAATCTCTCATGTGATCAAGATTATCGACGACATCGCCTTTCAGACAAATCTGCTTGCCCTCAACGCGGGGGTTGAGGCCGCGCGCGCGGGGGATGCCGGGCGCGGCTTTGCGGTGGTTGCCTCCGAAGTGCGCACACTGGCCGTGCGGTCAGCCGAGTCCGCATCAGAGATCAGGGGCCTGATCAATGACAGCTCTGTGCATGTTTCGCACGGGGTCGGACTTGTCACCCGTGCCGGCGAAGAGCTTGATCTGATCATCACCGGCATTTCGGCGATCCATTCCCATATCTCGGGCATCGCAAGCGCTGCAACGGAACAATCAACCGCCCTGGGAGAGATCAACGCGGGCGTGTCGCAGCTCGATTCCATGACGCAACAGAATGCTGCTATGGTCGAAGAATCCACAGCGGCCAGCCAGTTGCTTGCAAACGATGCCGAGAAGCTGTCCAAATATGTCTTCTCCTTCAAGACCGAGAATACCTACGAAAACAGAAACTCTTTTGCTACAAATGACAATCAGGTCCAAGCGCAGGTTATTGGCGCAAAACGTGCTTCCTGAGACCTGTCATGCCCTTCAAATGTGGCCTTCACAGCCTTCGCGATGCAGGCCACGCCTTTGCTGCACCTCCCCTGTTCCAGAGGACGGAAAATCCCCCTGATGAGCGTTGCGGGTTCAGCAAGGCTGCAATGTTGCTCTTGGCTGTCCGCTGAAGGGCATTCTCGGATCGTTCCCCTCCGATAAACCAAGCCCTCTGGGCCAAGGTTGCTCCCCGCACAACATCTAGCCCCCCGAATTCCCACTCCTCCGAGGCGACCCGTGGGCACGGCCTCTATCCGTCCACGAAATCGCCAGCCATACGAAAACCATACGGCTTCCATATGCCCTCCAGCCCGGCGTCTGCGGCAGGCAGGACACAATGGCAGGGCCTTGGCCCGCTGCGGCTTTTCACAGGGGGATGCCCAAGATACGGTAGGGTCAACGTCCCGCAGCCGAACATGTGGGCAGGATCAAGGGTATTTCAGTGGCACATATCATCGTTGTCGGGAACGAAAAGGGCGGTGCGGGAAAGTCCACCGTTTCGATGCACATCTCCACCGCCCTCGCCAGAATGGGCCACCGAATAGGCACTCTTGACCTCGATATGCGCCAGCAAACGCTGGGCCGATACGCCGACAACCGCTTGAAATTCCTCACATCTTCCGGCCTCGACCTGCCCAGCCCGACCTTCCTGCCCCTGCCCGAGGTCGATCCCGATACCGTGCCGCCGGACGAAAACCTCGCCGACCACCGCCTGCGCGCCGCTGTTGCTCACCTCGAAAAACTGAACGATTTCATACTGATAGACTGCCCAGGGTCACACACCCGCCTGTCGCAGATCGCCCATTCCCTGGCCGATACCCTGGTCACCCCCCTCAACGACAGCTTCGTGGATTTTGACCTCCTCGCCCATGTGGATGCCAGCGGGGAAAAGGTCGAAGGGCCGTCGGTCTATTCAGAAATGGTGTGGAATGCCAGACAGTTGCGCTCTCAGGCCCGGCTGAAACCCATCGACTGGATCGTGCTGCGCAACCGGCTTGGGGCGCAGAATATGGTCAACAAGATGAAGATGGAAAAGGCGCTGGAGCGTCTGGCCAAACGCATCGGTTTCCGCATCGCCCCCGGATTCAGCGAACGCGTGGTGTTCCGCGAACTCTTCCCCCGCGGCCTCACCCTCCTCGATCTCAAGGATGTCGGCGTGAAGCAGCTCAACATCTCAAACGTCGCCGCGCGGCAAGAACTGCGCGAGCTGATCAAGGCGTTGAATTTGCCAGAAGTTTCCATCAGCTTCTGACCGCGCTGCGCTCTTGTCCGGCAAGCCGCAGCAGGCTGCGCCGCAGGGTCTCCAGCTCCTCATCCCCCAGCTGCCGCGCCAGCGCGGTCTCATAGTCGCTCGCCGCGCTGTGCAGTTCCGCATAGGCATTAAGCCCCTCAGCGGTCAGTTCCAGCGGCGCCCGCCGCCGGTCCGCCCGATCAAGCCCCCGCCGCAGAAAATCGCGGCTTTCCAGCCGCTGCACCGCGCGGCTGACCTTGGTCTTGTGAATACCCGCGCGGGCGCTGATCTCCTGCGCGGTCAGGCGGGTCTGCAGCCCCAACTGGAACAGCACCTGCCAGTCCGTCTGCATCAACCCGTACCGGTCCCGGTGCAGGCTTTGAAACCGCAGCACAGATGCCTCCGCCGCCTGATCCAACAGGTACGGCAGGAAAAGCGAGAAATTAAAGTCAAAAGATTGGGTCATCTGCGCGGAACTGTCATTTAAAGTTGAGTTGCACCTAATTTGACGGCCCGACAGGTCAAGGGCCCGCCTGCGCAGATCGGCTTTATCTCTTCACCAGGCCGCAGAAATTCCCCTCCGCCAACCCCTTCAGGACTGGCTTGGTTTGCGCGAAAATGCGGTCTAGGGTCCCGCAGCAATATCAAAAGCTGCATCACCACAGGAGCCCGCATGGCCGCCCCATTGAACCGTTTCAAAGCTTCCCTTGCCAAAGGCGAACGCAGCATCGGCTGCTGGATGGGGCTCTGCGACCCCTATGCAGCCGAGGCGACCGCCCGCGCCGGGTTCGACTGGGTGCTGATCGACGCAGAGCACGCGCCAAACGATCTGGCCTCTATTGCCCGCCAGCTTCAGGTGCTCGATGCACATACCTCGCCCATCGTCCGCCTGCCCATGGGCGAACCCTGGCTGATCAAGCAGGTGCTGGATGCCGGTGCCCAATCCCTGCTGATCCCAATGGTCAATTCGGCCGAAGAGGCGCGCGCGCTGGTCCGTGCCATGCGCTATCCGCCAGAAGGCATCCGCGGCATGGGCTATGTGCTTGGCCGCGCGTCACATTTCGGCACGGTTGCCGATTATGCCGCCACTGCAAACGACCAGATGTGCCTGATCGTGCAGGTCGAAACCCGCGCCGGTCTGGACGCGCTGGACGAGATACTCGAGGTCGATGGCGTCGATGCGGTCTTTGTCGGCCCTGCCGATCTGGCCGCCGACATGGGCCACACAACCAACCCCAATGCCCCCGAAATGCAGGCCGTGGTGGCCGAAACTCTGCGCCGCATCGCTGCATCGGACAAGGCCGCCGGGATCATCGACTTTGATGACAAAGCGCTTGCGCAGCACTTTGAAAACGGAGCGCAATTTGTGGCGGTCGGCGCGGATGTGGTGTTTCTGGCGCGCGGCCTTCGGGCGCTGGCAACAAAATGGCAGGATCACATCGCGGACGCCTAAATCTTTATTAACCAAGATCCGGTCAAACTGGCAGGATGAGGTGTCTCCTGATCCTGCCCCTTCTGACAATCGTGGCGTGCAACACCGCCGGTCCAGGTTTTCGCGGCATTGCCCCGGTGCGGCAAGAGGTGGACGGCAGCCGGTTCCTGCTGCGCGTCAACGGCACATTGGTCGAGGTGATCCGCACCAGCCCAGAGGCTTTCCCAAGGTTCGAAACCGTCGCGCAGAAGGCCGGCCTCGCCGCACATGATCTGACCGGCTGCATCCCGCACTGGATCCGGGGCGACGCCGCCATGATGGTCATCGGCCTGTCCTGCAACGGCTCACCTCCACCGCCGAAGCCCAGACGCAGCGCACGGTTCAGCTGCGATGTTTTCGACACCTATGCCGCACCAGCCCGCACCATCCGCGATCTGCAGCTTGACTGTTATGCGAACTGACTCACCGGCTTTTCAAAAAACAGGCTCGCCGGGGACTCTTTATAATCTGCGAACGGCCCACGGGGCACAAACCCCTGAGACTGGTAAAGCCGCGCCGCCGCGTCCAGACTTGGACCCGTTTCCAGCCGCAGCCAACCCAGACCTTCGGCCCGCGCCACCCCTTCAAGATGCGCAAGCAGCGCCCGCCCCACACCCAGCCCCCGCGCATCGGGATCGACAAAAAACGATTTCACCTCGCCATCCCCATCCATGCGCCGCAGCGCCACACAACCCAGCCCGCGCCCGCCATCTGTGGCCAGATAAAAGCTGATGCCCGGCATGCACAGCGCATCAATCTCCAGAAAGTGGTTGTCTTCGGGCGCAAACAGCGCACGCATCAGTGCGTGACTCTGCTCCAGCAGGGCAACAGCCCGCGGATCTCGGGCGGAAACGGCATCTATTGTGACGGGCATCGGGCTCTCCTGTTCAGCGCATGGCGGCATCCTGCAAATTCCGCGGGCCACGGCAAGCTGGAAACCGCGCAATATTTTGTAGATAAGCCCCCTCAAGCCAACCAGATACGGCGCAATCTCGTTGACACTGCTCGCCCTGAAACCGCACAATGTGCGTCAGACTCTGAATCACAAGGCACCGAACCCCTTTGCAGTTCTCCAAGCTTCGATTGAACGGCTTCAAAAGCTTCGTGGACCCGACCGACCTGATCATTGCCGAAGGGCTGACAGGCGTTGTCGGGCCGAACGGCTGTGGCAAGTCGAACCTGCTGGAGGCCTTGCGCTGGGTCATGGGCGAAAATCGCCCCACCGCCATGCGTGGCGGCGGGATGGAGGATGTGATCTTTGCCGGTGCCGCTTCCCGCAACGCCAAGAACTTTGCCGAGGTCTGCCTGACCATCGACAATTCCGAACGTCTGGCCCCTGCAGGGTTCAACGATCTCGATCAACTCGAAGTCGTGCGCCGCATCACCCGCGATGTCGGTTCGGCCTACAAGGCCAATGGCAAGGAAACCCGCGCCCGCGACGTGCAGATGCTGTTCGCGGATGCGTCCACCGGCTCGCATTCCCCCGCACTGGTGCGTCAGGGCCAGATTTCCGAACTGATCAGCGCCAAACCCAAGGCCCGCCGCCGCATCCTCGAAGAGGCCGCCGGCATTTCCGGCCTTTATCAGCGCCGTCACGAGGCCGAGCTGAAGCTCAACAACACCGAAGCGAACCTGCTGCGCGTAGATGACGTGGTCGAACAGCTTGCCGCACAGCTGACCACACTGGCCCGGCAGGCAAAGCAGGCCGCCCGCTACCGCGCCATCGGCGCTGATCTGCGCCGCGCCGAAGGCCAGCTGCTCTACCGCCGCTGGCGCGAGGCGGATGAGGCCCGCCTGCGCGCCGAACAGGTGCTGCGCAGTATCACGACCGAGGCCGCGCGCATCGAAACCGCCGCGCGCGATGCAGGCAAGCTGCGCGCTCGATATGAAGAGGCCCTGCCGCCCCTGCGCGAGGAAGAGGCCATCGCCTCGGCCATCCTGCAGCGTCTGACGGTGCAGCGCGACACGCTGTCCGATCAGGAAAAGCGCGCCATCGACACCATCGCCACCCTGCGTCGTCGCATCGACCAGATGAGCAATGACATGGAGCGTGAGAGCGGCCTCAATCAGGACGCGATCGACACCATCGAGCGGCTGGAACAGGAAACCCACGACCTGACCCGGGACGCCGAAGGCCACGACGAAAAACTCTCCGAGAGCGCCGAAGCCGCCTCCGAAGCCGCAGGCGTGTTGCAGGAACGCGAAGACGACCTGACCCGCCTGACCGAGGATGTGGCCCGTCTTTCGGCCCGCCATCACTCGGCCCACCGCCTGCTGGGCGACAGCCGCAAGACCCTCCAGCGCAGCGAGGATGAAGCCGCCCGCGCCAGTGCCGCCGCCACGCAGGCGCAGGATGTTCTGGTCAATGCCGACACGACCATGGCCGAGGCCGAAACCTGCGCCCAGACCGCCCGCGACCGCGCGACAGACTCCGAAACCCTGCTGGCCGAGGCGGAAACCGCCCGCGCCGACACCCAGGCGGAAGAGGCCGACGCCCGCGCCGAACGCTCCGAAGCCGAAGGCGAAGCCAACGCCCTGCGCGCCGAGGTGTCCGCCCTGTCCCGCCTGCTGGACCGCGACACCGCCGAAGGCGGCCAGATCCTTGATCAGCTTCAGGTGGCGCAGGGCTATGAAAAGGCACTTGGCGCCGCTCTGGCCGATGACCTGCGCGCGCCGCAGATCGGCGCCGACGGCCCCTCTGGCTGGGCAATCCTGCCGGCCTATGACGCCTCTCAACCTCTGCCCGATGGGGCCAGTGTGCTTGCCAGCCACGTCTCGGTCCCCGAGGTGCTGAACCGCCGGATGAGCCAGATCGGCCTGATCGACGCCGCCGACGGCCCCCGCCTGCAACCGCTGCTGAAACCCGGCCAGCGTCTTGTCAGCCTCCAGGGCGATCTCTGGCGCTGGGACGGCTACCGCGCCGGGGCAGAAGATGCGCCCTCGGCCGCCGCCCTGCGTCTGGAACAGATCAACCGGCTGGACGCGCTGAAGCAGGAAACCACCCGCGCCACCGCCCGGATGGAAGCAGCGCGCGGCGCACATGAGGCGTTGACCGCCCGGCTTGCCGATCTCACCCGCGCCGACAAGGCCGCCCGCGAGGCGCGCCGCCAGGCCGATGCTGACCTCACGCAGGCCACCCGCACCGTCTCGCGTGCCGAAGCTGACCGCAGCGTCGCGATGAGCAAACTCGAAAGCCTCGGCCTTGCCGTCTCGCGTCACGAGGATGAGGCGACACAGGCCCGCCAGCAGGTCTCAGAGGCAGAGCGCGCCATTGCCGAACTGCCCGATCTCGGCTCTGCCCGGGCCGAAGTAGAAGATATCAAGATGACCGTCGAAGCCGCGCGCATAACCATGATGGCGCGCCGCTCTGCCCATGACGAACTGCGGCGCGACGGCGATGCCCGCAAGGCCCGCATCCAGCAGGTCAGCAAGGACCTGTCCGGCTGGCGCAACCGTCTCGAAACAGCAAAGACCCGCAGCGGCGAATTGCTGGACCGCCGTGCCGCCGCCGAAGAGGAACTGGAAGAGGCCTCCGCCGTCCCCGAAGAGCTGGCCGAAAAGCGCGAAGAGCTGAACGACGCGATCAGCGACGCCGAGGCCCGCCGTGCCAGCGCCACCAGCGCGCTCTCCGCCGCCGAAACCGCCCTGCGCGATGCGATCACCGCCGAACGCGACACAGAACGCGCTGCCTCTGATGCCCGCGAAGGCCGCGCCGCTGCACAGGCCCGCACCGAAGCCGCCATAGACACCGTGGCCCAGGCCACCCTGCGCATCGCCGACGATCTGGAAACCACGCCGCAAAAGCTGCTGGCGATGCTGGACACCAACCCCGAGGACATCGCCCCTTCCGACACGATCGAGGCGCAGGTCAACGCCCTGAAACGCCAGCGTGACGCGCTTGGCGCCGTCAATCTGCGCGCCGAGGAAGACGCCCGCGAAGTGCAGGAAGAACATGACACGCTGGTCAGTGAAAAAACCGACCTCGAAGAGGCGATCAAGACCCTGCGGACCGGCATTGCCAGCCTCAACCGCGAGGGGCGCGAACGTCTGCTGACCGCCTTTGAACAGGTGAATTCCAACTTTGGCATGCTGTTCACACACCTCTTCAATGGGGGCGAGGCCAATCTGGTCATGGTTGAATCCGACGACCCGCTGGAAGCCGGTCTTGAAATCCTCTGCCAGCCGCCCGGCAAGAAGCTCTCGACCCTCAGCCTGCTGTCGGGCGGCGAACAGACCTTGACCGCCATGGCGCTGATCTTTGCGGTCTTCCTCGCCAACCCCGCCCCAATCTGCGTGCTGGACGAGGTGGATGCCCCGCTGGATGACGCCAACGTCACCCGCTTCTGCGATCTGCTGGACGAAATGTGCCGCCGCACCAACACGCGGTTCCTGATCATCACTCACCACGCCGTGACAATGAGCAGGATGGACCGCCTCTTCGGCGTCACCATGCAGGAACAGGGCGTCAGCCAGCTGGTTTCGGTCGACCTCAAGCGCGCCGAAAAGCTGGTCGCCTGAAGCATGCTGCCTGCGGGCACCCTGCTGACCTCAATTTCTGACAGAATGCTCTAAAATCCGCCCTACATGCCCCGGCCCGTTCGGGATCTGGCAAGCTTTTGTTCATAAACTGCCGCTATCACTCCTCATAGACACCGTATCTGTTCCGCGTGACCGGGATATTTCTCGCGGCTAGGCAAAAGGTGCCAGGCCGCGTGCGGTATGTCTTTATGGAGGCCGACGTATCATGAGCTATTCTCCCTTCGTAAGCGGCAGCGGCCTCAGCGGCTGGGAATTTCTGAATCGCACCCGCGAAAAACAGCAGATCACGTTCGAAAAATCGCCCTTGGTCGCGCGCGAAACCACCGCGTTCAAGGAACAGATCCAGTCGGTGCAGACCTCCGAACAGCTTCTGGACAACCGCAACCTGCTGAAGGTCGCGCTTGGTGCCTTCGGCCTTGACGATGATCTCAACAACCGCGAATTCATCCGGCAGGTGCTTGATTCTGATCTGTCCGATGCGAAATCCTTGGCGAACCGGCTGGCCGACAAAAGCTACCTCGCGCTGGCGCAGGCCTTCAATTTCAAGGGAACAAGCGGGCCCAAGATCGACTCGACCACAGACAAGGACGCCGTCGCCGCAAAGCTTGCCAAAGTTCAGGAACCTGCGGATCTGCTGTCAGACCCCGGCCTGCTGCGCGCCACCCTCAAAAGCTTTGGCCTCGAAGCGGACAGTGGCAATACATTCTTCCTGCAGAAGGTTCTGACCTCGGATCTGACAGACAAGAGTTCCTTTGCCAACCGGCTCTCGGACAAACGCTATGTGGATCTGGCAAAAACCTTTGATTTTCAGGGCAAGGTCCAGGCCAAGGACAACCTGATCGACTATGCCAAGGATTTTAGCGATGAGGTGCTCTATTTCACCTCGCCGGACAAGCTTCTGAGCGACACCAAATTCCAGAATGCCACCCTCGCGATCTTTGGCTTGGAAAATGACAACAACATTTTATACAAGACGGATTTCCTGAAAAACGTTCTGGAATCCAATCCCTATGATGAAAACTCCTTTGCCGCCACGCAGGAGGATCCGCGCTTTCTCGCCCTGTCCAAGGCCTTCGCCTTTGGTGACCCAGACAGGGAAACAACCGATGCCCTGACGGGTGAGGTCACTCTGGAAAAAAGCGCGGCGGTCAAACTGGTCGAGGCTATGGAAACGCGCAGCACCGGATTTGAAAAATCCAGTGATCTTTTCAACAATGTAAGCCTGACGCTGACGGTCATGAACTTCTTCGACCTTCCGCAAGGCGTCGGAAAGATCGACCTGGCGACCCGGATACTGGACTCCGACCGCTCCGATCCCAACTCGCTGCTGAATGTCTATCCGGACAAACGCTACAAGGCCTTTGCCGACGCCATCAACGTCCAGGCAACCTCGTCCGAGCGGACGTATCCCAGCGGCTTTGCCGACACTATCACCAGAAACTATCTGGACCGGCAGTTCGAAAAGCAGATCGGCGAAAGTGATGCCAACATGCGCATCGCTCTGTCGCTGGAACGCGATCTGTCCGATCTGACCACACGCACCAAATCAACAGATGCCCAATGGTTTGGTGTCATGGCCTCCAAACCACTGCGCACGGTGTTTGAAACCGCCTTCAACCTGCCATCCAGCTTTGGCACTCTGGACATCGACCGGCAGCTGAGCGAATTCAAGAAACGCTCATCGCAGTATTTCGGCGTTGAAAAAGTCTCGGACTTTACCAATCCCGAAAAGCTGGATCAGCTCAGGCGCCGGTTCCTGCTGACAGGGGATCAGCAGGCAAACAACAGCCTTTCCTCCAGTGCCAGCATTGTGCTGTCCCTGCTCAATGGCTATGCCCAGTAACCATCACATCTGAGGGCCATGGCCCCGAACGCGGGTCACACAAAACGCAGGCCCGCCCGGGGCCTTGCGATCACAACCTCTGAAGCAGCGTGACCGTCGGCCAGGCATCTGCAGGCATTCCCAACTGGCGCTGCACATCGCGCACCGCCGATCGTGTCCCGGCCCCCAGAATGCCGTCAATCTCACCCACATCATATCCGCGCGCCGACAGCTTGCGCTGCAGCTGCTGCATCTGCTCTCCGTTCAGCCCCGGCTCGGGGGAACCAGCATCATAGATCTGACCACCCTCCAGCCGGTTGGCGAAATAGGCTGCCGTCAGAACATAGGTAAAGCTTTGATTCCACTCGAAATACACCCGGAAATTCGGATAGGCGATAAAGGCCGGACCACCCTTGCCCTGCGGCAGGAGGAGTGAGGCCCGCAAGCCCTGCGTCAGGGACCCGCTGCGCGCCCGTACGCCCAGCGATTCCCACTCCTCGACGGTCTTCTCGGTCTCAAGCCCGGTCAGGTAGAGATCCAGTCCCTCGGGCAGCACGACCTGCTGCAACCAGGGCTCATTCGCGCGCCAACCCAACCCCGACAGCATCCGCGCTCCCGACATCAGCGCATCCGGAGCCGAGGATTTGAGCGTCACATGCCCATCGCCGTCACCATCGACCCCATTGTTCAGGATATCTTCGGGCAACATCTGCACCATCCCGATCTCTCCCGCCCAGGCGCCCGTCGTGCGCGCCGGGTCGAAATCGCCGCGCTCGAACAACTCAAGTGCGGCAAAGATCTGCGGGCGAAACAGCTCTGGCCTGCGGCAGTCATGCGCCAGCGTGACAAGGGCGTTCAGCGTATTGAAATCCCCCTGAAAGGCGCCATAATCCGTCTCGAACGCCCAGAAGGCCAGCAACACACCGCGCGAGATGCCATAGTCCCGCGCGATCCGGTCGAACACCGCATCGTATTTCTGCGCCATGGCGCGGCCGCGCTCGATTCTGTTCTGGCTGATCAGCTTGCGGGAAAACTCGATGAACCCGGATTGAAATATCCCCTGCGACCGGTCGGCCCGCAGAACCGCCGGATCCTGCTGCACCGGCGCAAGAAAACTCTGCACGCTGGACGAATCATGCCCCCGCGCGATCGCCTCGGCCCGCAGCCCGTCCACAAAACTGCGAAAATCGCCACCACATTGGGCAAATGCCTGCGACGCAGACAGGGTGACACACGTCACAATCGATACTGCCAGCGCTTTCATTCAGTCCCCTCTTGAATGTTTCTGGATGGTCGCATGCACCTTAACATGTGAAATACGCGGTACAACCGATCGACCCTGCCACGAATCGCATCAGCCTGATCGGCAAAACGACGCTGATACGTGGACGCACTGACACATAAAAATGTCTCAATTTGGCCGGCATGATGGTAAACAGTGCTTTGACCAAACGGCAGTGCACCCGCAGCGGAGTTCTAGTTTTGACTGTTCTGATCGTCGAAAGCAGCAAGGATCTCGGCGTGCTTTGGCAACGCCACCTTGAGCGCGCGGGATTGCCGACGATCCTCATGTCCGATGGCGATGCAGCGGTAGATCTGCTTCAGACCCAACCGATCGACGTCATCATCCTCGATCTGGTTCTGGAAAAGGGCAATGCCCTGGCGGTCGCGGATTTCGCTGGCTTCCGCCAGCCGGACTGCCGGGTGATCTTTGTCACCAACACCACGTTCTTCTCGGACGGGTCGATCTTTCAGCTTTGTTCCAATGCCTGCGCCTTTGTGCCCAGCGCAACAGAGCCCGAAGATCTCACGGCCATAGCCCAGCATTACGCTCTCAGAAGCTAAAGCCCGCTGCGTTCCATCGAACGCAACAGGCTTCAAGGCGCGCCACTCACCCGTGTGCTGCATCGCGCCCATGCGGCGCCAGCAGGTCAAGGTCCGGACCGATTGGAATGATCCGATTGGGATTTATCGTGTCGTGGCTGTAGTGGTAATGCCGCACGATATGGTCAAAATTCACCGTCTCCGCGACACCCGGCCATTGATACAACTCCCGCGTCCAGCCCCAGAGGTTGGGATAGTCCACGATCCGCCGCCGGTTGCATTTGAAATGGCCGTGATAGACCTTGTCGAACCGGATGATCGTGGTGAACAGCCGCCAGTCCGCCTCGGTGATCGTCTCGCCCATCAGGTATCGCTTGCCCGCAAGCCGCTCTTCGATCCAGTCCAGCGTATCAAACAGCGGATGCACCGCCTCGTCATAGGCCTCTTGCGATGTGGCAAAACCCGCCTTGTAGACACCGTTGTTCAGCGTGTCGTAAATCCGCGCATTCACCGGCTCGATTGCCGCATGAAGCGCCTCGGGCCAATAATCATCGTGATTTCCGGTGATCCCGTCAAACGCAGAATTCAGCATCCGGATGATTTCGGAACTTTCGTTTGACACGATGGTCTCACGCTGTTTGTCCCAGAGGATCGGCACCGTCACCCGGCCTGAAACCTTGGGATCTGCGCGCAGGTAGATGTCGCGCGCAAACTGCAGACCATACAGCGTGTCCCCCGTCGCCCCGTCAAAATCCGCAGCAAAGGTCCAGCCATCGCCCAGCATGTCCGGATGCACCACCGAAACCCCGATGTGATCCTGCAACCCCTTGAGGCTGCGAAAGATCAGCGCCCGGTGCGCCCATGGGCAGGCATAACTGACATAAAGGTGGTAGCGCCCGGATTCGGCCGCAAATCCGCCCTCACCCGACGGACCGGCACTGCCATCCGCCGTGATCCAGTTGCGAAAACCCGCGGTCGAGCGCACGAATTTTCCGCCGGTTTCCTTGGTGTCGTACCACTGATCCTGCCATTTTCCGTCGACCAAAAGGCCCATGTCCATTCTCCTCATTGCTTTGAACAGACATAAGGTCGTGCGGAAAAAGAACAATCGGGGCCGCGCGCGCAGGCCCCCCCACAGGAATGCACAGACAGCGGGCTCAGCCCAGCCGCGTGCCCGCAGGCAATGCCATGCCGCGCAGAAACACCCCGGTCTCCTGCGCCCCGCGCCCGGCCCGCTGCGCCCGTGTCACCTGCACTGCGCCCTGCCCGCAGGCGACGGTCAGCGCCTCGTCCAGAACCACCCCCGGCGCGCCCTGCCCCTCGGCCAGCCGCGCGCCCAGCAGCTTCACCCGCTCACCCGCGACCAGGGTCCAGGCGCCGGGAAAGGGCGACAGTCCGCGGATCTGCCGGTCGATTTCGACCGCCGAACCGCTCCAATCCACCGCCGCCTCGCTCTTGTCGATCTTCGCGGCATAGCTCACGCCGGTCTCGGGCTGCACCTCGGCCCGCAGCTCTGCCAGCCGCTCCAGCGCCTGAACACTCATCCCGGCACCCAGCGCAGACAGACGGTCATGCAGCGCGCCCGTCGTCTCCTCAGCGCCAATATCAACGGCAGCACGCAGCAGAACCGGCCCGGTGTCCAGCCCCGCCTCCATCTGCATGATGCAGATGCCGGTCTGCGCATCCCCGGCCAGAATCGCCCGGTGGATCGGCGCCGCCCCCCGCCAGCGCGGCAGCAATGACGCATGAATGTTCAGACACCCGAATCGCGGCGCGTCCAGCACGGCCACCGGCAGGATCAGCCCATAGGCCACAACCACGGCCACATCCGCCCTCAGCGCGGCAAACTCTGCCTGCGCCCCGGAACCTTTCAGCGACACGGGATGGCGCACCTCCAACCCCAGCGCCTCGGCCCGGGCCTGCACCGGCGACGGGCGGTCCTTCTTGCCCCGCCCCGCCGGCCGTGGCGGCTGGCAGTAAACGGCAGCAATCTCATGCCCTGCCCCGACCAGCGCCTCCAGCACCGGCACGGAAAACTCCGGCGTCCCCATGAACACGATCCGCATGCCGCTTCTCCCCTTCCAGACAAAGGCAAAAACCCCCGTCTTCATCTGTCCACAAATATCCCAGAGAGCGCGAGACAGCGTCTCTCGCAGCCCCCAACGGGGGCTTGCCGCACAGCTATCCCGCCTTGCGCGCCCGCTTGATCAGCATATCCCGCTTCACCTTGCTCAGGTGGTCAAAATACATCCGCCCCTGCAGATGGTCGATCTGATGCTGCACCGATGTCGCCCAGAGCCCGATGAAATCCCGCTCCTCGACCACAGCCTGATCATTCACAAACCGCACCGTCACCGCACGTGGCCGCTTCACCTCGGCCCAGACGCCGGGCAGGTTGGGGCTGCCCTCTTCATGGGCGCGCAGTTCCACACTGGCGTGCAGCACTTCGGGATTGGCCATCCGCACCGCCTGACCGCGCCCTTCAGAGGCATCCACAACAGCCAGACGCAGCAGCACACCGATCTGCGGTGCCGCCAGACCCACGCCAGGCATCGCCTCCATCGTGTCGATCATATCCGACCAGATCGCCCGGATCTCGTCGGTGATCTCCTCGACCGGCTGGGCGACCGCCCGCAGCCGCCTGTCGGGCCAGGGAATGCACCGCCGCGCCGTCATGCCGCCTCAAACTGAGCAATCAACTCAGCCCGCACCGCAGGTTCCAGCCGGTCAAAGGTCACGAGCCCATCCAGATGGTCCAGCTCGTGCTGCGCACATTTCGCCGCCGCACCGTCCAGCGCATCCACCTGCAACACCCCCTCAAGGTCAATGTATTCCAGCGTCACCGCCTCGGGCCGCGTCACGCTCGCCGACACACCGGTGATCGACAGACAGCCCTCATCGCCGGTCTTCAGCACATCCGACGCCGCAACAATCCGCGGATTGATGCAGACAACCGGCGTCTTCTCTCCGGTTTTCCAGTTCACATCCATCACGAACACCCGCAGCAAAACACCGACCTGCGGCGCGGCCAACCCGCGCCCGGGCGCGTCATACATCGTGTCGAACATATCGCCGACCAGACCGCGCACCGAAGTCACATCCGCAACCGGATCACAGACCACCGACAGTTTCGGGTCGGGCCAGCGCAAAATTTCCAGAACACTCATTCGCGTGCCATATCCCGTTTCATTTTCATCATCTTGCGCGTGATCATCTGACGGCGCAGCGGCTTGAGGTAGTCGATGAACAGCTTGCCCTCCAGATGGTCGATCTCGTGCTGCACGCAGGTGGCCCACAACCCGGAAAACTCTTCTTCCTGCGGCACGCCATTCTGATCCAGCCAGCCCACGCGCACCTCGGCGGGGCGCTCCACATCCGCAAACTGCTCGGGGATGGACAGACAGCCCTCTTCATAGATGCTGCGATCCTCCGACACGGCCAGCACCTCGGGGTTGAACATCACCAGCGGGCGCGGCTTTGCATGCTCACCCTTGACGCAGTCCAGCACAATCAGCCGCTGCATCACACCGATCTGCGGCGCGGCAAGGCCGATGCCCGGCGCGTCATACATGGTCTCAAGCATGTCCGCAGCCAGCGCGCGCAGGGAATCGCTCAGATCCGCCACGGGGGTGGCCACTTTCTTGAGCCTTGGGTCGGGGTGCAGGATGATATGACGTTTCATGCGCCTGCATGTAGGACAACACCGCCCCGCACGCAATATCCATGACCCGGCGACTGCCCCACCCTTGCAGCCACCGCTCCATGCGTTAGCGTCCCGGCAAACACAGCCAAGGACACGATCGCCCATGACCTTCAACTTTGACCAGAACATCGACCGCCGCGGCTCCCATTGCAGCAAATGGGACAGCATGGAGAAACTCTACGGCGTCTCCCCTGACGACGGCCTCGCCATGTGGACCGCCGACAGCGATTATCCCACCGCGCCCTGTGTGCTCGACGCCCTGCGCGCCGCCGCAGATCATGGCATATTTGGCTACACCAACACTTTCCCCGACTATCTCAACGCCGTTCAGTGGTGGATGCAGACCCGCCACAGCTGGCAGATCGACACCGACTGGATCCTGACCACCCAGGGCCTCGGCAATGCCATCGCCCTGTCGCTTGATGTCTGGAGCAACCCCGGCGATGGCGTCGTGGTCTTCTCGCCCGTCTATCACGAATTCCGCCATAAAACCGAACGCGCAGGCCGCCGCCTCACCGAATGCCCGCTGAAACTCGAGGGCGACACCTATGTGGTTGACCTCGACGATGCCCAGTCGCGCCTGAAAGGCGATGAAAAGATCCTGATCTGGTGCTCGCCCCAGAACCCCACGGGCCGCGTCTGGACAGCGGATGAATTGCGCGCCGTCGCCGATTTCGCCACCCGCAACGACCTGCTGCTGATCTCGGACGAAATTCACCACGACCTGATCTATCCCGGCCAGACCTTCGTGCCGATGCATGTCGCGGCGCCAGAGGCACAGGATCGCATGGTGATCCTCACCGCCGCGTCCAAGACCTTCAACATCGCAGGTCAGCGAACCGGCAACATGATCATCCCCGATGCCAAACTGCGCGCGGCGATGAACAAACGCCTGACAGTGCTTGACTACAAACCCGCCGCCCTGTCGCTGATGATGATCACCGCCGCCTACAGCCCCGATGGCGCCGCATGGGTCGATGCACAGATCGACCACCTGATCGGCAACCGCGCCGTCTTTGACGCCGCCATCAACGCCATCCCCGGCGTGCGCTCCTTGCCGTTGCAGGGCACCTACCTCGCCTGGGTCGATTTCTCAGGCACGGGCATGAGCTTTGAGGAATTCGACACCCGCATCCGCAAATCCGCCCGCATCGCCCCCAGCGCCGG
Source organism: Puniceibacterium antarcticum (assembly GCF_002760615.1). Lineage (GTDB taxonomy): Bacteria > Pseudomonadota > Alphaproteobacteria > Rhodobacterales > Rhodobacteraceae > Puniceibacterium > Puniceibacterium antarcticum. Next base: position 72,821 of record NZ_AWWI01000027.1, on the reverse strand, counting down.
CCCAAGCTTTGGCGCAGGCGGCGAAAGCTTTGAACGCTTCAACCTCGCCATGTCCCGCGCCCAGATCGTCGAAGCCGGCGAACGCCTGCAAAAGGCCTTTGCCGACCTGCAGTAAACCTGACGGTGAAACAGCGACCCACCCCCCTGTTTCACCTGTCCCTAAATATTACGGGGGAGTCCGCAGGACGGGGGCAGCGCCCCCAAACCGCCCCCTCCAGAGCGACCTCAGCGCGGCGGGCGGCTGCGATAGACCGGCAGACACCAACCAAACAGGATCGACCCCGCCCGCAGCACAAAGGCCACCCCGCCACAGGCCAGCGCCGACTCCCCCGGCCCGAACCCCAGCAAAGCCGCCAGAACCGTCGCGCAGGACCCGGCAAAGGCGCAGGTGACGTATAATTCGCCCTGCTTCAGCACCAGCGGCACCTCGTTGGACACCACATCCCGCATCAGACCACCCAGACAGCCAGTGATCATCCCCATGACCACCACCACAGGCGCCGACTGCCCCAGTGCCTGCGCCACACCGGACCCCGCCGCCACGGCCACCGCCAAAGCGCAGGCATCCAGCCAGACCAGCACGCGGTAGCGGCTCTCGAACAGATGCGCGGTGAAGAACACCAGCAACGCCGCACCGCTGGCCACGCCCAGATAGGCCGGGTCCGCCATCCAGAACACCGGATTGCGGTCCAGCAGCACGTCGCGCACCGTGCCCCCGCCAACCGCTGTGAGGCAGGCAAAGAAACAGAACCCCACGATGTCCAGCTGCGCCCGGCTCGCCACAAGCGCGCCGGTCAGGGCAAAGACCAGCACCGACGCATAATCCAGAAGACTGAGAAGGCTCATGCCACCGGCTCCGGATTCAGGCTGCGCAATGGCGCAGGCAGGATATCACCCCCCCGCCTTGAACGGCGCCATGCCGGCGCGGGCCAGCTCATCGGCGCGTTCGTTCTCGGGGTGGCCGGCATGGCCCTTGACCCATTTCCAGATCACCGAATGACCTGCCTGCGCGGCGTCCAGACGCTGCCACAGCTCAACATTCTTGACCGGCTTTCTGGCCGAGGTCTGCCAGCCGTTGCGCTTCCAGCCGTGAATCCAGCTGGTGACGCCGTTCTTTACATAGGCGCTGTCGGTGATGATGGTGATCTCGCTCGTGCGCGCGAGCGCCTCAAGTGCGCTGATCGCCGCCAGCAGTTCCATGCGGTTGTTGGTCGTGTCCGCCTCACCGCCCGACAGCTCGCGTTCCTTGACGATCGTGGCGCCATCCATCGCGCGCATCAGCACCCCCCAGCCGCCGGGGCCGGGGTTTCCGCTGCAGGCACCATCGGTATAAGCATATATTTTTGTCATGGCAGCCGTTTCGCCCTCTCCGCCCACCTCGTCAAGGGCTGCACCGTCGTGTTTTGCGTATTTGAGAAAGAGAAGAAGCAGGGGGCCGGCCCGCCGCTTCCCGCATCTTCCCGCTTCTTCTCTTCAAAAATACGCAAAAAGACCTCTCAGCCCGCGCAGAGGCCTATAGAAAAACGCCAACGCCCAGACTGATCACCACCAGCGAGGTCAGCAAAACCCGCAGCTGCATCCACCACTGTGGCGCCAGCCCCCAGCGCCAGAACTGCCAGTCCAGCAGCAACAGCCCGATGAAACCGAAAATCAGGTTCATTCCCGCCGACACCGGCCCGCCGCCCACCATGAAAAACGCCCAAAGCGCCGGAATCACCGACAGCCCATAGCCCGTCGCCGCACGTGGCCCCGTCGCCTTGGTCGCAAATCCCCAGAGCACGCCCGACATGAAGGCAAGGATGACGATGCCATAAGACAGCTGCACATAGGGGCCGATGAACCGCGGGCCAAAGGCATCCTGCCCGAAATCGGCCAGCCCGGGCGAAATCAGCGTCAGCGCGCCCCAGAGGAACGGGATCACCCCGGCAAGGCCAAGGATCAGCGCCGAACGCGGCACCGCGTTCATGCCGGTTCGCGCAGCACGCGCGGCACTTTGAATTCCACGTTTTCCTGCGCCGTCTCGACCAGTTGCACGCTCACGTCATAGCGGGCGCGAAAGGCGTCGATCACCTCGTTGATCAGCACTTCGGGGGCCGATGCGCCCGCCGTTATCCCGATGGACCGGATGCCCTCCAGCGCGCGCCAGTCGATATCCGCCGCCCGCATCACCAGCTGGGAATAGGCACAGCCCGCACGCCGCCCAACCTCGACCAGCCGCTGGGAATTCGACGAATTCGGCGCCCCCACCACCAGCATGGCGTCGCAGTCGGGCGCCATCGCCTTGACCGCCTCCTGCCGGTTGGTGGTGGCATAACAGATGTCTTCCTTGTGCGGGCCGACAATGGCCGGGAACCGCGCGTTCAGCGCAGCCACGATGCCCGCCGTGTCATCCACCGACAGGGTGGTTTGCGTCACAAACGCCAGCCGGTCAGGATCACGCACCTCGACCGTCGCCACATCCGCGACCGTTTCGACCAGCAGCACATCACCCACGGGCAGCTGGCCCATGGTGCCGATGGTTTCGGGATGGCCCGCATGGCCGATCATGATCATCTGCAAACCGTTCTCGGCATGGCGCGCCGCCTCGATATGCACCTTGCTGACCAGCGGACAGGTGGCATCCACATAGACCATCTCGCGCCGCGCGGCCTCGGCCGGAACGGCCCGGGGAACACCATGGGCGGAAAAGATCACCGGGCGGTCGGGCGGACACTCGTCCAACTCCTCGACAAACACCGCGCCCTTGTCGCGCAGCCCGTCGACCACAAACTTGTTGTGCACGATTTCGTGGCGGACATAAACCGGCGCGCCCCATTTCTCCAACGCCATCTCGACGATCTTGATCGCACGGTCCACGCCCGCGCAGAAGCCGCGCGGCGCGGCCAGATATAGGGTCAAAGGGTGCTGCGTCATCTCAACTCTCCTGCTTGCCTCAGACCTAAGTCTTACTTCCCCGCCGGTCCAGTCCCCAGAGTGTCATAAAAACTGTAAACCACGACCCTGTCACAGTTGCCTGACAGTTTTTTCTGCCTACAGTAGCATTCAAGAGCGCTTAAGCGCCGCACGAATCGTCATCGGATCAGCGACCGGGGAGGAGCGCAGCGATGCCATACGCGGAAGACGAGAGACACCTGATCGATTCATGGACCCAGTACATCCATGTTGAAGACATGCGCACCCTGGCACAGGAGGCCCTGCGTCGCGTAGCCGCGCGCAGCACTCTGGTTCAGTCCAGACCAGAGATACCCGAACCGGACCCCGCGACCCTTACCGGTCTCTGCGACACCCTTGTCGGCCCGAATTTCGAAGCCGCAGAAGATGTCGTGATCGCCCTGCTCCGGCAGGGGGTCACGCTGGAGTCCATCTACCACGATTATCTTGGCCGCGCCGCGGCGCAGCTGGGCGAGATGTGGGACGAAGACCGGCTCAGCTTTGTCGACGTGACCCGCGGCGTGTCGCGCATCATCGTGCTGATGCGCACGTTGCGCGACCGGGCCGATCTGCCGCGCATCACCCATGCCGCCCCTATCCTTCTGGCCGCCGTTCCGGGCGAAACCCATGCCCTTGGCGTCACCATGGCGCGCGATCTGCTGCGCGACCGGGGCTGGGATGTCAATCTGCTCCTCGGGCTGGATCACGACGCCCTTGTCGAAAAGATCAGCAAGGCAGATGCCCGTCTGCTGGGCCTGTCCTGTAGTGGCGCCGCCACCGCCAGCGCTTTGGCCCGGGTGATCCTTGCGGTGCGCATGGTGCGCCCGACCCTGCCCATTCTGGTCAGCGGGCAGTTCGCGGTCACTCACACCGATCTGCTGGCCGCCATCGCACCCGACAGCGTTGTGACCACCATTGACGAAGCGGTCTCGGAAATCGAACGCCTGACCGGTCCGGCCTCGAACGACAATATCTCACGGCCCGACCCCACGTCGCCCTGGGCCAACAGACCCTGAAGCGTCCCGCCTTTCGGCTGTGCCGCCACCGCGCAAAGCGATGAGTGTGTTTCGGATGAAAAGCGGGACCCTGTAGGCGTCTGGCGACGAACCCCAGATGACGCGCATCAGTTTTTGCGCCCGATAGAAAAGCGCGTCAGAAAAGATCCGTTTCAAGTTTCGGAAAATCCGCGCAATCGGCGTCGCACATCCCGCAGAGGATTCAGGAACCAACCGCCCTGCGAGAGAGACACCCGGCCCTATGCTGTGCCGGACGCCGCGGCAATCGCCCAGGCCAGCGCGATATATCGTCCGGTCTTCGCCAGCGCGACAAGCACCAGAAACGACCACAGCGGCGTGCGCAGAACCCCGGCAACAACCGTGATCGCATCGCCGAACGGTGCCCAGCTCAGCAGCAGGGACCACAGCCCCCAGCGCCGGTACCATTGCCCGGCGCGGTCCAGCTGGCGTTCCGATACCGGAAACCAGCGTTTGCCGCGAAACCTCTCGACGCCGCGCCCCATGATGTAATTGACCACCGACCCGGCGGTATTGCCGACGCTTGCGACCAGCACCAGCAGCCAGACAGGCGCCACATCGCGCAGCTGCATCGCGCCAAACACCAGTTCGGACTGAAACGGCAACAGGGTCGCCGCACCGAATGCCGCACCGAACAGCGTCAGCAGGGCGGCAACCTCTGTGGTGAACCACGCCGTCACGTCAGCGGGCCAGCCATCTCCTCCGGCCCGCGCATCTTATTTTCCGCTGCTGGCAACTTCAAAGCTGCGCTCTGCCGGTGCGGCTTCGCGCGGCGAACGGCCGATCACATCCCGCAGCTCGTCCAGCTCGATGAAATTGTCGGCCTGGCGGCGCAGTTCATCGGCAATCATCGGCGGCTGGCTGCGGATCGTCGAAACCACAGACACACGCACACCCTGACGCTGCAGGCTTTCCACCAGCGGGCGGAAGTCGCCATCGCCCGAAAACAGCACAACATGGTCGACACGCGGCGCCAGCTCCATGGCATCGACGGTCAGTTCGATATCCATGTTGCCCTTGACCTTGCGGCGGCCTTGACTGTCGGTATATTCCTTTGCCGGTTTCGTCACCATGGTGAAGCCGTTGTAATGCAGCCAGTCAACCAGCGGGCGGATCGGAGAATATTCATCATTCTCAAGCAGCGCAGTATAATAAAAGGCCCGCAGCATCTTGCCGCGACGCACGAATTCCTGACGCAAAAGTTTGTAGTCGATGTCGAACCCAAGCGCCTTGGCGGCCGCATAAAGGTTAGAGCCATCTATGAACAGCGCGAGCCGTTCGTCCTTGTAAAACATCAAATTCTCTCCCGTTTAATCTAAAATCGGTAGCTTATGAGGCCAGAGTGTCATGTGAGTGGCCGAAATCAACACACCGCCATATGAGTGCGGAAATAGAGGGTTCTCAAAAGTCTTCAACCCAAAGGCTATCTCAATAAGGTTAAAGTTATGCGCTCTTCTGGACAAGATATCTTGATCGCAGTCGGATCAAATTTCAGTCATACACCCGGTAACCTTAATGAAACGTTAATGTTGGCGCTTTCGGAAATCGCCGTATCCGGATTTGCAATTCGAAAAATTAGCCGTTTCTATTCAACACCTTGCTTCCCGATCGGGGCCGGGCCGGATTACGTCAATGCCGCTCTGGTTGTGCGATCACCGCTCTCCCCGGGGGAAATTCTGAAAAGCCTGCATCAGGTCGAAAACAACTTCGGACGTGTCCGAAAGGAACGCTGGGGAAGCCGCATACTGGATCTGGACCTGCTCGGAGTCGGCGACAACGTGCTGCCGGACCCCGCGACTCAGGCGCACTGGCGCGCACTCCCCCTAGAGCAGCAGGTCCGCATCGCACCCGATCAGCTGATTCTGCCCCATCCCCGCCTGCAGGACCGTGCATTCGTACTTGTGCCCTTGGCCGAAGTTGCGGCAGACTGGATGCATCCGACCCTGGGCCGCACCATTGCCCAGCTCTGTGACGCGCTGGATCCGTCGGCGCGCGCTGATGTCGTGCCTTTGTGAACAATCCCGCCTTGTCAATCCCGTCCACCCACGCTAAAGCTGCGGTTTCCAAGGCGAACCGACAGAACTGGAGTGTTCCATGGCCCGCGTCACCGTAGAAGATTGCGTCGACAAAGTCCCCAACCGCTTCGAGCTTGTGATGCTCGCGGCACATCGCGCCCGCGAAATCACCGCTGGTGGTGCGATCACCGTGGACCGCGATAATGACAAGAACCCGGTCGTCGCCCTGCGCGAGATCGCGGATGAAACCCAGTCCGCGGACGAACTGCGTGAGCGTCTGATTGAATCCAATCAGACCCAGATCGAAGTGGATGAACCCGAAGAAGACGCCATGGCACTGCTCATGGGGTCCGAACCGGACAAGCCTGCTGACGACGACATGTCAGAAGAGAAACTGCTGCGCGCCCTTATGGAAGCGCAAAGCCAGGGCTGAAGCCTGCCGCGTTGCGGGCCAGTTAAGGAGAGCGTCGCATGATAGCGGCCGAAGATCTTGTTGCACTGGTCCGCAACTACAATCCGAAGACAAACGCAGATCTCATCCGCGCGGCCTATGACTATGGCGCGCGGATGCACGAAGGCCAGCTGCGCCATTCCGGTGAACCTTACTTTTCCCATCCCGTGGCTGTCGCCGCGATCCTGACCGAACAGCAGCTTGACGATGCAACGATCGTCACCGCCCTGCTGCATGACACGATCGAAGACACCAAATCCACCTATTCCGAAGTTGCGCGCCGGTTCGGCCCCGATGTGGCGATGTTGGTCGATGGCGTCACCAAGCTCACCAACCTCCAGCTGTCGAGCTCCGAGACAAAGCAGGCCGAAAATTTCCGCAAGCTGTTCATGGCCATGTCCAAGGATCTGCGGGTGATTCTGGTCAAGCTGGCCGACCGCCTGCACAACATGCGCACGATCAAGGCGATGCGCCTTGAAAAACAGCAGCAGAAGGCCCGCGAAACCATGGATATCTTTGCGCCCCTCGCCGGGCGCATGGGCATGCAATGGATGCGAGAAGAGCTTGAGGATCTCGCCTTCCGCGTCCTCAACCCCGAGGGGCGCGCCAGCATCATCCGCCGCTTCATCACCCTGCAAAAGGAAACCGGCGACGTGATCCACCGGATCACCTCCGACATGCGCGCGGAGCTGGAAAAAGAAGGGATCGATGCCGAGGTGTTTGGCCGGGCCAAGAAACCCTATTCGATCTGGCGCAAGATGGAGGAAAAGGAAATGGGATTTTCCCGTCTCTCCGACATCTACGGCTTTCGCGTCATCACGCGCTCCGAACGGGACTGCTATCTGGCGCTTGGCGCGATCCACCATCGCTGGCGCGCCGTGCCAGAACGGTTCAAGGATTACGTGAGCCAGCCGAAATCCAACGGCTACCGCTCCATCCACACCACCGTCTCGGGACGCGACGGCAAACGGGTCGAGGTGCAGATCAGAACCCGCCAGATGCATGATGTGGCCGAAACCGGCGTTGCCGCGCACTGGTCCTACCGCGACGGCGTGCGCTCCGAAAACCCCTTTGCGGTCGATCCGGTACGCTGGATTTCCTCGCTCACCGAACAGTTCGACGGAGAGGATGACCACGACGAATTCCTCGAAGCGGTCAAGCTGGAAATGTACACCGATCAGGTGTTCTGCTTCACCCCCAAGGGCGATGTGGTGAAACTGCCGCGCGGCGCCACACCGCTGGATTTCGCCTATGCGATCCACACCCGCATCGGCTCGGCCTGCGTGGGGGCAAAGATCGACGGGCTGCGCGTGCCGCTCTGGACCCGGATGAAGAACGGCCAGTCGGTCGAAATCATCACCGCCGAAGGCCAGACGCCGCAGACCACCTGGCTCGACATCGCCAAGACCGGCAAGGCCAAGACCGCGATCCGCCGCGCCCTGCGCGAGGTGAACCGCGAACGGTTCGTCAAGCTGGGTCAGGAACTGGCGCGCTCTGCCTTTGAAAATGTCGGCAAGAAGGCCTCTGAAAAGGTGCTGGAAAAGGCCGCCCGCACCCTGCGCCTGCACGACCGCGAAACCCTGCTCGCCCGGCTCGGCAGCGCGGAAATCACTGCCCGCGAGGTGGTGCAGGCCGTCTATCCCGACCTTGCCCCGGCCAGAACCGGCGATATCGAACTGCAGCGCGCCGTTGTCGGCATCACCGAAGGTCAGGGATTCGAACGCGCCCCCTGCTGCCAGCCGTTGCCGGGGGAACGCATCATCGGCATCACCCAGCGTGGCCGGGGGGTCATCGTGCACAAGATCGACTGCGCCAGCCTCGCCGCATTCGAGGATCAGCCCGCCCGCTGGCTCGACCTTCAATGGGCCACAGGGAACCATGCGCCGATTTATGGGGTTTCCCTCGACATGACGATCGGTAACGATGCCGGTGTGCTGGGGCGGATCTGCACCTTGATCGGAGAGCAGCAGGCCAATATCTCGGATCTGAAGTTCGAAGACAGGAAACCTGACTTTTACAGAGTGCTCGTAGACGTCGAACTGCGCGATGCGGAACACCTGCACTCGGTCATTTCAGCGCTGGAAGCGGAAAGTGACGTCGCTTCCGTCGAACGGCGGCGCAATCCGGCGCTCAGCGTGGCGCAGGCCGCCGCGGAGTGACAGTGGCGCAGGCCGCCACGAAATAGAAACGGAAGGACGGGCAGAGTGGTCTTCAAACGCCGGGACAGGCGACCGATCTGGAAGATCGCGACTGAGGCTGTCTGGCCCCGTGGTGGATGGGGCCGGGCAGCGCGATACGTCCAGCACCGTCTGCACCGCCTGCCGGACCCGCCTGCGCGGATCGCCCGCGGCATCTTTGCCGGGGTCTTCACCACCTTCACCCCGTTTTACGGGCTGCATTTTGTGGTTGCCGCCAGCCTCGCCTTCATCATGCGCGGCAACCTGCTCGCCGCAATTCTGGCGACCTTTTTCGGCAACCCGCTGACCTATCTGCCCATCGGCATCATCTCGATGAAAACGGGCTACTGGATGCTGGGCCTGAACAAGGACCCCTCACTGCACGGCTCTCTGGGCCGCAAATTCGCCGAAGCCGGGGCTGACCTCTGGCGCAATGTCGAATCGATCTTCACCGGAGCGCCCACCGACTGGCGCGGCCTGTCGATCTTTTATCACGAGGTGTTCTTTCCCTACATGATCGGCGGCATCCTTCCCGGCATCATCGCCGCCGGCATCTGCTATTACCTCTCGGTCCCGGTGATCCGCGTCTATCAGAACCGCCGCAAGGGCGTGCTCAAGGCCAAGCTGGCCGCGTTGAAGAAAAAGAAGAAACAGGCTGACGGCGGCGCGCCACCGGACTAGGTTGCCCTCAGAGACCAACAGCCGGAAGACCGCCATGACCATCCCAACCGGACGCCTGCGCCTAGGCGTCAACATCGACCACGTCGCCACCGTCCGCAACGCCCGTGGCGGCAACACCCCCGATCCCCTGCGCGCCGCCCAGCTGGCCCAGGAGGCCGGCGCCGACGGCATCACCGCCCACCTGCGCGAAGACCGCCGCCACATCTCGGATGCCGACATCGACGGGCTGATGGAGGTGCTGACAGTGCCGCTCAACTTCGAGATGGCCGCAACGGACGAGATGCAGAAGATCGCCCTGCGCCACAAACCCCATGCTGTCTGTCTGGTGCCCGAAAAGCGCGAGGAACGCACCACCGAAGGCGGGCTCGAAGTGGCGCGCGAAGCGAACAAGCTGGCCCATTACATCGCCCCCCTGCGCGAGGCAGGCTGCCGCGTGTCGATCTTCATCGCCGCTGATCCCCGCCAGATCGACGCCGCCCACCGCATCGGCGCCGAAGTGGTCGAACTCCACACCGGCGCCTATTGCGACGCCGATTCACATTGGCGCGCCGGTGGGCGCGACGCCGAGGGCCACCTCGCCATCCGCGATGCAGAGCTGGAAAAGCTGCGCGCCATGGCAACCCATGCCCACGCGCTGGGGCTTGAGGTCCACGCAGGCCACGGGCTGACCTATGACACCGTGCAACCCGTCGCCGCCTTCCCCGAGGTGATGGAACTGAACATCGGCCATTTCCTGATTGGAGAGGCGATCTTTCGCGGCTTGCAACCTGCGATCCACGAGATGCGCCGCCTGATGGACGCCGCCCGCTCATGAGTGCGCCCAAGACTTTTTCCAAAAGTCTTGGCAAAAGTTTTCTGAAAACTTTTGCATCGGCGCTCTGATCCATGGCCGCTCCGCGCCTCTCCCGTCTGCATGTCGCAGCCCTCTGCCTTGGCCTGATCATGGCCATCGCCGCGATTGCCGTGCTGCAAACCGCGCGCCTTGGCGTGACGGCGACAAATTTCGCCATCACCACCACCCCCGTCACGCGCTATGCCCGCCCGGATGCCGATGGCCCGCCGGTGGTCATCGCCCATGGCTTCGCCGGGTCGCGCCAGATCATGCAGGCCTATGCCTACACCCTCGCCCGCGCCGGATATGTGGCCTATGCCTTTGATTTCGAAGGCCACGGCCAGAACCCGGTGCCGATGTCGGGGGATGTGAGCTCGATCGACGGCACCACCCGCCTGCTGGTCAACCAGACCCGGCAGGTGATCGAGGCGACACAATCCCCCGATCAGAAAACCGCCTTGCTCGGCCATTCCATGGCCACCGACCTTCTGGTGCGCAGCATTGGCCCCGAAACCGGGCCTGTTGTCCTGCTCTCGGCCTTTTCGCAGGAAATCACGCCAGACAGCCCCAACGACCTGCTCCTCCTCACCGGGGCATGGGAACCGGGCCTGCGTGACTTCGCGCTCAAGGCGCTGCAGATGGTCGACCCGGCCGCGCGGGATGGTGACACCGCCACGCGGGATGATCTGCGCCGCCGCGCCCGGATCGTGCCCTATGCCGATCACGTCTCGATCCTGCATGCCCGCAGCGCCCAACGTGCCGCACTCGACTGGCTGGACAGCTATTATGGCCGCAGCAGCAGCGTCACGATCTGGCCCACCGGCTGGGCGCTGCTGGTGCTGCTGGGCAGCATCGTCCTGCTGGCCGCGCCGCTGTCGCGCCTGCTGCCGCAGACCGCCCTGCCCCCCCGTCGTCGCCTTGGCCCTGCCCAGATCGCGCTGCTCACCCTGCTGCCCGCCATTGCGGCACCGCTGATTGCGGTGCCACTCAACCCCGGCTGGCTGCCGGTGCTGGTGGCGGACTACCTTGCCCTGCACCTGCTGGTCTTTGGCGTGGTGCAACTGGCGCTGCTCTGGCGGTTCGGCGTGCCGTTCGGGCCGGTGTCGGCGCGGGGGTTGCTCGCGCTCTTGGTCTGGGGGCTTGCGGTGTTCGGTCTGGCGCTTGGTCGCTATGGCATCAACTTCTGGCCCGACCTGCAGCGGCTCTGGATCATCGCAGCACTCTGTCTTGGCGCCGTGCCCTTCATGCTCGCCGATGCGCTGGTGAGCTATGGCGCGCCGTTCTGGCAGCGGCTTCTGGCGCGCATCGGCTTTCTGGCCTCGCTGGGTCTGGCCGTGGCGTTGGATTTTCAGGGGCTGTTCTTTCTGCTGATGATCGCGCCCATTATCGCTCTGTTCTACATCATCTTCGGCCTGATGGGCCGCTGTGTCGCCGGGCGGTCCGGCCCCGCCGCCGCCGGCCTTGCCCTTGGCATCGTGCTTGCCTGGGCGCTGGGTGTCAGCTTTCCGATGTTCTCTGCATGAAGGCCTTCCCATGATCCTTGGCATCGGCACCGATCTTGCCAATATCGACCGCATCGCAGCCACCCTTGAGCGGTTCGGCGACCGCTTCCGCAACCGTGTGTTCACCGAAACCGAACAGCACAAGGCCGAGCGGCGCAAGGATGTGGCAGGCACCTATGCCAAACGCTGGGCCGCGAAAGAGGCCTGTTCCAAGGCGCTTGGCACCGGGTTGCGCATGGGCATTTCCTGGAAAGACATGGCCGTCACCAACCTGCCCACCGGCCAGCCCGTTATGGCCGTGACCGGCTGGGCGCGCGAACGGCTGGCTGAGATGACCCCGCCGGGGCATGAGGCGGTGATCCATGTGACCCTGACCGATGACCACCCTTGGGCGCAGGCCTTTGTGGTGATCGAGGCGCGACCGGTGACCCAGCCGCCAGAGGATCGTGCCTGACCTCAACGGCAGAACCGAGGGGCCAGCCCCTCGGGCTCCCCGGGATATTTGGGGACAGGTGAAGGTCACAGGGGCGCCCGGCGCGGGCCTCGCGGCTTGACACGCCTTGCCTGCGGCAGCATGTAGCGCGGGAGCGTCAGGCAGAGGGCATGCAACATGGCATCCGACAGCAGCAAGGGCAACGGTTTCGTGGAAACCATCAAGACAGTGGTCTATGCGCTGTTGATTGCGGGCATCTTCCGGACGCTGTTCTTCCAGCCGTTCTGGATTCCCTCGGGGTCGATGAAAGACACGCTGCTGATCGGTGATTTCCTCTTTGTGAACAAGATGGCCTATGGCTATTCCTATGCCTCCTGCCCCTCGGTTTCTCTGCCCGCCATCGGCATCGACATTGATGCCGAAGACATCTGCGGCTTTCTGGGGGGCGACAACACGCGCCTCTTTGGCGGCGAACCGCAGCGCGGCGATGTGGTTGTCTTTCGCCACCCGGTGTCGGGACAGGATTTCATCAAACGGCTGATCGGCCTGCCCGGCGATAGGGTTCAGGTCACCGATGGCCTGCTCTCTATCAACGGCACGCCGGTTCAGGTTGAACCCAACGGGACCTTCGAGGAAACCGCCGAAGCGCAGGGCCCGCAAGGTCTGCGCCCGCGCTGCGCCAACGGCCCCGTGGGGGATGGCGGGATCTGCATCAAGGAAAAGTTCACCGAGACCCTGCCCAATGGCGTGAGCCATGACATCCTCAACATCGGCACCCAGGGCCTCGACAACACCCCGGTCTTTACCGTGCCTGCGGGCAATTACTTCTTCATGGGTGACAACCGCGACAATTCCTCGGACAGCCGCGTGCCCGCGATCACCGGCGGCGTCGGCTTTGTGCCGCTCGAAAACATCGTCGGCCGCGCCGATCGCATCGTCTTTTCCTCGGCGGGCCGCTCGATGCTGTACTTCTGGACCTGGCGCGCCGACCGGTTCTTCAAGGGGATCCATTGAAACTATCGGCAGATCTGAAGGCGCTGCAGACGCGCCTTGGCCACGACTTCGCCCGGCCTGACCTGATCGTGCGTGCGGTCACCCATGCCTCGATGTCCGGCCCCAACCGTGACGACAACCAGCGGCTTGAGTTTCTGGGTGACCGGGTGCTTGGCCTTGTCATGGCCGAGGCGCTGCTGGCGGGCGACCGTGCCGCCTCTGAAGGCCAGCTTGCCCCGCGCTTCAACGCGCTGGTGCGCAAGGAAACCTGCGCTGATGTCGCGCGCGAGATTGACCTGGGCGCCGCGCTGAAACTGGGCCGCTCCGAAATGCTGTCCGGTGGGCGGCGCAAGATGGCGCTGCTCGGCGACGGGATGGAGGCGGTGATTGCCGCCGTCTATCTGGACGGTGGGTTTGACGCGGCCAAGGCGATGGTGCTGCGCCTTTGGGGCGACCGTGTCCGCAGCGTCGAAGAAGACGCCCGCGACGCCAAGACATCCCTGCAGGAGTGGGCGCAGGCCCGCGGCCAGCAACCACCGCGCTATCTGGAAACCGCCCGCACCGGCCCGGATCACGCCCCGGTCTTTACCATCCGCGCCGAACTCGACGACGGCACCGGGGTCGAGGCCACCGCCGGATCGAAACGTCAGGCCGAACAGATGGCCGCCAAGGCGCTGCTGACCCGAGTCGAATCATAAACGCCGGTGCCAACCTGCGCGGCAGTGCCTTCATGGTGCTGGCGATGGTCGGCTTCGGCCTCGAAGATGCCTTTTTCAAATCGGCCACCGGATCGGGCGGCATCACGCCCGGTCTTGGCACGGTCCAGTTCGGCCTGACCGCCCTGCTGATCTGTGCCGTGCTGACGCGGGCCAAGGGCCTGCCGCTCTGGCATCCGGCCTTTGTGAAACGCGGCTTGCTGATCCGCACCGCCTTTGAAATCTGCGGGCGGCTGTTCTTTGCGCTCAGCCTTGCCTACACGCCGCTTTCAACCACCACCGCGATCCTGCAGGCCACGCCGCTGGTGGTCATGGGCGGTGCCGCGCTGATCCTGCGCGAAACCATCGGGCCGCGCCGCTGGACCGCCATGGCCATCGGCTTTGCCGGCGTGCTGCTGATCCTGCGCCCCTCGCCCGACGGGATCGAGGCGAATGCCATCTTTGCCCTGCTCGGCATGATCGGCTTTGCCGGGCGCGACCTTGCCACCCGCACCAGCCCGCCCGAGGTGCACGGCATGCAGCTTGGCCTGCTCGGCTTTGCGGTTGTCACCTTTGCCGGGCTTGTCATCCTCGCCTTTGAACCCGGCCTGCCGCAGGTTCCCACCGGCACCGCCGCGCTCAAGATCCTCGGCACGGCCCTTTGCGGCGTCTGGGGCTACACCGCGCTCACCACCGCCATGCGCACGGGCGAGGTGTCTGCCGTCGCCCCCTTCCGCTACAGCCGCCTTCTGGTGGGCCTGATCCTCGCCATGACGATCTTTGGCGAACGCCCCGATATGCTGACGCTGGTCGGATCAGCCATCATCGTGCTCAGCGGCATCTACATCCTTCTGCCTGCCCGCTGGCGTCGCCTGCGCCGCTGATTTGCAAAATCACCACCCCTGAAACAAAAGATGTCGACAGCGCCCGATCTGCATTTTAAAGCTTTTTGGGTTTAACCTCAGATACGGGCATCGGATTTCGCGTTCGACCAAAGGGAGAGACAGCGAATGTCCGATCCAAGTTTAACCCGAAACGCTGTAGCCAGAATGCAGTACTTCCGCAGGGGCCGCCACAATGACAGAACCCGACACACCCGCCCTGCGCCTGCAGGACTGCCCCAATTGGATCTACCTGTTGCAGGAATTCGACTCGCTCTACCGCTACGGCTCGGCCGGCGGCAGCAAGGAGATCCGCAGCCACCGCAAGCGCGTGCGCGACACCCTGTCCTCGGTGATCGACCGCAACCCGGAAATGACCTTTCGCACCCCCGCGATCAAACCGGTCACCGCCCACCTGACCCGTGCGCTGGATCTGGGCGAACGCAATGTGCTCAGCGGACTCAGCCGCGCGCTGTCCCGCGTCTCGGATCAGCTCACCTGGGAATGGGGGTACGAGACGATGCCAAAGGTGCTCGAACGCAAATATGCCTATTTCGAGGTGCTCGGCCCGCAGGGTCCCGTCCGCTCGGAACGGCTGATCCTCGGCTTTGTGCTGTTTGCGCCGAACACCACCTATCCCCAGCACAGCCACAAAGAGATCGAGGAAAGTTATATCTCGGTCGCGGGCGCCTGGTCCGAAAACGACAATGCCGTCTATGCCCCCGGCTCGCTCATCCTCAACCGGCCCGAACATGAACATCGCATCACCACCGGCGATGTCGATCCCTGCCTGCTGGCCTATGCCTGGATCGGCGCCGAAGACCGCCTTGCCGCCCCGGGGATGCGGCTGTCGTACAAACGCAAGGCCCGCATGACGCGGACCTGACCCGCTCTGACACCCCGATCGCAGCCATACGAAAACCATACGGTTTCCATATCCATTCCGTACGGCCCGATTCCCCCTCTGGTCCTGCGCGCCGTTTTCGCCTATAGCCCCAGACTTGCATCTTAGGAAAAGCCCGCAATGACCCAACGCGCCGGATTCGTCGCCCTGATCGGAGAGCCCAATGCGGGCAAATCCACCCTGACCAACCGCATGGTCGGGGCAAAGGTATCCATCGTCACCCATAAGGTGCAGACCACGCGTGCCCGCATCCGCGGCGTCGCGATCGAGGGGGACACGCAGATCGTCTTTGTCGACACCCCCGGCATGTTCGCCCCCAAGCGCCGGCTCGACCGCGCCATGGTCGCCGCCGCCTGGTCCGGTGCCGCAGATTCCGACGTGGTTGTCCTGCTGATCGAGGCGCATCGCGGCATGACCGAAGGCGTCAAAACCATCCTCCAGCGCCTCAGCGACATCGCCAAGGGACGCACAGTTGCCCTTGCAATCAACAAGATAGACAAGGTCAAGGCCGAGGTCCTGCTCGATCTCAGCAAGCAGATGAACGAGGCCTGCCCCTTCGTCAAAACCTTCATGATCTCCGCCGAACGCGGCTATGGCGTCGAGGATCTGAAGGTATGGCTCGCCGGTGAAATGCCCGAAGAGCCCTGGCTCTACCCCGAAGATCAGATCGCCGATCTGCCCATGCGCATGATCGCCGCCGAGATGACCCGCGAAAAGCTGACCCTGCGCCTGCATCAGGAACTGCCCTATCAGCTCACCGTGGAAACCGACCACTGGACCGAACGCGACGACGGCAGCGCGCGCATCGATCAGGTGATCTATGTGGCCCGCGACGGTCACAAGGGGATTCTCCTCGGCCACCGCGGCGACACGATCAAGGCGGTATCCAAAGCCTCCCGCGAGGAACTCGAAGAGTTCCTGGGCCGCAAGGTCCACCTGTTCCTGCAGGTCAAGGTCCGCGAAAAATGGCTTGAGGAATCAGAGCGTTACTCGGAAATGGGCCTGAACTTCAAAGACGGCAATGTCTGAACCCCGGCTTGCCGCCTCCTTCTGGGTGGCGGCCTACATGCGCCGCCTGTCGCTCCATGAAATCCCGGCTTTTGTCGTGAACCATGGCGATGACACGGCCGGCGCGGTGCTGGTGAAACTCAACACGCTGGACGGCAACGCCCGCATCTTCACCCGCAGCTTCGACCTCTTGTCCGACACCCGCCACTGGAGCGAACTCGCCAGCGGGGCAGATCGCGACATGGACGCCCACGTCACCAAACAGCGCAGCTTTGACCCCGACCTCTGGGTGATCGAGGTTGAAGACCGCCAGGGCCGCCACCTCCTCGACCAGCCCGGCCTCGACAGCTGACCCCCGGTTTCATCTGCCCCTAAATATCCCGGGGGAGTCGCCGGTCCGGCGACGGGGGCAGCGCCCCCTCCCAGACCCGAGACTCAGCGCCCCCTTGCGCCCGCCGCACCACGGCCCCACTCTCTGCCCATGGATTGGCGCGACACCGGCATTCTTCTAACCACCCGAAAGCATGGCGAATCCTCCGCCATCCTCGAGGTGTTCACCCCCACCCGGGGCCGCCACGCAGGCGTTCTGCGCGGTGCAACCTCGCGCAAGATCGCGCCCAGCCTGCAACCCGGTGCGCAGCTTGATCTCAGCTGGCGCGCCCGGCTCGAAGACCAGCTCGGCAGCTTCACCGTCGAACCCCAGCGCTCGCGCGCAGCACTTGCCATGACTGACCGCCTCTCGCTCGCCGGGCTCAACGCCGTGGTCTCCCTGCTCGCCTTCTGCCTGCCCGACCGCGAGGCGCATCTGGCACTCTATCAGCGCACCGAATCACTGCTCGACCTGCTGGGCCAGCCCGATATCTGGCCGCTCGCCTACCTGCGCTGGGAAATGGCCCTGCTCGAAGATATGGGTTTTGGCCTCGACCTCACGGCCTGCGCCGCCACGGGCGCAAATGACCAGCTGATCTATGTCTCTCCCCGGACCGCCCGCGCTGTGTCCGCCTCGGGCGCGGGGGATTGGGCCGACCGGCTGCTGCCCCTGCCCGGCGTCATGCTGGGGACGGGCGATGCCACCAATGCCGAGATCGCCCTTGCCCTCACCACGACCGGGCATTTCATGCACAACAGGCTCGCCACCTCACTGGGCGACCGCCCCCTGCCCAACGCACGCGCGGTGTTTCTCGACCGCCTCGGTCGCGGAACAGGGCCTTGACCCGCAACGCGCCGCTTTTTGCCTTGTCTCGCGGCATCTTCCCTGTCCCCACAAATCGCGATAGGAACATCACATGAGATGGACCATACCCAACATTCTGACGTCGCTGCGCCTTCTGGCGGCCCCTGGTGTTGCCCTGATGTTTCTGTATTTCACCCGTCCCTTTGCGGACTGGTACGCCCTGACCCTGTTTGTCAGCGCCTCGATCACCGACTGGTTTGACGGCTACCTCGCCCGCGCCTGGGGGCAGCAGACCAAGATGGGCGCCATGCTCGACCCCATCGCGGACAAGGCGATGGTGGTCATCGCCCTGATGGTCATCGTCGGCTATTCCTCGATGTCGCCCTGGCTGGTCCTGCCCGCCACTGTCATCCTGTTCCGCGAAGTCTTTGTCTCGGGCCTGCGCGAATTTCTGGGCGACACCGCCGGCACGCTCAAGGTCACCAAGCTCGCCAAATGGAAGACGACGCTGCAGATGGTCGCCATCGCCGTGCTCTTTGCGCAGGGCGTGTTCGAACATTACCTTGGCCTGTCCATCATGGGGATGGATCCGGAACGGGTCAGCGATGTTCTGGATGGCCGGATCAAGGACCTGCACGGTCTGTGGTGGAAAGAGGCCGGCATGATCTGGTCCGGCCATGTGGGGCTGGTCCTGCTCTGGGTCGCCGCGGGGCTGACCCTGCTCACCGGCATGGACTATTTCCGCAAGGCGATCCCCTTTCTGAAAGAGGAAACCTGATGGATATTCTCTATTTCGCCTGGGTGCGCGAACGCATCGGCCTGCCAAAGGAACGGATCACGACGGATGCCGCCACTGTGGCCGATCTCGTCGCTGAACTCATCGCCCGCGAAGACCGCTATGCCGTCGCCTTTTCCGATCTCTCGGCGCTGCGCGTGGCGGTCGATCAGGAGCTTACTGATTTCGACGCGCCCCTGTCCGGCGTGCGCGAAGTTGCCTTCTTTCCCCCGATGACAGGCGGCTGAGATGCGCATCGTGGTGCAAGAGGCCCCGTTTGATCTGGGTGCCGAGTCCGACGCCTTTGCCGCCGGGCGCCACGACATGGGCGCCGTGGTGACCTTTACCGGCGTTGTGCGCGACGTGAACGATCAGCTCGATGTCATGGAAATCGAACACTACCCCGGCATGACCGAAAAGGCCCTGACCAAGATCGCAACCGAGGCGATGCAGCGCTGGTCCCTGGGCGATGTGCTTGTGATCCACCGCTTTGGCCGCCTTGCGCCCGGCGACAGGATCATGATGGTGGCCACCGCCGCACCGCACCGCCGCGATGCGTTTGAGGCGGCAGATTTCCTGATGGACTACCTCAAATCCCGCGCGCCGTTCTGGAAAAAGGAACATGGCAAGGACGGCACCAGCTGGGTCGCCGCCAAGGACGAAGACGAAGACGCCCTATCCCGCTGGTAGGCCCGCAAAAGAAGAGCAGCTTGCCTTGATCGCGCGGTGGTCATATCGTTTTACCAATCCATTGACCCATTTGCCGGTGCCCCCCAACATGCCCTTTCGCCAGATTCAGCCGGAAAAGCTGTCGACCGCCGTCACCCGGCAGATCGAAAAGCTGATCCTGCGCGGCATCCTGCGCCCCGGGGAACGCCTGCCCGCCGAACGCGACCTTGCTGAAAAACTCGGCGTGTCGCGTCCTTCGGTACGCGAGGCGATTGCCGATCTGTCGGAACGCGGGCTGCTCAACAGCCGTGCCGGGGCGGGGATTTACGTCGCCGATGTGCTCGGCTCGGCCTTTTCCGACGCGCTTGTGAAACTCTTTGCCGCCCATGACGAAGCGGTCTTTGATTACCTATCCTTCCGCCGTGATATGGAGGGGCTGGCCGCATCCCGCGCGGCGCAGCACGGGTCTGACACCGATCTGCAGGTCATCCAGACCCTGTTTGAAAAGATGCAAGCTGCCCATCAGAAACACAACCCGGCGGACGAGGCGCGGCTGGATGCAGATTTCCACCTGTCGATTTTCGAGGCGAGCCATAACGTGGTGATGCTGCACATGATGCGCTCGATGTACCAGCTTCTGCAGCAGGGCGTGTTCTACAACCGCCAGATCATGTTCAAGCAGCGCACCACCCGCGACATGCTGCTGGGCCAGCACCGCGCCATCAACGACGGCATCCAGACCCGCAACCCCGATGCCGCCCGCGCCGCTGTCGAGGCGCATCTGGATTATGTGCAGGCCTGCCTGTCGGACGACCGCAAGGCCGAACAGCACGAAGAAATCGCCCGGCAACGGTTCGAAAGGATCAAGGGGCGAAGCTGAGCTGAAGCGTTTCGACTTTATAGCGTCCCGCCTTTAACCTGAAACAGACCCGTCTCTCTTCACGTTGGAGGCGCAGCCGACAGGCAGCGAACAAGTGATGCGTGTTTAAGGCGCGACGCTTTAAGTTTGAACACAGGTCATATCCCCTCGCGTTCAAATCTCTGATTTGAGACAGCGAAGGACGATCCAAACTTAACTCGCAATGCTGTAAAAGCCGAAAGCTTCAAAGCCGCACACCCTCGGCTCAACGGGAAGAGGGACGCTGCGCCCGGTCACCCCGCCTATTTTGCAAAAGAAAAAGGGCAGGACAGGCGCCCCCGCGTCTTCTCTTTTCAAATACGCCCCCGCCAAAGGCGTCCGGCGCCGCCACAGGGGCAGCGCCGGATTTGACACGGATCAGGCCGCGCGACGCGCCTTCATCAGACCCTTTTCTTTCAGGATCGCGTGGCATTCATCCAGGCTCTTCCAGGCGCGTTCGATCAGCATGTCGATCTCGGGCTTGCTGATCACCAGCGGCGGCGAAATGATCATCCGATCCCCCACATGGCGCATGATCAGATTGTTGGCAAAGCAGCGCTCGCGGCAGATAAAGCCGACGGTGCCTTCATCCGCTTCAAACGCGGCACGGCTGGCCT
The DNA here is from genome assembly GCF_002760615.1 of Puniceibacterium antarcticum. Lineage (GTDB taxonomy): Bacteria > Pseudomonadota > Alphaproteobacteria > Rhodobacterales > Rhodobacteraceae > Puniceibacterium > Puniceibacterium antarcticum. The sequence goes on along the minus strand of NZ_AWWI01000027.1, from coordinate 52,151 downwards.
TGTCCGGGGTCAGCGCGAGGGACCCCATCATGCCGATGATCTTGGCCTCTCCCACCAGTGGGTGATTGGTCAGGCTTTCAAACTTTTCCTTCAGATAGGGGCCGGTATCCTCGCGCACGCGTGTGATGATGCCCTCATCCTCCAGCAGGCGCAGGTTTTCCAGCGCCACGGCGCAGGCGACCGGGTGGCCGGAATAGGTGTAGCCGTGGTTGAATTCGGCATTGCCGATCACCTCTGCCACCTCGTCGCAGACAATCGACCCGCCGATCGGCAGATAGCCCGAGGACAGGCCCTTGGCGATGGTCATGATATGCGGCTTGATCCCCATCGTCTCTGATCCGAACCAGTTGCCGGTGCGCCCAAAGCCACAGATCACCTCATCCGCGATCAGCAGGATGTTGTATGCATCGCAGATCCGCTGGATTTCCGGCCAGTAGGTGCTGGGGGGGATGATCACGCCGCCTGCACCCTGCACGGGTTCAGCGATAAAGGCTGCAACGCGGTCGGCGCCCAGCTCCAGAATCGCCTTTTCCAGATCCTGCGCGCGCGCCAGACCGAAATCCTCGGGCGTCATGTCGCCGCCTTCAGCCCACCAGTTCGGCTGGTCGATGTGGTGAATGTCCGGGATCGGCATACCGCCCTGGGCATGCATCCCCTTCATCCCGCCAAGCGAACCGGACCCGACGGACGAACCGTGATAGGCATTCCAGCGGGAAATGATCACATTCTTGTTCGGCTGACCCTTTTCCTGCCAGTAGGTGCGCACCATCCGCAGGTTGGTGTCATTCGCCTCTGACCCGGAGCCGGCAAAGAAGACGTGGTTCAGATCACCCGGGGCCAGTTCGGCCAGACGGGTGGCCAGCGCAATCGCGGGCACATGGCTGGTCTGAAAGAAGGTGTTGTAGAACGGCAGTTCCAGCATCTGGCGCGCGGCAGCATCGCACAGCTCTTTGCGGCCATAGCCGATATTGACGCACCACAGGCCCGCCATGGCGTCCAGAATGCGGTTGCCGTCGCTGTCGTTCAGCCACACACCCTCGGCCCGGGTGATGATGCGCGCGCCCTTTTCGCCCAGATCTGCGTTATGGGTGAACGGGTGCATGTGGTGTGCTGCGTCCAGCGCCTGCAGTTCTGCGGTGGGCATGTTCGTTGAGATAAGCGTCATGGAATGCGCCTTTCACTGTGAGAGAGGAGTTGGCGCAATAATATGATCAAATTATTTCATGTCAATGGAATCGCCCAACCCGGCAGCGATCTGGCTCATCCCCTGCACCACGTCCCCTTCCATCGCGCGGGCAGCTGCCTCCGAATCGCCTGTTTCCAAGGCATGCAGCAGATCCTTGTGCATATCTGGCAGATTGCGCGTCCCGAACAGACCGCAAACCACCCGGAGCGACGGGCCGAATCGCAGCCACAACCCTTCGACAAGCGCGGTCAGAATCGGCGCATGGGCCATTGCGTTCAGCTGGGCGTGAAAGCGGTGGTTCTCTTCCAGATAGCCGCGCACGTCGCCACGCGCGATGGCACGGTCCAGCCGCCGATCGGTTTCACGCAGAATCGCGATTTGCGTAGGGCTCACCCGCGCCACCGCCATCCGCGCCAATTCAGGCTCCAACGCCTTGCGCGCCACGGTCAGCTGCGCAACTGCCGCAGAATCAAGCACTGGCACGCAGATCCGCCGGTTTCCCAGAAATTCCAGCGCGCCCTCGGCGATCAGGCGACGCAGCGCCTCGCGCACAGGGGTCATCCCGGCACCCAGCTGTTCGGTCAGCCCCTGTATCGTGACCGCCTGTCCCGGCTCCAGTTCACCGAACAGGATCTGCGCCCGCAGGGTCCGATAGACCTGTTCATGGGCCGGAACGCCCGCACCGGTCATCGCCTTTTCCTGCTCTGCCTGCAAATTCATCATTCTCTTTGATCGTCCCCTGCCGATCCCACATTGATCCCGCATCTTGCACGTCTGGGCCTTGCATGAAAACATCCTCCTGTTGCCTTATGGCATGAAGTTTGATCAAATTCGGGAACAAGGGGGCGATTACCCCCCGATCCAACGGGAGAAAATCATGAAAACCTCATTGCTGAGTTTCACCGCGGTACTCGCCCTTACGGCGGCAGCGGCTCATGCCGAAGAAGTCCGCGTTTACAACTGGTCTGATTATATCGACGAATCGCTTCTGGAAAAATTCGAGGCGGAGACCGGGATCGACCTGATCTATGACGTCTTCGACAGCAACGAAGTGCTGGAAACCAAGATGCTGGCCGGTGGTTCGGGCTATGACGTCGTGGTGCCCACAGGATCCTTCCTGCAGCGTCAGATCACGGCAGGCGCGTTTCAGAAACTCGACCCGGAACAGCTGCCCAACCTCAAGAACATGTGGGACGTGATCCAGAAGCGCACCGCAGAGTTCGATCCCGACAACGCCTATTCCATCAACTACATGTGGGGCACCACCGGCATGGGTGTGAACCTTGCCAAGGTACAGGAAGCTCTGGGTGAGGATGCACCGATCGACAGCCTCGATCTGGTCTTCAAGCCCGAGAACATGAAAAAGCTGGCCGCCTGCGGCGTCTATTTCCTCGATGCTCCGACAGAGGTGATCCCGGCCGCACTCAAGTTCATCGGCGAAGACCCGGACAGCAAGGATGCAGATGTCATCGCAAAGACAGAGCCCGTTCTGAAGGCCATTCGCCCCTACATCAGCAAGTTCAACAGCTCGGAATACATCAACGCACTGGCCAATGGCGACATCTGCGTGGCTTTCGGCTGGTCGGGTGACATCCTGCAAGCCCGTGACCGCGCGGCAGAGGCAAACAATGGCGTCGAAATCGCCTTTAACGCGCCCAAGGAAGGCGCGCTGATGTGGTTCGACCAGATGGCGATCCCGGTCGATGCCCCAAACCCCACGGGCGCGCACAAGTTCCTGAACTTCATCATGGACGCGCAGAACATGGCGGCGGCGTCGAACTATGTCTATTACGCCAACGGCAACAAGGCCTCGCAGGAATTCCTGAACGAAGATGTCATCGGTGACACCGCGATCTATCCGGATGCAGCCGCGCTGGACAATCTTTACACCTTCTCGCCCTACGACCCGAAACTGCAGCGCATCGTGACGCGCATGTGGACCGGGATCAAATCCGGCGTCTGAACCCAGCCCAGCGGCCCGCGCCCCAAGCGCGGGCCTTTCTCTTGGTGGATTTGAGCACGACATGAGCCAGACGATCTTTGCCCCCTGGGACGATCCGAACGAAAAACCCCTGATCCAGTTCAAGGGCGTGACCAAGCGATTTGGCGACTTCACCGCCATCGACAATCTCAACATCGACATTTTTGAGCGCGAATTTTTCGCGCTCCTCGGCCCCTCTGGCTGTGGCAAGACCACGCTGATGCGCATGCTGGCCGGTTTCGAAAACCCCACCTCCGGCAGCATCCTTCTAGCCGGGCAGGACATCGTGCCGGTGCCGCCGAACAAACGCGCGGTGAACATGATGTTCCAAAGCTACGCGCTGTTCCCGCATCTGTCGGTCTGGGACAACATCGCCTTTGGCCTGCGCCGCGGCAATGCCTCCAAGGACGAGATTGCAGACCGCGTCGAAGAAATGCTGCGCCTCACCCGTCTCAGCAAATTCGCCAAGCGCAAGCCGCATCAGATCTCGGGTGGGCAACGTCAGCGCGTCGCTCTGGCGCGGTCTCTGGCAAAGGCGCCGAAGCTGCTGCTGCTCGATGAACCGCTCGGCGCTCTGGATGCCAAGCTGCGTCAGGACACCCAGTTCGAACTGATGGACATTCAGGAAAAGACCGGCACCACCTTCGTGATCGTGACCCATGATCAGGAAGAAGCGATGACCGTCGCCTCCCGCGTCGCGGTGATGGACGAGGGCCGCCTCATTCAGGTCGCAACACCTTCTGTCATCTACGAAGCCCCCGAAACCGTCTACGTGGCCGACTTCATCGGCGATGTGAACATCATCGAAGGCACCGCCAGCCAATCCGGCGACAAGGTTGAAATCACCTGGGCCGAGGGCGAGATGCCCATTCGCGGCACCACGGCCAAGACCTTTGCCCCCGGCCAGACCTGCCATTTCGCGATCCGGCCAGAAAAGGTGACCATCACCACCGAACGCCCCGACAGCGCCAACATGCTGCAGGGCCGCGTGATCGACATTGCCTATCTCGGGAACCTGTCGACCTATCACGTCAAACTGCCCAACGGCACGATGATGAAGGCTCAGACCGCCAACACCCGCCGCCTCGCCAATCGCGGCATCACCTGGGAGGATGACGTCTGGCTCTCCTTCACCGACACCGCCGGTGTCCTGCTGGAGCGCTGAGCCATGACCCGGATCCCAGAGGTGACATCATGAATCTGCGGCGCTTTTTCCTGATCGCAGTGCCCTATCTGTGGCTGGGGGCGCTGTTCCTCGTGCCCTTCGTGATCGTGCTCAAGATCGCGCTTTCGGACATCGCCCTGTCGATCCCGCCCTATACCCCGCAACTCGACCTCTCGGCGGGATGGGAGGGCGTGCGCAGCTTCTTCGCCGATCTGGATTTCGAGAATTTCACCTTCCTCACCACCGATGATCTTTATTGGAAGGCCTATCTCAGCTCTCTGCAGATCGCGCTGATCTCGACCTTCGTCACGCTGCTGGTGGGCTATCCCATGGCCTATGGCATGGCGCGCGCGGCCAGCGAATGGCGCCCGACCCTGCTGATGCTGGTGATCCTGCCGTTCTGGACCTCCTTCCTGATCCGGATCTACGCATGGATGGGGATCCTGTCGAACGAGGGGCTGCTGAACCAGTTCCTGCTCTGGACCGGGCTGATCTCGGAACCTCTGACGATCCTCAACACCAACCTCGCGGTCTATATCGGCATCGTCTACGCCTATCTGCCCTTCATGATCCTGCCGATCTATGCGGCGCTGGAAAAGATGGACGACAGCCTGCTAGAGGCGGCCGAGGATCTGGGCTGTTCCCGCGTCACGGCCTTCTGGCTGGTCACGATACCACTGTCGAAAAGCGGCATCATCGCGGGCTGCTTTCTGGTCTTCATCCCGGCGATCGGCGAATTTGTCATCCCGTCGCTGCTGGGCGGGTCGGGCACGCTGATGATCGGCAAGGTCCTGTGGGAGGAGTTCTTCTCAAACCGCGACTGGCCGGTGGCAAGCGCCGTGGCGATCATCCTGCTGCTGATTCTGATCATCCCCATCATCCTGTTCCAGCGCAACGAACAGAAACAGCGCGAGGCCGAGGGATGAGCGCCACCCCAAAATTTTCCCGAAAATTTTGCCAAGAGTTTTCAAAAAACTCTTGGTCGCGCCCCCTGCTGGCGGAGTCCTTCACATGAAACGTTTCTCGTGGTTCAACGCGACAACCCTCACACTCGGGTTCGCCTTTCTCTACCTGCCCATGGTCATCCTCGTGATCTACAGCTTCAATGAATCCAAGCTGGTGACCGTCTGGGCAGGCTTTTCCACCAAATGGTACGGCGAATTGCTGCGGAACCAGGAATTCCTCGACGCAGCCTGGGTCACCCTGCGCGTCGCCGTGTTCAGCTCGACCATCGCCACCATCCTCGGCACCATGGCCGCCACCGTCCTCGTGCGCTCGGGCCGGTTCATGGGGCGCACGCTGTTTTCGGGCATGATCTACGCCCCGCTGGTCATGCCAGAGGTCATCACCGGCCTCTCGCTGCTGCTGCTCTTCATCGGCATCGGCCTGGACCGCGGCGTCTTTACCATCGTGCTGGCCCACACCACCTTCTCCATGTGCTATGTCTCGGTTGTGGTCTCCTCACGCCTCAGCTCCTTTGACCGCTCGCTGGAAGAGGCCGCGCTCGATCTCGGCTGCTCCCCCTTCGCGGCCTTTCGCCTCGTGACCCTGCCGATCATCGCGCCTGCCGTGATCTCGGGCTGGCTGCTGGCCTTCACCCTGTCGCTCGACGATCTGGTCATCGCGAGCTTCACCACCGGCCCCTCAGCCACCACTCTGCCGATCAAGATCTTCTCGGCCGTCCGCCTCGGCGTCTCTCCCGAAATCAACGCACTCTCCACCCTCATGATCGCAATCGTGACCGTGGGCGTGATCACCACGTCTCTCATCACCAAACGCGCCTCCGTGGCGCAGCAGCGCGATGAACAGGCCGCCGCCCGCGCCACATGAAACGTCTTTATGAAACGGCAGCCTATGGCCCGCAACAGGGCTGCTTCTGGGCCGACACCGTGTTGCCCACGCCCTGGCCCACCCTCAACGGCGATATCCAGACCGATGTCGCCATCATCGGCGGCGGCTTCACCGGCCTCTCTGCCGCGTTGCATCTGGCGCAGGACACTGTCCGCGTCACCGTGCTTGAGGCCGAGACACCCGGCTTTGGCGCATCGGGGCGCAACGGCGGCTTCTGCTGTCTTGGCGGCGCCAAGGCTCCGCGCAAACTGCTTCAAAAGCGCTATGGCACTCAGGGCCTCGCCGACTGGCGCGCCACCGAAAAGGCGGCCATCGATACGGTCACCACCCTGCTCAGAACACATTGCATCGACGCAGACACCCACAGCCAGGGCGAAACCCTGATCGCCCACACCCCGCGCGCCATGGCCTCACTGCGCGCGAGCGTTGAGGAGATCCGGACAGATTACGCCGTCACACCCCAGGTCATCGAAAAGACAGCCCTGCGCGAAAACGGTCTCGCCGGGCCCTTTCACGGCGCCCTCACCATCCCGCTCGGCTTTGCGCTCAACCCGCGGAAATATCATGCCGGTCTGGCACAGGCCGCGCAGAGCGCCGGCGCGCAGCTCTACGCCCAAACCCCCGTCACCAGACTGACCCAGCAGGGCGGCAAGACCCGCCTGACCACCCCAAACGGCACCATCACCGCCGACAGGGTCATCCTCGCCACCAACGGCTATTCCTCCGAGGATGTCCCCGACTGGCTGCGCGCCCGCTATCTGCCCGTGCAGTCCAGTGTCATCGTCACCCGCCCGCTCACCCTGTCAGAGCGTGAGGCGCAGGGCTGGACCAGCGATCAGATGGCCTATGACACCCGCACCCTGCTGCACTATTTCCGCAAGCTGCCCGACAACCGCTTCCTCTTCGGCATGCGCGGCGGGCTGCGCGCCACTCAGGGCGCCGAGGCCGCGATCCGCCGCAAGATCCGCCGCGATTTCAACGCCATGTTCCCCGCGTGGCGAGAGGTCGAGATCACCCATGACTGGTCCGGACTGGTCTGCATCATGTCCAACCTTACGCCCTTTGCCGGGCCGGTGCCGGAACTGCCCGGCGTATTCGCAGGCATGGGCTATCACGGAAATGGCGTCGCCATGGGCAGCCACACGGGCCGCATCCTCGCCGCCATCGTCCAGGGCAAAACGCCAGACACGCCCTATCCGCAGGCGATGCGCCAGCCCCCGGGCCGCTTCCCCCTCGGCCGCTTCCGCCGCGCCCTTCTGGCTCCGGCCTATGCCACCGCCAGCCTTCTCGACAGCTAACCCCCCGCATTGGACGTGAATCGCCTCTCGGCGCCCCGCCTCACCTGTCCAAAAATATCCCGGGGGAGTCGCCAGAGGCGACGGGGGCAGCGCCCCCACACAACACCCGCCGAACGCTCAGCCCTGCGGGGTCAGCGCCGCCTTGGCGCGCCCGCGCCGCAGGCCCAGCTGACGCTCGCGCCAGATGATCAGCACACCGGCCGCAATCACGATCACAGCCCCGATCAGCATGGTGCCCGTCGGCACCTCTTCAAAGACCACGTAGCCGATCAGCAGCGCAAAGATCATCGAGGCATATTCGAACGGCGCCAGCAGCGCCGCCTCAGAATAGCGATAGGCCGCAGTCAGCAGGATCTGCGCCAGCCCGCCGATCAGCCCTGCCGCCACCAGCATCACCGCCTCGGGCGCAGTCGGCATCACCCAGCCAAAGGGCAGGGTCAGCAGGGACAGCACCGTCGCCGTCAGCGAAAAATAGAACACGATGGCCGAGGTCTGCTCGCTCGCCACCAGCCGTCGGATCTGGATCTGGGCCAGCGCGCGCAACACGCTCGACACAAGGATCAGCGTGACGCCGATGGCCGCTGCGCGGTCCACATCCGCCAGCGTCAACCGGGGCCAGAGGATCACCATCACGCCAACCAGCCCGATAAACACCGCCGTCATCCGAAACGCCCGCAGCCGCTCACCCAGCAAGGCCGCCGCCAGCAGCACGGTCAGCAGAGGAGAGACATAGCCGATGGCCGTCACCTCGGGCAGCGGCAGCAGACCGAGGGCGGCAAAACCCGTCCCCATCGACGCCACACCCGCAATTCCGCGCAAGACATGCCCCATCGGGCTTTTCGCACGGAACCCTGTCGACAGATCGTGGCGCATCATCAGCCAGCCGACAATAACGGGCATCGCAAAGAACGACCGGAAAAACACCGCCTCGCCCGCCGGAATGCGGGCCGCCGTGGCCTTGATCAGCGCCGCCATGATGATGAACAAGAGAACGGAAAGCAGTTTTAGCACAACGCCGCGAAACGGGGACATGGGGCATCCTGTCTGGAAGGGCTTGGGGCATGTTGCGCACAACTCTCTTCAGGGGACCCCCTGAACGCGACATGCCGCAGTCCTGCACATACCCGCCCCCGAAGGTCAACCACGGCAACCCCGCCCGCAGCGAACCCGGGGAAAGCGTGCAACAGTCCCAGACTCCGCGCAGGACTTTATTGTGTTACCTTGCTCCTGGCCAGCCCGGCCTCGGCGCCGACCGGCGCCTGTTTCGGGCTGTCCGCGCGCACCTGTGCCTGCAGCGCCTGCAACATCTCGGGCCCGCGCCCCTCAAGGATCACGCTGCCCTGCGGCACATAGAGCGCGACGCTGACCAGCCGTCCGCCCTGCACAAAGGCACCGCGCCAATACCGCGCATCCCCGCCGTCAAACATGCTGTCCCCGCCCCGGCCCAGCAACGCCAGCGACAGCCCGCCGCCCTTGCGCCCCTCGATCATGGGTTCAGAGGCCGCCGTCGCCAGGTCCTGCGGTTCCGGCACATCCCCGCCGGACCCCAGTGCCCCCACCGTGACCGAGATCAGCACCGGCGGGACCATCCCGCCCGACGCGCCACCCGACAGGATGCGGCAACTGGCCAGCAGTGCAAAACTCTGGTCCGACCCGACGCGCAGCGTTTCGGGATCAATGCAATATCCCGCAGGCCCTGACAGGCGGATATCGCCCCCCGCCAGCGCCGCCCGCTTCAGCGGTGCGGGAGCTGCGCCGTTTTCCAGAAAACCGCGCACGGTGCCCCCGCCATTGGGCACGCCTGCCGCACAGCCCGCCACCCAGAGGCAGGCCAACACCGCAACGCCAAGGACCCCGCGCATCATCTTCACAGATCCATATAGATGTGTTTTTCGGCCGCGGCCCCCGGATGGGTCACCGCGCCCTTGTAAGTCTCGCCCACAAGCTGCGCATATTTCCACAAGGCGCCGCTGGCATAGATCGTCTCGCGCGGGCCCGCCCAGCTTTTGCGCCGTTCGGCCAGTACATCCTCGCTCAGATCCACCGACAGCACACCACGCACAGCGTCCAGCGTGATGATGTCACCATCTTTCAGCAGGGCAATCGGGCCCCCCAGCGCCGCCTCTGGTCCCACATGTCCGACGCAGAAACCGCGCGTCGCGCCGGAAAAACGCCCGTCAGTGATCAGCGCGACCTTCTTGCCCATGCCCTGCCCCGACAGCGCCGCCGTGGTTGCCAGCATCTCGCGCATACCCGGGCCACCTGCGGGACCTTCGTTGCGGATGACCAGAACCTCGCCTTCCTTGTAGCTGCGCGCCTTCACCGCCTCGAACGCATCCTCTTCGCATTCGAACACGCGCGCCGGACCGCTGAAAACCTGCTCTTCCGGGCTCATGCCCGCAACCTTCACGATCGCCCCGCTGGGCGCGAGGTTGCCCTTGAGGCCCACAACACCGCCGCTCTTTGTGATCGGGTTTGCAACCGTGTGGATCACGCGGCCATCGGCCTCGCCCTGGATCTTGTCCAGCTCTTCGCCAAGGCTGTAGCCGCTTGCGGTCATGCAATCCTCGTGCAGCAGACCGGCCTTGCGCAACTCCTTCAGTACGACCGGCACGCCGCCCGCCTCGTACAGATCCTTGGCCACAAACTGGCCACCGGGCTTGAGGTCGACAAAATACGGCGTGTCGCGGAAAATCTCGCAGACATCATCAAGGAAGAAATCGATGCCCGCCTCATGGGCAATCGCGGGCAGATGCAGACCGGCATTGGTCGACCCGCCGGTGCAGGCCACAACCCGCGCCGCATTCTCAAGCGATTGACGCGTCACCACATCCCGCGCGCGGATGTTCTTTTCCAACAGATCCATCACCGCGACGCCAGAGGCCGTGCCATACTGATCGCGACTTTCATAAGGGGCCGGTGCGCCGGACGAATTCATCAGCGCAAGACCAATGGCCTCGGACACGCAGGCCATCGTGTTGGCGGTGAACTGACCGCCGCAGGCGCCCGCAGAAGGGCAAGCCACACGTTCCAGAATTTCCAGCGCGGCGTCGCTCAGCGTGCCGTTCTGATGGCGGCCAACCGCCTCGAACATATCCTGCACCGTCAGATCGCGCGATGCGAAATCCGCAGGCACATCCGCCCCGGCCGGCACCTTGCCCGGCAGGATGGAGCCGCCATAGACAAAGACCGACGGCACGTTCAGCCGCACCATCGCCATCATCATGCCCGGCAGCGACTTGTCGCACCCTGCAAGACCGACCAGCGCATCATAACAATGGCCGCGCATGGTCAGCTCGACCGAGTCGGCAATCGCCTCGCGGCTGGCAAGAGAAGAGCGCATGCCCTCATGCCCCATGGCGATCCCGTCCGTGACGGTGATCGTGGTGAATTCGCGCGGGCTGCCAAAGGCCTCCCGGACGCCCAGCTTCACGGCCTGCGCCTGACGGTTCAGCGAGATATTGCAGGGGGCCGCCTCGTTCCAGCAGGTCGCGACACCCACCAGCGGCTGGTGAATCTCTTCTTCGGTCATGCCCATGGCATAGTAATAGGACCGGTGCGGCGCGCGCGCGGCGCCTTCAGTCACATGACGGCTGGGCAGTCTGGATTTGTCAAACGAACGCTTGATCATGGCTGGGCCTCCCTGAAGAACGCAGTTATAGCACCCCGCCTTTGACCTGAAACACACTCATCGCTTTTCGCGTTGGGGGCGCAGCCAACAGGCCGCGAACAAGCGAGTAAAGGTTAAGGCGGGACGCTTTAGCCTCCCGAATACCGAAGCCCCCCTTGCTTCACAAGGCGGATTGCTTGTCTGCGCACGCCGCCGCCACCACCCAAGAGTTTTCAGAAAACTCTTGGCAAAACTTTTCAGAAAAGTTTTGGGCCGCGCACAGTCCCGCCAGTTGCCCAGCCAGTTGCATTGCAATTCCCCCGCCACGGCCTTAAATCTGCCGCAGAAACGATGCCCTGGGATAGTGCCGCACATGAACTGGATCGCCAACTACGTCCGCCCCCGGATCAACTCGATCTTCTCGCGCCGCGAGGTCCCCGAGAATCTTTGGACCAAATGCGATGAATGCGGCACGATGCTGTTCCACCGCGAGCTGTCGGATAATCTCAACGTCTGCACCAACTGCGGCCACCACATGGCCATCACCCCGCGCGACCGCTTCACCGCGCTGTTCGACGCCGGCAATTTCGCCGAAGTTGCGGTGCCCGAGGCGATTGCCGATCCCCTGCAGTTCCGCGACCAGAAGAAATACCCCGACCGCATGCGCGCCGCGCAGAAATCCACCGGCGAGAAAGAGGCGATGCTCGTCGCGCTTGGTGAAATCGGCCAGACGCCGATCGTGGCCGCCGCACAGGATTTCTCCTTCATGGGCGGCTCCATGGGCATGTATGTCGGCAATGCCATCGTGAAGGCCGCGCAAGAGGCCGTGCGCCTCAAGCGCCCGCTGATCCTGTTTTCCGCCGCCGGTGGCGCGCGCATGCAGGAAGGCATCCTGTCGCTGATGCAGATGCCCCGCTCGACCGTCGCGATCCAGATGCTGCGTGAGGCGAACCTGCCTTATATCGTCGTGCTCACCCATCCAACCACCGGGGGCGTCACCGCGTCCTATGCCATGCTGGGCGATGTGCAGATCGCCGAACCCAATGCGCTGATCTGCTTTGCCGGTCCCCGCGTCATCGAACAGACCATCCGCGAAAAGCTGCCCGAAGGCTTCCAGCGCGCCGAATACCTGCTGGAACACGGCATGCTTGACCGCGTGACCGACCGGAACAAGATGCGGGACGAACTGATTTCGATCACCCGCATGCTCATGCAACTGCCGCCCCCGGTCAAAGGCCACCTTGCGCCGCCCGATGACATGGCGCCCCCGCTGGTCGATGATCTCGTGCCCCCCGCTCCGGCGGATGAGAAGCCCGCCAAGAAATGAGCGCGTCTTCCGACCACATCCTGTCGCGGATGATGGCGCTGCACCCCAAGATCATCGATCTGACCCTGGACCGCGTCTGGCGCCTGCTGGCCGCACTCGATCATCCCGAACGCAAACTGCCCCCGGTGATCCATCTGGCCGGCACCAATGGCAAGGGGTCGACTCAGGCGATGATCCTCGCCGGGCTTGAGGCTTCGGGCAAGCGCGTGCATGCCTATACCTCACCCCACCTTGCGCGGTTTCACGAACGCATCCGCCTTGCCGGTGATCTGATCACCGAGGAGGATCTGACCGAGATCCTTGATGAATGTTACGCGGCCAACGGCACGGATCCGATCACCTATTTCGAAATCACCACCTGCGCCGCCCTGCTGGCCTTTGCCCGCACCCCGGCGGATTACATCCTGCTGGAAACCGGCCTTGGCGGACGGCTGGACGCCACAAACGTGATCGAAACCCCCGCGCTGACGATCCTGACACCCATCTCGATGGATCACGAAAGCTATCTGGGCGACACCCTGCCCAAAATCGCCGCCGAAAAGGCCGGCATCCTGAAACGCCGCGTGCCCTGCGTCACCGCGCAACAGGACGACGCCGCGCTTGAGGTGATCGAGGCCACCGCCGCCCGCCTTGGCGCACCGCTGCTGGCCTATGGCCAACAATGGCACGTTGGCCGCGAAGGTGACCGGCTGGTCTATCAGGATGAAACCGGCCTGCTCGACCTGCCGCTGCCCAACCTGCCCGGCCAGCACCAGTACATGAACGCCGGTGCCGCCCTCGCCGCCCTGCGCTTTCTTGGCGTGGATGCCGATGCCTGCGAGGCGGCAGTCACCAAAGCGGTCTGGCCCGCCCGCATGCAGCGCCTGCGCCACGGTCCGCTGTTCGACATCGCCCCGCATGCCGAGCTCTGGCTCGACGGCGGTCACAATCCGGCAGCGGGCGACGCCCTCGCCCAGCACCTCGCCAGCCTGCCCAAACGCCCCACGCACCTGATCTGCGGCATGCTCAACACCAAGGATGTGCGCGGCTACATGACCCCGCTGGCGCAGGTGGCCGACAGCCTCACCGCCGTGTCGATCCCGGACGAGGTCAACACCCTGCCCGCCGAAACCACCGCAGAGATCGCGGCACAGGTCGGCCTGCCCGCACAAGCGGCCGCCTCGGTGGCCGAGGCGCTGCAGGCCATCGTCGCACAGGATCCGGCCCCGCGCATCCTGATCTGCGGATCGCTCTACCTTGCCGGTCATATTTTGCGCAGCAACGGCTGACTCTCCCCCGACAGGGATTTCGCTGCTGGATCAAAGCCCTGAACACGCAACAGCCAAGATACTACATCTGTGCGGCTTTCGCCTGCTCATCCATAATTGTAGAAATTTACACTAAATGTTGACGGATCGGCCTGCACAGGCCTATGATTCGGTATCGTCGCATATCACGAACCACCCAGTTTTCGCGAAGAGCCCGATTTTCGCCAAGGGCAACGCGGCAACAAGACAGTTTTAGCGGGTCATGGCAGATGCCACCCCCCGCAGCAGCGTTAAAAAGCAGGCAAAAACAAGAGCAGTCTCAGGGGCCCTTCGGGGCCCCTTTTTCCGCACCAATCACAGCGCCCACTCACAATGTCCGGATCACAGCGCCCAGATCACTGGCCCCAGCCCTCGGCCTGCATCTCGCGCAGGCGGCTGGCGGTGCGGTCGAATTCAAACGCCCCCACCCCTTCGACATAGAGCATCTCTGGCTGATCCGCCGCGCTCACGATCAGCTTGACCTTTGCCTCATAGAGCGCATCCACCAGCGTTACGAACCGCTTGGCCTCGTTGAAGTTCGACCGCCCCAGCGTCGGAATATCCTCGATGATCAGCACCCGCACGGTTTCGGCAAGTTTCAGGTAATCCGCAGCCCCCAGCGCCTTTCCGCACAGCTGATAGAACCCGCTTCGCGCCACCGCATTCGAAAAGCGCGGCAATTCAACCTCACGCCCCTGCACATGCAGCACCAGCGGTTCTTCCTGACCACCCGACAGCTCCTGCCAGATCCGGTCAATCTCGGCCCGGGCCTCGGCGTTGTTGGGCGAGAAATACACCTGCGCCCCGGCCAACCGGTCCTGCCGGTGGTCCTTGGGTGACGCCAGCTCCTGCACCGCCATCTTGTCTTTCAAAAGCTCGATGAAGGGCAGGAACAGCTGCCGGTTCAGACCATCCTTGTACAGATCATCCGGCACCCGGTTCGACGTGGTCACCACCACGCAACCCGCCAGAAACAGCTGCTCGAACAGCCGCCCCACGATCATCGCATCGGTGATATCGGTGATCTGCATCTCGTCAAACGCCAGCAGGCGCAGCTCGTCTGCCACGCGCTTGGCCACCGGCTTGATCACATCCTCGGTGCCTTTCTTGCGCTCGATATGCATCTGGGCGTGCATCTCCTGCATGAAGGCGTGGAAATGCACCCGGCGCGCGGGCACATCGACGGACTCGACAAACAGATCCATCAGCATCGACTTGCCGCGCCCGACCCCGCCCCACAGGTACAGCCCCTTGGGCGGCTCGGGCGCCTTGCGAAACAGGCCCTTCTTGACCGGCTGGGCCAGTGCTGCGCGGATACGCTCAAACTCGGGCAGCGCCGCCTCTTGGGCTGCGTCCCGTGTCAGCCGCCCTTCGGCGACGCGCTGTTCATAAAGATCTGTGACTGTGACCATGGGCATCGCCATACCGTGCCCCGGGCGCATTGTGTAGCCCCGCAACACGCAACCTCACATCAAATTCCCGGATGCACCTCCCCGGAACTTCCCAATTGACGCGCCCCCGCCTTTCCCTAATGTGCGGCAAACGCCCCGGAGTCCCCCATGACACAGCGCCCCTCCATCTTCACCCCGGTGCTGCTTGTCGGCTGCCTGATCATCCTCGTCTCCTTTGCGATCCGGGCGAGCTTTGGCGTCTTCCAGATCCCCATCGCCAGCGAATTCGGCTGGCTGCGGAGCGAATTCAGTCTCGCCATCGCGATCCAGAACCTGGCCTGGGGCTTCGGTCAGCCGTTCTTTGGCGCGCTCGCGGAAAAGATCGGGGATCGCAAGACCATCCTGCTGGGCGCCGTGGTCTATGCGATCGGCCTCGTCCTCTCCAGCGCCGCCGTCACGCCCGAGGCGCATCAGCTTTACGAAATCCTTGTCGGCTTTGGCATCGCAGGCACCGGCTTTGGCGTGATCATCGCCGTTGTGGGCCGGGCGAGCACGGATGAAAACCGCTCCATGTCCATGGCCATCGCGACGGCCGCAGGCAGCGGCGGACAGGTCTTTGGCGCACCGCTGGCGGAATGGCTGCTGGGCTTCATGAGCTGGCAGTCGGTCTTTCTGGTCTTTGCCGCCGCGATCCTGCTGGTGATGCTGGCGCTGCCGCTGATGCGTGCGCCCACCGCCACAAAGACCGAACTTGACGAAAGCCTGACCACGATCCTCGGTCGTGCCCTGCGCGATCCATCCTTCGCGCTGATCTTCATCGGATTTTTCAGCTGCGGCTATCAGCTTGGCTTTATCACCGCCCACTTCCCCGCCTTCGTGACCGAACTCTGCGGCCCCATCGCGCCGGGCGGGATGCTCGCCGCCCTTGGGATCGGGACAACATCGGCCCTTGGCGCCATCTCGATCTCGGTCATTGGCATGGCCAATATCGGCGGCACGCTGCTGGCCGGCTGGCTGGGCAAGAGCTATACCAAGAAATACCTGCTCGCCGGAATCTACACCGCCCGCACCCTCGCGGGGGCACTGTTCATCCTGCTGCCGATCACCCCGGCCTCGGTGCTGATCTTTTCCGCCGTAATGGGCGCGCTCTGGCTCGCCACCGTGCCACTGACCGCCGGCCTCGTGGGTCAGATTTTTGGCATGCGCTATCTGGGCACGCTCTACGGCATCGTGTTTTTCTCGCACCAGCTTGGCAGCTTCATGGGGGTCTGGCTGGGCGGGCGGATGTATGACCTGACCGGCAATTACACCGCCGTGTGGTGGATCGGCCTGGGCGTCGGCGCGCTCCCCCCCCCCCCCCCTGCCGATCCGCGAGCGGCGCAGCCCGGTGCTGCAGACCGCCTGAAACGCTTGGGCGGCGCTCAGACCGCCGCCCGCTCCAGCAGGCCATGCCCGGCCAGACAGTCCGCCCAGCCGCCGGGGCCTTCGAACAGATGCACCTGCCAGCCCCGCGCCGCCGCAGCGGCGATATTGTCAGGCCGGTCATCGGTGAACAGCAGCTGCTGAGCAGACAAACCACAATCCGCCTCAAGCCGGGCGTAGATCTCGGCGTCGGGTTTGATCACCCCCATATGCCCCGAGATATAGCGCCGGTCGAATTCGCTCAGAAAGGGATAGGCCGCTTCGGCAATCTCAAAGGTGCCGATGCCAAAGTTGGACAGCGCAAAGACCGGGATGCCCTTGGCGCGCAGGGCCCGCAAAAGCGCAACGGACTGCGGAATCTCGGGCGCGGCCATCTCAAGCCAGTGGTCGTGCCACATGCGGATTTCATCGCGCCAGGCCGGATATTCCTCAGCAGTGGCGTAAATTTTCTGACGAAAATTTTCGCCGCGATCCACCGCATCGTTCATGCCGTGCAGATCGACCTCGGCAAACATCGCGCGCCGCCGCTCGGCGCCAATCGCGCGGTCATAATACCGTTCGGGCTGCCATTCGATCAGCACATTGCCAATATCAAAGATCACCGCCTGGGGCTGCATGCCTGTCTCTCCATCCCGCGCGACACCAAAAATTTTTGCAAAATTTTTGCCTCAGCCCGCCCGGAGAGCACCGCGCAATTCCCGTTCGAGCGCGTCCAGAAAGCGGGATCGGTCGGCCTTTGTAAACCCCTTGCCGCCCCCCTGGCGAAAGGGATCTGCCGCGCGCAGATCGGTCATCAGATCGCGCATCGCAAGCTGCTGGCCAATATTCGCCTCGCTCAGCGCCTCACCGTTGTGGCGCAGCACCCGCGCGCCTGCGGCCACACATTTCGCCGCCAGCGGAATATCCCCGGTCACCACCACATCGCCCACACCGGCCCGCTCGGCGATCCACATATCGGCCACGTCCGGCCCGTCCGGCACCATCACCAGTTCGACCAGCGGATTGCGCGAGGGGCGCAACCCGCCATTGCAGACCAGATACATCGTCACCTTGTGGCGCGTGGCCACCCGCTCGGCCTCGTCCTTGACCGGGCAGGCATCGGCATCGATGTAGAGCTTTGTCACGCGTAAAGTGCCTCTGCCGCAAAGGTCACGTGGTCTTCCATGAAGGTCGACATAAAGAAATAGCTGTGATCATAGCCTTTCTGCATCCGGAACAGACCCTCCTGACGCCGCGCCGCCATCGCCTCGGCCAGCGCCTCGGGCTTGAGCAGGTGCAGGAACTGATCCGCGCTGCCCTGATCGATCAGCACGGGCCCGTCAAAGCCGACCTCGCGCATTTGCAGCGATGCATCATGTTTGACCCAGGTGCTTTCATCCGCGCCCAGATAGGCGCCCAACTGCTTGCGGCCCCAGTCGCTCTGGCTCGGATGCGCGATGGGCGCAAAGGCCGAGACCGATTTGAACCGCCCCGGATTGGCCATGGCGATGGTCAGCGCGCCGTGCCCGCCCATGGAATGGCCGGTGATAGACTGGCGTTCCAGATCCACGGCAAATTCCGCACCCAGCAGGGCGGGCAGTTCATCGCAGATATAATCCCACATCTTGAAATGCGGCGTCCAGGGATCCTGCGTTGCGTTCACATAGAACCCCGCGCCCTTGCCCAGATCATAGGCCTCGTCATCGGCCACATCCTCGCCGCGCGGCGATGTGTCCGGAAACACCAGCGCGATGCCCTGCTCGGCCGCCCAGCCCTGAGCACCGGCCTTGGTCATGGCGTTTTCATGAGTGCAGGTCAGACCGGACAGATACCACAGCACCGGCACCTCGCCCAGTTTCGCCTCTTCCGGCAGGAACAGGCCAAAGGTCATCTCGCCCCCGGTGGCCTTGGACGCGTGGCTGTAGACGCCCTGCGTGCCGCCAAAACAGCGATTCTCGGAAACAGTCTTCATCGTCTCATCTCCCATATGTTTACCACCGGGCTACTAAAGCCCCCTGCCCCCGGCAACC
Source organism: Puniceibacterium antarcticum (assembly GCF_002760615.1). GTDB lineage: Bacteria > Pseudomonadota > Alphaproteobacteria > Rhodobacterales > Rhodobacteraceae > Puniceibacterium > Puniceibacterium antarcticum. The sequence goes on along the minus strand of NZ_AWWI01000027.1, from coordinate 33,625 downwards.
CCGACTTGCGGCGCAGTCATCCGCCTGTCACCCAGGCGATCCACAGCGACACGGTGACAATGCTGAAAGCGGTCGAGATCAGGATCGCCGCCGACACCCGCTGCGGCGCCACCCCGTAATGCTGCGCCAGTATGAACACATTCCCCGCCACCGGCAGCGACGCGGCCGAGACGACAACCGCCGCCTGATAGGAGGTGACCGGGAACAGCAGATAGGCGCCCACCGCCACAAACAGCGGATGCAGGATCAGCTTGCAAAAGCTCAGCCAGCCCGCGATCTGCATCCGCTCTGCCGATTTGCTGGCAAGCGAGGCGCCAATGGCAAACAGCGCGCCGGGGGTTGCGGCATTGCCCAGGGTCGCCAGAAACTCATTCGCAGGCACAGGAATGGGCAGCCCGCTGGCCGACACGGCCAGACCCAGAACAATCGACACGATCATCGGGTTCTTGACCAGCCCAAGGCCGACACTGCCCAGCATCCCGACCGACATGCGCCCGTCCCGCGATCCGGTGACAAGGATCACCAGAAGCGAGGAAAACACGATCATGTCGATGGCCAGCACCAGAATGATCGGCCCCACCGCCTCTGGCCCCAGCAGAAGCGCCAGCATCGGCACCCCCAGAAAGCCGGTGTTGCCGATGGCCCCGCATTGCGCTTCGATCGCGGCGGTTTCCACGTTCAGCCCGCGCACAAGCGCCACCGCCGTGGCAACGCCATAAACCGCGAGGGTCCCGCAGAGATAGGCCATGGCCAGACGCCCATCGAAGATTTCGGAAATCGACAGGTTGGCGGAAAAGCGGAACAGCATCGCCGAGAGGGCAAAGTAGAACACGAACCGCGTCAGCGCCGCCGTCGCCTGTTCGCTAAAAAAGCGCCACCGCCCGGCCCCGTAGCCGAGGGCGATCAGTGCGAAAAACGGCAGCGTCTTGAGGAAAATGTCCAGCATCGCAATCTTGTTAACAGCCTCAGGGACGCCGTCAATCGCCAAGCCTGCGGGGCGGTCGTTTCCCCAACTTCAGAGGCCGGTCTGCAACCGCGAGGGTCGCGGGGGCTGTCTGCCCCCGCCTGGCCCGGGGGCCAGGCCCCCCCGAGGATATTTGGGGACAGGTGAAATGCAGAAGAGAAGAAGGGGCCGGAGGCGGCCTTAGCCGCTGCCGATCAGCACCCCGACGGCAAAGACCAGCGCGCCCCCCAGCACCACCTGAAAGGCGGCGCGGAAAAACGGCGTGTCCATGAACCGGTTCTGGATCCAGGCGATGACCCAGAGTTCAATGAACACCACGACAAAGGCTATGATCGTCGCCGTCCAGAAATGCGGGATGAGATAGGGCAGCGCATGGCCCAGCCCCCCGAGCGCCGTCATCACCCCGGCGGCGATCCCACGCTTGAGCGGTGAGCCGCGCCCCGAAAGCGCGCCGTCATCTGACGCCGCCTCGGTGAAGCCCATCGAGATGCCCGCACCGAGACTGGCCGCCAGCCCGACAAGGAAGGTCGTCCCGGTGTCCTGCGTCGCAAAGGCCGTGGCAAAGATCGGCGCGAGGGTGGAAACAGAGCCATCCATCAGCCCGGCCAGCCCCGGCTGCACCCAGGTCAGCACGAACTGGCGGTGGGCATTGCGATCCTCCGAATCGCGCGCATCCGGATCCAGATGTTGCGCGGTCAGCGCGCCGGCGCGGTCCTGATGCCCGGCCTCGGCGGCGGCCAGATCGCCCAACAGCTTGCGGGTCGCGGCATCGGTGCTGCGCTTTGCGGCCTCAATGTAGAACCGCTCGGCATCGCTTTCCATGCCTTCGGCCTCGTCGCGGATCCGTTCGATCCCCAGGTTCTGCACCAGCCAGACCGGGCGGCGTGCATAATAGCCGGCCACATGCTCGCGGCGGATCAGGGGAATGACCTCTCCGAACCGTGCGCAATGCAGGTCGATCAGCATCTTGCGGTGACCATCCTCTTCGCGCGCCATGCCGTCAAACACCTGCGCCGTGTCGGGATAATCGGCACGCAGCATTTCAGCATAGCTGCGGTAGATCCGGGCGTCGTCTTCTTCGGAAGAGATGGCAAGCGCCAGAACCTCTTGTTCGGACAAATCCCTGAACTGGCGACGTTGAAAGAAAAAGCGCATGACCACCTCCGTATTTTAGAATGATTCTAATCTAGCAGAGCTTTGCCGTGCTGCAATCGCAAAATGCCCCGTTTGGGCCCTATGGCGCCGCGCCTTTAACACTGACCGCGGGCAACAGCGGCCTTTGCTTGCCCAGACTGAACCAAACGGTTTATGTAGGACAAGGCAAAGGGAACGGGCAGACATGACAGCCACCGCTGCAAAGCTTCGCAAGGGGCGCAAGGGGCGCAAATACGATCAGGTCCTCGATGGCGCGCGTGACATCTTCATGCGCGACGGATTCGAAGGCGCATCGGTCGATGACATCGCCCGCGCCGCGGGCGTGTCCAAGGCGACACTCTACAGCTATTTCCCCGACAAGCGCCTGCTGTTCATGGAGGTCGCCACCACCCAATGCGCCCGCCAGGCGGATGAGGCGCTGCAGATTATCGATCAGTCGCAACCACCCCGCATCGTGCTCAGCAAAGTGGGCCACAACTTTCTGGCATTCATCCTGTCGGACATGGGCCATCGCATCTTCCGCATCTGCCTCGCCGAGGCGGATCGTTTCCCCGATATCGGGCGGACCTTCTACAACAGTGGCCCGCTCAAGGTGCACAGCGCCATCGTGGATTACCTCGGCGCCTCTGCCGCGCGGGGCGAGCTGAAGATGACAGATTGCAATCTTGCCGCCGACCAGTTTGCGGAACTGTGCAAGGCGGATCTCTGGGTCCGCCTGGTCTTTGGCCTGCGCCAGGAGTTCACCGAGGCCGAACGCACCCGCGTCATCGACGGCGCCGTCGACACCTTCATGGCCCGCTACGGCGCCTGACCCACAATCCCAACCTTAACCCCGGATCAGTCGACCCGCCGCACCAGCAGCTGATTGCCGGCACTGCGGCGCGTCTCGAACACCTTCAGCTCCGCCACGATATCGCTCAGCTTGCGCTTGCCATAGGTGCGGGTGTCGAAATCCGGATTGGCACTGGTCAGGAACTGGCCCAACTGGCCCAGCGTGTACCATTCGTCATCCTGCTCGATCGCATCCATCGCCTTGAAGATCAGGTTGCGCACCTCATCAAGGTTGCGCCCCGGTTCGCGCTGTGTCGGCCCCTTGGCCCCAAGCTCGGGCGCATTTTCCAGGTTTTCAAGGAAAATGAACCGCTTGCAGGCCTTGCGAAAGGCATCCGGCGTCTTCTGCATGCCCATGCCGAACACATCCAGCCCCTGCTCGCGCACGCGGCTGGCAAGGCGTGTGAAATCGCTGTCCGAGCTGACCAGCACAAAACCGTCAAACCGACCCGAATGCATCAGATCCATCGCATCAATCACCAGCGCGATGTCGCTTGCATTCTTGCCCACGGTATTGGCCGGCTGGTGATGGGGCACAAGACCGAATTCCGCCTGCACCTTGGACCAGCCCGACATCTGCTGACTGGAAAAATCACCATAACACCGCCGGACAGAGGCTTCGCCCAAGCTCGCGATTTCCTCGAACAGCGCCTTGGCATATTTGGGCGAAGTGTTGTCAGCATCGATCAGCACGGCAAGCAGCGGCGAGCGGTTCGGATTGGCCATTTCGGCTCCTTTCGGTTTGCGCATACCCTGACGGATTCGCAGCCTGCTTACAAATACAATGCCCCTTCCGCCACGGCATCCCGCAAGGGCGTTTCTGAAAAAGAAACGACGACAGGACCGCGCCTTCATCTGCCCCCAAATATCCTCGGGGGAGCGCGAGGGGGCAGACAGCCCCCTCGTTCCGGCGGCTCAGATCAGCCGGGCATCAGATCACCCGGTGATACCGTCCAGCCTGCGGTACATCACCAGCGCATCCACATAGCCCTGCGCCGGATGCAGGAATGCCCCCGGCAATCGGCCCACAATCTCGAACCCGGCGCGCTGCCAGATATCGACGGCGCGGCTGTTGGTCGAGACGACAAAGTTGAACTGCATCGCCCTGAACCCCGCCCCTGCGGCAGCGCCCAGCGCATGGTCCAACATCGCTCGCGCCACTCCCTTGCCGCGTGCCGCCTGGCCGGTGACAAAACCGCAGTTGCACACATGCGCCCCGCCGCCACCCTGATTGCGCACCAGATAATAGCTGCCGACAACCGCACCGTCGATCTCGACCATGGACACCTTGCGCCCCGGCCCACACCAATAGGCCAGCGCCGCCTCGCGCGAAATATCCGGGTCAATCGCATAGGTATCGCCAGCCCGGAACACCGGTTCCAGCAGCGCCCAAAGCGCGGCATCCTCTCCGCCCTTAAGTTCCCGGCCCTTCAGATCCCTGATCGTCATATCCTGCTGCATTCTGCCCGTGCTCCCGTAAGACGCCCCTGCCTTAAGATCCATGGGCTCGTCACGCAAGTCGCCTTACCTCAGCGGATAAGAACAGGCCGCCTGATGGCCCAGCCCCTCCAGCCGCGGCACCTCTTCACCACAGCCTGCCCCGGCACCGCGACAGCGCACGCCAAACGCACATCCCCTTGGCGGGATCAGCGGATCGGGCAATTTCCTCCCCCGCGCCCAAGGTCAAGTCTAGGTCGGCAAACGCCACCCACTCAGTCCTCAAACGGCTCCGCCGCAAGCGCCGCCGCCACATCCCCGTCCACCGGGGTCTGCAACGTGTTCAGCATCCCGCCCAGAACCGAATAGAACCCCACCGTCGCGATCAGATCGAACAACCCGTCCGACCCCACCAGCGCCTCGATCTGTGTCACCAGCTCCGGCCCGATCCGGTGATCGTCAAACAGCGCATCCACCGCCCCCGCAATCACCGAATCCTCTGGTGCCATGGCGGCCAATGGCCCCCGGATGCTGCCAATCCGCGCATCCGTCATGCCCAGCTTGCGCGACCGCACAACGTGATGCGCCCATTCATAAGGCGCGCCCAACCGGTGCCCGGTGCGCAGGATCGCCACCTCGCTCAGCTCTGCGCCCAGCGCGGTCTGCACCACCACATGGTCGCGCAGCGGCGCCCAGGCGGCCAGCAGCGCAGGCCGGTGCGCCATCACGCGGTACACATCAAGCCTTGTGGCAAAGCTGCCTTTCAGCGCCTCGGCCTCGGCGGGCCAGTCGGCGTCACTCAGCGGCGGATAATCGGTATGCGGCATAGGAAAACCTTTCGGGGTGTTTTACGGGCAGACTGCACAGAACAGCGGCAAAGAACCAGAGCACGGACACACACCACCGCGTCCGCTTCAGACATCACCCTCTCAATCGCCCACGCGGTACTGGCGATGACACTGCCGGCAGGTCCGCTCCAGCGTGGCAAGCCCGCGGCGCATCTGCTGCGGTGTTTCGGTCTGCAAGGCATCTGCCACCGCCTGGCTGCGCGCAGCAGCCTGTTCGAACGCCACCCAGTCGGTCCAGATCTCGGGGCGGGCGCGGGATTGCGGATCAATCACCTGAAATTCGAAATGGATCGGAATCGCCGCCGTGTCCGCCCGCAGCAACTGCGCCAGGCGCGCGGCCTGATCGCCATCAAAGGCCGTGTCGCCCCGCGCCATCTTTGACAGCTGAACTGTGGTATCCCGGATCTGTGTCATCAGCTTCACACGTTTTGTCACATCCGCGCTTTGCATTCCGGGCAGGGCAAAGGCGGCACCGGCAAAGATCAGCGGTAAAAGGGCGGCACTCAGGCGCAGGGGCATCGGGGTATCCTGTATTTGGTATCTGCTCAACGGGTCCGGCATGGCGTCGTTTAAATCGCGCCCCGGTTAAGCCGCGCTTTTGAACGCAGGCCCTTCCAACCGCAAGAGCCTGCCGCCCGCATCCGAGCCATACGCTTTCCATATGAAATCCATACGTCTTCCATATGCCGTTTTTGCCGCTCCTGGTGGCATTGGCCGGGCATCTTTACGCTCCCTTTAGGGCCAATCTGGAAAAGGCTTGATTTGCCACGCGTTCGGCGCGACTCTGCTGGAATGAACAGTCTCACGCCCTTTCCCATAGCGCCCCAGATGCACGAACAGGTGGCCTTCCACCGCACAGAATTGTCTGTGATTCTTGGGCTTTACGGGCAGATGGTCGCCGCCGGGGAATGGCGCGACTACGGTATTTCCTGCCTGAAAGAGGTCGCCGTCTTTTCCATTTTCCGTCGCGCGGCGGAAAATCCGCTCTATCGCGTGGAAAAACGCCCCAAACTGCGCAGCAAACAGGGGCAATATTCCGTCGTGGGGATGGATGGCCAGGTGCTGAAACGCGGAAATGACCTGAAAATGGTCCTGCGCGTTCTGGAACGAAAACTGATCCGCACGATCGACTGACCGCGCGGAATCAAGGGGTTAGGCCGGCGTATCAGGCTGCGGACATGCGCCCGGCCATGATGCACAGCAGCTCGAACATGATCGACACACCTAGAAACGCGGTCCCGCCAGAGGCATCGAACGGCGGTGACACCTCGACCATATCGGCGCCGACAATGTTCAGCCCCTCAAGTGCCCGCACCACCTGCAGCGCCTGATAAGAATTCGGCCCCCCCACTTCTGGCGTACCTGTGCCAGGGGCAAAAGTTGGATCAACGAAATCAATGTCATAGCTCACATAGGTCGGCGCATCCCCGGCGATTTCACGCGCTTCCTGCATGACATCCACAACACCGCGATCGTGAAACTCCTCGATCGTGATGATGCGGATCCCGACGGATTTGGCGAAATCCTTGTCTTCGGTGTCATAGGCGGTGCCACGAATACCGATCTGCACCACGCGCTTGGGGTCCAGCAGCCCCTCTTCCACGGCGCGGCGGAACGGGGTGCCATGGGTGAACATGGTGCCGCCGAAATAGCTGTTGAACAGGTCGGTATGGCTGTCGAAATGGATCATGCCCAGCGGCGCCTTGCGTCCCAAGGACCGCAGGATCGGCAGCGATGACAGGTGGTCGCCCCCAGCCGTCAAGGGCATGATATCAGACGACAAAAGCTGGTCGTAAAACGCGGTGATCCGCTTCATTGATTCCTGGATATCCGCCGGATTCGGGGCAACGTCGCCCACATCGGCGCAGGCCATCGCCTCGAACGGGCGCATGCCACTGACCGGGTGTTCGGCCCGGATCATGGTCGAGGCATCGCGCAGCTGGCGCGGCCCGTGACGCGGACCGGGGCGGTTGGTGGTGCCGCTGTCCCATGGCACACCAACCAGAGCCACATCTATTTCGGAAAACCGCGGATGGTCCGGCGCAACATGCGGCAGGCGCATAAAGGTCGGAATGCCTGCAAAACGCGGCAGGTCAAAGCCGGAAACGGGGTGAAAGAATGGATCGCTGGTCATATGAAAGCTTCCTCTATCAGGCGGGCATGGCGGGTCACGGGCCCGTCGCCCTGGGTTTCGATCCGTGCCACCGCCTCACGCAGAGGCTCAAACGTCACGGACATGGAATAAGCATTGGCGTGCAGCAGCATGTCTGGCCCGGCGACCCAGGCCACATGCCCTTTCCAGAACAGCAGATCCCCGCGCTGCGGCAGGGTCCCCTGCGGCAGGGTGCGGCCCAACACCTGTTCCTGCAGGTCACTGTCGCCCGGACAACGCACCCCGCAAGCGCCCAGCGCCCCCTGCACCAGACCGGAACAGTCGATGCCAAAGGCGCTGTTGCCGCCCCACAGATACGGCGTCCCCAACAGTTTTTCCGCCTCGGCCACGGGATCGGTCGCACTTTGGTCCACCGGCACAAGATGCGCCAGCGGCACAAATCCCTGCGAGGTCTGCACAAAGCGCTCGGGCCGGTCCGGCTCGAACCCCAAGGTGTTGCGCAGCACCGAAATCCGTGCGCCATAGCTCAGCGTCAGAAGCTCGGGCGCCTTGAAGTCAGGGGTGCTGTAGACATGTGTCGCGCGTGCCGCGACGCGATGTGTGGCCTCCAGCGGCTGGCCCAGCGCATCCTCTGGCACATAACCTACGTACTCATCCGCCTCTGCTTGCACAAAGGACCAGCCGTCGTGATTCTCATAGACCGTGACCGCAGCCCCCATCAGTACCTGTCGGTCCCGCGCGCCACCCGGTGCTCGCAGCAAGTCAACAACGCCGTCGTCAACCATGCGCGGCACGCCTGCCACATAATGGGGCGCCTCCACCGTGCCGCGCAGGTAATCTGCCGCGACACGGCTGTTGGCAGGGGTAAGACGACGGTCGCTCACAGTTTCAACAGCGTCGGAAGCGCGTCAAGGATGGCACGTGGCCCCTGCAGGAAGCCACCCTTGGCCCGTCCTGGCGCGGGGGCCGGTTGCCAGCCGTATATGTCGAAATGCACATAGGACGGCGTTTCGGTCACAAAACGGCGCAGGAAGAGTGCCGCTGTGATCGACCCTGCGAAAGATCCTGCAGGGGCATTGTCCAGATCGGCGATCCCCGGTTCGATCATCGCCTCGTAGGGCTCCCAGAATGGCATCCGCCAGAGCGGGTCAGCCATGCGCCGACCCGCCTGCGACAACGCATCGGCAATCGCATCCTCATCCACGTAGAACGGTGCAAGGTCCGGCCCGACAGCCACGCGCGCCGATCCGGTCAGTGTCGCCATCGAAATCACCAGATCCGGCTTTTCCTCATCCGCCAGCGCCAGCGCATCCGCCAGCACCAGTCGGCCTTCGGCATCGGTGTTGTTGATCTCAACCGTCAACCCCTTGCGCGAGGTCAGGATGTCCTGCGGGCGCATACTGCTGGCTGAAATGCTGTTTTCCACGGCAGGGATAAGCACCCGCAGCTGCAGATTCAGTCCCAGCGCCATGATCATCCGTGCAAGGCCCAGCACATTGGCCGCGCCGCCCATGTCCTTTTTCATCAGGCCCATGGAACTACCCGGCTTGATGTTCAACCCGCCCGTGTCGAAACAGACGCCCTTGCCCACCAGCGTCAGCGTCGGGCCGCTGGCCCCCCAGCGCATGTCGATCAGCCGCGGTGCCTCTGCCGCAGCGCGACCCACCGCGTGGATCATCGGAAAGTTGGCGTCCAGCAAAGCATCGCCTGCCGTCACCTCGATCCGCGCACCGAATTCATCCGCGAGATTGCGCGCGGCCTGCTCCAGCGCGATCGGCCCCATATCCGACGCCGGGGTGTTGATCAGATCGCGGGTCAGTGCCTCAGACTGTGCGAGGATCTCGATCCGCGCCGCATCCACGCCTTCGGGAGCCACCAGCATAGGAAGGTCTGGTGCCGCGCCGTGATAGCGGGAAAAGCCATAGCTGCTCAACAGCCATCCCAGTGCCTCTGTCGCGGCATCCTCGGGCGGCAATCCTTCGGCAATACGGTAGGTTCCGGGGGCCAGATGTGCCATGGCACCCGCCAGTGCAAAACGGGTGCGCGCGCGCTGTTTCGCTGTGCCGTATCCCGCAAGCGCGCACTCCGGGGCGCCATCCGCTCCAGGCACCATCAGGGCAGAGCAAAGAGCACCCTTGAAGCTGCTCGCTTCGACCCAGGCACGGACAAAATCGGATTGCTGCGCGGTCCAGAGCGCGAGGTCATCCGGCTCCAGAATATGCAGCGGCAGGGCCCGGGCATCGGGGGAGGCAAAGACAAACGACATGGAGGCACCCTTTCGTGGCAATCGGCCCTAACCTAGCCAGACAGCCGGTGCCCGCAAGGGGGTCAGATCGAAAGATCCTGAAGATCCCAGATAGCAGTCAACGACCCTTCGCCCAGTCGGTTCAACCGCGCCAATGTGGCGGCAAGGGCAATGTGGTCAACATCGTCGATACAACTGATCACATGGCCACCGACACAGGCAAGCCCTGTCATCCCGATCTGATCCGCAATGGCGACAAGAGCCCGGGTGTTCTTGCGCATATCGCCCCAGGCGTGCTCGTGAAACAGCCGGTCGATATGAGCAAGGCGCAAGGCAAGTTCTTCCATTGCGCGGCAAACAACATCTTCGGCGGCACTTGGGCCAAGCTGCGAATACAGTGCTTCAAGCCGGTCTGGATCCAGACCTGCGTTCTCCTTTGGTGCAAGCACCATTATTTCTTCCACCATCTAATCCCTTGTCCCACGCCCCCACGGCGGTCATCACGCTAGCCCGCCAGCAGTTCTCAAAAGGTTTAGATCCTGTCAGAATGTCTCTCGAATTCCCTTCGAATCCCGCATAGTTGAGTGCAGGAAGACACAGAGGACGAAGACGCCATGCTCAGTGCAAAACCCCTGCCCGCCTATCTGCTGCAGCGCTACAACGGTTGGAAGGCAACGACGTATACCGAGAACCGCGCTTGGTACAAACGCTTGGCAACCGAAGGCCAGCGCCCCCGTGCCATGATCATTTCATGCTGCGATTCACGGGTGCATGTAACCTCTATTTTCGGGGCAGATCAGGGCGAATTCTTTATCCACCGCAACATCGCCAACCTCGTGCCCCCTTACGAGCCCGACGGCGCCCAGCACGGGACCTCGGCCGCAGTTGAATATGCTGTGGTGGCACTGAAGGTGTCGCATCTGGTCGTGTTGGGCCATTCCAACTGCGGCGGCGTGCAGGGCTGCATGCAGATGTGCTCGGGCGAAGCCCCGCATCTGGAAGAAACCTCAAGCTTTGTCGGCCGCTGGATGGACCTGCTGCGCCCGGGCTATGAACGGGTCAAAGATGAACCGGACGCCGAGACACGCATGCGCCTGCTCGAAAAAGAAGCGGTGCTGGTCTCGCTCGAAAACCTCATGACCTTCCCTTTCGTGCGCGAGGCGGTCGAGGCCGAGGGACTGACCCTGCACGGCCTCTGGCACGAGATTGGCGAAGGCGGGCTGGAATGGTTCGACCCGAAGACCGGGCTGTTCGCTCCGGTCGGCCAGGGTGCGGCGGGCTGAGTTAGAAACGCATGTCTACGCCACCTTTACGGTGCGCAGAGGCCTGCGCGCGACCAAGCCGTTCGATACGGCTGTGCAAGGACGCGCTGAGCAGGCTGCCGACGCGCAAGATCTGAGGCGTATCCAGATTGCATAACACCAGAAGATCATCGCGAAAGGCGATTTCGTAGCCCTTGGTCAGAAGATCCTGACGCAGCTCTTCCCAGACTTTTGCCTTTTCAAAAATCGGCAGCAGAAACCTGCGCAAAAGCGCTGCGGTTTCGCAATCAAGAGCGAAGTGTGGCGTGGAAACGAAGGTAATGGTAGATTGCTGCTGAGCAAAGGTCTGCATGGAAAGATGCCTATCTGAACTGTGTACGCTCTCTTTCTAAGATAGAAATTGGGCTGAAATCTGACAGGATTTTGGCTTGGCGTTCATATTTCGCCTATAGCTCCAAAGATTTTTTAAATTCGAAACTCCTGCTTCAGAGTGCTTCAAACGAAAACGGGCCACCCGAAGACGACCCGTTATCAGTCGATTTAGCTAAGTCAACTTCGGCCAAAGCTGATGGATCAGCCCTTTTTCAGGACGCGATTGCCCAGTGTCTCAGCAATCTGCACCGCATTCAGGGCCGCGCCCTTGCGCAGGTTATCCGACACGCACCAGAAGCTCAGGCCGTTGTCGATGGTAGAATCCTGACGGATCCGGCTGATAAACGTCGCAAAATCACCGGCGCACTCTACCGGCGTTACGTAACCGCCGTCTTCGCGCTTATCGACCACCATGATCCCCGGCGCTTCGCGCAGGATGTCACGGGCTTCATGTTCGTCCAGAAATTCTTCGGTTTCAATGTTCACCGCTTCACCATGGCCGACGAAAACAGGCACACGCACGCAGGTCGCGGTCAGCTTGATCGACGGGTCTATGATCTTCTTGGTCTCGGCAACCATCTTCCACTCTTCCTTGGTCGATCCATCGTCGAGGAAGACATCGATATGCGGAATGACGTTGAACGCAATCTGCTTGGTGAATTTCTTGGGCGGGACATCGTCGGTCGGGTTGTAGATTGCCTTGGTCTGGTTCCAAAGCTCGTCCATGCCCTCTTTGCCGGCACCTGACACTGACTGGTAGGTCGACACCACAACGCGTTTGATCTTGGCGCGGTCATGCAGCGGCTTGAGCGCAACAACCAGCTGCGCGGTCGAGCAGTTGGGGTTCGCGATGATGTTCTTCTTAGAATAGCCAAAGATCGCATCGGGGTTCACTTCAGGAACAATCAGGGGAACGTCCGGATCGTAGCGGTAAAGCGAGGAGTTATCGATCACGACGCAGCCGGCCTTTGCAGCTATGGGCGCATATTTCTTTGTCGCATCCGACCCGATGGCGAACAGTGCCATATCCCAACCGGTAAAATCGAAGGTATCCAGATCCTGCGTCTTGAGCGTGCGATCGCCAAAGCTCACCTCGGTACCAAGTGAGCGACGGCTGGCAAGCGCAACGATTTCGTCGACTGGAAACTCACGCTCCGCCAAGATGTTTAGCATTTCACGGCCCACGTTCCCCGTGGCGCCGACAACAACGACTTTGTAGCCCATAAGTGGCTCCTTCCCATATCTATCCCGTCGCCCGCAAGGAATGTGGACGCAGCTTGCGCGCTGCATACCGCAGCCGTGAGCAAGGCGAAAGAGGGTCGTGCGCTCCCTTCCGGTCAGCGTGTTAAGAACAGACGCTGTAGATTCCTACAAGATATCCGGCCGACGTGTCCGCCAGCAGGACCCCGATCTGGACGCATCTTGTTGGAGTCATCCGGATCGAACACCAGCCCAAGAGATCCCGGGAATTTGCACTTCGTTTTAGCAGGAGAGTTTTAGACGATGAATTTCAAGCAAAGAGCGCGCCTTAGGTGCCCCCTGAATCAGCCAAAACCTAAAAATTAGAACTTTTTTAACGGAACTCTGCGAATGTGAGAAGGGGTCAGGTTTCTGAAGAAAAGCCTTTAGCCTGTGGCACAAGCTCTTTTTCAAGGGGCGTGTATGGTTGGTGCGTTGGCAGCGGGGGGGTAAATCTTTAATGCTCTACAAGATTGCTACCGCACTTACTCCGGCCCAGAAACAGTTTCTTTTTTTAGCCATCGACGCCTTAACCTTGGTTGTCGCATTGTGCGCGGCAATGATGTTGAACGCCCAGGTCAACGTAGACATGGCCCTTCTGATCGCCTGCGCGCCGGAGTTCGGCGCGATGCTTATCGCTATGCTGGGCCTCTCCTATTATATGGGCTTGCCGCAGATCAAGCTGAACGCCTATGAAATGCGCTGCATCCTAATGAGCGCGACGCTTTCCGGGAGCGTCGCCCTGATCGGCGTGGCGCTGAACGGCTTGATCGCGCCGAAGATTCCACTTGAGGTATTCTTCATTTTCGCACTGCTGTTCCTTTTTCTGGTCGCCACCTGGCGGGTCGCCCTGCGCTATAGCGTGATGACGATCTACCGCCACGGTCAAACCCGGATGCGGGTTTTGATCTACGGCGCGGGCCAAACCGGTCAGCAGCTGGTCGCAGCATTGCGCACCGATAACGCAATCCAAACCGTCGGATTCATTGACGACAACCCCACGCTACAAAGTCTGCGGATCGCCGGTCTGCAGGTCCACTCCCCGGCAAAGATCAGGGAGCTTATAATAGAGCGCAAGATTGACCGCGTGGTTCTGGCGATGCCGTCGATCAGCCAAGCGAGCCAGGGACGCATCGCCCACCGCCTGCGCGAAATTGGCTGCGAGGTTCAGGCGCTTCCCTCTTTTGCCGAGCTGGTCAGCGAGGGAGACCTGCGCAAAAAGGTTCTGCAGGTACCGCTCAAAGATCTTCTGGGCCGCGAACGGCTCGACTTCGAACTGCCCGCCGTCAGCCATGCTTACTCTGGTCGCCGCGTTCTGATCACCGGCGCGGGCGGATCCATCGGGTCAGAACTCTGCCGTCAGCTGATCAACTCTCAACCAAAGTGCATCGTGTTGCTCGATCACTCGGAACTCGCCCTTTACAATATCGTAAAAGAGATGAGCGAGCTGAAAAACAGCGTTCAGATCGTGTCAGTTCTTGGCTCTGTCACCGACGCTCCTGAGATGCGTCGGGTCCTGTCAGCCCATGACATAGATGTCGTCCTACATGCCGCTGCTTACAAGCACGTGCCTCTTGTCGAATGCAACGCCATCTCTGGCCTGCGCAACAATGTCATCGGCACAAAGATCCTGGCCGATGCCGCGCGCGATACCGGGGTGGAACGGTTTATCCTGATCTCCTCTGACAAGGCCGTGCGTCCCACCAACGTGATGGGTGCCTCCAAGCGCTTGGCTGAACTCGTGATTCAGGATCTGGCGACCCGCTCTTTCGGAACGCGGTTTTCCATGGTGCGCTTTGGCAATGTGCTTCAGTCCTCGGGATCGGTCGTTCCGCTCTTCGAAGAACAGATCGCCCGAGGAGGTCCGGTAACTCTGACACACAGCGCCGTGACCCGCTATTTCATGACCATTTCCGAGGCAGCGCGCCTCGTCCTGCTTGCCGGCTCCTTTGCCAGGGGCGGCGATGTGTTTGTGCTCGATATGGGGGAACCTGTGCAAATTGCCAAGCTGGCCCGCCAGATGATCGAAGGTGCCGGCTATTCCGTAAAGGACGCTGAAACGCCGGACGGTGATATAGAAATCCGGATCACTGGCCTGCGCCCGGGCGAAAAGCTGCACGAAGAACTGCTGATTTCCTCCGATATGCTGACCACACCTCATGCCAAGATATTGCGTGCGCAAGAAGGTTTCCTGTCAGAGCTCGAAATGGCCAATGCGCTGAGCAGTCTGAGCAAAGCCATAGCCAGCCATGACGAATTGGGGGCCCAGGCCGTCATCGCCCGTTGGGTCGAACGCAGCCCAGAGACGCAACAGGCTCAGGAAGCCTTCGTCTGATCACGCTGCCGACAAAGTAATGGCCCCGGATAGGTTCAGCCGTGCTGTCGTAACTTGGGCTAAACGCAAAATAGGCACCAAAACCGCTAGGCTCGGAGCACATCCTTGCAAAAAGCTCAAACCTCTCAGCGTCCGGGAATATCCTGTCGTCTGCCCATTTCCTGCCAGCCATCAATCGCCTTTTCCGCCTCTTCGGCGGTCTCCACGAACCGGAACAATTGCAGATCCTCGTCCGAAATCGTTCCTGCCTCGGCCAGCGCATCCCAATTGATGATCTTTTCCCAGAATGCACGCCCGAACAGCAAGAAAGGCACCCGCCGCATCCGCCCGGTCTGGATCAGAGTCAGCGCCTCGAACATCTCATCCAGCGTGCCGAACCCACCCGGAAAGACGCAGATAGCCGAAGCGCGCATCAGGAAGTGCATCTTGCGGATCGCGAAATAGTGGAAATTGAAACACAGATCCGGGGTGACATAGGCGTTGGGCGCTTGCTCATGCGGCAGAACAATGTTCAGGCCGATAGACACGCCGCCCTCGTCCTGCGCACCTCGGTTACCGGCCTCCATCACACCCGGCCCGCCACCGGTGACAACGACAAAATCGCGCCCGCCACCCGCCAGAGACTTGCGAGTCATCCGGCGCGCGAACTCTTGTGCAACATCGTAGAAATGCGACAGGTCGGCCAAAACCTGCGTGCGCGCCGTCCCGCGATCAGCCGGTGCAGGAATCCGTGCACCGCCAAACAGCACGACGGTTGAATCGATGCCATGTGCGTCCAGTGCCATCTCGGGTTTAAGCAGTTCTAGTTGCAGCCGCACCGGGCGCAATTCGTCCTTGCCAAGAAACTCTTCGTCGGCAAAGGCCAAACGATAGGTCGGTGCACGTGTCTGGGGCGTATCCGGCACATGCCGGGCTGCAGCGCGGTCGGTGTCTGCGCCCCGCATGGGGCTGCGGCGATCATCTGTCATGTCTTGGCCTTTCGTCTTTTTTCCATGCGTATAGCGTCTGTCCGTTAACCGCCAGACAAGAGGGGCATACCACGGGGCTGGATCACAGGAATCACCGTTGCCCCAACCCTTTGGCTGGATTGCCGCGAAAGGCGCCGACAGGTATACGCAAGACAAACATGCCCATTCGAAGGAGAGAAAGATGTCCAACGCCGATCTAGAAACCGCCATCGAAGCCGCTTGGGAGGTCCGCGATACGATCACGCCTGCAACCATAGGTGCCACCCGCGAAGCGATCGAGGAAACTCTTGCCGCGCTGGATGGCGGCACGCTGCGCGTGGCGGAAAAGCAGGACAGCGGCGACTGGCACGTGAACCAGTGGGCAAAAAAGGCCGTTCTTCTGGGTTTTCGCATCAAGGATATGGAACAGCAATCCGGCGGCCCGCAGGGCGGCGGATGGTGGGACAAGGTCGACAGCAAATTCGCAGGCTGGGGTGAAAACCAGTGGCGCGCTGCCGGCTTTCGCGCCGTGCCGAACTGCATCGTGCGCAAATCGGCCTATATCGCGCCCGGCGTCGTGCTGATGCCGTCCTTTGTCAACCTCGGCGCCTATGTGGACAGCGGCACAATGGTCGACACCTGGGCCACAGTCGGATCCTGCGCGCAGATCGGCAAGAACGTCCACTTGTCCGGTGGCGTTGGCATCGGCGGCGTACTGGAACCGATGCAGGCCGGTCCGACCATCATCGAGGACAACTGTTTTATCGGGGCGCGGTCTGAGGTTGTCGAGGGTTGCATCATCCGCGAAGGGTCGGTCCTGGGCATGGGTGTCTACATCGGCAAGTCGACCAAGATCATCGACCGCGAAACCGGTGAGGTCATGTATGGCGAAGTGCCGCCCTATTCAGTTGTGGTTTCCGGCTCCATGCCGTCCAAGAACAACGTGAACCTCTACTGCGCGGTGATCGTCAAGCGCGTGGATGCTCAGACCCGTTCCAAGACCGGCATCAACGAGTTGCTGCGCGACTGATCCCACCACAGGGAATCAAAAACGGGGTTGCGCGGGAAACTTTGCGCGGCCCCATGTCGTTGGGGCTGGGAAAGGATACCGCCCCATATGATTTCAGACCTCTCCCTACCCCTTCTTCTGACTGTCTTTGGCCTCGCCGGGCTTGTCGTCGTCATCGCCTCGATCAAGGCAACCGAACTGGCGGATGTCATAGCCGACCGAACACGCATGGGCGAGGCTCTGGTTGGCGGCCTGATCCTCGGCGGTGCCACATCGCTCGCGGGTGTAGTTGTCTCGGTCAACGCAGCGGTTTCAGGCGATGCGAGCTTTGCCTTTTCCAATGCCGTAGGCGGTATTGCGGCCCAGACCTTGTTTCTTGCCTTGGCGGACCTGCTGCACAAACGCGCCAACCTAGAACATGCGGCGGCCGAGCCTGCGAACCTGTTTCAGGCGGTTCTGCTGATCGTGCTGCTCTCTATTCCCATCGCCGCCATGGCGGGGCCGGACTTGGCCTATCTCGGTGTGCACCCGGCATCGGTCGTGCTATTTCTGGCCTATCTTGCGGGGGTGCGTATGTCCCAGACGGTTAGCGAGGCGCCCATGTGGCGCCCGGTCCGCACGGACGAAACGCGCGAAGATACACCCGCAGACGACAGTGAAAGTCAGAAATCTGCATTGGGTCCAGCCCTGCGCTTTGCCGCTTTGGTCGCGGTGATGGCTTTAGGTGGATGGGCGATCAGTCAGGTTGGCAGCACCTTCATCACGCGCTTTTCCCTGTCCTCCAGTCTTGTCGGCGCGCTGATCACGGCTGTTGTGACCTCCTTGCCCGAATTCGTCACAACACTGGTAGCGGTACGTCGCGGCGCGCTGCAACTGGCGGTTGGCGGCATCATCGGTGGCAACACCTTTGACACTCTGTTCTTGGTAATGTCGGATGTGGCCTATCGGGATGGGTCGCTTTATCACGCGGTATCGCTGCATGATCTTTATTGGCTCAGCACGGGCCTGATGATGACAGCGGTCCTGCTGGCCGGTCTTATCGTGCGCCAGAAGGCGGGACCGGGGCGGATCGGACTGGAAAGCGTGCTGATGATGGCGATCTATACAACCGCCTTGGGGGTCGAGCTTGCGATCTGACTGTCGCTCGCAACCCGGAAACACACGCCGGGCAAAGCATGCCCGACGGTTTTTTTATACGGCTTAGCTTAGCCCTGCAGAGATTTTACAACCAGCTCGCCTTCGGTCCGGGACTTCATGGCCAAGGCGGCTGCATGCGCGCCAGCCGCGGTCGTGAAGTAGGGGATCTTGTCATAGAGCGCGACCGATCGCATTTCGCGGGAATCCTCGACCGCCGCAGCACCTTCGGTGGTATTAAGCACCAGATCAATGCCGCTGTCCTTCATCAGGTCGACGACGTTGGGGCGCCCCTCATAGACCTTTTTCACCACGTCACAGGCAATACCCTGCGCCTTGAGGAATTTTGCAGTGCCACCTGTGGCCACGATGCGGAAGCCGAGGTCTGAGAGGACCTGCGCACATTCTGCCATCATCGGCGTCTTGTCGTCGTCGCGGATCGACAGGAAGACCGTGCCGCCCTCGGGCAGGATCGTGCCGGCCCCGATCTGCGCCTTGAGGAAGGCACGCGGGAACGACCGGTCCCATCCCATGACTTCGCCGGTCGAGCGCATTTCCGGGCCGAGGATCGTATCGACACCGGGGAAGCGGGCGAAGGGCAGCACTGCCTCTTTGACCGAAAACCAGGGCATATTCGGATCGGCCAAGGTCATCGGATCGGCTAGCGGCAGGACCGAGTCGTAATCCGTATCCGCCGGATAGGCCGGGCGGAGCGGGAAGTTCGACAGCGGTTCGCCCGCCATGATGCGCGCGGCGATTGAGGCGATGGCCGAATCCGTCGCCTTGGCAACAAAGGGCACGGTACGCGAGGCGCGGGGGTTGACCTCAATCAGGTAAATATCACCGTCTTTTACCGCAAATTGCACGTTCATCAGCCCGACCACGTTGAGGCCAAGGGCAAGCGCCTTGGTCTGGACGACGATTTCCTCGACGATCCCGGGGGCGAGCGAATAAGGCGGCAGCGAGCAGGCTGAGTCGCCCGAGTGCACGCCAGCCTCTTCGATATGCTGCATGATGCCGGCCACATGGACATCCTTGCCATCACACAGTGCGTCAACATCCAGCTCTACGGCGCCCGAAAGATAGCTGTCGAGCAGAACGGGGCTGTCGCCCGAAACCACAACCGCCTCTTTGATGTAGCGTTCGAGATGCGCGGTGTCGCGCACGATTTCCATCGCACGGCCGCCAAGCACATAGGACGGGCGGATCACCAGCGGGTAGCCGATGCTGTCGGCAATCGCCATGGCCTGTGCATCGGTGGAGGCGATGCCGTTGCGCGGCTGCTTCAGGCCCAGCTGGTTTACCAGCGCCTGGAACCGTTCACGGTCTTCGGCCAGGTCGATCATGTCGGGCGAGGTTCCGAGGATCGGGATGCCTTCTGCTTCGAGCATATCGGCGAGTTTCAGCGGTGTCTGGCCGCCGAACTGGACGATCACGCCATGCAAGGTGCCATTGTCCTGCTCAACCCGCAGGATCTCCATCACATGTTCGAAGGTCAGCGGCTCAAAGTACAGCCGGTCCGAGGTGTCATAGTCGGTCGACACCGTCTCTGGGTTGCAGTTGATCATGATGGTTTCATAACCAACATCGGTCAGGGCGTAACAGGCGTGGCAGCAGCAATAGTCGAATTCGATCCCCTGCCCGATCCGGTTCGGACCGCCGCCAAGGATGACGACCTTCTTGCGGTCCGAGGGGCGCGCCTCGCATTCGACCTCGCCCATCATAGGCATCTCGTAGGTGGAATACATGTAAGGCGTCTGCGCCTCGAATTCCGCCGCGCAGGTGTCGATGCGTTTGAACACAGCTGTCACGCCCAAGTTGATGCGTTTGCTGCGGATGTCCTTTTCGCTGAACCCGGTGAGCGTGGCGAGGCGGGCATCGGTGAAACCCATGATCTTGAGCATGCGCAGGCCTTCGGCATCCTGCGGCAAGCCGTTGGCGATAACCTCGGCCTCGACTTCGATGATCTCGCGGATACGGGCCAGGAACCAGGGGTCAAACATGGTGACGCCGTGGATGTCATCATCCGAGAGACCAAGGCGCATGGCCTGCGCGATCACGCGAATCCGGTCCGGCGTCTGTTTCGACAGCGCCTTGACGATGGCCGATTTCTCAGGTGCTCCGGGGATTTCGATGTCGTCAAAGCCGGTGAGGCCGGTTTCCATCGACGCGAGCGCCTTCTGGAACGACTCGTGGAAGGTCCGGCCAATGGCCATCGCCTCGCCCACCGATTTCATCGCGGTGGTGAGGTGCGGTTCGGAGCCGGGAAATTTTTCAAAGGCAAAGCGCGGGATCTTGGTCACGACATAGTCGATGGTCGGCTCGAACGAGGCCGGCGTCACCTTGGTGATGTCATTGTCCAGCTCGTCCAGCGTGTAGCCGACCGCCAGCTTGGCCGCGATCTTGGCAATCGGGAAGCCGGTCGCCTTGGAGGCCAGAGCGGAAGAGCGCGACACCCGCGGGTTCATTTCGATCACGACCATGCGGCCGTCCGCAGGGTTCACAGCCCACTGGACGTTTGATCCGCCAGTTTCGACGCCGATTTCGCGCAGCACGGCAATCGAGCCGTTGCGCATGATCTGGTATTCCTTGTCCGTCAGGGTCAGCGCCGGGGCGACAGTGATGGAATCGCCGGTGTGCACGCCCATCGGATCGACGTTTTCGATGGCACAGACGATGATCGCATTGTCGGCCTTGTCGCGGACGACCTCCATCTCGAACTCTTTCCAGCCGAGCAGCGATTCATCGACAAGGATCTGGTTTACAGGCGAGGCGTCCATGCCCGTACGGCAGTAATATTCATAATCTTCGCGGTTATACGCCACGCCGCCACCGGTGCCGCCCAGCGTATAAGCTGGCCGGATGATCGCGGGCAGGCCGACATAATCCAGCGTTTCCAGCGCAAGCCGCACGCCTTCTTTGAGGTCCGCCTTGCCATTCGGCAGCGTCGGCGCAGTGACAATCGTCGCCTTGGGGTTCTCAAGGCCGATCCGGTCCATCGCTTCGCGGAACAGCTTGCGGTCTTCGGCCATTTCGATGGCCTCACGCTTGGCGCCGATCATCTCAACGCCGTATTTGGCCAGAACGCCCATCTCTTCGAGCTTGAGCGAGGTGTTCAGACCCGTCTGACCGCCCATGGTCGGCAGCAGCGCGTCGGGGCGTTCCTTTTCGATGATCTTGGCGACAACTTCGGGGGTGATCGGCTCGATATAGGTGGCATCGGCAAGACCCGGGTCAGTCATGATCGTCGCGGGGTTCGAGTTGACCAAGATAACGCGGTAACCTTCCTCGCGCAGAGCCTTGCAGGCCTGAGCGCCGGAATAATCGAATTCGCAAGCCTGCCCGATGACGATTGGGCCAGCTCCGATGATCATGATGGATTTGATATCGGTACGTTTGGGCATGGCGGACCTCGTCTGAACGGCAGGGGGGAACACCCCGCAAAACAAGGCGCAGGGTGCAAATTGTCGTGGGTTATAGAGATCGCGGGTGCGGGTGCAACCCCATTAGGCCAGCGATATCGGGGCGACGGATCACGCGTGCAGCAGGCGGATCGCACAACCACTTGCGGCACCTGAGAAACAATCCCCCGGGCACCCCGCGAAAACAGCCCCATTTTCTGCCCGAAACGCTAAACAACGCCCGCTTCCCTTGACTTCCGGGCCTTTCAGGGGTGTATCGGCCCCTAACTCAGCCGCAGTCCAAGGGGCCCAACATGCACGCCTATCGCAGCCATTCCTGCGCCGATCTGACCAAAGCCGACGTGGGCACCAAAGTCCGCCTGTCGGGCTGGGTCCACCGCATCCGCGACCACGGCGGTATCCTCTTCATCGACCTGCGCGACCATTACGGCATCACGCAGGTGTTGTGTGACCCCGACAGCCCGGTCTTTGCACAGGTGGAAAAGGTCCGCAGCGAATGGTGCATCCGCATCGACGGCGTGGTGAAGGCGCGTGCCGACACTCTGGTCAATCCCAAGCTGCCCACCGGCGAAATCGAAGTCTTTGTCGATGATATCGAGGTTCTGGGTGCTGCCGATGAGCTGCCGCTGATCGTGTTCGGCGATCAGGAATATCCCGAGGAAACGCGCCTGCGCTATCGCTACCTCGACCTGCGTCGCGACGTGATGCAAAAGAACATGATGCTGCGGTCCGATGTTGTCGCCTCGATGCGCCGTCGGATGTGGGATCAGGGCTTCCGCGAATATCAGACGCCGATCATCACGGCGAGCAGCCCCGAGGGCGCGCGCGACTTCCTCGTGCCGTCGCGTCTGCACCCGGGAAAATTTTACGCACTGCCTCAGGCCCCGCAGCAGTTCAAGCAGCTGATCATGGTGTCGGGCTTTGACAAGTATTTCCAGATCGCGCCCTGTTTCCGCGACGAAGACCCGCGCGCCGACCGGTCGCCCACCGATTTCTACCAGCTCGACCTTGAGATGTCCTTCGTCACACAGCAGGACGTGTTCGACACGATCCAGCCGGTTCTGGGCGGTGTGTTCGAGGAATTCGGCGGTGGTCGCAAGGTTGACCAGACCTGGGAGCAGATTTCCTACAAGGATTCCGCGCTGTGGTACGGCACCGACAAGCCCGACCTGCGCAACCCGATCAAAATGCAGGTCGTGTCCGACCATTTCGCAGGCTCGGGCTTTGCGATCTTCGCCAAGCTGCTGGAGCAGGACGGAACGCAGATCCGCGCCATCCCGGCACCCGGCGGCGGGTCGCGCAAATTCTGCGACCGCATGAACGCCTTTGCGCAAAAGGAAGGTCTGCCCGGGATGGGCTATATCTTCTGGCGCGATCAGGGTCAGGGTCTTGAAGCCGCAGGCCCGCTGGCCAAGAACATCGGCCCCGAGCGGACCGAAGCGATCCGTCAGCAACTGGGTCTGGAGGTCGGAGATGCGGCGTTCTTCCTGGGGGGCAAGCCCAAGCAGTTCGAATCCGTCGCGGGACGCGCCCGGACCGTGATTGGCGAAGAACTGAACCTGACAGACAAGGACCGGTTTGCCTTTGCCTGGATCGTGGATTTCCCGATCTACGAAAAGGACGCTGAAACCGGCAAGATCGACTTTGAACACAACCCGTTTTCCATGCCGCAGGGCGGGATGGAGGCGCTGCAAGGCGATCCGCTGGATGTGCTCGGGTTCCAGTATGACCTGGCCTGCAACGGCTATGAGCTGGTCAGCGGCGCGATCCGGAACCACCGCCCCGAGATCATGTTCAAGGCCTTCGAGATTGCCGGCTATGGCGAAGAAGAGGTGCGCAAGCGCTTTGGCGGCATGGTCAACGCATTCCGCTTTGGCGCCCCGCCCCACGGTGGCTGCGCGGCCGGCATCGACCGGATCGTGATGCTGCTGGCAGACGAGGCGAATATCCGCGAGGTCATCATGTTCCCGATGAACCAGCGCGCCGAGGATGTCATGATGGGTGCGCCCAGCGAGCCGACTTCGGATCAGCTGATGGAGCTGCGCCTGCGGTCGATCCCGCAGGACTGATCGTCACATATAAATCGAACCGCAAAAGGCGGGGCCGTTCACACGGTCCCGCCTTTTTCATATCCGTCAGATCGCCATGCGGTCCGCCAGCCGATCCTGCACCAGCCCCGACACCCGCGCGAGAGTTGCGCCGACGTTGCGCCCCTGCCCCTGCGAACGCACCAGATCCTGCGCCGCCACGCTCAGCGGTGCATCGCCGGCGATCTGGGCCACGCCGGACAGGAACCGCGCCACATAGTCCAGCGACGCGCCATCCACATCACCCCCCAGAATGTCCGCCGCATGGGCCATATCATCGCGATAGGCGATGGGGTCGGGATGGACCATTTCGGTCTGCACCTCACGCGCGCCACGCGGCCGCCGTTCTTGCGGCAGATGGGACAGGATTACATTCTGGAAAAAGGCAATGCTAGAGACAGGCTTTTCCAGAAAATCATCCGCCCCCGCCGCGATGGCCACCGATTCCGAAAAGCTGTCGCCGCTGGTGGCAAGGATCACCGCGACTCTGGGCGTCGCAATAACCAGTTCAGCGATCAGCTCAGCCCCTGACCCGTCCGGCAACCCCATGTCTACGATGATCACCGAGGGCCGATAGACCTGCAGATGTCGGCGCGCGGACTGCAAGCAATCGGCCCGGCGAATGCGCGCCCCACTTCGCAAGCACATCAGCCGAATAGCATCGCAGGCATAGCGGCTGTCCTCGACCACCAGAAGGGTCAGCCCCAGCAGCGGTCGTGCCGCCGTCGGCGCGCAAACCCGGTCAAAATGCTCCAACTCATCCATGGCAGCCTCCTAAAAAATGCTCCCCCAAACATCGCCCAGCATAACTAACAGTCTGTTAAGAAGACCCGGGATCTTGCGGCCTGACGGCCCCGCAGTCCATAAGCGGAGGAACCGTCGCCCCAAGGGAGTTTCGTTCATGATCGGTCGCCTGAACCACGTCGCCATCGCAGTCCCGGATCTGACCGCTGCGGCAGAGCAATATCGCAACGCCCTCGGCGCATCGGTCGGCGCACCTCAGGACGAACCCGACCATGGCGTCACCGTGGTCTTCATCGAACTGCCAAACACCAAGATCGAACTGCTTTACCCGCTTGGGGAAGACAGCCCGATCAATGGCTTCCTTGAAAAAAATCCATCGGGTGGCATTCATCATATCTGCTATGAGGTCGACGATATCATCTCTGCGCGTGACCATCTGCTGGCCACTGGTGCCCGGGTTCTGGGCAGCGGAGAGCCCAGGATAGGCGCTCATGGCAAGCCGGTGCTGTTCCTGCATCCAAAAGATTTCAATGGCTGCCTTGTGGAACTGGAACAGGTCTGAGACCGCGCTAAATTCTATCTAAACGCTGAAAGGTTTCTCTCTCATGTCGATCACCTCTGCCATCGTTCTGTTCGCAGTCCTTTGGTTCCTCATCTACCTTATGGTCATTCCGATTCGGCTGAAAACGCAGGGCGATCTAGGCGCTGTCGTACCGGGCACACATGCCGGATCGCCCGAAATCCATAACCTAAAGAAAAAGGCATGGATCACCACCGGGATCACGACAGTTCTGTGGGTAATCATTGCCGGAATCATCCTTTCGGGCACGGTCACCATCCGCGACATCGACATGTTCAACCGGATGGGGCCCGCTTCCACAATTGATGGAACAAATGGGTAAAGGTTGCCGCGCCCAAGATCGGGATGAACAGATTCATCAGCGGCACTGATAGTGGAATCGCTATCAGCACACCGGCGCCCCAGATGGTCAGCATGTGCTTGCGGCGCATCTGTTTCGCGCCTTCGCGACCAACACGACGCATGGCTGCCAGCGTGAAATACTCCCGTCCCAGCAGGAATCCGTTCAGGCCCCAGAAAATGAACAGCGCGGCCGGG
This sequence comes from Puniceibacterium antarcticum, assembly GCF_002760615.1. Lineage (GTDB taxonomy): Bacteria > Pseudomonadota > Alphaproteobacteria > Rhodobacterales > Rhodobacteraceae > Puniceibacterium > Puniceibacterium antarcticum. The sequence continues at coordinate 8,364 of NZ_AWWI01000027.1, read as the reverse complement.
GCGAAAAGGACATACAGCACCAGCGCCAGAAGGTTTGCCCCGATCAGCACGCCAAGAAAGTTGACGGTGTCCATCGCCGCCTCGGCAAAAGGTATTCGTGCGGCCGGTGGCAAGTTTGGATAGTGACGTTCTTCCACCGCTCCGGCCACATCATCCAGAAACATCGACGTGATGGCGGATGCGACAGGCACCATCAGAAAGACCGACAGGAACAGCATAAAGAACAGCGATCCCCAGCTCAGCAGATCATTGAGCCAAGTCACATGTCCGAGCAAGGGTAAGGTCACGTCCTCGCCTACCATCCAGTGGATCAGTCCCAGCACAGCCGCATAGGCACCTACCAGCAGCGCCAAAGTCAACGCGACACCCAGCATCAGCACACGACCGAACCTGCGGTCGCCGATCTGGCTGAGTGCCTTGGCAAAGGCGGACAGCATCATGCATCGACCCATTGAACGATGGTCCCCAGATCCGGGCGCGGGCGATCTGGCGGTACCGAGGTTTCGGTGCCGATGTGCATGTAGCCCGCGACGCGTTCGTTTTCCGCAAGGCCCAAGGCCGCCGTGACAAACGCGCGTTCGTGCCCGACCCAGCCCGACAGCCAGTTCGCCCCCCAGCCTGCTGCCAGCGCCGCATTCAGCAGCGCCAGACAGACCGCGCCGGCCGAGTAGGTTTGTTCGATCTTGGGGATCTTGGGTGCATCGCGCTGCACCTCGATCACCGCAATGCAGAGAGGCGAATCAGCGAACTGCTTCTGGCCCTTTTCGATTTGTTCGGGGTCCAAGCCAAGGGCAGCGCCTTGGCTTACCGCAAGAGCAGCAAGGCGGTCCAGCGCCGCACGCTCCAGAACGATCAGCCGCCAAGGTTCCAGCTTGCCATGATCCGGAGTGCGGGCGGCAGCGGTCAGGATCGGCATAAGCGCAGCGCGGTCTGGGGCAGGCAGTGTCAACGTCTTGGCCGGGCGCGACCGCCGGGTAAGAAGAAATTCAAGAGCAGCGGGATTCGGGGTAAGCATGGCGGTCTCCTTGGCTTTGCTCTGTATGTCATGGCGAACAGCATTAGGTTCAACTGAAAATAGCGATTCCAGGATGCGACTGCCCGGCACCGCGTGCTAGCCAGCGACATGATCAAAGGCGAACTGACCCACCTCGCGACCCCCGGCACCACACTGACCGTGCGGGTTACGCCCAAAGCCTCTTCAAATCGCGTGATTGAAGAGGATGACAGCCTGCGCGTCTATGTAACGGCTGTTCCAGCGGGTGGTGAGGCAAACGCTGCCGTTCAGAAGATTCTGGCTAAGGCGCTGGGGCTTGCCAAAACGCGGCTTACGTTGGTGAAGGGAGCAACATCTCGGGAAAAGGTGTTCCGGATCGACTGAGCGAGCGCATCTCAGGTCTTGCGGGTATACACCCCTTCGGGCAGCGAAAGCGCCGCTGCAAGATCATGCATCTGGGAAATGGACAGGGTGACTTTTTGCACGCTGTCGGTACGAGCGTCATATTGCTCTACCGTGATGCATTCTTCAAAGGAATTGACTATCACGTCCTCTTGCAAGGGCGCGTCCCCCTCATCCACAAGGGTAACAACTGTGGCGTCAAAATCGTGCTCGATGCTAAACATAGGTACAGATTAACCCCGAGACACGGCCTTGCCCAGCCTTTCCCGACGTCGGTGCATCGCAAAAAGCAAGGGGGCGAGGATTTGATCATACACTAGGGACGAGGCTTGGGCGATTCCAGGCAACCGCACCAAACGAGCCAGCCAACGCAAATGGGGAATGCAGTCCCAGACTCGAGCAAAGGCCGCAACGCCATCGTACATCTGGCCATCCTGCAACACGTGGAACCGCCGCGCGGCCTGCGCCCGGCTTAGTCCAAAGCGCTCTGTGTCGGCTTCGGAAAGTCCGGCATAGGTGATGTCAGGCTGATTGCATGTCATGCGTTTGTATCCCGCCACCTCGCGGGCGCATATAGGACAGGAATCATTGTAGATGACGATCATTTCACTGTTCATATCAATTCATATAGCCCTGCACGAGCCTGAGCCAAGTGAGCAAAAAGTGACTGGCCCCGCGAACCCGGCACCGCTACGCTGGTCTGGCAACACTTGGAGCCGTAATGCGCTGGTTGATCCTTTTTTCTCTTTTCTCCCTCACCGCCTGCGATGTCTTTCCAACAGAGCAGCCCTTGCCCCAGACGCCGCGTAGCGAAAGTCCCGCACAGGCAGATCTGCGCGGACGTGCAGATGGCGCCGCGCGCACCTTTGTGCAAGTGGTCCAGACGATCGAACCGGTGGCCGAAAGCGAATGCCGCCGTTTTGCGCCAAGGGCAAATTGCGACTTCCTGATCGTTGTAGATGATCGCCCGGATCAACCGCCGAACGCCTTTCAGACCTTATCGCAGAGCGGTCGGCCCATCCTTGGCGTCAACCTTGCCTTGATCGCCTCGGTCGAAAATGCGGACGAGCTTGCCTTTGTCATGGGGCATGAATCGGCGCATCACATCCTTGGCCATCTGGCCCGATCTCAACAGAATGCCGCTGTGGGCGCTGTGATCTTTTCAGGACTTGCGGCGATGAGCGGCGCCAATGCTGAAAACGTCCGTTCAGCCGAAGAGTTTGGCGCCACCGTCGGCGCGCGCTCTTACTCCAAGGATTTCGAGCTGGAGGCAGATCGGCTGGGCACGATAATAACAATGCGCGCTGGGTACGACGCGGTGCATGGCGCCGCTTTTTTCACGCGGATCCCCGATCCTGGTAACAAGTTCCTCGGGACACATCCTCCAAATGGCCAGCGTATAGAAATTGTCCGCAGAACGGCAGCTGCTCTATCGTCAGGTATTTAATAATGACCGCGCCCTTAAAAGGCGCGGCAAATATATTGGCTTAGTGGGTGCGCATATTCTTGGCCGAATTCTTGATCGCGGCATACTGGCCTGAAGGGCGATAAGGCCAAAGGTATTCCGGTAGCACGGATTCAAGCGCGGTGGGAGAAATGCCAAGATCCGCAAATCCCTTTGCCCCGTCCGACACCACATTGTCCCGGCGCAGATTACGCACCTGATCGCGGGTAATCATTGTGTTGGATACAAGACCCAAAGTAGCAGTCTCAAGCAGGTCAAACCCCGCCCCCATCAACGCCGCCAAGGGGAACGGTATGTTCAACACCAATTTGCGGCGTTGGATCACGTCCAGCATATGCGCCATCAGGTCGCGAAACGTCTCGACCTCCGGGCCACCCAGTTCATAGACACCGGGCGCGGCCTCGCCCTTGACCGCCATTACGGCGGCCTTGGCAACATCATCAACATAAACCGGCTGAAACCGTGTATCGGCCCCAACGACGGGCAATATCGGACCCAGTTGGGACATGGACGCGAATCGGTTGAAAAACGCATCCTCAGATCCAAAAACAATGGACGGCCGCAGGATGACCGCATTGGGAAAATGCTCCAGAACGGCAGCTTCCCCAAGCCCCTTGGTCCTTGCGTAATCGCTGTTTGAAGCAGGGTCAGCCCCAATCGCAGAAATTTGCACCAGCTGGCCAACGCCCGCCTCTGCGGCGAGTCTGGCAACACGAGCAGCTCCTTGGGCCTGAACCGCATCAAAGCTGTTTTTGCCATTCTCCGCGAGTATTCCAACGCAATTGACCACAGCATCGGAGCCGTTCATCACCTGCGCGACAGAGGCATCGTCGCGGATGTTACACAACACCGGCTCCACTTGACCAACAACACCGTAAGGGCGAACAAAAATCGCCTCGTTCGGGCGCCTGACTGCCACCCGTACGCGCCAGCCTTCTTTGGCCATACGGCGGGCTATGTAGCGTCCGACGAAACCGGATCCGCCGTAAATGGTGACACGTTTGGACATCGGTCTTCTCCATGCATGCTTATCCCTCTGCTTAACTGCCCCATGCCCGTCAGGCAAGATGCTGCGTTGCCGCGAATTTTTAGTATCGGTCCTTATTTTTTCCGTCTGATCCCCGTTGACACTCCCATGCGCCACAAGTAAATCCCACCCACGACACCTGCCCAGGTGGCGGAATGGTAGACGCGCTGGCTTCAGGTGCCAGTGGCCGCAAGGCCGTGGAGGTTCGAGTCCTCTCCTGGGCACCACTTCATTCAAACATGCCGATGGCTTGAGTGATGCAAGTATGTTTGCTCCGCACAATCTCTGCAGCTTGGCAAAGAAGAGTTGATATGCGACTGATGCTCGACATGGATTACCTTACGACATCAACATAGTCCGGTAAATACAAGCACCGTCGAAGAGTGCCGTGAGACTTGATCGGCATCATAGGAAAGCGCGAGTTATCTGTAACACTCAAGACAGATGTAGCTCAGTTAGCCGCCCAGCGCTACCAAACTGTACATCGCAGGATCGAAGCGGAGCTTTCGGAAGTGAATCGCCCCGTGTCTGTCGGAGACCATCAAGTTAAGTAAGGATGATGGTTATGACAAAAGGCAAATGGTTACTCACCATAGGTATTTGCGCGTGCGGTCCGGATATGGTGTTCGAGCATCAAGTCTCGCACGGACGGCAGGCGCGCGGTCGCGGCGAGTGCACCCAAGATTGGCTGCATTCCCCAAACACTGGGTGAATGGGTCAACCAGGCCAAGAAGCACAGTGGCAGGCGCAACGGTGTAATCTCTGGGGAGCGGAACGGGATCAAGGCGCTGGAACGTGAGGTTCTCGCGTTGCGCAACGCAAATGAACTCCTGTGCAAGGCGTCAGCTTGTTTTGCCCGCGATCTCGGCGATGTAAACATCGCTTTCCGGGCACCGGGACTAAGCTCGACCGCCCACTGAAGCGATGATCGGCTCCAGTAAAGATGAGCGTAGTGTTTACGGCGTCGAGTCGATCTGCAGAATGCCACCGATCGCGCCGTCGGTTGCACGGCAGTCGATACGCATTATCGATGAGGCCGGGCATTCTATCACCAACTTGCATGCCGTGCGGACCCTTGTAAATCCTCGGTAAGGCATCACCGGGATACGGAGCTGCCTGACCGTAAATCAAACGGATCTGGAACTAAAAATATCAGGTCTATGGAGTCCGTAAACAGCCACAGCTTGTTAACACACCAAGGTTAAAGCTCATGCCACAAATTTTGTGATGCGGACTGTCGAAAAATAGAAGAGAGGGCACCAAAGTTGAAAGTAGAAAAGGTTCTTCTGCGTGCAAAATTTCATGAACGGAAAGGAGAAATAGGTCAGGCTCGGACATTGTATAAGGATTTGTTAAGAGAATTTCCTAAAAACAAGCGTGCACAGCAGTCGCTAGCCGCAATGAACAAACATGCATCTGACGCAAGGGTTCGAGAAGATCCGCCTTTGAAGCAGCTAAAGGCCCTTCTGTCGCTACACAATGAAGGGCAACTAGAAACAGTCTGTGAATGCGCGCGAGTTCTGCTGAGTGAATTCCCAAGGTCATTTTTTTTATGGAATATATTTGGTGCTGTGAACAGGCAGCTTGGAAATTTTCCGAGCGCGGAGCGCTCGTTTAGAAATGCAGAAGTGTTAAATCCGAATTCTGCGGAAGTTCATAACAGCCTTGGCCTCACACTTCAAGAACTTGGTAAACCAAATTGTTCATTATCTGAGTATATTTGTGCGCTTAAGATCAAGCCAAATTTCATCGAAGCGCATTACAATATGGGCAACGCTTTTCAGGAATTGAAAAGATTTGAAGAAGCTACAACAGCGTATAAGAACGCGCTTGCCATTGAGCCAAATTTTTTCGAGGCTTTTTTTAATATGGGGGCTGCGCTAAGATGTAACGGAGAGCTCGACGCTGCAGTTGCTGCATATAAGCAGGCCATTGCAATTCAGCCTGATTATGTGGCAGCACATAACAACTTAGGCACCACATTGAGACTTCAGAACAAGACAGACGCGGCGATCACAGCCTTTAAGCGCGCGATCGAAATCAGACCAGATTACGCAGAAGCGTATTTTAATTTGGGAAACGCGTTTCAAACGCAGCACAAATTGGATTCTGCAATTTCTGCATATGAAAGCGCAATTCTGCTAAAACCTAAATATGCAGAAGTCTATAACAATATGGGTGCGGCGTTACAGGCAAAGCGCGAACTTCACGCAGCGCAATTGGCGCTTGAATTTGCAACAAGAACGAGTCCTGATTATGCAGAAGCGCATTGCAACCTTGGCAGCGTTTTACAGGAGCAAGGCCAGTTTACTGAGGCGATCAATGCTTTTAAGAGAACTCTCCAGATCAGACCTGACCATGCGGTTGCCGAAGCCAATTTGCTGCATCAGAAACATCAAATCGGTGACTGGCAAGCATATGATCAGCTTGGATCGGTCTGTGAGCGTTTGGGAATCACAACAAATGCGGTTACAGGCTTCACAATGTTATCTAAAGAAGATGATCCGGGCCGACAACTCGCGCGTGCTAAAGCATGGGTGGCAGAGAACTACACGCAGTCATCAATTCCAATAGCTGCAAGACTGGATTCGCTTCCAAGGCGTTTGCGCATCGGATATTTTAGCGCTGATTTCCATGATCATCCGGTCCTTTTCCTGATCTCCGGGTTGCTTCGCAACTATAGTCGAGACCAGTTTGAAGTCATTGCGTTCAGCTATGGCGGCCCCAACGAAAGTGAGATGCGAAAGTTGGTAGAGAGGAACGTAGATCACTTCGTTGAGATCACGCAGAAAGAGAATAGTGACATTGTTGAAATGGCGCGCGGATATGAATTAGATATCGCGATTGACCTGAATGGTTATACACAAAATACGCGATCAGATTTGTTCCAGTTTCGTCTGGCACCCATCCAAATAAACTACCTTGGCTATCCTAGTACGACCGGCGCCACCTTTATGGACTATATGGTCGCCGATCCAATATCCCTTCCGCAGTCTGAGCGAAAATTTTACTCAGAGAATATCATTTATATGCCTGACAGCTGGGTTCCATATGATGACTGTCGCGAGATCTCCAGATGCAAAACCACCCCTTCTGATTTCGGGCTTCCCGAAGATGCTTTTGTCTTTTGCTGTTTCAATAACAGCTACAAGATCAGTCCACGCGAGTTCAATATCTGGATGCGCATACTCACGAATGTTCCCGATAGTGTGTTGTGGTTATTTTCTTCCAACAAATGGGTCGAAAAAAATTTACGGCGTGAAGCCGTTGTGCGCAACGTTGATCCTGAACGCCTCATTTTTGCGGAAAAAATCCCACATGCCGAGTATCTTGCTCGTTACCGACATGCGGACCTATTCTTGGACACGTTCAACTTCAATGCAATCACAACAGGGAGCGATGCGCTATGGGCGGGATTACCGATTGTCACAAAATCTGGCCGTCAATTTTGCGCTCGAAGTACTGCAAGTCTATTGAACGCAGTCGGTTTATCTGAGCTTATCACGGAGACAGAATCTGAATATGAAGCGCTCATACTTGATCTTGCATTGGATCGGGAAAAGCTCAGCGAGATCAAAAATAAACTCAAAAAAAACTTATCCGTAGAGCCTCTCTTTGACACCAAAAGGTACACGCGAAATTTCGAGAATGGTTTACTTCAAGCATATCATCTGCATTTTAGCGGCAAACGGGCGGAAGATATTTGGGTTCGAAGTTCGCCACCGCAGTAGGAGCAGGGTTACTGAACCTAGGCTCCAGACCCATTGATTTGACCCTCTCGGCGTGATTAAGGATCCGCAAAGGAGACCTGATCGATGAGCAACTTGTTCTGGCTGACCGAAGCGCAGATGGCGCGCCTTCGCCCCTTCTTTCCCAAGAGCCATGGCCGCCCACGCGTGGATGCTCTGCGTGTTCTGAGCGGCATTATCTTCATCAATCGCAATGGTTTGCGGTGGTGCGACGCACCGAGGGAATATGGGCCAGCGAAGACCCTCTACAACCGCTGGAAGCGCTGGAGCGATAACGGGGTTTTCGCCCGGATCATGGTCGGGCTGGCCGCCGAGAGCACTGATCCCAAGACAATCATGATCCCCCTCTCATTGAGTGCTGCGCAATCAACTGCCGGGCAATGGACGCGACTTATCTGAAGGCGCATCGCACGGCTTGCAGCCTGCGTGCAAAAAAGGGGGGGCGCGGTCGCCAGATCGGTCGAACGAAAGGGTTCGAGGGAGAAAGAAACTGTCCAGTGGACAGTTTCGCCCGAGAACGGAACACAAAGCTGCACGCCCTCACCGATGCGAAGGGCAGACCTATCCGCTTCTTCATGTCGGCAGGACCCCCTCTCGGTGATGCAGGCGTCACCGAGAGGGCAGCGGGTCAATGATTATACCGGCGCGGCTGCGCGTCTGGACAGCCCTTGGATTCAAGTTTGAAGTGCGACGGTTGATTTGATGGCCGCGAGTTCTTCGGCCATGG
>NZ_AWWI01000026.1 GCF_002760615.1 Puniceibacterium antarcticum | reverse complement strand
GGTCAACTCGCCGGGAAAGAACAATCCCCCCCGTCCAGCAGTTCAAGGCGCTCGCAGGATAAGTGTGTCCAGAGAACGGCCGTGCTCAATCGTCAAAAAAGTTTGCGACAGAACCATCTTAAAGACATTCATGACCTCCTGCGCCGTTTCAACGGATCCGGGCTTTGTGTCCAAATACCGGCAAGCTTTCCCGTTCCGATTAAGTCCCGCTTAACCTGCTGTGCATACCGTTGCGTCAACAGCGGACCAAAGGGCGCGCGCATGATAGCCCGGACAGTTTTCTGCAGCGCTTCGTAAAAACGGGGCGGTCCTTATGGGAATGGCAAGGGTCTTGGAATGTTCGCCGATAAAGTGATGAAAAACGCTGATCTGCCGGGCGACCGTCTTGGGCGGGACATCTGCGCCATGCCTGGCTCAGCACAGGCTGCCGAATGGATCGTGACGAACGGCATCGGCGGGTATGCCGCCGGGACGATCGCGGGCCTGCCTACGCGCGGATATCATGGCCTTCTGGTTGCAGCGCTCGATCCCCCCGTCGGGCGGACGCTGATGCTCGTGACCCTGCTCGAAACGGTCATCGTCGGCGATCAAATCGTCGATCTTGGCACGATCCGCTGGGCGGATGGCACCGTGGCGCCCGACGGGGCCAACCGTCTGGAAGAGGTCCGGTTCGAAGGGACTTTACCTGTCTGGCGCTATGTCACGCCGCATTTTACGCTCGAAAAGCGGGTGTTCATGGACCACGGCGCGAACGTCACGCGCATCCACTATGCCTGCCTGCGCGCCGATGCGCCCCTTTCACTGACCTTGCGTCCGATCGCCGATTGCCGCGACTATCACAGCCGGTCCTTTGCCGCCGACTGGCTGCCCGATGTCACTGCACAGGGCGACAGGATCATCGTCGCCTGGGGCTGCGCAGAGCGGAGGATGCATCTGCACGTGCCGGGCGCAAAGGCAACTGCCTCGGCCGCATGGTACCGCGATTTTGATCTTGCGCAGGAGCGGGCGCGCGGGTTGACCGATCGCGAGGATCATGTGCAGACCGGCGCATTCGAGGTCACGATGAGGGCCGGCGAGACCTTGCGTTTCACTGCAAGCGCGGATGCGCCGCCCCCGGACACGGCGCCTGACATGCTCATCGCCGAATTTGCGCGCCAGCACAGCGTCCTTTCCGCATGGGACAAGGCGCGCCCTTCGGGTCCCCCTGCCCCGTTCTGGATCAGGCGGCTTGTCCTTAGCGCAGATCAGTTCATTGCGCGCCGCACGCTGCGCGACGGTTCCGCCGGGCACACGATCATCGCCGGATATCACTGGTTCGCCGATTGGGGCCGCGACACGATGATCAGCCTGCCGGGTCTTGCCATCGAAACGGGTCGGACCGATATCGCCGCCTCGATCCTGCGCAGTTTTGCAGAAGTGGTCGATGGCGGTATGATCCCAAATCGCTTTCCCGACGGCGGCACCGCACCTGAATACAATACCGTCGATGCGTCCTTCTGGTTCATCGAAGCCGTGTCGGCCCATTTCGAGGCCACCGCAGACGTCGCCCTGCTGGCTGAACTTTTTGGTGTTCTCGAGGACATCGTCCAGCACATGCAACACGGCACGCGCTATGGCATTCGCGTTGATCCCGCTGATGGCCTGATCCGTGCCGGCGAAGCGGGGGTACAGCTGACCTGGATGGATGCAAAGGTGGGCGATTGGGTCGTGACACCCCGCATCGGCAAGCCGGTCGAGGTAAACGCGCTCTGGATCTCGGGCCTCAGGTTCATGGCGCGCTCTGCGCGTCTTCTCGAACGGGACCCCGCGCCCTACGAGGCCTTGCTGGCGCAGGCTGTTGCGGGCTTCGAACGGTTCTGGAACGAAGATCGCGGCTTTTGTTTCGACGTGCTCGACGGGCCGGATGGCCACGAGGACGCCCTGCGCCCGAACCAGATATTTGCCGCACGCGCTGCAACCGGGGTCTTTGAGCCCAACCGCTGCCGCCAGATTCTGCGCAGATGTGAAGAGTCGCTTCTCACTCCGGCCGGGTTGCGTTCTCTCGCGCCGGGAGAGCCCGGATATTCACCGCACTATGGCGGCGATCAGATGGCACGCGATGGCGCCTATCATCAGGGAACGGTCTGGGCCTGGCTTATAGGTCCGTTCCTGGAGGCGCATCTGCATGCCTTTGCCGACCCTGTCCGCGCCGCCGAAATTCTGGCCCCTATGGCCGATCAACTGCGCATCGAAGGGATCGGAACCATAAACGAGATTTTCGAGGCAGACGGGCCCCACGCCCCGCGCGGATGCGTCGCGCAAGCCTGGAGCGTCGCCGAATGCATTCGCGCCTGGCATCTGATCGCCCGCGCCACCGCCAGCCCGCTCAAGACCTGAACCGAACAGACCGGAGATCCCGATGACCGAAACCGCCGAAGACAAGCGCCTGAACGGAATTTCCCGTGCCGACTGGCTGCGTTGGGGTCCGTATCTGAGCGAGCGTCAGTGGGGCACCGTCCGCGAGGATTACTCCGAAGGCGGTACCGCCTGGGATTACCTGCCTCATGACAACGCCCGCAGCCAGGCCTATCGATGGGGCGAAGACGGCATCGCTGGACTGTCGGACGATCGCCAGCACCTGTGCCTGAGCATTGCCTTTTGGAACGGCAAGGACCCGATCCTCAAGGAACGGATGTTCGGGCTGACGAATGATCAAGGCAATCACGGTGAAGACGTCAAGGAGTATTACTTTTACCAGGACAGCACGCCAACTCACAGTTATATGAAAATGCTCTATAAATACCCTCATGCGGCTTTTCCTTACAGCGACCTCATGGCTGAAAACGGGCGCCGCAAGGCCACAGATTCCAGCGCCCTTGAATACGAGCTGATGGATACCGGCATCTTTGACCAGGATCGCTATTTTGATATCGGTATCGAATACGCAAAACGCAACGCCGACGACATTCTGGTGCGGATCACTGCTACAAATCGCGGCCCGGACCTGCATCCGATCTGGCTCTTGCCGACGCTTGTGTTCCGCAACACCTGGAGTTGGCGCGCAGGCTCCGCGCGGCCCGGGATGTCGGTGATTGAGACAAAGTCCGGTGAGCACGCAATCGAGGCGCGCCATGACGCCCTTGGCACGATGCGTCTCATCTGCCCTGATGCCGATACGCTGCTTTTTGTCGAGAATGAAACGAACACACAGCGTCTTTATGGGACCAAGGGTCCGGCCTTTCCCAAGGACGGGATCAACGACCACCTTGTCAAAGGTGCTCCGACGGTCAACCCCGATCGCACCGGGACCAAGGCCGCTGCCCTTTACCGTCGGGATGTGGCGCCCGGGCAGTCGGTCAGCATCCTGTTGCGGCTGACTGCCGACGGCACCGCAACTGAACTCGGATCCGATGCAGATGCCATCTTTGCCAAGCGCCTGACCGAAGCCGACGCCTTTTATGCCGCAGGCCTGCCAAGGAGCCTCACACCCGAACGCGCCAACATCGCGCGACAGGCGCATGCGGGAATGCTCTGGTCCAAGCAGTTCTTTCATTTCGTTGTCGCAGATTGGCTGGACGGCGATGATGTCCCCCCCCCGACCGGCCGCCACAAGGGGCGCAACGCACACTGGCGTCACTTTTATGCCGAAGATATCATCTCGATGCCCGATACATGGGAATATCCCTGGTTTGCCAGCTGGGACCTTTGTTTCCACACCATCGCACTGGCACGCACCGACCTCACCTTTGCCAAGGAACAGGTCATGCTGCTGTGCCGCGAATGGTTCATGAAACCCGACGGCCAGGTGCCCGCCTATGAATGGGCCTTCGACGATGTGAACCCCCCATTGCAGGTCTGGGCTGGCCTCAAGATCGCGGAATACGAACTGGAGACGTATGGCACGACCGATCACGCCTTCATGCGTCGCCTGTTCGATCACAGCCTGCTGTATTTCACCTGGTGGGTGAACCGGAAGGATGCCGAAGGAAACAACCTCTTTCAGGGCGGTTTCCTGGGGCTCGACAACATATCGGTCTTTGACCGCTCATCTGGCAATCTGCCCGGCGGTGGGCGGCTCTATCAGTCGGACGGGACCACCTGGGTCGGTTTCTTTGCACTGCAAATGATGCAGATGGCACAAAGGCTGCAAAAAGGTGATCCCACCTATGCAGAAATGGCGTCGAAATTCTTTCAGCATTTCGTGTTCATCGCCGATTCACTCGACCATCTGGGGCGCGAATCCGAAGGCCAGGCTGACTTGTGGAGCGAGGAGGACGGGCTTTATTTCGACGTTCTGCGGATCGGCGATGATTTCCTGCCGCTCAAAGCGCGTTCTCTTGTCAGCTTGATCCCGATGATCGCGGTTGCGGCACTTGATCCTGCGTCGTTGAACGAGGCTGACGACCCTATGTTTGCACAACGGCTCGACTGGTTCCGGCGAGAGCAATCGGATCTGCTGGGCAAGGCGATGCACGGTGGCGTGGCGCCGGCGGACAAGGGCGTGGGTCTCTTGCTGTCCTTCGTGTCGCGCGAACGCCTGACGCGCCTGCTCGGCCCAATGCTGGACGAGGCAGAGTTCCTCTCGCCCCACGGTATCCGCTCGCTCTCGCGTCGGCATCTGGAGGAACCCTTTGCAATTACCATCGACGGCAGCACCTTCGAGGCAGGCTATCAGCCGGCGGAGTCCCATTCGGGCATGTTTGGTGGCAATTCCAACTGGCGTGGACCGGTCTGGATGCCCATGAACTACATCCTCATTGATGCCTTGCGCGCGCATCACGCCCATTACGGCGACAGCTTGCAAGTGGAATGTCCGACAGGTTCCGGTGTGATGATGACACTGCAGGAAGTGGCGGATGACATCGCGCGCCGCCTGACTGCGATCTTTGAACGGGATGCGGCTGGCCAACGGCCCGTCTATGGCGGCACCGCCAAAATGCAGCACGATCCGCATTGGCGCGAAAACGTCCTGTTCTATGAATATTTCAACGGCGATAACGGCGCCGGTATCGGTGCCTCGCACCAGACGGGGTGGACCGGCCTCGTGGCTGTGCTGATCGAAAGCCTGGCGCGTACCGAGACTGCGCCCGACACGGTCGCGCAACCGGTCAATCGCGCGCACAGGGTGCATGTACCGACAGAGGTGGCCTGACATGCACGCGATAACAGGCGTTTTGCGAACGATCTTAACCAAGCGGCAAAGAACCTCTGCCACTACAAAATTTCACGACACGGCCAAGGCGCACGGCAACGTCGCCCGATGCCGCAATCGGAAAGGATTGCCGTCATATGAACGGTACTGAACCCTTTAAAATCCCGCCGGAGGCGGCATTTGCCACGACGTACGACGTCGCAATTGTCGGATCTGGCGTAAGCGGCGCACTCATCGCAAAGACTTTAGGCGCACTCGGCCTGAAGGTTCTCGTTGTAGAAGCGGGACCGGGCGAGGATGTCACGATCGGAGAGTATACCAAGAGCGTCGAGCGCTTTTACAGTGCCGTGTCCAAGGACAATAATGCACCTTATGCCCACAGTCGCAACGCGCCGATGCCGCGCGACTATGATGCAGTGAAACTGCGCGATAGCCAGCCGAACGACCGCGGTTACCTTGTTCAGAACGGCCCGTTCGAGATTGACAGCACCTATTCCCGCGTCCTTGGTGGCACCACCCGCCACTGGGAGGCGAAGGCGCTGCGCATGCTGCCCGACGATTTCCGGATGCAGAGCGCGTTTGGGCGCGGTCGTGACTGGCCGGTGACATATGACGCGCTGGCCCCGGACTATGGCCGCGCGGAACGCGAGTTGGGCGTATCCGGCAATGTCGAGGATCAGAGATATGGCGGGCTGACCTTCGAAGACGGTTACGTCTATCCTATGAAGCGGATGCCGCCCTCATTCCTCGACAAGACCATGGCAAAAGACCTTGACGGATTCGAGGTCAAGGTCGGAGAGCAGACATTCGCGCTCAACGTGCGCAGCACTCCGCAGGCACGCAACGGCATCCCCAATCCGGCCTATGACGGAGGCAAGGGGTTCACACCCACCGGTGCCGTCAGCATTCATCAGGCCGAGATGGGCGGGCGCTGCCAGGGCAACACGAACTGCGTTCCGATCTGCCCGGTCCAGGCAAAATATGACGCGCGTCGTACCCTGCTGGCGGCGATGGATACCGGGAATGTCCACTTGCTGGCCCGCACCGTCGCCTTCAGGGTCGAGGTCGATGGCACGACGGGACGTGTCACCGGCATCACCTGCAAGACATATGCTGACAAGGATGCACCAGGCCATGTCACCGGTATGCTTCAAGCAAGGATCTTTGTGCTGGCCGCCAATGCTGTCGAAAATGCGCGCCTGATGCTGGCTTCGGACCTGCATGGCTCAAGCAAGCTTATGGGCCGCAACCTGATGGACCACGCCTATCTGCTGACCTGGGGGTTGATGCCGCAGGTCGTGGGAACCGGGCGCGGGCCGCTCTGCACATCGGGCATCGAAGACATCCGTACAGGCAACTACCGCCAGCATCACGCTGCGGTCCGGTTCAGCATCCACAATGACGGTTGGGGTTGGGCGACCGGGGCACCCTACACCGATCTCGCCGAGCTGGTCGATGCACGCAATCTGACAGGAGCCGCCCTGCGACGTGGCTTGATCGATCGGGTGGGACGTCAGCTTCTGCTCGACTGCATGATCGAGGTACTGCCGGAAGAGACCAACCGCATTTCCGTCGATCCGCGCCATCTCGATCAATTGGGCAACCCGCGCCCGGTCGTGTCGTTCCACATTCCGGACTACACGCTCGAAACCGCCGCATTTTCACGTCGGCTGACGCGCCAGATCTATCAGAGATTGGGAGCCGAGGATCATACGCGCTATGACCCGCTGGCACCGGGATGGGTGAGCCATGACGGCGAAGGCTTCACATTGCGCGGCGGCAACCATTGGGCCGGCACCCATATCATGGGGACCGAAGCCCGGACATCGGTCGTCGATGCGACGCAGAAATCCTGGGATCATGGAAACCTGTATCTGGCGGGGGCGGGCTCCATGCCCAGCATCGGCACGGCAAACACGACGTTGACATTGGCCGCGCTGTGTCTGCGCACGGCTGATGCGATTGCGGCGGAACTGTCGCCCGGCCTCGCCACGGCGTCCGTCTCGACCCATTGTCAGGAGATTCCCGCATGAGTTTGCATCGGATCACCGATCTCGCCGGTCTGCACCGACACCTGCACGCCGCCATGCAGCTTGAACATGCGACGATCCCGCCCTATCTGACTGCGCTCTATTCTATCATGCCGGGCACCAACACCGAAGCATTTGACATCATCCGCGCGGTGGCGGTGGAAGAGATGCTGCACCTCACACTGGTCGGCAATCTGCTGAATGCCGTCGGCGGGACGCCTGATCTGACAGTCCACGGTTTCGTCGCGAGCTATCCCGCAATGCTCCCCGATGGCGAGGAAGACTTTGCCGTCGATTGCCAAAGGTTCTCGCCCGAGGCAATCTCGACCTTTCTCAGAATCGAACGTCCCGCAGACCTGGATCATGGCGAAAAGGGCGGGCGAACCATTACACGGAAAAAGGCTCGTGGCACCGTGAAAGCGGGGCATGTCGGGCCAGAAACGGAAGAACATTTCTTCAGCATTGGCGAATTCTACAAAGCCATCGAAGACGGCCTTGACCGTCTTCATGCAGATATGGGCGAGGCGTTGTTCTGTGGCAATCCCGCAAGTCAGATCGGACCGGAATACTACTATTCCGGCGGTGGCGGCCTTATCGCCGTGACCGATCTCGCCTCGGCGAAGGCGGCGCTCGATCTGATCGCCGAGCAGGGCGAGGGTGTGACTGACACGATCTTTGACGAAGATGGTGAGATCGCGCATTACTACCGCTTCCAGCAGTTGCTTCTGGGCCGCTATTATCGCGCAGGTGACGCACGCGACAAGCCGACTGGCGGCCCGGTTCCGGTCGACTGGAAAGCCGTATATCCGATCAAGACGAATGCGCGGCTCGACGATTTCACCAAAGGGTCCGACCTGCGCGAGGCCGCTCTCGAGTTCAACAGCACCTATGCGATCTTCCTCGCCCGTCTGACCTGCGCATTTCAGGGCGCGCCTGAGGAGTTCATCCCGGCGGTCGGTGACATGTTCCACATCAAAGAGCTGTTCCACCGGCTGATGCGCCAATCCATCAGAGGCACAGAGGGGCTGAACGGCGCCCCCACTTTTGAAATCGACCGCCTGAAGGATGACCCAGAATGACTCCTGAGCAGACACAAGCCGACCTGCTGCCCGGATTTCTCGCAATCTCGAGCGTCCTGACGGGTTTCAGTGAGCACGCGTTGCGCGGCACCGGCCAGACCGAACTATATCTGGCAACGGCATGCGAGATGGTCGGCGACGACTCCATGCGCATGATGCTGGGTGCTTTTTCGGCCTGCGATATCGGCGATGACACGGAGGCGATGGGCCGTCACATGCGCCTTTGCATCCTGAGCCATGCGCGATTTGGTCCCTTGGCCCGAAATCTGATCAAGCTTTGGTATATCGGCACCTGGCATTGCATGCCCCGCGACTGGCATGAAGCGTTTGGGGGCAACCCGGCGGATCGCGATCACATCCCCTCGCCCACATCTTACACCGAAGGGCTTTTATGGCCCGCCATAGGCGCCAATCCGCCCGGCGCAAAACCGTTTGGATATGGCATGTGGGCCAACCCTCCGCGCGTGACCCGCGCCTGAAGGAGAAGAAGAATGTTCGACCCCGAAAAGGTTCTGGTGGGTATCACCCCGACCGGCTGGACCAATGACGACTATCCATCGCTGGGTGACGACATCTCTTTCGGCCAATGTGTGACCGAGATGGCGCTGGCCGGATACGCCGGATGCAGCGTCGGCCACAAATTTCCGAAAGACCCCGAAGTCCTCGAACGAGAGCTGTCCCAACGCGGTCTGCGCGTGTCCGAACCCTGGTCGAGTACTTTCTTTACCGTGAACAACATGCACGAACGGACGATCGAAAGCTTTCGGACCTCGATGGCGTTTATAAAGCGGATGGGTGGCACATCGGTCGTCGTTGCAGAATTGGGCCACGCGGTCCATCAGCAACCCGTCCCGCCCATCGCGAACAAACCGCATTTTGACGCCGCTCAATGGATGGCGCTGACCAAAGGTCTGAATGATCTGGGCCGGATTGCAGCCGAGGCGGACATGCGTCTGTGTTATCACCACCACATGGGGACCGGTGTCATGACCCGCCCCGAGGTCGACCGCCTTATGGCTGAGACTGACGCCGAAGTGGTCCATCTGCTGCTTGATACCGGCCACCTCTACTGGGCCGGGGACGATCCGCTCGACATGGCGCGCGCCTATGCTGACCGGATCCGCCACGTTCACCTCAAAGATATCCGCCGCGACGTGATGGACCGGTGCAACGCCACCAACCGTACATTCATTGAATCTGTGATGGATGGTGTGTTCACTGTTCCCGGCGACGGCACCATCGACTTTGCACCGATCTTTCAAACGCTTGCCGATGCCGACTATGCAGGCTGGCTGATGGTCGAGGCGGAGCAGGATCCGGCCAAGGCCAATCCGCTGAAATACGCGCGCATGGCCCGCGCCTATATTCGTGCCACGGCAGGGGTCTAGCGTCATGCGCCACAAATTACTGGAAGACATCGGCGGTCGCCGCAAGTTCGTCCTTGTCCTCGATGCGGGTGAAAATGCCGTGGCGAGCATCACGGCCTTTGCGCAGGACAATGGCCTTGGCGCGACAAGCCTGACCGGCATAGGGGCCTTTGCCCACGCCTCTCTGGGATATTTCAACCCCGCAACCAAGGAGTTTCGCCAAAATGATATCGGTGATCAGACCGAGGTTCTCTCAATGATCGGCAACATCGCCGTCGAGGCGGACGGCAATCACAAGATGCATGTTCACGTGGTCCTGGGCTGCATCGATGCTACGACGCGGGGCGGTCATCTGATCGAGGGGTCGGTGCGCCCCACACTCGAAATCATGCTCGAGGAGTCGCCTGCGCATCTTGCCCGCGGTGTCGATGCAAAGAGCGGCCTCGTGCTGATTCAGCCTTAGGAGATCGCCATGCGGTTCGGTGTCAATTCGCTGCTCTTTTCGGGCACCTTCAACGAAGACGACCTTGGCCTGCTGGACAAGGTCAAGGATATGGGTTTCGACACGTTCGAGGTTACACCAGTCGATCCCGACACCTTTCCCGCCCGTGCCTTGGCGCAGCGGGCGCATGATCTCGGCCTGACCCTCAACGCAAATTTTGCCCTTCCTGTCGAGGCCAACACGATCGACCCGGACCCGGGCGTGCGGGCCCGCGGCGTCGAACTGTCCAAAAAGGTGGTCGACCTGTGCCTCGAGGCGGGCGTCGGCATCTATTGCGGTGCAAACTACTGTGCCTGGGGGTATCAGACCGGTCGCAGACGAACCGTGGACGAATGGAACTGGGGCGTCGACTCCTATCGCGCCATTTGCGAACACGCCGCCGGATCGCCCCTGATCATCGCGGTTGAAACGCTGAACCGGTTCGAATCCTTCTACCTTAACACCGCAGCCGACGCTGTGCGCTTCGTGGAAGATGTCGGACTGCCAAATGCCGCCGTCCACCTCGACACGTTCCACATGATCCGCGAAGAGGACGACATCGCGGGGGCGATCCGCGCGACCGGTGACAGGATGGCCTATTTCCATGCCTGCGGCAGCCATCGCGGCATTCCAGGGCGGGACATGGTCCCTTGGGACGACACATTCCGTGCGCTTCGTGACATCGGATATGACACCTGCATCACACTTGAATCCTTCAATCCCGGCCTCGAACGCCTTGCCGGCCTTGTATGCATCTGGCGCGACTTTGCCGCCTCGCCAGAGGATCTGGCACGGGAAGGGCTCGCTTTCCTGCGGGCCAAACACGCCGAAATCAATCCCGACTGACTGCAATCCAGCAAAGGAGACTTCGCCAATGGCCAAGACCATCGAAATCGTGACATTCCGCCTCGCCGAAGGTGTCACCGAAGAGGCATTCATCGCCGAGACCAAAACCATGGAACGCGAGTTTCTGGGCAAGCTGCAAGGCTTCATCGACCGTGACACCGGCAAATCCGCCGATGGCGGGTGGATCGTGGTGCTGCATTGGGCCAGCGCCGAGGATGCGCAGGCCTCAATGAACAAATTCGTCGACGCTCCGGGGACCAAGGCATTTACCGCCTGCCTCGATATGTCGACCTTCCAGATGGTCCGCTACACGCTTGAGGATTTCTACAAGCTGGAAGCGAATGTCTCCGTCTGAGCGGCTTGATAGTGGCGCCCTGCGCCGCTGTCATCTTTCCCTTTTCGATAGGATCACATCATGACCCGCGCTTTTTCCGTCGCTCCAGAAACCTTTGTTATCCCAGAATCCGTACCCGTGCCGGGTGTCGGTCGGATGGCCGTCAACGCCATGGTCATCCGAGGCGAGCAGCCCATGCTGCTTGACACACTGGCTACGGTGCATCGCGAAAGCTACCTCGACGAGGTCTTCAAGATTGTCGAACCGGAAGATGTGCGCTGGTTGTTTCTCAGTCACGAGGACCGCGATCATTCAGGCTCGATCGCACAAGTCCTCGAAATGTGTCCGAATGCCAAGCTGATCACAAACTTTCTGGGCCTGGGCAAACTGTCCGAGGAATTCAGCGTACCGCCCGACCGCGTACACCTCATGAATGACGGCGACCGGCTCGACATCGGCGACCGAGTGGTCACCGCCCTGCGCCCGCCGCTGTTTGACAGTTCTGCAACCGCCGGTCTCTGGGATCCCCTGACAGAGGTCTATTTCGCCGCCGACTGCTTTGGCACGGTCAATGCCCAGACCCACCAATATACCGACGAATTGTCGGAGAGCGACTATGAAGAGGGGTTCTACTGGATGAACCGGGTCAATCACATCTGGTTCGAACATATCCGTGAAGAAGCAATTGGCGCTGCTGCGGATCGGATCAAGGCGCTGGATTCAAAGATAATCGTCAGCGGGCATGGCCCCGTTGAACGCAAGAATACGGCCCGCATGTGTGAGCGGATCAAACGTATCGCCGGTATGACGCCGATCCATTTGCCCAATCAGGTCGAGTTCGAGGCGATGCTGCGCGCCGACACCGCCGTCTGAGAACCAGAACACCCAACGAGAGGTTCAAAGATGGCCCGAATGCATGATTATGACCAGATCGATGCCCTTTGGGCCGAATGGCAGGCCCATGCGGCGGTGCGGCCCACCGATCCGCCCGAAGCGATACTGAGCGATATTTTGCGGATCAACGGCACGGCTCTGTCCTCGCAGGAGGTCTCGTTTGCCCTGGGCGGCGCGGACCACCCTGCAACGCTCGACGCTGTTCGGTTTACCGATTGCATGGTCGCCCTTCTGGGTGATCCGTCTCTGCGTCTGCGCCATGCTTTCGCGGCATTCAAGGCAGATGCTGACCGGACAATTTCAAAAGGTGATCTGTTCGCCGCGATAAGTGCCTTTTGCGATGATGCGGAACAGGCCGGGCTACTGGCCGACGAGATCGACACGGATGGCGACGGGCGCATTGCGATCGAGGATCTTGCACGCTATCTTGAAGCCGCGACCGACACTGCCGCAAATGCCTATCGTGCCAGTCACCTGCCGGCCCATCACATCGGCGCCGCGCCCCTGCAGCCAACCCTGGCCCGTCCCACCCCTGTAACACCGTCAGAGGGGTTTCACCGGCAAGACGACCATGTCGGCCTGTCGGCCTTCGATCTGCGAATCGGGTTCTTCAGGCTGATGCAGGGGGCAGCCTATCGCAGTTTTCGTGAAAATTATTCTGCCAATTCCGAAACCCATCTGCGTGCCCGCGACCTGCCCTATACGATCGATGATTTTGCCCGTTTCACCACGGCAACGATCGACTATTATCTCTCGCTTGGCATTATCACTGATCCCGGCTGCATCGCGGAATTTCGTCACCTCGATGACCTGGTGCAGACGGAACTGGCCCGCCTCTATCGGCGCATTTCGGATTGGCAGACCCTGACCAAGACGCCGGGTATGCTGGCAGCTCAGTCCGCAATCTCCGATGAACGTGACGGCCTCGCCCGCCGGCGTGACCTTTGCCGGGCGGTGATCGAATTCATCCTGTCACTGCGCTTGCACGGCCTTGCGGTTGATGAGGCGGACGTGGACATCCTCGCGCAGCACGAGATCAACCGTCTGAGGCACGAAGAGCTGCGCACGGAAACCCACCGTGACGTGACGCCAAAAGATGCCCCCGAGCCGTACATGGCATATCTCGATAGCTGGAACCGCGTGATTCTGTCGGATGCCGATGCGCGCATTGACGGGGCGATCATGCCGACCCGCTTCTGGTACGATGATTTCATGCCACAGCTTTTGCGATGCGCGTCGGTGATCACTGCCGATGACCTGCATCGCGCGAACGAGGTGACAGAACGGGATCTGAATGCATGGCATGCCAACCTGAAGGCCCAGGGCGCCTTTGACACGTTTGCAAGCGACCTGCGCGACGGGTTTCCCGAATGCTCGCACCGAACGAAGCTCGCTCTGCAACAGGCCTGGACACTGACGGCGCCCTATCTGACCGGCGTCCAAAAACGCCGGGAACGTGCCGATTTCGGCCGTGACAGCGGATTTCTCAGCGAATATGTGGCTTTCGTCGATGTTCACCTGGGCAGAAATGACATCGCCACGGCCGATATGCGTCTCAGTTTCCCCTACTATATCGGGCCTGCGGTCTGGGGTCTGTTGCATGGTTCCGCCGAACTGGTAGAGACGATGCCGCAACCAGCACGCTCTTTCGCAATCGACAGTTTCGCTGCATTCTTCCGCAGTTTTGCGACGATGTATCCCTGTCCCTATTGCCGCTATCACCTGAACCGGTATGTGATCCGCAACAAGGAGGTTGAGTTATACCCGGTCGAGTTCTTGTTGCTGGGACGCCGTTCGGATCAACAAGACACAGTCATCCCTTTTGAAAGCAAACTTGCGACCGTCTCTGCGCCCGGTGGCTTGCGAATTTTCCTTTGGAAACTCCACAACGCAGTGTCTTCCTCAATTGCACGAACCGAACCTTGGTATCATCGTCAGCCTAAACCGCTTTACACCACCCGGTTCTGGCCCGGCCTCGAGGCGGAGATGGCGCGCGCCGCTGCCGCTGGGAATGCATCGATTGCCGTGAATACGGTAAGCGAGATCTACCGCATCACAAAGCCAGCCGCGCATCTTGCCGTCCTTCGCGATGAGCTTTGCCGTGCCGTGCAGTCGGGGGATGGCGCAGCCGTTGTGCAGACGATCGACAGGGCCGACACCGCAATTGCAGATCTGGTGCAGGCAATGCAAGACACGGCCTATCTGACCCGAAAATACGCCATTGATCCGGCAAAAGAAGAGATCGTCGCAAATGTCGATACCAACCTCGAGGCGTATGCCAGAAGCGGAGTATTCGTCGAACGCTGAAGATGGGTATCTGGCACATGGCCTGCAAGATCGACATTTTCGAAAGAAATATTTTGAGACGTTTCGGCTACATCTGGTAAAGCTGCGGCGCGTGAAACGTGCCGTGGGGCATGCAGGGCTTCATCGGTACGGTTAAATTCGGCATTCCTCGCAACCGCAGCAAGCGGGACGGCGTGGCCGTGGATGGGTTGTGCTTCCACAGCATGAGGGCATAGAGTTCAGCACTGGGCCATTGGTTGGCGATGCGCTCCAATGTCTGCGTCAGCCGGGCTGCGGTGTCGACTTCGTTGATCTTGCAGGTCTGCAGAAGCGTCGCGATGGTGGCCCATGTCCGGCCTGCGCCCTCCGATCCGGCGAACAGGCTATTCTTGCGCGTGAGTGTCTGGGGCCTGATGTCACGCTCGACAATTTTGGAATCCAACTCGATGCGACCATCCGTTAAAAAGCGCTCGAAGATTTCGCGACGCGTCATGGCGTAGCGCAACGCTTCTGCCAGCTTCGACTTGCCCGAGATGCGCGGCGGGGTCCGCTCCCAGAGCGCGAACAGCTCGGTGACGAGACAGTCTGGCGTGCGGCAGTGCGGGCTTCGGGGCTTTGAGCGCGAACGGTCGTCTCGAGCGCCCAGAGCTCCGTCATCTTCTCGATCGTCGCAGTGGCGACCTCGGAGGCGCCGGTCGTATGCAGTTCATAGGAGCGGCGTCGGCTGTGCGCCCAGCACCGCCAACAGCGGACCATCGTTGCCGCCGTCCTTGCGTGCAAGCTTGTTGTAGGCGGCATAGCCGTCTGTTAACCGGCAGGCGATTGCGCAGCAATCTGCCGAGAGGGCACCTGCAGGATACCGCGATATCCCCCTAGATGCCGTCGCATGCAGTCACCGGACCGGTTGTCCTCGAAGCGATAGGCTACCGTGGGCGGACCGCTTCCGCCAAAAGGCGTGTCGTCTCGGGCATAGGCCCAGAGCCATGCTTTTTTCGTGTGACCGGTGCCGGGGGCAAGGGTCGGCAAGCTGGTTTCATCCGCGAAGACCCTGTCACAGGTCGATGAAGAGACTTTCGATCAACTCTTCAGAACGTTTTCATTGGCCTCAGCCGCTTCGGACTGTTCGCGATTGACCTCTTCAATCTCGATTGTGACGAGTTCGATCCCCTCGGCAAGCTCGGTCACCCCTTTGAGAAGAGTCATGATGCCAAAGGCAAGGACGCCATGCACCGAGCCCAGAACGCCATCGTATCCGTCGATGATCTCTTCCATTATCTCTGAAATCCCACAAACACACACGAAAATGCCAAGGCAGATCGTCACCTCTGGCCGCCTCAGGAACCGGCCAATCCTGGTCCTGATCGGTGTCATTCCCGGCCCTTGATCGCAACTGTGAACAGAGCCGTTGAACAGGCATGGCAGATATCCTGTGGACGGCCTGTGACAGGAGAATGATCCGGGCGACGCACTGAACCTGTAAAGTCAAGCCGGACAACCGTGCCAATGGAGTCGGGGTCATTGGGGCGAAAGGGCAAGTGATAACGCACAGGTAGGGCTTTCTTTCCGATAGGCCGTGCACAGGGGGAAGATGCCATCCGCATGCAGGTCTGACCGCATCATCGTCCAAGGATAATATTACGGTTTCGTTACCCAGAACGGAGATTTCCGGCGTTGTTGCAGGGACATCCGCTTCACTGATATGTGTTGCGGCCTGTTCTGTTGAGGATGCTTTAGATGCCGCACAAATTCGACGCTGACCGTCGTGACAAGATACCGAGGCAGAAGCGCTGGATGACCAACTGGGCAGAGTAGAACGAGAGTCTTCGGCGACGTGGTGATGTGGCGGTCTGGGTCAGCGCTGACGCGCTTGCATTGCGGTCAGCACCACCGCGAACCACGTCCGGCGGTCAGTATCTCTATTCGTATTTGGCGATTGAGCTTTGCCTGACGCTGGGCATGCTTTTCAAGCAGCCGTTGCGCCAGACTGAAGGCTTTATGCGCTCCATTGCCAAGTTGCTGGGTGTTGATATCACGGTGCCGCATTTCACGACCATGTCGCGCAGGGGCAATTGGCCGAGCCTGTCAGCCAAAGCTGCTGCTTCAAAGAATGCCAACCCGCTGCATCTGGTCGTGGACAGCAACGGGTTGAAGATCTTGGGCGAGGGAGAATGGCTGGAGACAAAGCATAAAACCAAGTGTAAACGGCGCTCTTGGCGCAAGCTGCACCTTGGGCTTGATCTTGTCAGCGGCCAGATCGTTTGCTCCGAACTGACCACAGATGACATTGGTGACCCGACCGCCCTACCGGCCCTGCTGGAACAGATCGAAGCATCCGTTGACCTGTTCCTGGCGGAGGGCCTGTGCCAGAGCAGCGTCCGCCAAGATCAGGGCGAGCACCTCAGCCCGCGGTGCTTCCGTCAGAACGGTCTCCAGCGCCGTCGCAGCTCGGCTCACCGGCGCACCCTCGCCCGAAGCGAGCCAGCCGACGATCCTGGTGGCGGCGATCTCGGGCAAGGCGCGTTGCAGACCGTCCCGCGTGATCGGCCGTGCCACCGCCTGCTGCCAAGTCAGATAGACCGCGCCCGCCGGGCCGGACAGATCGCCGGGACGCGCGAGATGCACGGCATCGCGCAGATCCCCTGCCCTATCGGGACACCCCGAGATCGCCACTCAGGTCTCTGCTGTGCGCAAGGCAATACGCATCAGCACAAAGTGCAGCGCACTCAGCGCGGCACCTGACAAAAATGCTAAATCCTCAGGGGTTTCATCGCGCGCCTCGGTGACCCAAGTCGGCATTCGGGGCAGAGTGTTGGGGGGATCCTCGATAGGAGTCTGAACAGGTTTCATGGGACGACCCTATCCAACAGCGGCGCTTGCTACCAGATAATATCAAGCCTAAACGCCGTAGATTTTATGATCAATTTATGTCCAATAAGTTTACATTATCGGACATTATTGGTGCAGCGTCCCGGCATGTCGGGACATGCACAAAGAACACGCTCAAACACACAGGACGGACCTTCCAGTGATGCAGAGACCGGGAGAGACCCATCCTCAGACGCGCCCCTGAACCTGCCGTCTTTTGTGGCGGGCTCTGGCGTGCGCGACCAGCTGGCTGACACAGCCCGGAGCTGGGCGCGCGCCGCTGTCTCGGACATCACGTTCATAGCCTATGTGCAGGACTGGGCGCATTCACTAAAGCGGCGAGCTTGAAACCTGAATCGTGGGATTCCCATTTGGTTTGATTTGTGATTCATCCTTATCAGGAGGATGTTTCGTATCATCAGTGACCCTTCAGGCGGAGTTGTGAAACTTGGCTGACCATCAGCAATCGCTATGCTTGAGACCGCTCAGCGTCATCAACCTGTCAATGCCCCCCGGGACTACCAGAACATGCGACTGTCTGCTATCCAAGCTCCATCGTCGCGATTGCCTGAAGTTCCGAGCCAACACGTTGCAGGCCGCCGCGATACATCCGTGCTGTCGCGAAAGCCACTTGAAATCCCGCCGCCCCAAGTTCGCAGCTCAGGGCTGTATTGGCATCAGGCAGATCGATGATCAGCTGGCACATGGGACGCAGGCAGGCAGGCGATGTCGGCGATCAGATCCAGCGCACAGGCGGTATGCGGTGCGACAATAGGACCGATTTTTGTGCCGCAGTGACAGGCGCGCCATGTAGCAAAGCCGAAGATACCGCCATCTTGCCTCAGGAACCCGGTACCGCGCCGCGCGTCATTGGGTTGCAACTATGTCGTCAGAAACGCCAGTCGCGCCACGCCGTTTGCGCGCGAGTCCAACGCTATCAACCCGTCCATTTCACTTGGCTCCTGCGCACCGATGGCAGGACTCGTTCGGGCAGGCCAGCGCCCTTCGTGACGCAGAGTGGGTCCGACACGCACAAGCCAGAGCTGCGCTAGTTGGATTCCTCCTCGGTAACTCCGTCAAGGCCGATTGAATGGTTGCCAGCATGCGCAATCGCATGGCGCCAGATCGACATGCCAAGACCCTGGCCACGCCAGTCCAGACGGCAAATATAAAGCCCGCAAACCCGGCCGCATGGAACGCCTCTGCATCGGCCAGACCGGGATTCCATCCCGCCTCAGCAGCCCAGCCCAAGACAGCTTCAGTTCCTGCGCACTCATTCGCGCGATCAGCATTGTATCTGGCAAGGCTGTCTCGGCTCCCTGTCACAGATCTGGAAGGCCATGGAAATGTCGCGCCGATAAGGACCGCAAATTCTGGCGCTTTTCAAGATCAGTTTAAGGCGCCTATCCTTCGGCGCGAAACCAGATGCGTTATTCCGGCGGAACAGCACGATTCGCGGCCCCCTGCCGCTCTCGGCCTCTAGATCAACGCCGCTCCCGCCGGACCTGCTTCTCCCAAACAGCCACCGAAGGGCGAAAAACATCATGTTTTTAGTCAGTTATCTGGAAAACTTGTAGCATCCCTTTAACTTTCCCCGATGGCATCTGAACTCATCAAGTTAAAAAAGTGTTGTTCGGGGATAAGTTGCGTGTCATGAGTTGTCTTGTCGCCAGATCGCGCAAATTGCGCGAGTTGGCGACGAAACACCACAGACCCACCAAGAGGTCGCGAGGGCAGAATGAATTCGAAGGCGAACATCGCATACTCCGGCTCTATCGCGGCGTCTATCGCCGCGAATGCTTCCCGTTTATCGGAAGCATTGAACAGCCACATGCGCAACAGCTTTCAGCCAGAAAGCCGCAAGACCTTGCGCAAATTTCACCCCTCCGAAGTGTCAGAGCTGACCGGCATC
This sequence comes from Puniceibacterium antarcticum, assembly GCF_002760615.1. Taxonomy (GTDB): domain Bacteria; phylum Pseudomonadota; class Alphaproteobacteria; order Rhodobacterales; family Rhodobacteraceae; genus Puniceibacterium; species Puniceibacterium antarcticum. The sequence goes on along the minus strand of NZ_AWWI01000026.1, from coordinate 7,357 downwards.
AGTATGTCCAACCTGCGCACCCGCCATCAAGAGGGGGATTTCCCCGATGTTGAGACGGATTCCCGCGGGCGTCGGCTCTATACCGCAGAAGAGATCGACCAGATCCGCCATGTGATGGCCCGCACGGGCCGCAATGGCGAAGCCTATCTTCCCGGACGTCGCGAAAATGACAATCTGCAGGTCATTTCCATCGTGAACTTCAAAGGCGGCTCCAGCAAAACGACATCGGCCATCCACCTGGCGCAACGCTACGCCCTGCGCGGCTACCGGGTTCTGGCCATCGACATGGACCCGCAGGCCAGCCTGACCACGATGTTCGGCTACCGGCCTGAAATCGAATTTGCAGAGAGCGGCACGATTTATGACGCCCTCAAATACGAGGATCCGGTGCCCCTGAGCCAGGTCGTGCGCGAAACCTATTTCCACAACCTTGATCTGGCCCCGGCCGGGCTCTTGCTGTCCGAGTACGAAACCGAGACAGCCTATGCCCTGCAACACAAGTTAGATCCGCCTTTCACCCAGCGGCTTGCCATCGCCCTGGATGAGATCGAGGAAAATTACGACCTGGTCATCATAGACTGCCCGCCACAGCTTGGCTTTACCACCATGACCGCGCTGCTGGCCTCCACCGGGCTGCTGATCACGGTTGTGCCCAGCATGCTCGACGTGGCCTCAATGGCGCAATTCCTTGAAATGGCTGGGGAAACTGTTCAATCCCTCGAAGAGGCAACAGGCCCCATCGACTGGAAATTCCTCAAATTCCTGATCGCGCGCTATGAACCCACGGATGTGCCGCAATCGCAGATGGGCGGTTTCCTTCGCTCCATCCTGCTGGATCAGGTGCTGAACACACCTATGCTGAAATCCACGGCCATCTCGGACGCCGGCATGACCCAGCAGACAATTTATGAACTGGAACCGTCGCAAGTCGTCAAGAAAACCCTCGACCGTATCCTCGAAAGCGTGAACGGCGTTGCGGACGAATTTGAAAAGACGATCCAGCACGCCTGGGGAAGGGAAACTGACTGATGGCCCGTAGAAACCTCTTTCAGCCCCCTGCCCCACCTGAGCCTGCCGGCACCCATGCGGACTCCAAGCAGCAGAAATCACGCTTTCCGAACACCGGTGCCATGAGCGGCGTGAAATCGACGCTCAAGGATGTCTCCAGCAACGCAGTCCGCGAAATTTCGCCTTCGGTGATCGAGGAAGACGGCCCCAAGGACCGGCTTGCCTTTACCGATGCCGATGTCGCGCAACTGGCGGCCAGCATCAAACAGCACGGCCAGCAGGTGCCGATCATGGTGCGTCCGATTGCGGACAAGCCCGGCCATTACAAGATCATTTACGGGCGCCGCCGTTTGCGCGCCCTCCAGACGCTTGGCCTGTCGGCCAAGGCGCTGGTGCGCTCGCTCTCTGATCAAGAGGCCATTCTTGCCCAGGGTCAGGAAAATTCGCAGCGGCTCGACCCCAGCTTTATTGAAAAGGCCCTGTTTGCGGCAGGGCTGGTCGAAAGCGGCTATGAACAGGCCGTCATCCTAGATGCGCTTGCCGTGGACAAGCCGATGCTGTCGCGCATGACCAAGGTCGCAAGAGCCATCCCCGAAACGGTGATCCAGCTGATCGGCTCCGCCCACGGGATCGGGCGCCGACGCTGGGAAGACCTTGCCGACCACGTGCGGGACAACGAACTTGATCTGTCCAAGATCGCCGCCACCCTTGATCTCGATAAGGCGAAGACCTCGGATGACCGATTTGCGCGGATCAGCGATGCTGTGGCGCGCAAGCTCAAGGCAAAGACACCCGACAAGGCGTCCGCCTCCCCTGCCCTCTCTGTCACACTGGACGACGGCACAACGCTGGCCGAGGTCAAGGAAACAAGCCGTGCTCTGACCTTCAAACTGTCAAAGTCGGACACGCCCGGATTTACTCAGTGGATGCGTGACAACGCTGAAGCTGAACTGACACGCCTCTACAAAGCGTGGAGGTCAGACGAGCAATCGAACTGACCCAATAACGAGCAGACAACCCAAACAAGGAGCACGACAAGCAGCCAAAAAAGAAAGAGCCCCCCAAGGTCACCCCAGGAGAGCCCAATCTGTTCTTTGCACCCTCAGATCTACCAGCTTCTCCGCCGCAGTCAATAACAACCAATTTGGTTGAACGATATTTTGTGGCCTTTTCTCTGAAATTCAGGAAAAACGGGATCTTTCCCGACCGGTTGCCGTGAGAAAAACATGGCATTCATTCAAGCAACCGCATCCCACGGGGCGCGGACCACCGGACTATTGTCCGCGGACAACGCCGTGCCAGAACGACACATCGTCATTGAGACAATTCGCAACGCGGCCCCACGCCTGGGGCTGACCGCCTCGGTGATTGCGACACTGGACGCAATGTTGTCCTGCCTGCCCCCCAAACGCGGGCATCACACCGTTTTTGCATCCAACGCCACCCTCACTTTTCGCCGCAACGGGATGTCAGATCGCTCGATCCGGCGTCACGCGGCCATTCTACAGGATGCAGGTCTGCTCGCGAGAAGAGACAGCCCAAACGGCAAGCGCTTCACGCGCCACAACACATCCGAGGGCAAGGCTCTGCGGTTCGGCTTTGACCTTTCGCCCCTCTTTGACCGGCTACAAGAGATCGCAGCGCTGGCTGCAGAGGTCACGCACGAGAAAGAACAGATCAAATATCTGAAAGCCAAGATGCGGACAGCCGCAAACGACATCCTGCAAAATTACCCTGAGGACCAGCATGCCCTCACAGCGCGTCAGGCACTGCGCCGCAAACTAACCCTCGCCGACTGCAAGACTATGCTTGCCAATCTCAACCCTTCGCCCCTTCCAGCCGAAGGACCGGGAGACAGCATCACACCAGAAACAGAAAAAACGTCCGGCAACGACGGCCAAAATGTCCGCCACCATCAGAAGTCAAATAAAGAATATATTGATAAGGATGAAATCAATGAAAGACAGGCGCCACAAAATAGTCATCACATCTCACTGACCGAATTGCTGACCACCTGTACCGAAGCATCACAATACGCACTGCGAAAGATCGAGACTGTTGATGATGTCATTACCCATGCCAGAACGCTTGCCCCCATGATCGGTATCAATAGGCAGACATACGAGGCGGCTCAGGATAGGCTGGGACCGCTTGGGACGGCCACAACCGTCTGGGCGCTGATGCAATTCCACGGCAGAATCAAACAAGTTGGCGCCTACTTCAGGTCCATAACAAGTGGCTCCAAAAGTGTCACCTTTGATCCGACGCGCTTAGTGCGACGTCTGACGCTGTATCAGGAAGCGCAGTCATGAAGCGTCTTTTGTCCGCGGACAATTTAGCAAAGCCTGAGGAAACTGGCGCGCTAATTGTGCCCGCACCCGGTCGTATTTTCATGCCTTTAAAAGGGATTGTTGCCTGCGGTCCACGTGACCGGACAATCACGTCAGGCCGCCGCCCGCCGCAACAACTACAGCAGCGACCGGATTTGCCATTGCAAAACCCAGCGCGACCAGCATCACTGCCGGCCCGCCAAAGACCAAGGTCAGCCCGGGCACCGGACCCATCCCGTCGCCCAGGTTAACACTAACGATATTGCCGACTGCAAACGAGGCTCCGTACAGCAGAACGACACGCTGACAATCTTGGACTAGCGCAAGACCCTGCATAGCCAAAGAGCAGGGTCGGCTCGTGGCACAGCCCGCGCTAGGTCGTCGCCACGGGCAGGGCAGAGACGTTGCTCGTGGGAGCCGCGAGATCGGCGACATAAAGGCCGATTGTCTCGGATGACGGGGGTAGGGGTGCTGTGCCTTCATCCGGCAGTTGGTAGAGCTTCGCGTCTTTAACCTGATCCACAGCCTGCCTCGCAAAAGTAGTTCCAGAATTCTTGCGGTGTCAACAGGTCGCAGACTTCGGCCAATGCATCGAACATCTGATTAAAATTTTTGGCCCCGATCCTTCGAAAGTGTGCTTTCAGTTTTGAAAAGGTCATTTCGATCGGATTGAGATCCGCCGAGTATGGTGGCAGCTAGAGGAATCAGCATCCGACGTCTTTCAAAGCCCGCGCCGCGTCCTTGTTGCAACGCGCCGGGAGGTCGTCACAGATCACGACGGTTCCCGGCAACAGTTTCGGCGCAAGGACCTGCCGAATGTATGCGGCGAGGGCTTCTCCGTCCATTGCGCCTTTGATAACCCAAGGCGTGATTAGGCTGTCATGGGGGCCTTGTCAGGTTGTCGACGTTGCGCGGTTTCAAGCATAGCGATTGCTGATGGTCAGCCAAGTTTCACAACTCTGCCTGAAGGGTCACCGATTTCCCCGGTCCATCATCTCGTACGCTGTCTGGGCGTATCATCGTTTTGCCCTGAGCCTGCGCGACGTCGAGGATCTACTGGCTGAGCGGGGCGTTATCGTCTCCTATGAGAGCATCCGTGTGTGGTGCCAAAGGTTCGATACCTAGGTCGCAGCCGGGATCCGGCGCGACCGTCCTGCACCCGTCGTCAAATGGCACCTGTACGAAGTCGTGATTTCGATCTGAGGCAAGAAGAACTGGCTTTGGCGGGCCGTTGACGCAAACGGTGATGTTCTGGATATCCTTCTACAAAGCCGCAGAAATGCCAATGCGGCCAACCGTTTCCTGAAGAAAATGATGAAGCCGCGCCGCCGCATTGGTTGCCTGAACAGGAGCCGACGGATAGATATTGGGACGGATTAAATAACCTGACAATCCCACTGGAAATCAACAGTCAGCCGGTTGTGCGCCTTTTAGGCATTTATGCCCTACAGATCATATATATTATTTATGTGCCATAGATCATAATTGTATTTTATGGCCTACCGATCATATTGACATTTTATGACTTAAAGATCATAGAAGCTCTAAGGAGTCGCAGATGAAGAACCGAGCACGCACACCAAACGATATCGGGCACGCCATCCGCCAGGCCCGCAAGGCAAAGAAGCTGACGCAGAAAGATCTCGCCGAGCGCAGCGGCGTTTGGCAGGAGACGATTTCCAAGGTGGAGAATGGCCTGTCTGACACCAAGCTGGAAACCGTATTTGATATCTTTGCCGCGCTTGATCTTGAGATACTTGTGCAAGGCCGCAGCAAGGGCTCTGCTGATAGCTTCGAGGACATCTTTTAAAGATGGGACGTAAACGAAGCTATCCACCGCTGAATGTTTTTATGAACGCGCGCCATGTCGGCCAGCTCCTGCGGGAAAGCACGGGCGCGATCAGCTTTGTCTATGATAAGGACTGGCTGGCATGGGAGCACCGGTTCCCCGTCTCACTTTCCCTGCCGCTGCGTGAAGATCGCTATATCGGCGCGCCTGTCATGGCCGTTTTCGAAAATTTACTGCCTGATAATGATGGCATACGGCGGCGCGTTGCCGAGCGCGTTGGCGCTGCTGGCACGGACGCCTATAGCCTGCTCAGTGAAATTGGCCGAGATTGCGTTGGCGCGCTTCAATTTTTGCCGGAAGGAGAAGAACCGCAAGCCGCTGACAATTTCACCGGTCATCCGGTAAGCGAGACGGACATCGAAGCGCTTCTAGGTGAGCTGGATGTCGCTCCGCTCGGCATCAGAAGAGAAAAAAACTTCCGGATATCGGTCGCAGGCGCGCAGGAAAAAACTGCCCTACTCTGGCATGACGGCAAGTGGATCGAGCCTTCGGGCACTACACCGACAACGCATATCATCAAGCCGCAGATCGGGCGGCTCCCCAACGGCATGGATTTGTCGAACAGCGTCGAAAATGAGTATCTGTGCCTGAAACTAATGGAAGGCTTTGGCCTGCGCGCCGCAAACGTCGAGATGGCCAGCTTCGGTGGGCGCAAGGCGCTTGTTATCGAGCGGTTTGACAGGCTCTGGACGAGGGATGGCCGCCTCATCCGCTTGCCGCAAGAAGACTGCGCCCAAGCCCTATCAGTGCAGCCAACCCAGAAATATCAGAACGAAGGCGGGCCAGGTGTCGTGGAGATCATGAGGCTTTTGCTCGGAAGTGACGAGCCTATGCAAGATCGGTTGGATTTCTTCAAAGGCAATATCTTGTTTTGGCTGAGCGGGGCCACCGATGGGCATGCCAAGAACTTCAGCCTTGCCTTGCTGCCAGGTGGCCGCTTTCGGATGACGCCTTTCTATGACGTGCTGACCGTCCAGCCCAGTGTTGATTGCGGCCAAGTGCAGCGCAAGGATTTCAAGCTGGCCATGCGCTTTGGCAAATCAAATCACTACAAGGTCGGCGATATAATCGGGCGGCATATCATGGAAACCGGAGTCCAGTCTGGTCTATCGCGCAAGGCTGTGGGCACGATCTTTGAAGACATCCATGAGACTGCGAAAGCTGCTATGGACAAGACCTTCGCTGCCCTAGCCGAAGGATTCCCCGAAGAACTCGGGTCCTCAATCCGGCGCGCCATCGAAGACAGGCTGCGCCATCTTAAACCTTGAAAACGCATTCAAGGTTTACCCAAATGACTTTTTGCTTAATCTGATTGAGCAAACCCGTACAAATCCAAACGGCGTTGATGATGTAACCGCCCCCAACGGCATGGATGTGCGAAGGTGGGTCTGAAACGATCCGCTTCTTGCGACACTTCCTTAACGCCACGATCTTGGTCGTCAACCCGCCGCGCGAGCGTCCGATGGCTTGAGTTTGAGCACCCCTTTTGCGTCGGTTGCCTTCTGGTGAACCTGAACGATGGTAGCCGCATCCAGGCCCAGACGGTGAAACATCTGGCAATTTCGGCCGTGGCCGCTGCCAGATAGAGCGCAAAGGTTGGAAACGGTCTCACGGGGCGCATCGAGTTGCGGTTCTGGCACCATGGCCTTCGCCGCAAAGTTCGTGGTCGCTCAGCACCTCGATCACCCGGCAATCCGCGATTGTGCCTTGGGCACATTGCGTGATCATCCGCTCAAGCTCTGCCTGCAGCGCCGTCAGCCGGGCGATGCGCGCCTTCACCGCAGAGAGCTGTTCGGTGGCTATGACATCTGCGACGGCGCAGGACTGTTCGGGCGTGTCCGAGAGACTGAGCAAGTCGCGGATTGCCTCGAGCGGGAAGCCGAGGTCGCGGGCATGACGGATGAAGGCCAGCCGATGCTGCGCCTTTGCATCATAAAGCCGCTGGTTTCCGGCACTGCGCTCTGGCGTCGGCAAAAGGCCGATCTGTTCGTAATAGCGAATGGTCGGCACCTTCACGCCCGCCGCTATGCCCAGTTTTCCAATCGTCAGCATAAGATACCTCTTGAAGCTATAGGTACTAGAGACATTAGGTTGGTGGTCGAATGAAGGCAATTGCTGCGTTTGGCAGAATGGAAATCAAGATGACGACACGCTGCGAATGGATGATCAC
>NZ_AWWI01000025.1 GCF_002760615.1 Puniceibacterium antarcticum | reverse complement strand
GCAACAGCGCCCTTTTATCATGTCTATCGCTACGATTGCAGAACAGTCCCGGCAAGTTGACGATGCCAATCGAGGACTGTATCGATTTTGTTTGCCCTCGGTTCTTTGCGACATTCGACAAGACCGCCGCCATGCGTCAAGGCGGCAAAGCATTCCGATTGATCGTGGAAGGGATGAGTTTCCTTTTCTCCCCTGCTGATGACGCGAAGCGGACCGGCGTGATTTTGCTCCAAAAGGGGCGACCAGGCAGCAGCTTCTGCGGGAGTTATGCCTGTCTCATCCTTCAAATAGCTCTCTGGAATGCCAGAGAGGTCGTAGATACGACTGACCAGCAGAAGTGCTTTTGGGTCTGGCATCGGGGCAGGCCGATGTCGCAGGGTGCGTGCGCTGCAAGGAGCGAAGCCAAGTGCGCCCCGGCGGAATGTCCGCTGGCGGTCATGCGGTCGGGGTTGGCGCCGAACGTAGGAGCGAGCGCGGTGATACTGCCAGAGGCGGTGCGTACTTGAGTCACGATATCACGCAGATGTGATGAACGCATCAGGTCGTACCTCACCAGAGTGAAAATACCGCCCGCTGCAAGCACCGGGTCGGCGACGAGCATGTACACGTCTTTGCTGCCTTCCCGCAAATAGCCGCCGTGGACGAAGATGTGCAACAGTGCGTCCGAAACGTCACCAAGTGAAAATACCAGATCGAGTTTCTGTCGTGTGCTGTGCCCGTAGGGCAGGTCACGTTCCAATCGGTTTCGCGCGCCTGATCGCAGCCCCGGGCCTCCGTTTCGGCTATGATCGCATCAAAATCGGGGATGAATTTCCGGTTGCGATAGACATCCAGTTCGGGCATCCGTGCGTCCCACTCTTAGTCAGAATTCGACGGCGAAATATTTTGGCTCCATGAATTCAAGGATGCCGGTGACGCCGCCCTCACGCCCCAGTCCGCTTTGCTTGACGCCGCCGAAGGGGGCCGCCGGGTCGGACATCAGGCCTCGGTTAATGCCGACCATACCGGTTTCAATCCCTCGGCCAATCCGCATCGCGCGCCTGATGTCGCGAGAGTAGACATAAGCTGCTAGCCCGTATTCGGTATCGTTGGCCAGCCGTATCGCGTCTTCCTCGGTTTCGAAGCGGTAGACAGCGGCGACGGGGCCAAAAATTTCTTCTTTTGCGATGGCGGAGTCGGGTGATGTGTTTTCAAGCACTGTCGGAGTATAATAGTAACCCGACGCTACCATGGGCACACCACCGGTGGTCACACGTGCGCCGCGGTCCTTGGCCTCGGTCACCAGCCTATCGATCTTCTCGACAGCCTTTGCGGTGATCATGGGCCCGCATTGCGTATCTGACGCGTAGCCCGCTCCAAGTTTCAGCGCCCTCATCAGCTCCGTGAGCCCCGAAACGAAGGCGTCGTGAATACCGGTCTGGGCGTAGAACCGATTTGCAGCCGTGCAGGCCTCGCCGCCGTTACGCATCTTTGCGATCATCGCGCCCTCAAGCGACGCTTCGAGGTCGGCATCATCCATCACGACGAAGGGTGCGTTGCCGCCCAACTCCATCGAGCAGCTGACAACCTTTTTGGCGGCCTCTGCCAAGAGGATGCGGCCGACACCGGTCGAGCCAGTAAAGGACAGCTTGCGCACGCGCGGATCGACGAGGATGGCGTTGGTCAACTGGCCGGGGTTTGACGTGGTGATGACATTGACTACGCCGGGCGGCACGCCGGCCTCTGCCCCCAGCCGCGCCATGGCGTAGCCTGTAAGCGGAGTCTCTGATGCCGGTTTGAGGATCACGGTGCAACCGGCGGCCAACGCCGGAGCGATCTTGCGCGTGGCCATGGCAGCGGGGAAGTTCCATGGCGTGATCAACAGGGATATGCCGATTGGTTCGTGATCGACCAGGATGTTGTGCGCACCGCCCGGCGTATGACGGAACTCGCCCGGGACGCGGGTGGCTTCCTCGGCGTACCAGCGGAAGAATTCGGCGGCGTAGGCGACCTCGCCCCGCGCGTCAGGCAGGGCTTTGCCGTTTTCGAGCGAGATAAGCAGGGCCAGTTCTTCTGCGTGACTTGTCATCAACTCGAACCAGCGCCGCAGAATCTCGGACCGTCGGCGCGGGGAGGTGTTTCTCCAACCGGGCGCTGCGGCCTCCGCAGCGTCCACGGCACGTAAGGCGTCAGCGGTCTGCGCATTGGCCACCTCGGCGATCGTGTTGCCGGTGGAGGGATCCGTGACAGGAATGCCGATACCGGCCGTCCATTGGCCACCGATATAAAGGCCTTCGGCATGAAGTTACGGGTCAGCGTAGCCGGTGAAGACGTTATCTAGGACCATCGGGTTCTCCGTTCATTTCAATGCAAGTTCGGCACGGTCGCCGCTGTAAGCCACGCCGAGAAGAAAGCGCATGTCGGAAAGGGGCAGGGGGCGGGGGTTGTTCTGTATCAGCCGCGCGATGCCGCAAGATTGTTCGGAGACCCAGTCAAGATGGTCCTCTGCTAATCCCAAAGCCTCAAGCGTCGGCGGTATGCCGATACGCTCGAAAAGGGCTGCAATAGCAGGGATGACGGCATCACCGTTTGGCAGGTTGGTAGCTTTGGCAAATTGCTCGAGTTCAGTACCGATAACGGGTGCGTTCCATGCCATGACGTATGGCATCAGGCAAGCGACGCCCGAGCCATGGGGCGTGTGGGTCAGGGCGCCCACCGGATATTGGATGGCGTGCGCAGCGGCTGTGCCAGCAACGCCAAACGCAAGACCCGCCATCGTCGCGCCCAGCATCACGTTCGCGCGGGCCTCTACGTTGGTCCCATCGGTGCATGCCGTTGCCAGTCCTTCCCACAGAAGCGAGATGGCGCGGAGAGCAAAGGCGTCGGAGGTGGCGTTCTTGCCGACGAAGACGCGTTCCTGCGACAAACCTGGCGCGGGCTCATGGCGGATCGCGGTGAAGGCCTCGATCGCGTGAGTCAGTGCATCCGCACCGGCGATGGCCGTCAGGGTGGGGGGGCAGGTCAGGGTCAGATCGGGGTCGCAAATCGCGACCGTCGGGATAATATGCGGCGAGGAAATGCCGACCTTCAACTTTCGTTCGGTGTCCGATAGTACAGCGACGGGCGTGACTTCGGACCCAGTTCCTGCCGTAGTCGGAATCGCGATCAGCGGCATGACCGGTCCGGGAACCTTGAATTCGCCATAATAATCCTGCGGCGTGCCGCCGTGTGTGAGCAGGATAGCCACGCATTTCGCCATATCCAGACAGGATCCCCCACCGATTCCGATCACGAGGTCGGGGGCAAAGTCCCGTGCGGCCTCGGCGCTTTCTATCGTTGTACTGACCGGCACATCTGGCTGAGTGGAACTGTCGAGGCGCACGGCAAGGCCGACGCCTTCGAGCTGAGCCACGATGTCAGTAATCGTAGCATCGCCCGCGAGCCGTTCATCGGTTATGATGAGGGCACGCTTTCCGAGCGGCTTCGCAATGCGTCCGAGGGCCGCGCGCTGACCCGCGCCAAATATGATCTCCCGTGGGGCCCTGATCGTGCCAAATATCGCCATGTTTTTCTCCTCTGGTGTTTGGTCAGTGAGGCACGAGGCCGCGCAATGCCTCGAAAAGTGTGTCGGGGAGGTCGATCCCCTGAGTCAGCGCGGCGGCGGGGCGCGCGCGCATCCTGTCGGCGGGAACGGCTACTGGGCGATCAGGATCTGCTGGGCGCGAAATCCGCGGACGATAAAGGTATTCTGCAAGCTGGGCTCCGGTCCCGCCCTTTGTTGCCTGGTCGATCAACATGGTTACGTCCTCCTTGTTGGCGGGATTCTTGGCGTCAAGTGTACCGCGCACGTCGGGTGCAAAAGCGGTTCCAGCGAGGGCAGAAACCAAGAGTTCTAATGCGAGGCCCAGCCCATATCCTTTTGCTTCCTCGAAAGGCGCGATGGCCCCGGTCTTGGCGGCTTCTGTATCAGTGGTGGCACGGCCATTCGTATCGACCGGCCAACCTTCAGCCATCGGCGTTTGCGTCAGTGCGTGGTGATGGATCTTGCCCATGGAGACGAGGCTTGTCGCCAAGTCGTAGATGAAGGGCGCTTGGCCGCTCGGAATACCAATGGCGGTGGGGTTGGTACCCAGCATCGCCTGCTTCCCGCCGAAGGGTTGCACGAGCGACTCGCTGATCGTGAGGGAAAGTCCTATCCGTCCCATGGCCACCGCGGCTTCTGCTTAATAGGCCAACATTCCTATGTGATTCGCGTTGTGGATCGCTGCAACGGGGGACGCCCTCGCTGGGCACACGCTGATCCAGGCGCCTCAGTGTTTCGGTCATGAGCACCGGGCGGACCCCATGTTATCATGTATCCTCAGTGCCGCCGGGCGCACACAGTTTGGGGCCACGTGTGCATGTGAATCGGCGAGATGCTCGCGAAGCCTTTCGATTAGACGGGGCAAGCGTTGCATGCCGTGGAACGGCATACTGCGGAGCTCCGCTTCGATTAGCAAATCGGCTTGCAGCCATGCGGATTTTTCCGGAACGCCCTGATACTTAGGGGCTTCCATGCTAAATCGGCGGATGTCAGGAATCGAAGCATGCACGCTTTGTCGCCTTATCATATCGTATATTATATTGTATTTGATATTGTATTGTTTTTATCCTTCAAATTGTCAAGGACGTAGGTAGGGAGGTCGGCAGATGGCAGTTTCGGCAGAGCGCACGAAGGACGGTGGACACCTCCGGCCAAGCAGCATTTCCGATGGTGTGCATGAACGCATCTATGAAAAGCTGATGGCGCTCGAAATCTCGCCAGGCGCGCGTATTCTGATCGACGGTCTTGCGCGGGAGCTCAACGTCTCCCAGACTCCGGTGCGCGAGGCATTGAATCGGCTTGAGCGGGAAGGACTGGTGCGTAAGGCGCACCTGGTTGGTTATTCCGCGGCGCCGCAATTGACGCACAAGCAATTCGAGGATCTTTATGATTTCCGACTGATGATTGAGCCCGAAGGTGCACGTCGGGCATGCCATGATATGACAGCCGAAACGTTGGCCCGGCTGCAACTGGCTGCAGCCGATATGGAAAAAGGCGAACAGCCTGTCGATAGCAACAGTCGTTATTCACGATTTGCACGGGCGGATGCCCATTTCCACGACGAAATCATGAAAATTGCGGGCAACGAGGTGGTGCGGCAAGCGCTTGCAGACCAACATTTTCACCTCCACATCTTTCGCCTGATGTTTCATAGCCGCGTCACACAAGAAGCGCTTGAAGAGCACGAACGCCTTGTCGCCGCGTTCCGCGCGAGCGACGCAGATGCCGCATACGCGGCGATGCACAATCACATCAGTCGGTCTCGTGACCGGCTGGTCGCGGCATTTGCATGAGCTTGACGATGGACAAACCCGCCCCGACCAACGCTGAAGCCTCAGCGTTAAGCGTGCGGGGTCTTTCCAAATGCTATGGTCTGATCGAAGTTTTGAGAGGCGTCACGCTCGATATTCTTGAAGGTGAGGTGCATGCGATCATCGGCGAGAACGGGGCAGGTAAATCTACGCTGATGAAGCTGCTCTCGGGTCACACAGCACCCACTAAAGGCCAGCTTTTCATGGCTGGCAAAGGCATCCGCTTTGCTGATGCCGCGCAGGCAGAAGCGGCAGGGATCGTACTGGTGCATCAGGAGATATTGTTGGCCGCAGACCTGACCGTTGCTCAGAACCTGTTCCTTGGACGCGAACTGACGCGCCGGTTCATGGTCGACGACCGCGCCATGAACCGGCGCACGGCAGAGGTGCTGGCACAGGTCGGGTCCACAGCGCTCCCAACGGACAGGGTTGGCGATCAACCGCTCGCGCAGCGCCAGCTCTTCCAGATCGCCCGCGCCTTCCTCGATGACCGTAAGGTGGTGATCCTCGACGAACCCACCGCGATGCTGGCCAACGACGAGGTGGAGTCGTTGCTGCAAATCGTCCGGGACCTGCGTGACCGCGGTGTTGCCGTACTTTATATTTCGCACAAGCTGGAGGAGGTCGAAGCGCTGGCCGATCGAGTGACTGTCCTGCGAGATGGTGACATGATCGGGACTTGGCCGGTGCGCGACCTTGACCAACGCCAGATGGCCGAACAGATGGTGGGGCGCAAGCTTGACATGCTCTACCCGCCGAAGCGCGGGAGGGCGGACGCGGATCCTATCCTTGAGGTGACCGAGCTCGTGGTGGACTATGGTGCGGCCAGCGGATCACTTGTTGTTCGCCCCGGGGAAGTGCTGGGCATCGGCGGCATGATCGGCGCTGGCAGGACAGAATTTTTCGAAGGGCTGACGGGGTTGCGTCCCGCGGAGGCTCACAGGATCGTGCTGAAGGGCAGGACCATTTCCTCGCCCAACGTCAAGCGCATGATGGAGGCAGGCCTCGTCTATCTGACCGAGGACCGCAAGGGGAAGGGGCTGCTGCTGAACGACCGGCTTGGCCCGAATTTGACACTTCAGGCGTTGGACGCCGTCAACCCCGGCCTGCAGCTCGACCGACGGCGCGAGATGCATGCGCTGGATCACGCGGTCGAGGAATACGATATCCGCGCGCGGTCCTTGGGCATGGACGTGGGCAATCTATCGGGCGGTAACCAGCAGAAGCTGCTACTGGCCAAGGTAATGATGACCGATCCATCGGTGGTGGTCATCGACGAGCCGACGCAGGGCGTCGACATCGGCAACAAGAGCCAGATCTACAAGTTCATCGACGATTTCGTGCGGACGGGAAAGGCCTGCGTGGTCATCTCCTCTGAGCTGCCGGAATTGGTGGGCCTCGCCGACCGGGTGCTGGTCATGCGCAGCGGCCGCTTTGTGGCGGAACTGGACGGCACGGACATCACCGAAGAGAACATCGTCTATGCCGCCGCCAGCAGCGGCAGGACAAAAGAAGGGGGGGCATAGACATGAGCAGCATCGACGTCAGAACCGCACCGAAGGGAGAGGGGGTTAGTATCCCATGGGGCAGTCTCGCCCCTTTCATTGCACTTGCCGTGATCGTGATCCTCGGGGCGACGATCAATTCCAATTTCCTGTCCACCAACAACCTGCTGAACGTCATCACCCGAAGCGCCTTCATCGCGATCATAGGGGTCGGGGCAACCTTCGTCATCGCCACCGGCGGACTGGACCTTTCCGTCGGCTCCATGATGGCCTTCGTCACGGGCATCATGATCCTGACCATGAACGGCCTGACACCTGCGCTCGGGAACTGGGCGATCCTGGCTGGGGCGGGGGTCGCAGTCGTTGTCGGCGCACTGTGCGGGTTGCTGAACGGTTTGATCATCACTGTGGGGCGAATCGAACCCTTCATTGTCACGCTGGGCACGATGGGCATCTTCCGCGCCTTTATAACTTTCATGTCCGATGGCGGTTCGCTCCCCATCGACCGCAGTTTGCGCGAGGCTTATCGGCCAGTCCATTTCGGTGACTTCGTCGGCGTGCCCTATCCAGTGCTTATCACACTTGTCGTGGTACTGATCGGGGCATTCGTGCTTTATCGCACGAAATACGGTCGTCGCGTTACCGCCGTGGGATCGAACGCCGATGTCGCGCGCTTTTCCGGGGTGCACGTGGGTCGCATCCGCACGATGGCTTTCGTCATCCAGGGCATCTGCGTCGCGGTCGCCGCGATCTGCTATGTGCCCCGACTGGGAGCGGCGACGCCGACCACCGGGCAATTGTGGGAGCTTCAGGTCATCACCGCTGTCGTCATTGGTGGCACGCTTCTGCGCGGTGGCAAGGCCCGCGTCTGGGGCACTGTCGCCGGCGCACTCATTCTCGAGATCATCGCGAACGTCATGGTCCTGACGGACATGGTCTCGGAATACCTCGTGGCCGCAGTGCAGGGCTCAATCATTATCATCGCCATGCTTGCACACCGCTTCACAAGCGCCCGCTGACAAGGGCGCGTCACCTATCGCAACGGAGGAGAAGAAAATGAGGACTTTTAACAAAAGTGCACGGATCCTGTCCGCCACAGTACTGGCAAGCGCAATCGCCAGTACGCCTGTACTGGCACAGGACAAGGAATTCACCATCGCGGTGTCGATCCCTGCAGCGACGCACGGCTGGACTGGCGGCGTTGTCTACCATGCCGAACGAGCAGAGAAGGAGATCGAAGCCGCGTACCCGAACATCGACGTGATCGTCTCTACGGCCGCTTCTGCTACAGCTCAAGTGTCAGCACTGGAGGATTTGTCGGCCACGAATAACCTTGACGCACTGGTCATCCTGCCCTTCACCTCCGAAGAGTTGACCGGACCGGTGGAGCAAGTGGCTTCAAATGGCACCTTCATCACTGTCGTTGATCGAGGTCTTTCGGATCCGTCGATCCAGGACTTGTACGTCGCCGGAGACAACATTGCCGTGGGTTCGAATACGGCCGACTGGTTGGTCGACAAGTTGGGTGGAGAAGGAGAAATCGTTGTCCTGCGCGGCATCCCCACCGTCATCGACGACGAGAGGATCAAGGGCTTCACCGAGGTGATCGACAAGAGCAACATCAAGATCCTCGATATTCAGTACGCCAACTGGAACCAGGACGAGGCCTTTACGCTGATGCAGGATTATCTTGCGCAGTATCCCAACATCGACGCGGTCTGGGCCAACGACGACGACATGCTGCTGGGTGTTCTGGAAGCGGTCGACCAAGCCGGTCGCGCGGATGTGAAATTTGCACTCGGCGGCAACGGGATGAAGCAGGTCATTGAGATGGTAAAAGCGGGCGACGAACGCACTCCGATCTCGACTCCATATCCGCCGTCCATGATCGCTTCCGCCATCTACATGACCGCTGCACAGTTTGCTGGCCAAGCCCTGATGCGCGGTTCCTTCAAGTTGGACGCCCCGCTGATCACGCCCGAGAATGCGGACCAGTTCTATTTCCCTGACTCGCCGTTCTGAAGCGTAGCGCTTCGACCCGGCCGTATCAACGTTCGGCTGGGCCATTCCTCAACCTGAACCGGAGAACCAAGATGCCAGGCAAGAAAATCCTTATGCTATGCGGTGAATTCACCGAAGAATACGAAATCTACGTCTACCAGCAAGGGATGGAAGCCGTGGGCCACACCGTTCACGTCGTTTGCCCGGACAAGAGTGCGGGTGACGTGATTGCCACCTCGCTGCACGACTTCGAAGGTCATCAGACCTACACCGAGAAGCCGGGGCACAATGCGGAAATCAACAAGACATTCTCGGAAGCCGAAGCGGAACTCGACAGCTACGACGCGGTCTATGCCGCAGGGGGACGGGGACCGGAATACATCCGTACCGATCCGCGCATCCAGAAGATGGTGAAGCACTTTCACGATACAGGCAAACCGATTTTCACGATTTGCCACGGTGTGCAAATCCTGATGGCCGTTCCGGGCGTACTGAAAGGCAGAACGGTCGCGGGACTGGGGGCCTGCGCACCGGAGGTCACTGCAGTAGGTGGAACATACTACGATGCCGATGACGTTGCCCCCTGCAGCTAATCCAGTTTGAGATAGACTCTGGCCCAACCGAAAGG
>NZ_AWWI01000024.1 GCF_002760615.1 Puniceibacterium antarcticum | reverse complement strand
TGTCACTGTTCCCTAATTGATCAGAATCGTGCCTGAAATTGTCCCGTGAAATCAATGGCGGGTTGCACCCTTAATTTTCATATTGTACCCTTAATTACCATACTGTACCCTTAATTGCCGTACGGTCTGAACTGTGGATAAGTGTCGATCTATTGGGGAGGGGATTTGCGTGGTAGACGAGCGTCTTGCGAAACATCGTGCGGCCGTTCTTCGGCCGATCCTGGAGCTTGAGAAGAGAGGTGAGCCGATCAGCGCAGCAATCGGAGATGCCGCTTGGGAACTGGGCTTGGCGAAAAGCCACACATGGTCGCTCTACCGGCGTCTGAGAGAGAACGATGCACGTGCCACGGCGTTGGAGTTGGACCGTCGCGGGCCGAAACCGGGATCGAAGCGGATTGCTGAAGACGTCGAAATCATCATCGATGGGAGCCTGCGAAGATACTATCTGGTCCGCGAGCGCTCGAGCTTTCTTCGCATCTGGCGCGAGATCCGTGCCGAGTGCGAGGCGAAGGGGTTTCAGCCCCCGACCCGGAGAACGGTCAAAGCACGTCTAGACGCTATGGATCAGCGAGAGGTCTTCCGGAAACGGCGCGGGGCAGAGGCGGCTGACAAGGTCTTTGCCGCGCGTCCTGGCCGACTTGAAGTTTCAGCCCCGCTGGAAGTCGTTCAGATCGATCATACAACTTCGGACATCACGTTGGTCGATCACGTCAATCGACGGCCGCTTGCGCGCCCCTATCTGACGGTGGCCATCGACGTCGCGAGCCGGATCGTTCTCGGGGTCCATGTCACTTTCGATGAGCCATCTGTCTTGTCGATCGCCCTGTGTCTCGATCACTGTGTGCGCCGGAAATCGGTGCACGTTCCTGGAACACTGGAAGAGGTGATTTGGCCGACGGCCGGCATTCCTAAGGCGATCCACGTCGACAATGCGCAGGAGTTCCACAGCGAGGCCTTCAGAATGGCCTGCGAAGACTGGGGTATTACTGTCGAGTATCGTCCGCTTGGCGGCAAACACTATGGCGGTCATGTCGAACGGCTGATCGGAACGACCATGGGTGCCGTTCATGTGCTGCCCGGGACTACGCATTCCTCAATCGTCGAGAAGGGCGACTATGACAGTGAAAAACATGCGGCCCTGACACTGACCGAGTTTGAGGATTGGCTTCATCTGGAAATCTGCCGATACCACAATACGGTTCACGAAGCTCTCGGACGAACGCCGCTTGCGGCATGGGCGGACATGGGCGGGGATACTGCGGGACGGCAGGTCGTCGACATAGAAGCCTTTCGGACAAGCTTCCTGCCATTCGAGTGGCGCCAGCTCCGGCGCACCGGGATCACGCTTTTCGGGGTCAATTACTGGAGTGATGCCTTCGCGTCGTTGGTCGGACGCGGGCAGGGTAAAGTACAGGTGAAATACGATCCGCGAGACTTGTCGCAGGTCTGGGTTATCACCGATGATGGCCGCGTGATCTCGGCCCGGTACCGGGATCTCAGCCACCCGCGTATATCGCTTTGGGAAAGTCGGCGGGCGCGGAAAGAATGGCATGATAAACATGGTGGCCGGATCAACGAGCGGGTCCTATTCCAATTGATTGACGCGCAGCGGCGGCTGGCTGAGGCGGCGCGCCAAAAGACGCGGACTGCCCGGTTGGAAAACGAAAGAGGTGCTCGGCTTCCCCGGCACCAACCACGCCGCGATCCATCGCGCGAAATGTTCGCGATTGATACAGGCAACCCTGATCTGCCAACCTATGAGATTGATGAGTTTAATGACCCCAGAAGAAAGAATTGACCGTATCCGCGGCGATCATTGGATCAGTTTCGACCGTGCCACGATTGTTCTCAACCGATTGACCTCCCTTATGGAAATGCCGCAACAGAGCCGGATGCCTGGCCTGATGGTCTATGGTAGCTCCGGCATCGGTAAGACGATGATCGCCAAACGCATGGCCAGCAAGTATCCGACGCAGTACAATGCCAAACTGGGCGTCACGAAGACACCCATCCTGCTGGTTCAGGCGCCGCCCGCGCCGGATGAGCGCCGGTTCTATCAACACATCCTGTCAACGATCGGGGCGCCGATGTGGAGGCGTCACACGGTGTCCGAGCTTGAGGTGCGCGCGCTAAGCCATCTTCGGGACATGGACCTGAAAATGCTGATGATCGACGAAGTGCATAACCTGCTTGCCGGCAGTTACCGGGAGCAACGACGGTTCCTGAACATGCTCCGGTTCCTGTCCAACGATCTCTGCGCGTCGCTTGTTGTCTTCGGTGTCAACGAGGCCCTCGAGGCCGTCCGCGGTGACGACCAACTGGCCCGTCGGCTGGACGAACACTACCTGCCGCTCTGGGAGGACGACGTGGAATTCTCCCGTCTGATCCAGACGTTGATTGCCGCGATGGCGCTTGAGCAACGCTCAGGCCTTACGGTGGCGTCGCTTCGTACGATCCTGAAAGTGACCGGCGGCGTCACCTCGCGCGTGTTCATCATGATCAAGTCTTTGGCCATAGAAGCGATCGAGACAGGTGAGGAGCGGATCACCGACGAGGCGGTTCAGTCCTGGCAGCCGGTCTGGACAAAGCATGCCTGGAACATCCCTCGCCAACCCGCCGCGGCATTCCGGTGACCGTCAGATCGCTACCGTTTCGACCGCCGCCTGTACGCGATGAGCTTCTGTCCAGCTGGATCGGGCGATTGGCGAAGGCCAATCACTGCTCCGCTGAAGAGCTTTGCGGGTATCTTGGTTTGGGGCAGGGCAGGGTGCCGGAGCGTATCAACGATCTCGGACAGGTAGACTGGGCCCGCCTCTGCTCGGCAGTTCAACTGACCCAGCATGAGATTGCGGCCATGACCCTTCCGGATTCGACGCATCACGGCGTACAATACGTGTCGCAGCATGACTTCCAGTATTGTCCGAGGTGTGTTGAGAAAATACCCGATCTGATGCTTCGCCATTGGCGCTTGGCGTGGTCGATTACCTGCGAAACTTGCGGTCTGGTTCTGGCAACCAATTATCCAGCCAAAGATGTGTCAGGCAGACTTCGTGGTCGCGCTTTACGCGGCGTGGAAGCTCTAAAGACGGCTGTCGCCACGAACAATCTTGCGCGGTTGCGCCGGGTGGATTTGACCATGCATCTCATGGCAGTTCTGGAGATCGGGAACCTTAGGGCGCTCACTTCGGGGAACGAGCGCGAAAGGTTAATGGCGCTTGCCGCGGTCGGTGTTAGCGTGACCCGTCCCGTTTTGGGTGCTGCCATCATTCTACGTGGAAACGAACGGATGGTCTTTGAGTTGCGCCGCGCCTTTCCTCAACATCGTCGGGTGATTGAGCAGGCCCGTGGGTTGTCGCAGGACCTCGGCCAGCGGTTATCTGGGCGGTGGAAAACAGAGTATCCGACCAGTAAGACGCATGGAACGAACCGCCCAGGTGCATCCGTGAGCGCTCTGCAGGCAGCTCGTCAGGCCATATCCGAGCTTGGTGCCGGCGCAAACCGTGGAGCGCTTCTGACCCGCGCCGATGCAATCTGGAAAAGCTCAGGTGGTGTCAAATCCTGAGGCGTGGAGCCTGTGGAAATATTGAAATTAAGGGTACAAAAAACGCCCCAAAATGCGCCGAATCCGCAGAATCTGATTAAATAGGGTACAGTGACA
>NZ_AWWI01000023.1 GCF_002760615.1 Puniceibacterium antarcticum | reverse complement strand
TTCAGCAGGTTGTGCTTCTGCTCGGTTGCGAAGCTGAATGGAAATCCCATGGCCATGCCCGACCTCAGCGGCGCAGGCTGGCAAGTGCTGCGGCCTCGCGTGCGAGGTCCGCCGGACGGGTCGCGAGGTCCGGACAGATGGCGCGGGCATCGGCGAGCGCCATGCCGCGCGACAGGCCCCGGGCCGAGGCCGCCGGATTGAGGCAATGCAGATGATCGGCCTTGCCCGACCGGTGAGTCAGGGCAAAGCACCCCTCAACGGGGCGTGTCCGAAGGCTCGTATCGCTCGCGAACCTCGCAAACCATATGGACAGTATCCGACGCGCCATTCCAGTTCACGACCCAGCTTCCAATTGTTCCCTGTTTGTTCTTTATAAGCGCCCATTGAAACAGAGTCGAGTCCGCCGCCTCGCTGGCCAGGGGGGCGCAACACCAGCGCGTCTCGGCGGCATTGCTGCCTGCGCCTGCCCGGATCAGCATCAGGCCGGTGGTGCGCCCGGCCTCGGCGGCCAGTTGCAACCGCCGACCTGCGATCAGGGACAAGGGCTTTTGCGGCGCGGCAATCACCAGGCTGACAGCTTGCGTGCGCAAGGCTTCTTCGATGCACCAAAGCAGGTCTGCCTCACCCACGGGACGCAACAGATGCAGTCGTTCGCCGACGCCCCGGGGCAAGCCGCGCAGCATCGGCAGTTCCTGTACATGCTCGGGCAGGATCCACACCAGCGGTCCCGGATGCCGTGCCGCCTGAAACCAGGCGAATGCGCGCCGCCC
>NZ_AWWI01000022.1 GCF_002760615.1 Puniceibacterium antarcticum | reverse complement strand
GACGTTCAAACCCAAGTATCTCACCACGCATCGCCGACCCCACATAAGACACGTCGCTAACTACGTCGTTAAGCACGTGTCTTAGCAAATCATCCGGAAATCAGGCAGGCGGCCACAACGGAGCGGATACGACTAAGCCACATCCTATAATGTTAAATATTATTTATTACATTCTGAAGGACGGTGCTGAACTTTGGAAAAGCCATTTTCTGTACAGCATCATTTATTCTTTTTGACTCACTCTCACGGTTCTCTATAAGCCAGCCAATAGTTTCAACCACATTGTTTACGTTAAACTTCCCTATCGGCGCAACACGATCTGACATATTGAGATCATCCATAATCCCAGTTGATTTATAAGTATACGCCAGGCAAAAAAGAGGTACGCGCCCCAAAATTGAAAAAACGCAGGAGTGGAAGCGCGACCCAAGAAACACATCTGCCCGCTCGATCATACCACGCATCACTTCGGTGGACCTATCCGCCTCATCAAGAACTACAGCTTCACCGCAGCGAGATGCAACCTCACGTGCTAAAGGGAGATCCTGGCTGACTTGGTTGAACAATACAATTCTGCGGCCAAAGCGTTCATGCATGGAGACCATCAAGGCTACCATTTTTTCACGATACTCTTCATACGCCGCTTTTGGGTTGTCCTCTCCACGAAATTTCCAGTTCACCGTTGTAGCGCCAATGAAACGCTCGTTCGGTGCAATGCCCAGACCAGCCAGAGCTTCAGCGCCACCAGCAGGGTCAGTCTCTTCATGCTCAAACGCAATATCAGTCGTCCGAACCACTTTGTCAGAAGGCAACCCGAGATCATTCACCACAAAGTCATAGGAGTATTGTTCTCTTACAGCGATAATGCGGGCATCCGAGAGAGCAGCGGCGGTCATTTTTTTGAGCCGCGTACTGCGAATTGGTCCGATGGTTTGTGGGGCGAGTACATAGGGAGTGCCGAACTTTCGCGCCAGATGGAATTGAAGCAAATGGCTATAGATGGTAGCATTCGCATCAAGCAGAAAGCCTCCAGCGGAACTAACGATCAAATCCGCATCCTTGATGTGCTGGATAGATGCAAGTTGCGATTTGGGCAGGGGGTAGAACGGCGCTATCCCAGAAGGACCGCCCAGTGCAGAGTACCCGAGCGTAAGGCCGCTGCGCAGTCCATTCAACGCACGCCGCACGTATATACTTTCGGCATTGCTACGCGAAGGGGCCTCCTGCCAGTCTATGTCGGGATGACGTTCACGCTCAATTTCTGGAAAATGTGCAACACCCGCTAACTCTGCTCCGGGAGCCGCCTCTTTGATGCTGTGGATGAGTGCGTCGCAGAGAAGCGCATCACCTCTATTTAGAGATCCAAAGATATCGCTAATACATATCTTCATCTAGTTTACTCCATACAAAAAAGAAGCGTTTTTTAGGTTAATTCTCGAAGGAGATGTGCCAATACGTTTCACGCGCCCGCCGCCTCATAGGCGGCAATTTCATCTGCCAAAGCATCTGCGAGTGCGGCCCTGTCCTTCTCTTGAATTTTGTCTGTGCCGCCCTTGTGAAACAGAAACTTACGGAGGCTGTCTTTCATCTCTGGCGACAGGATACGCCCCACCAGAGGCTTAAACCCCGAAGACATAGCCCAAGCATTAAGCTTTGGAAAAATCGGAGCATCGCCTGCATTACGCTTCTCACGCCCCAAGTCGAGATGGTCAATATCTATTGAAAGGCGTTCAGCTAAAGTTGCTAGCGCGGCATGGGGATTAGCAATAACTTCCTCAAAACGAATTTCAATCAGGTTCTCAGCTGGGAAGGTTGTCCGATATCTGGCAAGAGCTGCCTTATATTTGCTAAGACGTAGAAGAAACTTGGCTTCGTTCTCGATACTTCCGTGTAGCTCAGTTGCGATCTGCTCGCTCAGTGTTTTACGGGTTCGCCCGGTTCGATGGGCAAGGCGATAGTGTGATACGGCCCTTTCCAACGGATGTCTCGTTAAAACAACGACAATTGCTTCAGGATTATAAGAAAATATTTTTTGGGGCGCATCATCGCTCTGCAGATAGGTTGTCGATGCGTCCAGTCGCCACCGTGCGCTTAGGCCTGAGAACAGATAGTCGTAATGAGCAGCTTCGCGAAAAATCGCAAACTGATAGGGTTTAGTAGATTTTGAATCCACATATTTTCTGGGTTCTACATCGTTGAGATGTATGCGGCGAACGTAATTTTCGTCAAAATCCTGCGCGGCAAAGTAGTTAGGTTCCTTGATCGGCGATAGAGCTATTTCTGGGTGTGTGTCAAGCCAGGCAGCTAGCTGGGTTGACCCCGAACGCGGCGCAGAACACAGAAATAGGTTCGCCTTGCCGGTGTTCATGCTATCCTTTGTCTGAGGCATTTTAACTTTCGTTTCTATCTGGGACGGCCATTAGCCGTGCTTTATCATTCAATAATAAACGACGCCGTGCTGAGCTGAACCGGCAGCGCAAAAACTCTAGGCTTGCGCCTACGCTGAAACCGAGATGCGAGGCGGCGGCCAAAGCTGCAATCAAAATGGTCAACCTGACGTGATTGGCCTTGCGCGCGATCTGGAGTGCTGCTGCTAAAATGGCGCTGAAATATCCAAGTGGGATGATCCAAAAAACTGGAGACACGGAAATTCCGAGCAGAGCTCCCAAAAGAAGTATGGGAAGTAGCAATGCCGGTATAGCCTGCCGCAAACCCAACCCGATGTTGTGCTTCACGGCTCGGCGAATCCGATATGTTCCATTTCGCTTGTACTGGCGGAATGTCGCCATCAAACTCAGTCTAGGAATGTACTGTATCGCGATATTGTTTTCCAAGAATATGCGTCTTCCCGACTGGGTAAGTCGGTAATCGAACTCGGCATCTTCATTCGCAAGGAAGTCGGTGTCATATCCGCCTAGAGCGATAAAGTCATCCAGTAGGAATGCAGCGTGGTGGCCATGTTCAACAAAGCCTCGCATCGATCCGGTACGATGTGGGGATCCGCCTGTCCCGAGCCAAGTCCGAAAAAGAATTGCTGCTGCATCCTGCAGTCGCGATCCGCCGATTGTCTCAAGAGGCACGACAATGCTTTCGGCACCTGTTTCGATCATTGTCGCAATGATTCGCGCAACAAAGCCTTCAGGGTAATGCGCATGTGCGTCAGCACGGATCAGGACATCGACGTCGCCAACATTCTGTGCGTGCAGGGCGGCCAGATTGATGGCATGCGCTTGTGTACGGGCGGGATTGTCGATGACCGTTACATGTGGCAGTCCAAGGCCCCGTACAATTTCTGCCGTTCCATCCGCAGATAGCCCGTCAATGATCCATATTTGTGGCACTTTACCATCGTACCCCGGCTCAGACAGCGATGAGATAACAGACCCTATGTGATCTGCCTCGTTTAGGGTCGGAATAGCAATCACTGTATTCAACACGCCGTGTACCGTCCTGTATTTTTGCATGCTGCAACTGCATCCTTCCTGCAGTAGTGCAGGGCCAGTGTCCACCGCAGAAAGATGTCCCTCCGGCCTCGAATTTCGAGATTGTGTGCAATTTTTAAGCATCTAGGAGCATCCATGAGAAGCTTTGACACACGGGAGATCTGCAGATGCCGTTGCGTGGCTTGCGAAGGGTTTGCAAACCCACTAGTCAGCAGCGGGCATCGTAAATGGAATAGAGCATGAATCCCTTTGTTGGACGGCTCATAAAGAGCAGTGCACTGGCGTTGTTCGTAAAAATCGCTGGGGCTTTTCTTTCCTATGTCATGTTCGTTGCGCTTGCACGAGCCATGACTCTGGAGCAATTTGGCTATTTCAGTTTTTCTTTTAGTATCAGCGTTATACTTGCAAAAGTTGCCGTTGCGGGGCAGCAGCAGGTCATGCTCCGGGACATCGCGCGGCGCAGCACTGATGATACCGACAAGCAAGAACGCGAACTTATCACGATGCGCAGTTACACAACCGTTTTGCTCATCTCCTTAATCTTGATGATTGCACTGCTTGGCTACGTCGCGGCCCAGAGCAACTATGCGCCCGCCCTATCCTGGAGTCTGGTTGTCGCAGCGCTTTTCATACCTGTTATGGCCTTCAGCGAACTGCAGACATCGATCCTGCGGGCCTATGAATCGGTAGTCTTGGGATTGGCGCCACGAGAGATAATTTGGCGCGTGCTGGTTTGCATTCTGGGCTTCGGCATAATGCTCAGCTTAGGCCCTGTACTGACAGCGCCGGTTGGCTTCGGACTCTGCGCCTTCTTTCTGGCGGCGGCGACCTTGGGTCAATCATGTGCTGCACCTGGTACACGCTTTTGGAGATGCGCACATGAATGGTCTCGCTTGCGTGACAAGGACTGGTTGAAAATCTCCGCTCAGTTCTCTGTATCGACGATTGTCACGTTCGGGGCGCCGATGCTATCAGTGGTTATTATCGGTGTGTTTCTTTCCCCGGTTGAATCTGGCGCTTTCTTCGCCGCACTCAAGTCTTCACAAACTATAAATCTGGTTCTGATGGCGACCAATATCATCGCCTCACCTCTCATTTCGCGCCATTTTTGGAAGAACGAGATGGTGCATGTGCAGCTAGTCTGTTCTTACTGCGCGGGTGCGGGCACAATTTTTGCTATATTAGTATTCTTTTTATTCGCTATCGCCGGTCACAGTGTTCTGGGTGTTTTTGGAGAAGGTTACGATACAGCATATCCGGAACTTCTCATTCTATCGGTTGGATATATTTTTAACGCCGCGTGCGGACCGAACGGTGCCATCCTTGAGATGACCAAGCATCAGCATCGGTTCATGCGCCTCATTCTGTTCAGCAACATTCTTGGCGTCATTGCCTTGCCAGTCCTGACATACTTCTTCGGGACCATCGGAGCGGCTTCTGCCGTATCCGGAACCTTGATTTTGTGGAACTTTTTAGCTGCTCACGCGGCTATAAAACACGCCCACATCAATCCGACGATCTTTGGCATCTGGCGGGGTATGGCGCTTGGAAAAAAAGAGGACGCATCCTGATATGCCCACAGCGACTACGACAACAAACACAGTCATTGTCATCCATGACTACGGAAATGTGCGTGGCGGACAGGAAAAAGTTGCCGTGGATTCCGCGCTAGGTCTCGCAGAAACTGGGCTTGAAGTTGTCTTTTTCTGTGCTGTTAGCCCTGTCGATCCGCGACTTGAGCCTTCCGGCGTCCGGGTTGTGTGCCTTGAAATTCCGGACTTGAAATCCAACCCCTCTGCGGTAGACGCCGCCCGCAAAGGGATATGGAACGCTGAAACAGCACAACGCCTTACAGTGCTCTTGGAAGAATATGATCCAGCCACAACAGTCATTCATGTGCATGGCTGGACAAAAGCTTTGTCGGCTTCGATAGGGTCAGTCATAACGGCTCCCGGTAGACGGCACGTCTATACGATGCATGAGTATTTCCTGGCTTGTCCGAATGGCGGTTTTTTCAATTATCAGACAAATGAAATCTGTAAATTGCGTGCTATGGGCGCTTCCTGTATTGCGACAAATTGCGATCAAAGGAGCTATCCACAAAAACTATTCCGTGTAGCTCGGCAATCCGTCGCAATGTCCAAAGGTAAATTACCCAAGAATCTGCGGAATGTAATATATATCAGTAATCTTCAAAAGGAGGTAATGTCGCCTTATTTGTCTAAAGAGACATCGATTCACTATGTCCCCAATCCTATTTCGATATCCAAAGCTCCTCGTATCGAAGCTGAAAAGAATAAACATATCGTTTTTGTTGGCCGCCTTGAACCTGTAAAGGGCGCGCTAGATCTCGCCCGGGCGGCAGCAGAAGTAAATCTTCCTATTGTTTTTGTCGGTGACGGCATCGAAGCTGACCTTATTCGTGAGATCTGCCCCGACGCCACAATAACCGGATGGGTGGCACCGGATCAGGTCTATGATTATATTCGTTCTGCGCGCTGCCTCGCCTTTCCGAGCCATTGGTATGAATGCCAACCGCTCGTTCCTTACGAAGCCCTCGCGTTTGGGGTTCCAGTAATAAGCTACGATATTTCCGCAGCTCGAGAGTGTGTCATACCAGAAGTGAATGGCGACATCGTCTCCTACGAAGATCGATCGGCTGAGTTCACGCCTTGCTTGCGTCAGTATGAGGATGACAGCGTGGTCGAGCAAAGAAGCAGAGGTGCGTACAACACCTATTGGGAAACTCCTCTGAGTGTCGAAAAACATGTGAAAGCGCTCTTGGACGTTTATCAAAACGTCTGAGGGCTTACGAATTCTGATATTGGAAGACGATAAGTTTGCGTAACAACGTAAGCCTACGGCGGCGACAGTGGTCATGCAGCCTTGACTTGACGTGTCTCAGTCTTTCATGCCCACGGCAGCAGTTCTGATAGCCGGGACATTGGCATCTCAGAGATCCTGGCGATGATGTTTGCGAGCCATGCGTTTGGATCAACGTCGTTCAACTTGGCCGTTCCGATCAAAGAATACATGAAGGCCGCGCGCTGCCCGTCGGTCGTTGCGTATTCCGGAGCATGCGCCCACTTGTTCCGGGGTATTGGCCATGCCCGGGTTCAGCTGAACACTGTCCAGCTGATAGCGCTGGTGGATGGTCTGGACTGGAAACGGGTGAGGCCGGTCACCGTTCGGCGCCCCGAAACTATCGGCTAAACAGTCCTGCGGCAGTGAATGATTTGCGCTGATGCATGAAGAAGACGTGAGCAAAACAAGGAAAAAAATGCTCTAATCGAAGGTGACGAATGGCAGTAAATTCCCCCTTCCTGACGACATGGATCAGTTAAAGTCCATGGTGAGCGCCATGGCTGCTAAGGCTGACCGTGCGGACGCGCTGGAGCGTGAAATAGAGACGCTCAGGGCCCGCAACGTGGATACTGACAAGCGGATCAAACGACTAATGCAGATCCTGAAGGCTTACGACCGGGCGCGGTTCGGGCGACGGTCCGAGACGCTTGGTTCTGCCACGGCGGGTGAGGAGGATGCCCAGCAGGCTTTGCTCTTCGAGGAGATCGAGACGGGTATCTCGGCCCTGCGGGCGCAGGTCGGCAAGGGTCCGGCTTCACAGCAGAAGCGGCCCCCCCCCCGGCCACGCAAAGGCTTCCCGCCGCATCTTGAGCGTGTCGAAGTGGTCATTGAGACTGACGACCTGCCGGAACATGCCGGCAAGTAGAAGGTGCTGATCGGCGAAGATGTGGCCGAACGGCTCGGACCGCCTCGTAGCGCATGGTCATCCTGCAACAGCCGATCACCCGGCACGCCCGCCGT
>NZ_AWWI01000021.1 GCF_002760615.1 Puniceibacterium antarcticum | reverse complement strand
AAAAGGCAACCGCCCCAGCGCCGCAGATCGGCGAGGCTGCATTGCGCGCGGCAGCGGCTGGTCAGGATGAGGCCGTGACAGGCCAGACACGGGCCAGCGAGCCCGGTGCTGCCATGGCGGTTGCGGGCGCGCCTGCCGCCGCATCGGCGCGATTCGTCCGGAACCGGACACAGGAAGACCTCAAAGCCCCCGTCAGAGTGACGACCGCCGACAGGCCCGCCCCTCCCAAGATCGCGATACCCGGCGTGGAAAAACCCCTGACAGAGATCAAGGAGGGCGAAGAGGCCATGCGCCTGTCCCCGCTTTTCTCAGAGGCGCGCGGTCAGGGGCAGACATCACAGAGTGCCGCCGCCTTTGTGTCGGTGCGCGGCGATCACGGCGCGTCGGTGATGCGTCAGATGGTGGCTGTCAGCGGTCAGTTGCAGGACGGGCCGGTCGAACTGCGCCTCAATCCAGAAGAGCTGGGCCGCGTGCGCATGCATATGGTCGCCTCGGATCAGGGAATCGTGCTGCATATCACGTCGGAACGACCGGAAACGCTCGACCTGATGCGGCGCAACATCGACCAGCTGCACCGCGAACTCAGCAGCCTTGGCTATGCCCGTGTGGATTTCACCTTTGGTCAGCAGGGCGGCAACAGCGGTTTTGGCGCTGGCACCGGGCCTGACAGTGGCGCCTCGGCCAACGCAACGGCGCGCCTTGCGTCCGAGGATCCGTCCAATGCCCCCCTAACACCCTTGTCGGCCGCCCGTGACGGGCTCGACATCCGACTCTGAGGAGAGTTTCATGGTTACCACCCAAGCCGCACCACCGGCCTACAGCAGCAACACCACCGCAAAAACGGCGACGACGACGGACACCACAGCCGCAGATGCGACAAAGAAAACCAACATCAGCTCGGATTTCGAGACATTTTTGCGCATGCTGACGGTGCAGATGCAGAATCAGGACCCGCTCAACCCGGTGGATTCCTCGGATTACGCGGTCCAGCTTGCCACCTTCTCCTCTGTCGAACAGCAGGTTCTGACCAATGATCTGCTGCGCGGCATCAACGACAAGGTCGGCGGCGGAAACCTGGGTCAGCTGGCGAACTGGGTGGGGATGGAGGCGCTGGTCCGCGCACCGGTCGCCTATGACGGACGCCCGGTCAATCTGCGGCCCGAATATGCCGACACGGCGGATGCCGCCGCGCTGGTGGTGCGCGATGCCTCGGACGCGCTGGTTGCGCGCAGCACCATCCCGCTGGGGGAGAAATCAATTGTCTGGGACGGAAAGGACGACACCGGCGCCGCCTATCCGAACGGCGTCTACAAGTTCTCGATCGAAAGCTACCAGAACGGCAAGGTGATCGATACCGCCACCGCCCAAGTCTATAGCGCCATTCAGGAAGCGCGGGTCAGTGGAAACGCGATTCTGCTGCGTCTGTCGGATGGAACCGAGGTTGATGCAGAGCTGGTCACCGGCCTGCGCAGCCCGGACTGAGCAACACCACAGGCAGCCGCCCCCGGGAAATGGGGGGCGGCGTCAGGCGGATTTCACAGCAACAGCTGAAGGCCCAGCACCAGCACCGCCCCCACGCCAAGACCGCAGCCGGCACAGACCAGCCTGCCCAGCCAGACAGACCGGTCGGCGGGCGGTGGTTCCTGCGCCTGACGGACCAGCGCGGCCTCGACCAGACGCGGCAGGCGCGGGCCAAAGCGGGCCAGCACCATCGCCGTCTTGTTCAGATCGCTCAGCACGGCGCGCGGACCGATGGATTTCTTGATGTAATCCTCGACCACAGGTTTTGCGACATTCCAGATGTTCATGCGTGGGTTGAGCGAGCGCGCCACACCTTCGACCACAACCATGGTGCGCTGCAGCAGGATCAGCTCGGTGCGGGTTTCCATGCCAAAGCGTTCCGTCACCTCGAACAGATAGGACAGCAGCCGCCCCATGGAAATGCGCGTGGCATCCATGCCAAAGATCGGCTCGCCCACGGCGCGCAGGGCACGGGCAAATTCATCAACATCGCGGTCGGCGGGGACATAGCCCGCCTCGAAATGCACCTCGGCCACACGTTTGTAATCGCGGCGGATGAACCCGAACAGGATCTCGGCATAGACGCGGCGGGTGTATTCGTCGATATGGCCCATGATGCCGAAATCAAGCGCGATGATATCGCCGTTGGCCCCGACCTTGAGATTTCCCTGATGCATGTCCGCGTGGAAAAATCCGTCGCGCAGCGCGTGATTCAGGAACAGCTGCAGCACCCGTTCGCTCATCTCGACCCGGTCGTGACCGGCGGCGTCGATGGCGGCATTGTCGCCCATCGGCACACCCTCGGCCCAGCCCAGCGTCATCACCCGGCGCGCCGAATAGTCCCATTTGACAGCGGGCAGGGTGAAACCGGCGTCATCCTTGGTGTTCGCCGCATATTCCGACGCAGCCGCCGCTTCGAGCCGCAGGTCAAGTTCGCCCATCACCACGCCTTCGAAATGGGCGATCACATCCATCGGGCGCAGACGGCGGAACCCCGGCGAGATCCATTCGATCAGCGTCGCGGCCAGCCAGAAGGCATCGATATCCTTGCGAAACGCCCGCTCGATTCCCGGACGCAGCACCTTGACGGCAACCACTTCGCCGGTTTCGGCCAGCGTCGCCTTGTGCACCTGCGCGATCGAGGCGGCAGCGACGGGATCACTGAAACTGTCGTAAATCGTATCAGCCGGCTGGCCCAGTTCCTGTTCGACCATCGCCTTCGCCTCGGCCACGGGAAAGGGCGGCAGCTTGTCCTGCAAGACGCGCAGTTGCAGGGCCAGATCATCGCCCACTAGATCGGGGCGGGTCGAAAGCACCTGTCCGAACTTGATATAGGCCGGGCCCAGAGCCGACAGCGCGCGTGTGGCGGGGGGCATGGTCGGGTCGCCCTCATAGCCCAGCCATTTGAACGGCCAGCCCATGACCCGGGCGGCAATGCGCAGCGGGCGCGGCGCGTCAAAGGCATCCAGAACGACGCCCATGGCGCCGGTGCGTTCCAGTGTGGCGCCGGTGCGGATCAGCCGCCAGATATTGTGGGGTCCGCGCATTAAAGCTTCCAGCCCGAATGCAGGCAGGCCACACCCAGGGTCAGGTTGCGATATTTGGCCTGCTCGAATCCGGCGGCGCGGACCATGCCAAGGAACGTGTCCTGATCCGGGAATTTGCGGATCGATTCCACCAGATATTGATAGGACTCGCGGTCATTGGCGATCACCTTGCCCATGGCCGGGATCACGTTAAAGGAATAGCGGTCATAGGCCCATTGCATCGCCGGGTTCGGGATCTGCGAAAATTCCAGCACCATGAGACGGCCACCGGGTTTCAGCACGCGGTAGGCTTCGTTCAGGGCTTCTTGCGGGCGGGTCACATTCCGGATGCCGAAAGAGATGGTGTAGACGTCAAATGTGTTGTCCTCGAACGGCAGCGCCATCGCGTCCCCGACGATCCATTCAAGCGAGTCGGCCATCGCCCCGGCCTCGGCCCGTTTGCGCCCTTCGATCAGCATCGGTTCGGTCAGATCCAGCACCGTGGCATGGCCCGATCCGGCGCGCTTGAGGAAACGGAACGAAATGTCGCCGGTCCCCCCGGCCACATCCAGCAGTTTCTGTCCGGCGCGCGGGGCGAGCCAGTCCATCATCGCATCTTTCCAGATGCGGTGGATGCCCATCGACATGGCGTCGTTCATCACATCGTATTTCGACGCAACCGAGCCAAAGACACCGCGCACGCGGCCTGCCTTTTCAGTCTCGGGAATATCGGTAAAGCCGAAATGGGTGGTTTTTTCGGTGTCGTCGGTCATGGCGTCTGGTTGTCCTTGTATCCGCTCTTTCTTATAGAGCGCGAGGTCGCCGTTACAATGCGCCCCATGTCACAGGACCCCGCCAGATGCCCGAATTGCCCGAAGTCGAGACAGTCCGTCGCGGTCTGGCCCCCGTGATGGAGGGACACATCATTGCCCAGGCCGAGGTGAACCGCCCCGATCTGCGCTGGCCTTTCCCGGAAAATATGGCGGCGCGGCTGACGGGTGCAAGGGTGCTCGCGCTGCGGCGACGGTCAAAGTACATTCTTGCCGATCTGTCGACCGGCGAAACGCTGCTGGTGCATCTGGGCATGTCGGGGCGGATGCTGATTTCTGGCGCGCCGGTCGGGACCTTCGTGCACGAACACCCGGCGGCGCAGAAACATGACCATGTGGTGTTTCACATGGACAGCGGCGCGCGCGTCACCTTCAACGATCCCCGCCGCTTCGGTGCGATGGACCTGATGACCACGGCAAAGGCCGACGAACACCCGCTTCTGTCCGCCATCGGCCCGGAACCGCTGGGCAACAGTTTCAGCGAAACCTATCTGGTCGAACGCCTGAAAGGGCGCAGCACGCCGGTGAAATCGGCGCTGCTGGATCAGAAGATCGTCGCCGGATTGGGCAACATCTATGTTTGTGAGACGCTTTATCGCGCAGGGCTTCATCCCGCACGTAAGGTCGCAACCATCCCTGCGGCGCAGGTTGCGGGCCTTGTCGCGATCATCCGGCAGGTGTTGACAGAGGCGATCGAGGCAGGCGGCTCCTCCCTACGGGATTTCCGCCAAGCCGATGGAGAGCTTGGATATTTCCAGCACAGCTTTGATGTCTATGGCCGCGAGGGACAGCCCTGCCGCACCCCCGGCTGTACGGACATCGTGCAGCGGATCGTGCAGTCCGGGCGCTCGTCCTTCTATTGTGCCACCTGTCAAAGATAGCTTGAACCGGACGCCGTAGATGGTAAGGCTTCAAATTCTGACAGAAACAACCGAAAGCATGTTTCATGGCCTATGAGACGATCATCGTCGAAGTAGAAGACCACGTCGCCACCATCAAGCTAAACCGCCCCGACGCGATGAACGCCCTCAACTCTCAACTGCTGAGAGAACTGGCAAGCGCGCTGGCGGAAGCTGATGGCAACGACAAGGTCCGCTGCATCATCCTGACCGGATCGGCCAAGGCTTTTGCCGCCGGTGCCGACATCAAGGAAATGTCCGAAAAAACCTTTGTCGAGATGTTCCTGTCCGACTTTTTCGGCACCGAATCCCAGGCGATCAGCCGCACCCGCAAGCCCATCATTGCGGCCGTGGCCGGCTATGCGCTTGGCGGTGGCTGCGAGCTGGCGATGATGTGCGATTTCATCATCGCGGCGGACACGGCCAAGTTCGGACAGCCCGAAATCAATCTTGGCGTGCTGGCCGGTATTGGCGGCACACAACGTTTGACCCGCCTTGTCGGCAAAGCCAAATCCATGGACATGCACCTGACGGGCCGCTTCATGGATGCGGAAGAGGCGGAGCGCTCTGGCCTTGTCAGCCGGGTCGTCCCGGCCAAAAGCCTGATGGACGAGGCCCAGGCGACAGCCGAGAAGATCGCCGAGAAATCGCTTCTGTCCACGCTGGCGGTCAAGGAAGCGGTCAACCGCGCCTATGAGACGACGCTGTCCGAAGGTCTGCTGTTCGAACGCCGCCTGTTTCATGCGATGTTCGCAACGGAAGACCAGAAAGAAGGCATGTCCGCCTTTCTGGAAAAACGCTCGGCGCAATTCCGCGACAAGTGAGATGAGATCAGACCCGTGCCCGGGAATCGGGCATGGGTTGCCGGGGCGCCACAGCCAAGCGATTTCGAAGTTTGCGCTTTGCATTGCTGCATAACTTGGCTATAGGCCCTCGCTACATGCGCGTGATGCCCGCTCTGGCAAGAATCGATCCGGTCTATGTGACTCCGGGGGCCTTGGGTATTTCGCAAACCATTTTGGAACCAGAACCGGGAATCGAACCATGGCCAATACACCACAGTCCAAGAAACGCGCCCGCCAGTCGGAAAAGCGCTTTGTCATCAACAAAGCCCGTCGTTCGCGCATCCGTACCTTCCTGCGCAAGGTCGAGGAAGCAATTGCTTCGGGCGATCAGGAAGCCGCAACCGCCGCACTGCGCGTCGCACAGCCCGAGCTGATGCGTGGCGTCACAAAAGGCGTCTTCCACAAGAACACAGCCTCGCGCAAAGTTTCGCGTCTGGCGTCTCGTGTGAAGGCCCTCGGCCAAGCCTGAACTAGATACAGTTAGAACGTAAAAGGACACCACTAAATGTGGTGTCTTTTTTGCATTTATGACGCTTTAACAAAGGCTTAACCAATACCTCACACAGTGGTCGAGATTCTTTTCATTGAATCCCGAGTCAACCGCGAAGATCGGTTGCCGCCGTTTGAACACACCTGATATCTTGCATGAGCGAGTCACTCGCTGGGGGGACAAGGTAGCAGAATCGGACCAAGTTTTTTGGTCACGTCTTCTGCGCTGCTGTGATCGGGCTGCCCCCGATTTCCGCAGAGGACGAAGGCGCTGCCTTCTACCATGTCCATTTATAGGCGCCGTCGCAGGTGTAGGCCACTGATCGGGACATCAGGGGATACGCTTCGCTACGACATCTGCCTGATCACAGGCCCGACCTTGTGCAGTCTCTGCACAAGCACGGCAGTCTGTGCCCCAGAGGAAGTGATCGTTGCGTGGCCGAGCAGTCCATGCAGACCGAAGCTGCTGATTGGGAATGGAACGGGGACATATGACACAGGAACAATGGGGCGCCTTGCAGGATAGGCTCTGCAAGACCATCGGGGAAAACAACTACAAGACGTGGATAAAACCATTGTCCTACGACGGCATCACAGACGGCGTGGCGGTCTTCGAAGTGCCGACAAATTTCATGGGCACCTATGTGTCGCAGAATTATGGCGATCTGCTGCTGTCGCAGCTGACGTCCGTGGAAACGGATATACGCCGCATCCAGTTCAAGGTCGCGAATGCGGACCGTCCGCGTGGGCAGGCGCCGGCCAAAGCCAAGCCCGCCGCCGGAGTATCAGATCTTTTGCCCAGTGCCCCGCTGGAATCAAAGTTCACCTTTGATACCTTTGTGGTGGGCAAGCCGAACGAACTGGCCCATGCCGCCGCGCGCCGCGTGGCCGAAGGCGGTCCCGTGTCCTTTAACCCGCTGTTCCTTTATGGCGGCGTGGGCCTGGGCAAGACGCACCTGATGCACGCCATTTCGTGGGAACTGCGCCACCGCAACCCCGAGCTGAACGTGCTGTATCTGTCGGCAGAACAGTTCATGTACCGTTTCGTGCAGGCCCTGCGCGAACGTCGCATGATGGATTTCAAGGAGCTGTTCCGCTCGGTTGACGTGCTGATGGTCGATGACGTGCAGTTCATCGCCGGCAAGGACAGCACACAGGAAGAGTTCTTTCACACCTTCAACGCGCTGGTGGATCAGAACAAGCAGATCATCATCTCGGGTGACCGTGCCCCGGACGAGATCAAGGATATGGAAAACCGCATCCGCTCGCGGCTGCAATCCGGCCTTGTGGTCGATCTGCACCCGACCGATTACGAACTGCGCCTCGGAATCCTGCAGACCAAGGTCGAGGCGCAGAAGGCGCTTTACCCGGATCTGGACATCGACACCGGCGTTCTGGAATTCCTCGCGCACCGCATTTCGACCAATGTGCGCGTGCTCGAAGGGGCGCTGACCCGTCTGTTCGCCTTTGCGTCGCTGATCGGCAAACGCATCACGATGGATCTGACTCAGGATTGTCTGGCTGATGTGCTGCGCGCATCCGAACGCAAGATCAGCATCGACGAGATCCAGCGCCGGGTGGCGGAACATTACAACATCCGCCTGTCGGACATGATCGGCCCAAAGCGGGTGCGCAACTATGCCCGCCCCCGGCAGGTCGCCATGTTCCTGTGCAAGCAGATGACCAGCCGGTCGCTGCCGGAAATCGGACGGCGCTTTGGCGGACGCGACCACACCACGGTCATGCACGGCGTCAAACGTATCGAAGAACTGAAGATTCAGGACGGCCAGATCGCCGAAGACCTGGAACTGCTGCGCCGTTCTCTCGAAGCCTGATCCCTGCGGCTTGGGGACAACATCTGTACGCAGGTCGCCCTTGGGCGGCCTGCTGCCCTTGACGCCCCCGCAATTCCATCAGACAAAACAAGAAAAGCGGTTGGAGCGGCGTGCGCCTCGGTCTACGGTGCACATCCGGCCAGACGGAGAGGGCGAAATAATGAAGTTCAGTATGGAGCGCGGCACGCTGCTCAAGGCGGTGTCACAGGCACAGTCGGTGGTCGAGCGGCGCAACACGATCCCGATCCTTGCCAACGTGCTGATCGAGGCCGAAGGCGCCTCTGTCCAGTTCAGGGCAACGGATCTGGATATCGAGGTGCTGGACAAGGCCGCCGCGATGGTCGAACGCGCAGGGGCGACAACGGTCTCTGCCGTCACGCTGCACGAAATCGTGCGCAAACTGCCCGACGGCGCGCTGGTCACCCTGAGCGAAGAGCCGTCGTCCGGCAGGCTGACGGTCGAAGCCGGGCGCTCAAACTTCTCGCTCGCCACCCTGCCCCGCGAAGATTTCCCCGTGATGGCCTCGTCGGAATATTCCGCGACCTTCACGGCCCCGGCCAAGGTGCTGCGCCGGCTGTTCGACAAGTCGAAATTTGCCATTTCCACCGAAGAAACCCGCTATTATCTGAACGGTGTCTATCTGCACACCGCCGAAGGTGACGGCGGGCGCAAGCTGCGCTGCGTGGCGACGGATGGTCACCGGCTGGCCCGGATCGACGCCGACCTGCCCATCGGGGCCGAAGACATGCCCGGCGTGATCGTGCCGCGCAAGACCGTGGGCGAACTGCGCAAGCTGCTGGAAGACGATGACATGAAGATCGAGGTGTCGGTGTCCGAAACCAAGATTCGCTTTGCCACCCCCGATATTTCGCTGATTTCCAAGGTGATCGACGGCACCTTCCCCGACTACACCCGCGTGATTCCGCAGGGCAACACCCGCCGGCTAGAGGTCGACGCCGCAGAATTCGCCAAGGCCGTGGACCGGGTTGCCACCGTGTCGTCCGAACGCTCGCGCGCGGTCAAGCTGTCGCTGGACGAGGATCGTCTGATCCTGTCGGTCAACGCCCCCGATTCCGGCGCCGCCGAAGAAGAGCTGGCCGTGGCCTACAGCGACGAAAAGCTGGAAATCGGGTTCAACGCGAAATATCTGCTGGAAATCGCGAGCCAGGTGGACCGTGAAAACGCGGTGTTCATGTTCAACTCCTCCGGTGATCCGACCCTGATGCGCGAAGGCAACGACATGTCCGCCGTCTATGTCGTCATGCCCATGCGTGTGTAACGCGGCCGTCTTTTCCGCTCCGTCGCCTCCACACAAAGTCGCGTAAGGGCCTGATGTGCCTCTCTCGCTTGATACCCTGACCCTCTCGCACTTCCGCTCGCACAAGCGCGCGGAAGTGTCCGTCGATCCGCGCCCCGTCGCGATCCACGGCCCCAATGGCGCGGGCAAGACCAATTTACTCGAAGCGGTCTCGCTCTTTTCGCCCGGTCGCGGGATGCGGCGTGCCTCGGCTCAGGACATGACCCGCCGCCCCGAGGCGCTGGGATGGAAGGTCAGCGGGGTGATCGACGGCCCGCAGGGCCTGCACGAGGTCAGCTTTCTGTCGGAAACCGGCGCACCCCGGCAGGTGCGCATCGACGAGAAGCCGGCGCCGCAGTCAGCTTTGGGGCGGATTGCGCGGATTCTCTGGCTGGTGCCCTCCATGGACCGCCTCTGGATCGAAGGTGCCGAAGGGCGGCGCAGGTTCCTTGACCGCGTCACGCTCAGCTTTTTCCCCGAACACGCCGACCTGTCGCTGGATTACGAAAAGGCCATGCGCGAACGCAATCGCCTGCTCAAGGATCAAATCCGCGATGCCCATTGGTACGGCGCGCTCGAACGGCAGATGGCCGGCACTGGCTCTGCGATCCACGCCAACCGGCAGGCGGCGCTTGACCGGCTGAGCCGCGCACAGGACGGCGCCGAAACCGCCTTTCCCACCGCCACCCTGACGCTGACCCAGACCGACGGCGACATGCCCGAGTCCGAGGAGGCCCTGCGCGCCGCCCTGTCCGACACCCGCCCCCGCGATCTCATGGCCGGGCGCACCCTGATCGGCCCCCACCGCGCCGATCTTCTGGGCGTCTACGCGGCCAAGGATGTCCCGGCCTCGGATTGCTCGACCGGAGAACAAAAGGCCCTGCTGATCTCGCTCATCCTCGCCAATGCGCGCGCCCTCGCGCCGGAATTTGGCGCACCCCCGATCCTTCTGCTGGATGAGGTCGCAGCGCATCTTGATCAATCCCGCCGCGCGGCGCTTTATGACGAAATCTGTGCCCTTGGCGCGCAGGCCTGGATGACCGGCACCGAAGCCGGGCTGTTTCAGGCCCTGGGCGACAGGGCGCAATATCTGGAAGTGACCGAAGACAAAGGCGTTTCGGTGGTGGGGCAGGCATGACGATCACAGTTGCAGACATGGCGCTTTATGCGGGCGCGCTTTTCATCCTGTTCCTGACGCCGGGGCCGGTCTGGGTCGCGCTCATCGCGCGGGCGCTGTCCGGCGGGTTCCATGCCGCCTGGCCGCTGGCCTTGGGCGTGGTTGTGGGTGATATCCTCTGGCCCTTTCTCGCCATCCTCGGCGTGACCTGGATCGTCAGCGTCTTTGCCGGCTTTATGACCGTGCTGCGCTGGGTCGCCTGCGGCACCTTTCTGGTCATGGGCACCCTGCTGATCCGCCATGCCGATGCGCAGCTGTCGTCGGATTCGCGCCTGACCCGGCCCGGGATGCTGGCGGGCTTTCTGGCCGGCATTGCCGTCATCATCGGCAATCCAAAGGCGATCCTGTTCTACATGGGGGTGCTGCCGGGCTTTTTTGACCTGTCCCAGCTGCGCTGGCCCGACATGCTGGTCATCGCGGCGATTTCGGCGGTGGTGCCGCTGATCGGCAATCTCGTGCTCGCGCTGTCCATCGACCGGGCCAAACGGCTGCTGTCCTCACCCCGCGCGCTGCGCCGCACGAACCTGACCGCCGGGGTGCTGCTGATCTGCGTCGGGCTGGTGATTCCCTTCGTCTGACGGGCTGGCGGCGCATAGCCGATCCCCCTGCGACAAACCACAAAATATGGTGTCAGTCGCGTGACAATCCCCCCTGAACGGCGTATAAATACGCAACTAAGAACAAGGAAAGTCCGCATGGCCGAGAACGAGCAGATCCCCGAGGAATATGGCGCAAGTTCCATCAAGGTTCTCAAGGGGTTAGAAGCTGTTCGCAAGCGTCCCGGAATG
Organism: Puniceibacterium antarcticum; assembly: GCF_002760615.1. GTDB lineage: Bacteria > Pseudomonadota > Alphaproteobacteria > Rhodobacterales > Rhodobacteraceae > Puniceibacterium > Puniceibacterium antarcticum. The sequence continues at coordinate 126,537 of NZ_AWWI01000021.1, read as the reverse complement.
TACATCGGGGACACGGACGACGGCTCTGGCCTGCATCACATGGTCTACGAGGTCGTGGACAACGGGATTGACGAGGCGCTTGGCGGCCACGCCGACGCGGTAAACGTCAAGATCCACTCTGACGGGTCGGTATCCGTCAGCGACAATGGTCGCGGCATTCCCGTCGACATGCACGAAGGCGAAGGCGTCTCGGCGGCCGAGGTCATCATGACCCAGCTGCACGCGGGCGGCAAATTCGACCAGAATTCCTACAAGGTCTCGGGTGGTCTGCACGGCGTCGGCGTGTCCGTCGTCAACGCGCTGTCGGACTATCTGGAACTGCGGATTTTCCGCAACGGCAAAGAGCATTATGCCCGCTTCGAAGGCGGCTTTACCGTCGAACCGCTGCGCGTTCTGGGCGATGCCAATGGCCGCAAGGGAACCGAGGTCCGCTTTCTCGCCTCCACCACCACGTTCAGCAATCTCGACTACGAATTCCACACTCTGGAAAAGCGTTTGCGCGAACTGGCCTTCCTCAACTCCGGCGTCCGCATCATTCTTGAGGATGAGCGCCCCGCCGAACCGCTGCGTTCAGAGCTCTATTACGACGGCGGCGTGCGCGAATTCGTGAAATATCTCGACCGCTCCAAGACCTCGATCATGACCGACCCGATCTACATGACCGGCGAACGTGACGGCATCGGGGTCGAGATCGCGATGTCGTGGAACGACAGCTATCACGAAAACGTCCTGCCCTTTACCAACAACATCCCGCAGCGGGATGGCGGCACGCATATGGCGGGCTTCCGCGGGGCATTGACCCGGACCATCAACAACTACGCCCAGTCATCGGGCATCGCCAAACGTGAAAAGATCACCTTTACCGGCGATGACGCGCGCGAGGGTCTGACCTGCGTGCTGTCGGTCAAGGTGCCCGATCCGAAATTCTCCAGCCAGACCAAGGACAAGCTGGTCAGCTCCGAAGTCCGCCCGGCGGTCGAAGGTCTAATGAACGAAAAGCTGTCCGAGTGGTTCGAGGAAAACCCAAGCTGGGCCAAGGTGATCGTCGGCAAGATCGTCGAGGCCGCGATGGCCCGCGAGGCTGCCCGCAAGGCGCGCGATCTGACCCGGCGCAAGAACCCAATGGACATGAACTTCCTCAGCTCCAAGCTCAAGGATTGTTCCGACAAGGACCCGGTCAACACCGAGATTTTCCTGGTCGAGGGTGACAGCGCCGGCGGCTCTGCCCAGACCGGTCGCGATCGCAAGACTCAGGCCATCCTGCCGCTCAAGGGTAAAATCCTGAACGTCGAACGCGCACGGTTTGACCGGATGCTGGGGTCTCAGGAAATCGGCAACATGGTCATGGCGCTTGGCACCGGCATTGGCCGGGACGAGTTCAACATCAAGAAGTTGCGCTACCACAAGATCGTCATCATGACCGACGCTGACGTCGACGGAGCGCATATCCGCACGCTGCTGCTGACCTTCTTCTACCGGCAGATGCCCGAACTGATCGAAGGCGGGTTCCTCTATATCGCGCAGCCGCCGCTTTACAAAGTCAGCCGTGGCAAATCCGAGGTTTACCTCAAGGATCAGGCCGAGATGGAGACCTACCTGATCACCCAGGGCACTGACAGCACCCTGTTGCGGCAGGGCAATGGCGAGGAAATATCGGGCAAGGATCTGGCGCGCGTTGTGGATGAGGCGCGGCAGCTCAAGCGGGTTCTGGACGTGTTTCCAACGCATTACCCCCGCCACATCCTTGAACAGGCCGCCATTGCGGGTGCCTTTGTGCCCGGTGCTGTGGATGCCAACCTGCAGGGCGTCGCGGACAAGGTTGCCGCCCGTCTCGACCTGATTGCCGAGGAATACGAACGCGGCTGGATGGGTCGGATCACGCAGGACAAGGGCATTCGTCTTGCCCGCATCCTGCGCGGCGTCGAAGAGGTGCGCACGCTGGACGGCCCGATGCTCCGCTCGGGCGAGGCGCGCAAAACCGGCAGTTTCACCCAAAGCCTGCAGGCGGTTTATGACCTGCCCGCAACGCTGGAACGCAAGGACCGCAAGCAGCTGATCCACGGCCCGCTGGAACTGCTCAAGGCGGTTCTGGACGAGGGCGAAAAGGGTCTGTCGCTGCAGCGTTACAAGGGTCTGGGCGAAATGAACCCCAGCCAGCTCTGGGAAACCACGCTGGACCCGGATGCGCGCACGCTCTTGCAGGTCAAGGTTGATGACATGGCCGAGGCGGACGATCTGTTCACCAAGCTTATGGGCGACGTCGTCGAACCGCGCCGCGAATTTATCCAGCAAAACGCGCTGAGCGTGGAAAACCTCGACTTCTGAAGCGCCACTTCAGGGTCTGAAACACAAAAGCCGACCAAACCCGTTGCAGGTTTGGTCGGCTTTTTCACATCCGCAGCATCCGGACCGCCCGCCCTACTCCGCCGCGACGAGTGACAGGCTGTAAAGATGCCATCCCGCAGGGCCCAGCACTGGAAAGACCACCAGCAGCGCAAAACCGAACGCGGCAAAGATCACGCCAGCCCAGCACCAATGTCCGCACGGGCCGCTGCCCGGCGCCCCTCAACCGCCCGTTGCCGCCGCGTACCAGTCGCGGATCTGCGCCCGCTCCTCTTCCGAGATATAGGACAGGTTCGCGGGCGGCATCGCATGGCTCAGCCCGGCCTGCAGATAGATCTGCTTGGCATGGCGCGCGATCTGCGCTTCGGTGTCCAGCCGCACGCCCTTGGGTGGCCAGTGCAGCCCCTCCCAGGCAGGTTCAGACGCGTGGCACATCGAACAGCGCCCCATCACGATGTCCTGCACCTGCCCAAACCCCTCGGCCTGCGTAAACTGCAGCGCGCCTCCCGTGGCTTCCTCACTCTCTTCCGCACGGAACATCGGCGCGGTGCTCAGCCACATGATCAGGATGAACAGCACCGCTGTCGCCAGCCATGTCCAGGTCGGCTCGCCCTTCCTTGCATGCATCGAGTTGAAATAATGCCGGATCGTCACCCCCATCAGGAACACCAGCGAGGCGATCAGCCAGTTATACTCTGACGCGAACGCCAGCGGGTAATGGTTGGACAGCATCAGAAAGATCACCGGCAGGGTGAGGTAGTTGTTATGCGTCGACCGCTGCTTGGCGATCTTGCCGTATTTCGCATCCGGCACCCGGCCGTTCATCAGATCATCCACAACGATCTTCTGGTTCGGGATGATGATGAAAAACACGTTCGCCGTCATGATCGACCCGGTGAACGCGCCCAGATGCAGCAGCGCGGCGCGCCCCGAAAACACCGAGGTGTAGAAATACGCCATCCCCACAAGGATCACGTACAGCAGCAGCATCAGCCGCGTGTTATCTTCGCCAAACTTCGATTTGCAGATCTGGTCATACATCACCCAGCCAAAACCGAGGGACGCCAGCGAAATCCCGATCGCCTGCCAGCCCGCCAGATCCATCACCGCCGGGTCGATCAGATAGAATTCTGACCCAAGGTAGTAGACCAGAAACAGCAGCGCAAAGCCTGACAGCCAGGTCGAATAGCTTTGCCATTTGTGCCAGATCAGCCCGCCGGGCATGTGATCGGGCGCCACGAGGTATTTCTGGATGTGGTAAAATCCGCCGCCATGGACCTGCCATTCCTCACCATCCGCGCCACTGGGCAGATTGCGGTCACGGTGCAGACCCAGATCCAGCGCGATAAAATAGAACGACGCCCCGATCCACGCAATCGCCGTGATCACATGCACCCAGCGTACCGCGAATTCCAACCAGGCGCCCATCGCCGCGAGATCATACATGCCTGCCTCCTGTGCCGCTTCTGTCACCACGCTATACGGCAGGGGACTTGTTTGTTAATCCTTCAAATCACAACACAGTTTCAAGAATACGCGGAAAATCGAAATGGCCTATGTAAACAACATCCGCATGTTCGTCCGCGTCTATGAATTGGGCAACATGTCCGCCGCCGCGCGGGATCAGCGCACCTCGCCCGCTGTTGCCTCGTCCCGGATTGCTGAACTGGAACGCCACCTTGGCGTGCGCCTGTTCAACCGCACCACCCGCGCCCTGCACGCCACCGAACACGGGCAGCTGTTCTATGATGGCGCGCTTGGCATCCTTGACGCCATCGAAACCGCCGAGGCGACGGTGATGGAGGCGTCGCAATCGCCCCGGGGCACCTTGTTCGTCTCGGCCCCGCTGGGTCTGGGCCGCCGCATCATCGCCCCCGCCGTGCCCCGGTTCAAAAAGATGTATCCCGATATCGACATCCGCCTGCGCCTGTCCGACCGGCTGGTGGATGTGACTGCCGAGGGGCTCGACCTTGCCTTTCACCTCGGCACGCTCAGCGACAGCGACCTCAAGGTGCGGATGATCGCCGATTGCCCCCGCCACCTTGTCGCCGCCCCGTCCTATATCGCGCGGCGCGGCAACCCTGTGGACGGCGCCACGCTGGTGCAGGACAAACACGACTGCCTCAACCTGCGCTTTCCCGGTGCGCGCGAATTCCAGTGGACGCTGCAGACCGCCGATGGCCCACGCCGCTATGAAATCAGTGGGCCGTTTGAATCCGACGATGGCGATGTGCTGACCCAATGGGCGCTGGATGGTTGCGGCGTCATTCTGAAGCCGGAATTCGAGGTTGCCGAACATCTGCGCACCGGCGCGCTGGTCCCGGTGGCCGTGGCAACGCCCCCCTACCCGACGCAACTCGCCTGCCTCAGCCCGTCACGCCGGTTCCGCGACCCCAAGGTGCAGCTGTTTTCCGGCTTCATGATCGCCCATTGCCGCGAAAGGCTCGCGTCAGCCTGACCCTTGAAATCCACATCACATTCAATTATGTGAATTTAATAGATACGAACGCACAGGAGCATCCCATGTTCACCCGCACCAGCCCCTCAACGGGTTCTAAATCGCCGCAGGTGGATGGGTTTTACGACCCCGCAACCGGATCGGTGCAATATGTGGTCAGCGATCCGGCGACCAAACAGGCCGCGTTGATCGACATCGTGATGGATTTCGACCCCGCCAGCGCGCGAACCAGTTTCCACTCGGCGCAGACAGCGCTCGATTTTGTGCGCGACACCGGGCTGACGGTGCAATGGATCCTCGACACCCATCCCCATGCCGACCACCTGATGGCGCAGCACTGGCTCAAGGAACAGACCGGCGCGCCCACCGGCATTGGCGAGAAAACGCACGATATCGCCACCCTCTGGGCCGAAATCTACAACCTGCCAGACAGCTTCGACCCCGCCCGCGACTTTGACCATCTCTATGCCGATGGCGACAGGTTCAAACTCGGCAACCTCGACGTGCAGGTGATCCTGTCGCCGGGGCACACTTTGGGGTCCGTCACCTATGTGATCGGCGATGCGGCCTTTGTGCATGACACCTTCATGCATGTGGATTCCGGCACCACCCGCGCCGACTTCCCCGGCGGCTCCTCCGCCGAGCTTTACACCTCGCTCCAGCGCCTGCTCACCCTGCCCGACGACACGCGCCTCTTCGTCGGCCACGACTATCCACCCGTGGGTGAACGAACCGACCCGGCGTGGGAATCGACGGTGAAAGAGCAGCGCGCCCACAACACCCATATCGGCGGCGGCGTGACCGAAGCCGATTATCGCAAACTGCGCGATGCCCGCGATTCTACGCTGAACCTGCCCGCCCGGATGCTGCACGCGCTGCAGGTCAATCTGCGCGGCGGCCGCCTGCCGGATCCGGAACAGGACGGCCAGCGTTACTACAAGATACCCGCCAACCGTTTTCCCGAAAGGAACACATGATGAAATCCGACATGCACGACGGCGTCGCCCTCGAAACCTGGACAGCCGACGAAGTCCAGACAGCCCTGTCCAAGGGCGAGATTGTCCTGATCGACGTGCGCACCCCGCAGGAATACATGTTCGAACATATCGAAGGCGCGCTGCTGATGCCGATGGCATTCTTCGACGCCACCAAACTGCCGGGCCAAAGCGACAAGCGCATCGTGCTGCACTGCGGCTCGGGCCTGCGCTCGGAAAAGATGGCCAAGGCGGCGATCGCGGCGGGCTTTGACAAAATCGCCCATCTCGACGGCGGGTTCGGCGCATGGAAGGCGGCAAAGAAACCCTACATCGGCACCAACATGGCAACCGGCGCACCGCAACGCGTCACCCCCTGACACCGGGGGCGACGACCATAGTCCACCCATACGATTTCCATACGCAATCCATACGCGTTCCAGCCGTCTGTTTGGACATAAAAAGACCCGGGCACGAATGCCCGGGCAAGTTTGTCAAATTCTGATCGGAAGGAGGAGATCAGGATTTGGAGAACTCAGGATAGGCTTCCATGCCCAGCTCGGCCATGTCGAGACCGTTGATCTCGTCTTCCTCGCTGACGCGGATCCCCACGACGGCCTTGATGATGAACCAGATCACTGCCGAGACGACAAAGGTGAAGATGCCCACGACGAGCATGCCGTAAAGCTGCGTGCCAAGGCTTGCATTACCATTGGTGATGACCACGGCGATAGTGCCCCAGAGCCCGCAGCAGAGGTGCACGGGGATGGCGCCGACCACGTCGTCGATCTTGAGCTTGTCGAGCATCGGCACCGCGAGGACGACGATGATACCGCCAATGGCACCAATCAGCGTTGCGGCACCCAGGCCCGGGGTCAGCGGCTCTGCGGTGATCGACACAAGACCAGCCAGCGCGCCGTTCAGCACCATGGTAAGGTCAGGTTTTTTATACATGATCTGTGTCAGAATCAGCGCCGCGATGGCACCGCCAGCAGCAGCCGTGTTGGTGTTGGCGAAGATGCGGCTGATGTCAGAAATGTTGCCGGCCGTGTCCATGTACAGCTGCGAGCCGCCGTTGAAACCGAACCAGCCCAGCCACAGGATGAACGTGCCCAGTGTGGCTAGTGTCAGGTTGGAACCCGGCATCGGCACAACGCGGCCATCCTTGTACTTGCCGATACGCGGACCGAGGATCAGTGCGCCCGCCAGAGCCGCCCAGCCACCGACCGAGTGCACGACAGTCGAACCGGCAAAGTCGAGGAAGCCCATTTCGTTCAGGAAACCGCCGCCCCATTTCCAGGATGCCTGGATCGGGTAGATGAAACCAGTCAGAATGATGCAGAAAAACAGGAACGGCCACAGCTTGATACGCTCGGCCAGGGTGCCGGATACGATCGAGCAGGTGGTGGCGCAGAACATCAGCTGGAAGAAAAAGTCAGACCCGACAGACGCATAGGTCAGATCCGTGTCCGGGCTGCCGCCGACAGGCTCAAGGGCTGCCATCGAGAAGGCGCCGATCACGTTCTGAACGGTCCAGCCATCGCCCGGGTACATCAGGTTGTAGCCGACCACGTAATACATGATGGATGCGATGGCGAAAAGTGCGACGTTCTTCATCAGCTGCATCGTGACGTTCTTCTGGCGCACCAGACCCGCCTCGAGCATCGAGAAGCCTGCGCCCATCCACATGACCAGAAAACCGGTCACGAGGAACATGAAAGTCGTGAAGATATAGCCGATTTCGCCCACAGGCGGGGTGACATCCGCCTCTTGTGCAAAGCCCATGACAGGCAGCGCAACCAGCGCAGCAGCCGTGGCAAGTGTCTTGAGAAGTTTCATTCGTCCGTTTCCCTTTGTCTCTCGTCGCCGCGGTTTCAGAGCGCGTCTGCGTCAGTTTCGCCAGTGCGCACACGCACGGCCTGCAACACATCCAATACAAAGATCTTGCCATCGCCGATCTTGCCGGTCTGCGCCGTCTTTGCGATCGTTTCGACCACCTGGTCCGCCATCCCGGCAGACACGACGATCTCAAGCTTAATCTTCGGTACAAAGTTCACCGCGTATTCTGCGCCGCGATAAATCTCTGTATGTCCCGATTGCGAGCCGAAGCCCTTGATTTCTGTCACCATCATGCCGCGAACGCCGATGGCGGTCAGCGCCTCGCGTACCTCCTCCAGCTTGAACGGCTTGATCGTTGCAATGATGAGTTTCACCTTGGTCCCTTTCGGTTTGGCAGGTCGGGGCCTGCAGTATGTCCCGAAGAAAGCGATTTGCGGCGCCGTTTTGAAAGGGCAGACTGTCGGTTTTACGACCTTAAGACCGAGCTATTTGCACAAATTTTGCACAAAAATACATTTATGTTTAAAAAATAGTCACAATAAAAACCTGTGATCTTTCACAGTAGTCGGTCCACATCCCACGCCAAACCGGGTAAGTTGGAAAAAAAGAACAGCAGTCAGGCAAAGAACATGAGTGATTCAGGTCGTGGCAAGGAACGTCTCGTGGCCGATCGTCGGTATCCAAAGAAGGCGACACCGGCCAAACCAAAGCCAAAGGCGGCCACGGTCGCGAAAAAGACCGCCCCCAAACCCGCGCCAAGGCGCAAAGGACCGCCCCCGCGTCGGTCCCGCAACCCGATTGTGGCCTTGTTTATGGGAACATTCGGGTTCTTCTTTGGGTTGATCTGGCGGATTGTCTGGCGCGTCTCGGCAGTTGCCGCCATCGTGCTCGGCCTTGCCGTGGCCTATACCTATACGACCGTTCCGCCACTTGACCACCTGCTGGACGGACGGGCCAAGGGCTCCGTCACGCTGCATGATCGCGACGGCAAGGTCTTTGCATGGCGCGGCGATCAATTCGGTGGCACGGTCACTGCCGATTCCGTTTCGCCATACTTGCGCGACGCCGTGGTCGCGACCGAAGACCGCCGCTTTTTCATGCATCCCGGCGTCGATCCCATCGGCATCGCTTCGGCCATCCGCATCAACCTGAGCGAAGGCCGTGGGCCCCTGCAGGGTCACGGCGGATCGACCATAACACAGCAGACGGCCAAGCTGTTGTGCGTGGGCGTGGAATTCGACGCGACCAAGTGGAAGAACGAGGCGGAATATGTCTCCGAATGCCGTCAGGGCTCGCTGGCCCGCAAGGCCAACGAAGCGCTTTATGCCATGGCGATGGAGCTCAAGTTCACCAAGAATGACATCCTGTCGATCTATCTGAACCGGGCCTATTTGGGCGGTGGCGCCTATGGCGCTGAAGCTGCGGCACAAAGGTACTTCTCCAAGCCCGCATCGGCGCTGAACCCGGCGGAATCCGCGATGATCGCCGGCCTGCTGACCGCGCCGTCCTCGCTTGCTCCGACCTCGAACATCGAACGGTCCCGCAACAGGGCCGCGACCGTGGTCGGACTGATGAAAGATCAGGGATATCTGACCGCAGCACAGGCGCAGGATGCGCTGGCCCATCCGGCGGTCCTGTCCGATGCTGCCGAAGCGCGGGCCGGGGGGTATTTCGCGGACTGGGTGATGGATACGATCCCGGATTTCGCCTCGGTCGAATCGCGCCAGGATGTTGAAATTCGCACGACGCTGGACCAGCGGATTCAACGCGCGGCAGAGGATGCGATGAACGCCATCTTCAACGAAAAGGTCAGCGAAGGGTCCACAGCACAGGCCGCCATCGTGATCATGTCTGCCGATGGCGCGGTCCGTGCCATGGTCGGCGGGCGTAAGACGGGTGTCTCAGGCGTGTTCAACCGCGCAACCCAGGCCAAACGGCAGACCGGGTCCGCCTTCAAACCCTTCATCTATGCCACTGCGCTTGAATTGGGCTACGGCCCCTATGACACGGTGGTTGACGAACCCTTCTGCATGAATGTTGTCGGCTCTGGCCAGTGGTGCCCCCAAAACTACACCAAATCCTACAAGGGGCGCGTGACGCTGACAGAGGCGCTCGCGCATTCGCTGAACATCCCGGCAGTGAAGATTTCCGAACTGGTGGGCCGCGACAAGGTCAAGCAGGTGGCCGACCAGTTCGGTATCGGCTCTGACATCGACAACACCCCGGCGATGGCGCTTGGCACATCAGAGGCAAGCCTGCTCGAGATGACCGGCGCCTATGCGGGCATTCTGAATGGTGGCTCTTCGGTGCGGCCCTTTGGCCTGGTCGAACTGCGCATCAAAGGCGATGCGGATGCGATGATCGGCGCGGGGGGCGGTATCGGCGAACGTGTGATCAACGAGACCGCAGCCAAAGAGCTGATCTTCATGATGCACGATGTCATCGAGGAAGGCACGGGCCGACGCGCCCGCCTTGAGGGACGCGAAGCTGCAGGCAAGACGGGGACCACGCAGGCGGCGCGGGATGCCTGGTTCGTCGGTTTCACGTCGGATTATGTCGCCGGTGTCTGGATGGGCAATGATGACAACACACCGCTGAAAGGTGTGACAGGCGGCGGCCTGCCCGCCGATATCTGGCGCGAGGTGATGGTGCGGGTCAATGAGGGGATCGAGCCGCGGCCGCTGCCGATGATCGTCCCCCAGCGTCCCGCACCGCAAGTGGCGCCCCAGCAGCAACAGCCGCAACAGCAAGCGCCGCAAGAAGAGCGCGATCCGGTGGGGAACTTCGTGAACAACCTTCTGCGCGATATCCTCGGCGGGAACTGACCCGCCGGACAATGGGTTTTGCATCCTCTGATCGGGGCGCAAAACCCCGACGCGGTGCAGAACAGGATGCGCCAAGGGACTGGCAAGCCGCCGCATTTGCGTAAAGCATGTCCGCTGTGAAGCTGCGTCAGCAGCCTGCTGGCCAGCTGCGTCATTTCGACAAATCACAACTTGGCTGGGCCGAGTGATGATATGCTCTATCGCACCGCCACGTTTTCAGTGAAAATTCATCCAACTCCATTACTCGAAAAGCATGAAAGCTCAGATGTCTCCAAACCAGATGGATAAAGGGCGCGAGGAATTGCGCGCGGCGCGGCGCGCAAGCCGCCCCTATTACTGGTTTGTCGGCGTCTTCAGCTTTTTCGTCAACATGCTGATGCTGACCGGATCGCTTTACATGCTGCAGGTCTACGACCGTGTGCTGGGGTCGAGGTCAGAGGCAACGCTGCTCGCGCTCTCGCTGGTGGTGCTGTTTCTCTATATTATGATGGGCGTTCTGGATTATGTGCGGGGCCGCGTCATGGGACGGGTTGCCGCGCGGTTCCAGTCACGGCTGGACTTGCGGGTTTTTGATGCCGTCATGCGGCGCGCCGCAACCAAGCCGGACGAACTCTCGGCCACTGGTCTGCGCGATCTGGAATCGGTGCAGCGCCTGATGTCATCGCCAGTGCTGCTGTCCCTGTTCGATCTGCCTTGGACACCGTTTTTCCTGTTCGGGATCATCCTGTTTCACCCATGGCTCGGCTACCTTGCCATGGCCGGCGGCGCGACGCTGATCGTCATCACCCTGGTCAACCAGCTTGTCACGCGCAATCCCACGCTCAAATCCAGCCAGGCCACCTTTCAGTCGGAAAAGATCTCGGACCAGATCCGCGGTGAATCCGAAATGGTGCTGGCCATGGGCATGCGCGGCAACGCCTTTCACCGCTGGAAAAGTGCCCGCGATGGGTCCTTGCGCGGACAGATCGCCTCGACTGATCTTCTGGGCAGTTTTTCGACCCTGACCAAGACCCTGCGCATGATTCTGCAGTCGGCCATGCTGGGGCTTGGCGCCTATCTGGTCCTGCAGAACGAGGTGACGGGCGGTGCCATGATCGCCAGTTCAATCCTGATGGGACGGGCCCTGGCGCCGATCGAAATGGCGATCGGTCAGTGGGGGCTGATCCAGCGCGCCCGCAAGGGATGGGACAATCTTGCGCGTCTGCTGAGCGAGGTTCCCGAGGAGGCGCCGCGCACCAATCTACCCACCCCACGTGCCAAGCTGGATGTGACCCAACTGACCGTGGTGCCACCGGGTGAGCAGCTGGCCGCGCTGCGCTTGCTGAGCTTCAATCTGCTGCCCGGTCAGGCCATCGGCGTCATCGGACCCTCCGGTGCCGGGAAATCCACTCTGGCGCGCGCGTTGACAGGCGTGTGGCGCCCGGCGGGCGGGAAAATTCGTCTGGATGGCGCGTCGATTGAACAATACGGCCCGGATGTACTGGGACGCTATATCGGGTATCTGCCGCAGCGCGTCACGCTTTTCGACGGCACTATCGCCGAAAACATTGGCCGGCTTTCGGCATCGCCGGACGCCGCCATGGTGGTAGAAGCGGCAAAAAAGGCGGCCGCCCATGACATGATCCTGAAGTTGCCGGATGGGTATGATACCCGTGTGACGGCCACAGGCGGACGCCTGTCAGGCGGACAGATGCAACGGATCGGTCTGGCCCGCGCAATGTATGGTGATCCGATGATTCTGGTTCTGGACGAACCGAACTCAAATCTCGACAACGAAGGATCGGAAGCGGTCAATCAGGCCATCCGCATTATGAAATCCGAAGGGAAATCGGTGTTGATCATGGCCCACCGCCCGGCTGCGATCAAGGAATGCGACCTGCTCCTGGTGCTCGAAGGCGGCAGCAGCGTGGCATTCGGCCCAAAGGATGAGGTCCTGAAACAGAAAGTGCAGAACCATCAGAACATCACCGGCGCCGTCGGCCCGGGAGGGATGAGATGAGCGCCGCTACCGACAAGGATTTTCCGCTGCGCAGGCCGCTTCTAATCGGCGTGTTTGCACTGATCGTACTGATCGGCGGCTTTGGTGTCTGGGCGGGCACAACCAATATATCCGGGGCAATCATCGCCACTGGTCAGATCGAGGTTGATCAGAACCGGCAGGTGATCCAGCATCCGGACGGCGGTGTCGTTGCCGAAATCCTTGTCGATGAAGGGGATGCGGTCGAGATCGGCGCCCCGCTGATCCGGCTGGATGCCAACCAGATCCAATCTGAACTGACCATTGTCGAAGGACAGTATTTCGAACTGGTGGCCCGCCGCGCACGCCTGCATGCGGAACGCGACGGACGCGACGACGTCACCTTTGATGCCGATCTTCTGGCCCGCGCCGTCATCGACGCCGATGTTGCCGAGCTTGTCGAAGGCCAGCGGAACCTGTTTGCCGCACGGCGCAATTCGATCAACCGCGAGATCGAACAACTTTCAAAACGCCGGGACCAGATCGGCGATCAGATCGTCGGGATCGACGCACAGCAAGTCGCGCTGCTGCGTCAGCTTGAGCTGATCGAGAAAGAGCTGAGTGATCAGCAGTCCCTTCTTGACAAGGGGCTGGCCCAGGCCAGCCGCGTGCTGAGCCTGCAGCGCGAAGAGGCAAGCCTCTCTGGCAGTGTTGGTGACCTGAAGGCGCAGAAGGCGCAGGCCGAAGGGCGCAGCACGGAAATCGACATCCAGATCCTCCAGTTAGACACTCAGCGCCGCGAAGAGGCGATCACGACCCTGCGCGATTCGCAATCGAGCGAACGCGAACTGGCCGAGCGGCGCCACGCCCTGCGCGAAAGGCTGGGCCATATGGAGATCACCGCGCCGGTCGCTGGGGTCGTCTATGGCCTGCGCGTCTTTGCGCCTAGGTCCGTGATCCGTGCGGCAGATGCGCTGATGTATCTGGTACCACAGGACCGCCCCCTGATCATTACAGCCCAGGTGCTGCCGATCGACATCGACCAGCTGTTTCTCAACCAAGAGGTTGCGCTGAAATTTCCAGCTCTGAACCAGCGCCAGACACCGGAACTGTTCGGGAGTGTGTTCAAGATATCAGCGGATGCCTTTCAGAACGAAAACTCGAATGTGAGCTATTACCGCGCCGAAATTGTGCTGTCGGAGGGCGAGATCGACCGGTTGCCGAAGGGCAGTACACTGATCCCCGGCATGCCGGTCCAGGCGTATATCCGCACCACGGACCGCACGGCGCTGGCCTATCTGCTGAAACCCTTCATGGATTATTTCGCCAAGGCTTTTCGCGAAACCTGAATGCGGCGCAAAGCTGTCCGCAGGCTTTTGCAGGCGCGTTCGTCAAAACCGTCACAGAAACGACCCTTTGTTGGCCTTTTCAATTCCCGCGACCTCGCCTAGCCTGCGCGCGAAACAGACATCTGAAAGGCCGCACATGACCAATCCCATCGACGCCCGCCTGGCCGAACTTGGCCTGACACTCCCCTCCGCCCCGGCACCCGCCGCCAATTACGTGCCCTTCGTGCTGAGCGGCAAGATGCTCTACGTCTCGGGCCAGATCTCGAACGGACCAGGCGGGCTGATCATGGGCAAACTCGGTGATGGCATGGCGGTCGAAGACGGCGCGGCGGCCGCCAAGGCATGCGCGCTCAGCCTGCTGGCACAGGTCAAGGAGGCGCTGGACGGGGATCTGAGCCGCCTCAAGCGGGTAGTGAAACTGACCGGCTTCGTTAATTCCACCTCCTCTTTCACTGACCAGCCCAAGGTGATCAACGGCGCCTCGGACACCTTTGTCGAAATCCTCGGCGATGCCGGCCGTCACGCACGCTCTGCCGTGTCCGCAGCCAGCCTCCCGCTGGGCGTGGCTGTCGAAATCGAAGGCATTTTCGAAATCGAATGACTGCACTTCTAGATGCCTTCCTGTCACGGCCCATTGCGCACCGCGCCCTTCACGGGGCGGGTGCGCCCGAAAATTCACGCTCTGCCGTAAGGCGCGCTGTCACGGCGGGCTACGGGATCGAGATTGACCTGCAGCTGTCTGCAGATGGTACGGCCATGGTGTTTCACGACTACGATCTCGGGCGGCTGACAGCAGAGACCGGCCCGCTCCAGCGGCGCACAGCACAGGCGCTGTCGCAAATCCCGCTGAAAGGTGACCAAGAGGGCATTCCGACACTGCGCGACATCCTCGCCCTTGTCGCCGGGAAGGTGCCGCTGCTGATCGAGATCAAGGATCAGGATGGCGCGCTTGGCCCCATGGTCGGGGCACTGGAAAAGGTGGCCGCCCAGGATCTGGCCGCGTACTCGGGTCCCGTCGCCGTGATGTCCTTTAACCCGCACAGCGTGGCTAAAATGGCAGAGCTTGCACCGGATGTGCCGCGCGGCCTGATCACCTGTGATTATACCGATGACGACTGGCCGACCATTCCCGCCGCAATCCGCGCTGCGCTGCGCGACATCCCGGATTATGACCGTGTCGGCGCCAGTTTCATCAGTCACGAGGCCAAAGATCTGGCCAGCCCGCGTGTGGCGGTGCTGAAAAAACTGGGGGCTGTGATTCTGTGCTGGACCATACGGTCGATTGAGGCAGAAGCCGCAGCGCGCAAAGTCGCTGATAATGTGACCTTCGAGGGCTACACAGCTTGAACCCTCGACGCAAAGGCACAGATAGAGGGACAAGAAGGGGACGCCCATGATCGAGCAGAGCCCAAGCCAGACCATCGCCATCAACGTTCTGACATCGTTGCGCCAGATTGACGCCGCAGACTGGGATGCCTGCGCCTGCCCCGAAGCTGCGGATGGGGGACGGCCGAATGATCCGTTCACCACACATCGGTTTCTGCTGGCGCTCGAAGAATCGGGATCCGTCGGCCCCGGCACGGGCTGGGATCCGCGCTATCTGCTCGCCGAAATGGACGGCAAGACAATTGCAGCCGCGCCGCTTTACGCCAAGAGCCACAGTCAGGGCGAATACATCTTTGACCACAACTGGGCTGACGCCTTTCAGCGTGCGGGCGGGCAATATTACCCCAAGCTGCAGATCGCCGTGCCCTTTACGCCTGCCAGCGGTCGGCGGTTCCTGACCAAGCCGGGATACGAGGCCGTCGGCATGTCCGCCCTTGTCCAGGGAGCAGTTCAGTTCGCCGCTGAGAACGAACTGTCGTCGCTCCACGCGACATTTTGCACAGAGGCCGAAGCGATTGCGGGCGGCAAGATGGGCCTGATGTCGCGCACAACGCAGCAATTCCACTGGGTCAACGAAGGTTATGACACCTTTGCCGATTTCCTGACCTCGCTCAGTTCGCGCAAGCGCAAGACGATCCGAAAGGAACGTGAGCGGGCGCAGGCCTTTGGTGGCGACATTGAAATCCTGACCGGCGATCAGATCCAGCCCGAACATTGGGATGCCTTCTGGATCTTCTATCAGGACACCGGCGCGCGCAAATGGGGCAGTCCCTATCTGACCCGCGCCTTCTTTGACGTGGCCCAAGAAACCCTGCGCGATGATATCCTGCTGGTGATGGCGTCGCGCGATGGCGAATATGTTGCCGGCGCGCTGAACTTCATCGGGCGCGAGACGCTGTATGGTCGCTACTGGGGCTGTGTCGAAGATCACCCCTGCCTGCATTTCGAGGCGTGTTATTATCAGGCCATCGACTTTGCCATTGCCCACGGGCTTGCCCGGGTCGAGGCCGGGGCGCAAGGCGAACACAAGCTGGCGCGCGGATATCTGCCCGTGCCGACTCATTCGCTGCACTGGATTGGGAACTCCGGCTTTGCCAAGGCCGTTTCAGAGTACCTGAAGGCCGAGTCCGCCGCCGTCAGCGAAGATATCGAAATTCTGACGGCCTACGGGCCGTTCAGAAAGGACCAAAGAGAGGAACGCCAATGACCGAACTTCTGTCAGACACAGCCCGAGAGACTGTCCTGCAACCGCTGTTCGACAGCGGCTGGGCCATGGTCGAGGGACGCGATGCGATCCACAAGACCTATGAATTCAGCAATTTTGTCGAGGCCTTCAGCTGGATGACCAGTG
Organism: Puniceibacterium antarcticum; assembly: GCF_002760615.1. Taxonomy (GTDB): domain Bacteria; phylum Pseudomonadota; class Alphaproteobacteria; order Rhodobacterales; family Rhodobacteraceae; genus Puniceibacterium; species Puniceibacterium antarcticum. Next base: position 110,055 of record NZ_AWWI01000021.1, on the reverse strand, counting down.
CTGCGCTTTGGGCGGAAAAATGGGATCACCACCCGGAATGGTCCAACGTCTATAAGACTGTAGAGGTGACGCTGACCACCCATGATGTGGGCGGCGTCTCGTCCCTGGATGCCAAGATGGCCCGCAAGCTCGATACCTTGTGAGCCGCGACGAGGAGGCCTTTCAAGGCCTCCTCGCATATCAGATCAGAGCGCTGCCAGCAGCGATTCACCGCCAGAGATTTCGCAGGTACCGGGGCTTTCCTCGGGCATGAACTGCGTCACAACACCGTCTTCGACCAGCATCGCATAGCGCTTGGAGCGCTTGATCAGACCGGCGGGCGGCGCATCAAAGGCCATGTCGATGGCGTCGGTGAACTCGCTCGCCGCGTCGGACAGCATGGTGATTCCGGCTGCGGTGGCACCGGTCGCCTCGCCCCAGGCCTTCATCACGAAGGGATCGTTGACCGAGATGCAGATGATTTCATCCACACCCTTGGCAGCGAACTCGTCCTTGGTGCGGATAAAGCTTGGCACATGTGCCGAATGGCAGGTCGGGGTGAAGGCCCCCGGTACCGCAAAGATGACAATCTTGCGGCCTGCGAGCTTGGCGGCCAGATCAACCGCTTCGGGCCCGGAATCTCCCATCTGCACCAGCGTCGCGGCGGGCAGTTTATCCCCTGTCGAAATTGTCATGTCATGAATCCCCTGAATTGCGTTTCGTCACCCTGCGCATATAGGGTGCGCCCAGCAATGACCAATCAGCAAAACGCAGACCAAAAGGGGACACAGATGAGCAAAGTCGTGGTGATCGGCGCCGGGCAGGCCGGATCGGCATTGGTGGCCCGTCTGCGCAAGCAGGGCTTTGACGGTCAGATCACTTTGGTTGGCGACGAACCCGTGCCCCCCTATCAGCGCCCGCCTCTGTCCAAGGCCTATCTGCTGGGCGAGATGGAGCAGGAACGGCTCTACCTGCGCCCGGCCAGCTATTACAGCGATCAGAACATCGATCTGCGCACAGGTGCGCGGGCGGCCTGCATCGACACCGCAGCCAGGACCGTCACGCTGCCCGACGGAGCGGTCTTGAATTACGATCATCTGGCCCTGACCACCGGATCGACCCCGCGCCACTTGCCTGCGGCCATCGGCGGCAAGCTTGACGGCGTGTTCACTGTGCGCACCCTTGCGGATGTCGACAGCATGGCGCCGCGCTTTACCAAGGGTGCAAGGGTCCTGATCGTCGGGGGCGGATATATTGGGCTCGAGGCTTCGGCGGTCGCGCGCAAGCTGGGGCTTGACGTCACGCTGATCGAGATGGGGGACCGCATCTTGCAGCGCGTCGCCTCGGCCGAAACCTCAGAATACTTCCGTGCCCTGCACCGCAAGCATGGCGTCAACCTGCGCGAAGGCGTCGGCCTTAAACGGCTTTTGGGCGAGGGGCATGTGAGCGGCGCAGAGCTGACCAACGGAGATCAGCTTCAGGCCGATTTTGTGATCGTTGGGGTGGGTATCACGCCAGAGACCGACCTTGCCGAAAAGGCAGGCATCACGTTGGAAAACGGCATCAAGACCGATAATTTTGGACGTACCTCTGACCCGGCGATCTGGGCGGCGGGCGACTGTGCCTCTTTCCCGTGGAAGGGCACGCGCATCCGGCTGGAAAGCGTCGGTAATGCCATTGATCAGGCGGAATGTGTGGCAGACAACATCATGGGTGCGAACACCCCTTACAAAGCAAAACCGTGGTTCTGGTCAGATCAGTTCGATGTCAAGCTGCAAATCGCCGGACTGAATAGCGGCTATGACACCATCGTCACCCGAAGGGCCGCCGACGGCGCAAGCGGTTCTCATGCCGGCGGAGTGGTATCGTTTTGGTACTACCGTGGCGAAACACTTCTCGCGCTCGACGCGATGAACGATCCTCGCGCCTATATGGTGGGAAAGCGGCTGATTGAGGCGGGCAAATCCCCTGCGCCGTCGGCCATCACCGACTCGGACGCTGACCTAAAGGATCTTCTAAAGATATGAGAATCATCGCCGGAACGCTTCGTGGGCGCGCCCTTGCGGCTGTGGGAAAGGGGGATCCAAGTGCGCATCTGCGCCCGACCACCGATCGCGTCCGCGAAAGCCTGTTCAACATGCTGGCGGGCGGGCGGTTCGGAGATCCGTTCGAGGATGCCGTGGTGCTTGACCTCTTTGCCGGAACCGGGGCGCTGGGGTTCGAGGCACTGTCACGCGGAGCAGCCCGCGCAATCTTTGTCGACGACGGGCGCACGGCGAATACGCTGCTGCGAGAGAACATACGCCTTCTGGGGGTCGCCGAACACTGTCGCATTTTCAATCGCGACGCCAGCCGCCTGCCTCAATCAGACGACAGCCCGGCGACACTTGTCTTTCTTGACCCGCCCTATGGTAAGGACCTTGGGGCACGCGCACTGGATACCGCCGCTGCCGCAGGATGGATCGCCCCCGAAGCACTGATAGTCTGGGAGGAGAACGCCCCCCAAAACCCGCTGCCCGGGTTTAACCTGCTCGAAAACAAGCGGTATGGCGACACGCATGTCACCCTGATGACCGCCCCCCCCGATAGTCGAGGCAGATGATTTGGAAGCGGTACGACATTCATCTCGCTTTCAAAAGGGTGGTCTCAGCAGAAGCAGTTTCTGCAGGTCGCAAAGATATTGCGCAAAAAATGCAAAATATTTCGGCAAAAATCCGAATGGACTACAAAACTTCATGGTTCACTTGTCGTAGGTAAACCGTCGTGTTAATGATTCCTGAACGGCCTCGTATCCGCAGTACGATCCGTTGGACAATGCAAAAGATTTGGTGGATTAGCAAAAAAGATAATTTTGCAGTCTTTTTGACTGCCGTTGGTTTACTTATTTGATGCCCCGCGTTTTGCGTGGAGCGTGATAGAATGCTTTTATCCAGAGGCGTCCTTTTTGGTTTGGACGTTCTCATTTGGGGTGAGCCTGCATCTTTTTCTGAAAATGCCCTCACGTCTATGCACGTCAAACTGCCTCTGCGGACAAAGTTTCGGAGATGTTAGAAGATCATGAACGAACATTCACACAAAAGTCAGTCCAGCGTTAGAATATTCCACTGCAACTACTGCGACCATAATCTGCGGTTTGGCCGCAGAATTTGCGGCGATTGTTATCAGCCGACTCCTTTCTATAATCGATTTTGGTTTTCCGGTCTGGCTTTAATCGCCCTAGTGATCGCCGCCCTCATCGTAGTGGGCAGCACGCTCATGTAACGGCCTGATCTCTACACGGCTGTAAACACTGGCGCAGGGCTGGAATGGGTCCTAACCTTACATTTGAACGGGTGAATGATGTGAGGGCACATGCGACTATTCCAGCCAAACCGCCGTGATTTCATAAAAATTTCTGCAGCGCTTCCAGCCTTGCATTTACCAGCCCGCGCTGCGGCATCCTCGGATTTCGGACCTGTAGGTTTTTCCAACCCCAGCCACGTAAATTTCTCCTTGGGCCAGATCGGCCTGACCATTCTGTCCGACGGTTTTTTCCGCCGCCCGACCGAGACCATTGCCATCAACGCCGATCCAGACCTGCGGGTTAGGTTTATGTACGAACATTTCCTGCCGCAGGACGGCGGCTATTCCCATACCAACCACGTGGTGATCGACAGCGGCGACGCGCGCATCCTGATAGACGTCGGCTCTGGCGATCGTTTCCTTCCAACCACTGGGCGGCTGATGGCAAACATGGCAGAGGCTGGCATTGATCCTGCGTCGATCACGCATGTGATCATCACACATGCGCATCCAGATCACATCTGGGGCATTCGTGACGGCTTTGACGAAGCAATACTGCCGGATATTCCCTACTTCATCGGAGCGACCGAACGTGCCTTCTGGATGCAGGACGATCTGGTCACGCGGGTCCCGCCCGAACTGCAGCAATTTGTCCTGGGGGCGCAGAACTCGATTACGGTGTCAGGTGCCGACTGGACACTTCTAAACCCGGATCAAGAGGTCGCTCCCGGCATTCGCGTGATCCCGACGCCGGGCCATACACCCGGGCACATGTCTGTGGTGGTAGAAAGCGACGGCGAACAGCTGATCGTGCTGGGCGATGCGATGACAAACCCTTACCTTGATTTTGCCCATCCGGACTGGGTCAATGAAGCGGATATGGATGCTGCTCAGACCGTTACCACGCGCCGCCGCCTTCTGGACATGGCCGCCACAGACCGCATCGCGGTTCTGGGATATCACTTTCCGTTTCCGGGAATTGGCAATGTGATGAGGGACGGGCAAAGCTATCGCTTTATCCCGGCGCTCTGGCGTTTTGACTGACAGCTGAAACGGATGATCCGGGGCAGAGCGCCGGATCACCGTGCGCGCGGTTCAGTAGGTCGGGTGAAAGCTCCCGCCGGGTGAGTGGGTGAATATCTCGACCCCGTCTGAGGTCACGCCGACCGAATGTTCAAACTGCGCCGACAGGGATTTGTCGCGGGTCACGGCGGTCCAGTCATCGGCCAGAACCTTGGTTTCCGGACGACCCAGATTCACCATAGGCTCGATTGTAAACAGCATGCCTTCTTCCAGCACCGGCCCGGTCCCAGCGCGACCATAGTGCAGCACGTTCGGCGGGGCGTGGAACACCCGCCCCAGCCCGTGACCGCAGAAATCACGCACGACGGACATGCGGTTGACTTCGACAAAGGACTGGATTGCGTGGCCGATATCCCCGAAGGTGTTGCCCGGCTTTACGGCCTCAATGCCCTTCATCAGGCTGTCATAGGTGATCTGGATCAGCCGTTCGGCCTTGCGGGCCAGCTTGCCTGCCACGTACATCCGGCTTGTATCGCCGAACCAGCCATCCACTATCACCGTGACGTCGATGTTCAGAATGTCCCCATCCTTGAGCTTTTTCTCACTCGGGATGCCGTGGCAGACGACATGGTTTATGCTGATGCAGCTGGCGTGCTTGTAGCCCTTGTAGCCGATCGTGGCCGATATGGCACTGGCATCCTCGACCTGCTTCTGGATAAAGGCGTCGATATCGCCAGTGCTTACACCAACGTCGATCATAGGTGCCACGTCATCCAGAATGCGCGCAGCCAGTGCGCCGGCTTTGTGCATGCCGGCGAAATCGGATCGATCATAAATGCGTATACCGTCTCGGGTCAGACGCCCTCGCGTGTCTTCATTCACGGCCTGCGGCTCCGTCTCTTGTGTTTTATGCTACTTAGTCCAGCTTTCGGGGAAGTTCCAGTGCCCCCAATCCGTCGCGGCATTCACGACTTAGGCCGCGCTATAAAATGGCTTTGGACTTGGTCGGCAAAAGCCTCCCTAAAGGCCCGCTGTTTCATAGGGCAGTGCCCTGTCGACCGTAATGGATTCGGCAGAAATGGCGCAGGACAGGCAGAGTATTTCGACACCGGCAGCCTGCGCCGTGAGGAACGCCGCGGCATAGGTCGGGTCGATATCAGCAGCCACCGCAACGCGTGTACAATCGGTGCGCTGCACCAGATAGATAAGAACCGCGCGATGCCCCTGTGCCACCATCCTGGCCAGTTCGCCAAGGTGCTTGGTGCCGCGTGCTGTCACGCTGTCGGGGAATTCGGCCAGCCCCGGATGTCGGGACAGGGTCACCGATTTCACCTCGACATAGGTGTCGCGACGCCCGCCCCCCTGCAAAAGGAAATCAATCCGGCTGCCGGTGCCGTATTTCTGTTCGGGAAACACCCGATCATAACCCTGAAGCCCCGCGACCTTGCCCGTCTCAAGTGCAGCGCGCAACACGCGGTTGGCAGCCCCGGTATCAACGCTGATCAGCACGCCGTTGACCTCGACCAGCCGCAGACCATATTTCAGCTTTTTCTTCGGATCGTCATTGGGTTCCAGCCAGACGCGCAAACCCGGCGCGGCCATGCCCATCATGGAGCCTGGATTGGGGCAATGGGCTGTCACATCCTGGCCGTCGGGCAGACGCACATCGGCCAGAAAGCGTTTGTAGCGGCGGATCAGCACTGCCGGAATGAGAGGGGTTTGAAACCGCATGGGCCGGGCCTATACCTGAGCCAACGACAAAGGCAAGGAGTCCGAGATGCCCAACCCCACCGCCGCTATGCTGGTGATCGGAGACGAGATCCTCTCGGGCCGCACCCGCGATGCAAACATGCATTTCCTTTCCGGAGAGCTGACCAAGACAGGCATAGATCTGCAAGAGGTCCGAATCGTGTCGGACAAAACCTCTGCAATTGTCGATGCGGTGAACGCCCTGCGCGCGGATTATGACACGGTGATCACCTCGGGCGGGATCGGCCCGACCCATGACGATATCACCGCCGATGCCATCGCAGCGGCCTTTGGCGTGTCTATCGACGTGCGCGACGATGCACGCGCCCTGCTTCAGGCGCATTATGACCGGCAGGGATCCGAGCTGAACACCGCTCGCCTGCGCATGGCTCGCATCCCTGATGGGGCCACGCTGATCGACAATCCGGTTTCGGTAGCGCCGGGCTTCACCCTTGGCAATGTGCATGTGATGGCTGGAGTGCCATCAGTGTTTCAGGCGATGGTCGCCAGCGTCCTGCCCGCCCTGACCGGCGGCGCGCCGCTGCTGTCGCAAACCCTGCGCATCCAGCGCGGCGAAGGTGATATTGCAGGACCGCTTGGGGAACTGGCGCAGGAATTCGATGATTTGCAGATAGGCTCCTATCCCTATCAAAAGGACGGCGTGTACGGCGCAAACATCGTCATCCGCGGGAGCGACAGCGCCCGCCTGAATGCTGCCATGACCAAACTCTCTGGGCTGTTCCCCGCATGATGCCGACGCTGCAGGATCTTTATGCAGTGACCGAGGCCACCTGGCCGCCCGCTGGCCGCACCGAACAGGGCAGCGTGATCCTGCGCGACGGCGCAGGGGGCGGCAAACGGGTTTCGGCCGCAACTGTGGCAGAAGGCTGGACCGACGCGGACCTTGCCGCAGCAGAAGAGGCCATGACCCTGCGGGGCAAGACGCCGCTGTTCATGATTCACCCAGGCGAAGATGCTCTGGACACCGCTCTTGCCGCGCGGGGGTATAAGGTCATCGATCCGGTCAATATCTGGCTTTGCCCACTCTCGCAGCTGACAGAGACACCCATCCCGCGCGTGACCGCCTTTGCCATCTGGGAACCGCTGGCGATCATGCGCGAGATCTGGGCGCGGGGCGGCATTGGTCCCGAACGCATTGCAGTGATGGAGCGCGCGCAAGGCCTAAAGACCGGGCTTTTTGGGCGGACCGATGACAAATCTGCCGGCACGGGATATTGCGCGCTGCACACTGGAATCGCGATGGTTCACGCGCTTGAGATCCTGAAAGAACACCGCAGCAAGGGTCTGGGAAAGTGGATGATGCGCTGCGCTGCATTCTGGGCGCAAGAACAGGGCGGCACACATATGGCCGTCCTCTGCACGCAGGCGAATACTGGCGCGAACGGCCTCTACGCTTCCCTTGGGATGGGGGTTGTGGGACAGTATCATTACCGTATCAAAGCGGAGGATATGCAAAAGTGACTTTGAAACAACCGACAGCACTCGACCTGCCGATGATCGACCCGCTGCCCGAAGCGACCCAGAAGTACTTCAAGGTCTGCATGGAAAAGCTTGGGATGATCCCCAACGTGCTGCAGGCCTATGCGTCGGATATCGACAAACTGAATGCCTTCATCGCAATGTACAACGATCTCATGCTGTCCGAATCGGTCCTCAGCAAGCTTGAGCGCGAGATGATTGCTGTTGTCGTGTCTTCCGTGAATAAGTGTTTCTACTGCCTGACCGCTCATGGGGCCGCCGTGCGCCAGCTGTCAGGAAATCCGAAACTGGGCGAAATGCTGGTGATGAACTGGCGGGCCGCACAGCTGGAACCCAGTCAGCTCGCCATGCTGACCTTTGCCGAAAAGATGACCCGCGCCAGCGCCGAAATCACCGAGGCAGACCGGCAGGCTCTGCGCGACGTTGGATTCAACGACCGGGGAATCTGGGACATTGCCAATGTGGCGGCGTTCTTCAACATGACCAACCGCGTGGCTTCTGCCACGGATATGCGGCCGAATGACGAATACCACGCACAGGCGCGCTAAAGCCATTCGTTCGGCGGCTGTGATGCTGCTGTGCCTCATCACAGGGCCGGCGCTGGCGATTGACCTGTCGCTGCCGCTGGGGGCTCGCATGGTCGCCGAAACCACAACCGATGCCGGCAGCTACCGCCTTCCTCTTGGCCCTTGGACGGCAGAAGGTCTGCCGAGCCTGCGCATCGAAGGCCCAATCACACGGCAGGCATGGCGTGTCGATGGACAGGGCGCGACGACACAGCAAGTCATGGCTGGACTGCGCGATCAGATCACCGAAGCAGGATACAAGATCGCGCTCGACTGCGGCGCACAGGGCTGTGGCAGTTTCGATTTCCGCTTCAATACCGAGGTGCTGCCTGGCCCAGAGATGTATGTCGATCTGACCGATTTTCGCTTTCTGTCGGCCCGCGCGCCGGATGGGGACGCTGTCAGCCTGCTGGTCAGCCGAAGTTCTGCCGCCGGTTTCATCCAGATCATCCGCGCAGGAACGGCTGCAGCTCCGCTGGAACGCGCCCCCACGGCGCTGCCAGTGCCGGATGGCCCCTCAGATGCGCTGTCCAAGCAACTAGAATCCGTCGGTCATGTCGTATTGCGCGATCTGCAGTTTTCCAGCGGTGTGTCAGATCTGAGCGATGGTGACATTGCCTCACTCGACACGCTTGCGGCCTATCTGCAGGCAAAACCCGCAGCGCGGATCATCTTTGTCGGGCATACGGACGCCACAGGATCGCTTGAAACCAACATTGCCCTGTCGCGCCAGCGTGCCTTGGCTGCAGTGAGTTATCTGCGCAAACGCTACGACATCGCGGCCAGTCGCCTTTCCGCAGAGGGGGTTGGCTATCTTTCCCCGATCTCCACGAATCTTACCCAGGAAGGGCGGCTGGAAAACCGGCGGATCGAGGCTGTGTTGCTTCCCGACGCCTGAAAGTCGTCGCGCTCAACCGCGCAGATCCGCGAGATAGATCCTGACGGACTCTTGCACGTGGCGGAACCTGTCGCCGCCCAGATGCTTGCCGCCGTACCAGCGCGTCACGATCAAAAGGTGATCCTGCAGCTGTTCACGTTCCAGCATCCGCAGGATCACCATGCCGGCGCCGCTTTCGCCATCATCATTCTTGATTGGCACCCCATCGGCGATCAGCCCCCAGGAATGATGTGTCGCCTTGGCAAATTTCTTGCGGTGCATCAGTTCCTTGATCAGCGCCTTTGCCTCATCCTCGGATCCGCAGGGCGCGCCCGAAACGGCGTATTTAGACCCCCGGTCGCTGATGATATTTTCGATCACACGCATCGTGGGAGTTTAGGCCTGCAGCCCGCCCAAGGCAATCCAACGATACCAGAAGGCAGCACGGGGCCTATCCGTCGACAGGGACTTTCCCTGAAAAGGTCTGGACAAGAAAATCTACAAAGGCGCGCACCTTGGGTTGGGTGAAACGCCCCTGCGGAGAAACGGCATAGATGGCTTGCGTATTAGCGGGCAGATCGGGAATCGCATCCTCTACCAACCCCTGTTCCATGGCTTCAGCATAAAGAAAGGACGGCAGATAGGCGATCCCAAGGCCCGCAATGCAGGCGTTCAACAGAGAATGCCCGTCGTTTACCGAAAGCCATCCCGACGTGCGCACCTGCCGCCGTTCCCCCGATGGCGCCGTCACGTTCCAGACGGCATCGCTGGCCTGACCGGAATAGTGCAGCAGCTTGTGCGTATTCAGATCATCGATCTTTTGCGGGCGTCCGAATTTCTGAAAGTAAGCCGGCGATGCGATCATCCGCTTTGTCGTTTCAGTCAGCTTGCGGGACCGAAGCGACGTGTCATGCGTCTCTCCGATCCGCACGGCCAGATCGAACCCCTCAGAGATCAGTTCGACATAGCGATTGCTCAGCTCCATATTCACGCTGACATCAGGAAATTGCATCAGGAAGTCGTTCAGCACAGGGCCCAGATGGTTCACCCCGAAATCAGTTGCCACCGATATCCGCAACAGACCCGATGGCCCCGACTGCATTGCGGTGACAAGCGCATCCGCCTCTCCGGCATCATTCAGCACCCTGCGTGCCCGGTCATAATAGGCCAAGCCAATCTCGGTGGGGCTCACACGACGTGTCGTTCGGTTGATCAACCGCGCCCCCAGACGGGCCTCAAGCGAAGACACATGTTTGGACACGGCAGATTTAGAGATACCCATCCTTTTGGCCGCATCCGTGAAGCCGCCCTGGTCGATGACCATGGCAAAGGCCTCCATCTCTGTCAGGCGATCCATACCCACCTCCCTTGCTACTCTTTGACCTTGAGGCTTATTGCCGGAAATTCAGGCGCAAAAACGGCGCAGCGTGGACAATACAGGGATCACTCGTGGTTTTTGCAGGGACGCGAAACAGCCGTCACAGGCCCCAAGCGCTGCGGGGGGCTGGTCGGCGGCGATGGGACGAAGCCGCTGCAAGCTGTGTCGTTCTCTTGGCAGCATCCCTGCGTGCACTAGGTTTAGAGTGTCGGTCGCAAAGCTGCGGAACCGGCCAAGAGTTCGAAAGGACGATACCATGATAAAAGCAACAGCACTTGCGCTGGCATTTGGCGCCACTCTGGCAGCCCCCCTCTGGGCCGCAGATCAGACTGCGTCGGCCCCCGATGCCCAAGTATATTTCATCAGCCCGGCGGAAGGTGATACCGTCAGCTCTCCACTCAAGGTGGTGTTCGGGCTTTCCGGCATGGGCATTGCCCCCGCGGGCACCGAAAAGGAAATGACCGGCCACCATCATCTGTTCATCGACGTCCCGCCCTTTGGCGAAGGGGACGCCGCTCGCGACGCGGCCATTCCGTCGGATGACAACCACAAGCACTTTGGCGGTGGCCAGACCGAAACCATGCTAGATCTCGCCCCCGGCGAACACACGCTGCAACTGGTCCTTGGCGACTGGAGCCATGTGCCCTTTGATCCGCCCGTCACCTCGGATGTGATCACCATCACTGTCGAATGACATGACAAGGGCCGCATCCCTGAAAGGATGCGGCCCTTTTACCTATCGAACCCCTATACAGGTCTGGAACGAACGACCTGCGACTTATGCCGCCTTGCGGTCGTGTCTGCCTTCTTCAATTTCTTCGATGATCTTCGCAACAAAGGCTTTCAGATCGTTCGGATTGCGGCTTGTGACAATGCCCTTATCCGCCACAACTTCGACGTCGCGCCAGTTGGCACCGGCGTTGATCACATCTGTCTTGACTGAATGGTAAGAGGTCATGTCGCGGCCTTTCACGATACCCGCTTCGACCAGCACCCAAGGCGCGTGGCAGACAGCGGCGATGACCTTTCCGTGGTCATGGAACTGGCGCACAAGTGTGATCACATCCTCTTCGACCCGCAACAGGTCCGGATTGATCTGCCCGCCCGGCAGGACAAGAGCGTCATACTGCGAAATGTCGACATCCTTGAGCGCGAGGTCGACCTCGACCTCTCCGTCCCAGTCAGGGCCGCTCCAAGCGCGGATCTTTTTCCCGTCGAGCGAGGCGACATGGACGATTGCCCCCGCCGTGCGCAGGTCGTCCCGGGGGACTTCCAGTTCGGATTTCTCAAAGCCATGTGTGGCGAGAACAAGGATTTTTGCGTCTTTTATGAGTGGCATGGTCTGCTCCTTTCACTTCGGTTGCAGCGCGGGACTTTGCCCGCTGCCTTCATCCAACAAACGCCCGCCCAGCCTGACTGTTCCATAATTCTTGAGTAAAGACTGCGCAGAGAGGGCCTAAAGCCCGGCGGCCAGGCGCATGCCCTGATCGATGGCCCGCTTGGCGTCCAGCTCCGCAGCGACATCGGCGCCGCCGATTACATGAAAGATTAGCCCTCTTGCCTGCAGGGCCTCCGCAAGGCTGCGCTCGGGCAGCTGCCCAGCGCAAAGCACAACGGTGTCGCAGGCAATCAGCTCTGGCCGTTCACGCGCCTCTCCAAAAGAAATGTGCAGCCCGTCGGCGTCAATCGCTTCGTAATTCACCCCGGCGATCATCTTCACACCCTTCATGCTCAGCGCCGCACGGTGGATCCAGCCTGTGGTTTTACCAAGGCGTTTGCCGGGGCGTTCCGCCTTGCGCTGCAAAAGGGTGACCTCGCGCGCGGGGGCTGTCGGTAGCGGGCCTTCGGTGGCAAGGCCGGAGCGGGTGATCGCGGGGTCCACAACCCCCCATTCCCGCATCCAGTCGGGCAGGTTTTCCGTCGGGCTCTCACCGTCCTGCACCAGATACTCGGCCACATCAAAGCCGATACCGCCTGCGCCAACGATGGCCACCCGCTTACCGACGGGGGCCTTTCCGCGCAGCACGTCGATATAATTCAGCACATGCGGCGCATCCTGACCGGGAATGCCCGGATCACGCGGAACAACGCCGGTTGCGATGATCACCTCGTCAAAGCCCACCAGATCAGCGGCTTTCACATCGCAGCTCAACCTCAACACGATCCCGCCTTCTGCCACCATCGTCTGATACCAGTCGACCAGCCCGCGGAACTCCTCTTTTCCCGGCACCTGCTTGGCCATATTCAGCTGACCGCCGATCTGATCCGCCCGGTCAAACAGGGTCACCTGATGCCCGCGCTCTGCCGCCGTCAGCGCCGCCGAAAGTCCGGCAGGCCCCGCGCCAACAACCGCGATGGATTTGACCTGCTCAGCGCGCGCGATCACCAGCTCTGTCTCATGACAGGCGCGCGGATTTACCAGACAGGACGAAGTCTTGCCGCTGAACGTATGGTCGAGACAGGCCTGATTACAGGCAATGCAGGGCGCAATCTGCGCCGAACGCCCGCTGGCCGCCTTGCTGACGAACTCCGGATCGGCAAGAAAGGGCCGCGCCATGCTGATCATATCGGCGCAGCCATCGGCCAGCACCTGTTCGGCCACCTCGGCCGTGTTGATACGGTTCGAGGTGATGATAGGAATCCCCACCTTTCCCATCAGTTTCCGCGTGACCCAGGCAAAAGCCGCCCGTGGTACGCTGGTGGCAATGGTCGGCACACGTGCCTCATGCCATCCGATGCCGGTGTTCAGAATGGTGGCCCCCGCCGCCTCCACCGCCTGGGCCAATTGCACGACCTCGGCGTGGTTTGATCCGTTGGGGACAAGGTCGATCATCGACAAACGATAGATCAGGATAAAATCCGTGCCCACCGCCTCTCGGACACGGGCCACCACCTCAACCGGCAGGCGCATCCGGTTTTCATAGGACCCACCCCAGCAATCGGAGCGCTTGTTGGTATGGGTCACCAGGAACTGATTGAGGAAATAGCCCTCAGATCCCATCACCTCGACCCCGTCATAGCCCGCCTCACGGGCACGGGCAGCTGAGGTTACGATATCGCTGATCTGCTTTTCGATTCCCGCTTCGTCCAATTCTTTTGGGGGAAAAGGCGAAATCGGGGATTTAACCGCCGAGGCGCTGACACATTCAGGACTGTAGGCATATCGCCCCGCATGCAGGATCTGCATCGCGATCTTACCGCCGCCATCATGCACCCGGTCCGTGACAATGCGATGATTGGCAATATCCTCAGCCGTGAACAGGCCCGCCGCACCGGGAAATACGCCGCCCTCGCGGTTGGGTGCCATGCCGCCAGTGACCATAAGGGCAACGTCAGCCCTTGCACGCGTGGCGTAAAATTCTGCCACGCGGTTCCAATCCTTCGCCTCTTCCAGATTGGTGTGCATCGAGCCCATCAGCACGCGGTTTTTCAGCCTGGTAAAGCCAAGATCCAGCGGTGCCAGAAGATGTGGATACTGTGTCATGCGAAAGCCTCCCCTTTGGCGGCACCTCACAGCATCGCGTCACGTCTGTCACCGACAAACGTGGCGTCACAGGTCGCGCGAGTGCAGACCCCAAGCCTTGCTCGGGCCGGACTTTGCGTATTTTAAGATATACGAAGCAAAGAAGGACGCCGCTTCTTCTCTTTTCAAATACGCAAAAGAACGCCCGCCGCAATATGCGCGGCGGGTCCGAATACTATAACAGATATTAGGCTTCCAACCTCAGTTGCTGGCGAATTGCAGGCCCGTGTTCTCGGCTGTGACATGCAGCGCATCACCGCTGCGTTCAAAGCTGTAGAGCACGTCCCGCGCGCCCGGCATGCCAAAGGCCACCGAATCGCCGTCCTGCATCAGCATCCGGATGCGGGCCGGAGCATAGGCGCCGACGCGGGACACATAGGTGCCGATGACATCATAGCCGTTTTCCGCTTCGACGAAGTAGACGTTCATGTCCAGACCGCCTTCGTGCAGGGTCGCAGAGGACATCGGCGCTGTCAGGGTCATCTCGTCGGCCAGAACCGGGGCTGCTGTCAGGGCCAGTGCCGCAAGGGTAAATGCAAATTTCATGGTGCGTCTCGCTTTCAGGGTATCGTTCAATGTCTGTGAAGGGCGAAGCCCGTCTTTTCTGCAGTGCAGCATATATGATTTCTGCACTGCAGCGCTATGGCCCACAGGACATAGCCGCCATGAACTGAGCGCGGGTAGCTGGACCCACCCGGTCCGGTATTCGATTGCACACGAGTGATTTCGTTAACGAACACTTAGACCGCGCTTGAACCTGCCCTATCGGCGCAGATAAAGCTCCAGTCCCAACAGATAGGGCAGATAAAACGCAAAGTTCTGCACCAGATCGAAGGCGCCTGAAAAGTTCGCGTTCGACGCAGCCCCATCTGTGGCGAGGTACCACAAACCATAATGAAACCGATAGAGCCAGGATCCGATCGCCAGCCAGAAGGTACGTAAGGCCCATCTGCGGTGCCTGTCCATCTGCCCCGCCCGGGCGAATCGCAGCGTCTGCACGCAAGACACAATCAGGCAAAGACCGTAAATACCAAAGCCCAGGTCCATCGGCCAGCCGCCCACGCTGCCGCGCTGCAGGATATACAACAACCCCGCAGCGCCGGTCATCAACCCCAGTCCCGTGATGATGCGGCCCGCCCAGCGGTGCCACCACGGCAACAGCCTCCGGACCCAGGGGATCAACTGGACCGGCACCAGAAGCGTGACCACCGCCCCGCAAAGCATATGCCCAAAAATGGCTGGGTTGCTCAGCCCGCCACCATCCCGAAACAGATAGCTGTCGCGCAGTTCGCCTAAACCCAGTCCTTCCGCGCCAAAGACAAAGGCGTAACGGACAAAGGGCAACATCAGCAACACAAGGCCCGATATCAGCAAGACAAATCCAACCGGACGCCAGTATCGCGCGACTTTGAACACAGCTCAGCCGCCACAGAGAAAAACGCCCTGCCGATCTGGCAGGGCGTCCGGCATCAGTTCATTCCGCTGCATCACGCTTGGGCAGGACCCAGTCGGGGCGTGGGAAATGACAGGTGTAGCCGTTGGGAAACTTCTCCAGATAATCCTGGTGCGATTCTTCCGCGAGCCAGAAATCGCCCACCGGTTCTACCTCGGTCACGACCTTGCCGGGCCACAGCCCAGAAGCCTCGACATCTGCAATCGTGTCCAGCGCGACGGCTTTCTGATCCTCATCCACATAGTAGATCGCGGACCGATAACTCAGACCGATGTCATTGCCCTGACGGTTCAGCGTGGTCGGATCATGGATCTGAAAGAACACCTCAAGGATGCTGCGATAGGAAATGCGTTCAGGATCAAAGGTGATCTCGATTCCCTCGGCATGGGTGCCGTGATTGCGATAGGTCGCATTGGGGATATCTCCGCCAGTATAGCCCACACGCGTGCCAAGCACGCCGTGCAGGCGCCGGATCAGATCCTGCATGCCCCAGAAACACCCGCCTGCCAGAACCGCGCGTTCGCTCATGCCACATCCTCCACCTGATTGATATAGTCGCCGTAGCCTTCGGCCTCCATGTCGGCGCGCGCGATGAACCGCAGGGAGGCGCCGTTGATGCAGTAGCGCAGCCCGCCGCGATCCTTGGGTCCATCGGGAAAGACGTGCCCCAAATGGCTGTCACCATGGGTCGAACGCACCTCGGTGCGGAGCATGCCATGGGTCATGTCGCGCAATTCGTTCACATAGGCAGGCTCGATCGGCTTGGTAAAGCTTGGCCAGCCGCACCCGGATTCGAACTTGTCTGAGCTGGCAAACAGCGGCTCACCGCTGACGATATCCACGTAGATGCCGGTTTCCTTGTTATCAAGGTAGGCACCCGTGCCGGGGCGTTCGGTGCCGCTCTGCTGGGTCACGCGGTACTGTTCGGGCGTGAGTGTCGCGATGACGTCCGGGTCTTTGGTGTATCGGGTCATGAAATCCCCCTTTTTGTGTGACAATTTATTAGATGGGGTTTGAGCGCGCAAAAGCAAAGGTCTGTTCCCGGCGCTTCAGAACACTAAGAAGGACTGAAAGACAGATCATCCCGCAATCCGTGGTCTGCACGACGTTTCTGCGGTGATCATCGCCTCGATGAACACACCTCACGTGCCTCGATCTCGACCCTCTTAACTTCTCAACGCAAGAAAACTGCGACATCGACCGCCCCTGCCCCCCCCTTGCCCCAACCCGTACCTCTGCGCTCAGCGCGGTTTCCAGACAGGCCATCGCCTCTTGCGTCGCGGCAAAATCCTGCGGGCCATCCGCTCACCCAAGCCAACCGGCCACCGCCGCGCTATCCCAAACCGACGCGAGCCAAGGATCAAACTGCCAGCCAATCCCTCGGCCACCTGAACCTCAGAATCCCCGCCCAGACCATGGGCACGCATCGCAACAGCTTCGACCATCGTGCGAAACCGGCCGACCTGTGCGCCCGCTGGATCGATCAGCGGCACCCCGTCACGCAACAGCGCGATATCGGTGGTGTTCCCACCGATATCGGCAACCAGCGCATCCCGCACCCCGGTCAGCCACCGCGCCCCCACAAGGCTCGCCGCCGTGCCACTCAGGATCGTCTCGATGGGCCGTTGCTGCGCCTGCGCCGCAGACATCAGCGCGCCATCCCCGCGCACCACCATCATCGGTGCGCGCACGCCAAAGGCGCACAATGTCTCCTCGGCCCGCGCGATCAACCGATGCGTCAACCCGATCAGCCGCGCATTCAGCGCCCGCTTCGGGTCGCCCAGCCGCGCCGAAAGCTCGTGGGAGCACGTGACAGGCCGCCCCGTCACTTCTGCCACAAGATCCCGCGCGGCCTACCTCATGTTCGAGATTGCGCGCGGCCAATTGCGCTGCAACAGCAACGGCTGAAACCTCCTGCGCGCGGGCCCAGACCTGAAGCACAGCTAGGTCCAGATAGGCCACAGCGCCCCCGGCATGGATGTGCCCGCCCCCAAGAACCAGCACCGGATCACCGCCAAGCGCCTCGAACAAACCGTGCGTCTCAAGATCGCGATCGCCAATCCCGAGATAGACCAGCCCAACACGCCTGCCCTGCCCCTCTACCAGCGCGTTGGTGGCAAGGGTGGTAGACAGAGATGCCATCGAAATCTCGCCCGCCTGCACCCCTGCCTGCGACAGCACTGCAGATACTGCCGCCCCGATCCCTACAGCCAGATCACTGTCGGTTGTCAGCGCCTTGGCCTTAGCGATGACCAAAGATTCATCCCGAATTAGCACGGCATCCGTATAGGTTCCGCCAATATCCACGCCCAGAACGACGCTCATCCCAACCGTTCCACCGCCCAGCGCGCGGCGTCTGCCACAACAGGATCTTCATCCTTGCACAGCCCCTGCGCCACGGGCCGCAACCGTGCCTCACCCGAGTTGCCGATGGCATAAAGCACATTGCGCGTGAACCGCCCCCGCCCAATCCTCTTTATTGGCGAACCTGAGAAATGCGCACGGAACCCCGCGTCATCGAACTGCGCCAGATCCGCGAGCCGGGGCGCCACGAGTTCGGCGCGTGCGTGATACTTCACCTCCTGCGCCGCGACGGCAAACTTGTTCCAAGGGCAGACGGCAAGACAATCGTCGCAGCCATAGATCCGGTTGCCCATCAAGGCGCGCAGATCCTCATCCACCGGCCCGTGATGTTCAATCGTCAGATAGGAAATACACCGACGCGCATCCAGCTGATAGGGTGCGGGAAAGGCACTGGTCGGGCAGATGTCCAGACAGGCCCGACAGGATCCGCAATGATCGACCTCAGCCTGATCCGCAGGCAGATCGAGCGTGCTGAACACCGAGCCCAGAAAGAACCACGACCCCAGATCGCGTGACACCAGATTGGTGTGCTTGCCCTGCCAGCCCAGCCCCGCCGCTTGCCCCAGCGGCTTTTCCGGTACAGGTGCGGTGTCGACAAAGACCTTCACTGCACCACCGCCTTCGGCGATGAGCCAGCGCGCCAGCCGTTTCAGCCGTTTTTTGACGACATCGTGGTAATCGCGATTCTGCGCATAGACCGACACGGCACCCTGTTCGGGATGACCCAGCACTTCCAGCGGATCATGCCCGGGCGTATAACTCTCGCCCAGCATGATCACCGAACGCGCCTCGGGCCAGAGCACCTGTGGCGCACCGCGCCAATGACTGCGCTCTGCGAGCCAGGACATCTGCCCGTGATAACCCCGTTCCAGAAAGGCGGCCAGCCGCCCCGGCACCTGCGGCACGTCCCAGGGGCGGCACACACGGCACAGATCGAAACCGGCAGCCAGAGCCTCTTGCACAAGTCGGTCTTTTAGGAGGAGCATGTTTCATCTGCCCGAAAATATCCTCGGGGGGAGTCCCGCAGGGACGGGGGGCAGATAGCCCCCCTGCAACGATCCGGTTCAGAAATCCAGATCGGCATAATGCGCCGGCGGCGGAAACCCCCCGATCTGATCGGCAAGGATGGACCGAAATGCCGGGCGTGACTTGATCTTGGCATACCAGTCCTTCACCGTCGCTGACCGGTTCCAGTCAACATCAGAGATATAATCCAGCGCTGACAAATGCGCCGCCGCCGCGAAATCGGCCAAGGTCATCGAATCCCCCGCGAGCCAGCGGCGATGATCCAGCAGCCAGGCCATGTAATCCAAGTGGTACTTGATCGCCTTGGCACCCGATTTCACGTTGGAACTGTCGGGATAACCCTTCCCCATGACCTTCTTGTTGACCCGCTCATAAAGCAGCTTCGACGTCACCTCATGATGGAACTTATCATCGAACCAGCCCACCAGCCGCCGCACTTCATAGCGGTTTTCGGCACTGCGTGGCATCAGCGGCGGTTCGGGATGGATCTCTTCCAGATATTCGCAGATGGCGGCGGATTCAGCCATTATCTTGCCGTCTATCCTCAGCACCGGCACCTTGGCAGCTGGGTTGCGGCGCAGGAAATCAGCATCCTTTTCCCAGTAGCGCTCTTCGATAAGCTCGCATTCGATCTTTTTCTCAGCAAGGCTCAGCCGTACTTTGCGGCAGAACGGGGAAAGCGGCACGTGATAGAGTTTTGCCATGATGGGATGCGCATCCGATATTTGTGGATATCCCTCCTACTTGGCGCGAAAACGGGCTTAGTTCAACTGCTGATCGCCACCCCAAGATTGCATGCTCTCTTTACGCGGGCGGTATTTTGCGTATTTGGAAAGAGACGAACGAAGGGAGGAAACCCTTTTTGACGGACCAAAACAACAGCGCCCACAGTCAATAGCCGCAGTTTCAGCCCCTCTCGAAACAGGCGGCGCGCCCGTCACGGGCAATGGTTGCGGCACCGTCCCGGATACTGTCTGCACGGCGGCGCACATAATTGGACGGTTTGGACGCCGAGCGGTCCTTGGGGTCTGGAAGGATAGCTGCCAGACGCGCCGACTGTGTGCTGCTCAGCGCCTCCGGCGCTATCCCAAAGTAATGCTGTGAAGCAGCGCCGATCCCGAACACCCCTTCGTCGAATTCCGCGACATTCAGATAGACCTCAAGGATCCGCCTCTTGCTCCAGAGCGCCTCCATCACCGGGGTGATCAGTGCCTCCAGTGCCTTGCGGATATAGTTTCGCCCGTGCCAGAGAAAGGTGTTCTTGACCACCTGCTGGCTGATGGTCGAGGCGCCCCGGTTGCCGCCCTCTTCGATGGCAGTGCGGATCGCGGCCATGTCGAACCCCCAGTGATTGCAGAAATTCGCATCCTCCGCCGCCACAACAGAGCGAAGCATCACCGGCGCAATATTGTCGGCACTCACCCAGCTGTATTCCACCCCTGCCCCAAGGCGTCGCCCTTCGCTGAGCATATAGATCGTCGTCGGCGGGTTCACGACCTTGTAAAGGAGCACCACCAGCAGGATCACGGATGCAAGCACAAAGGCCAGCCGCCAGAGCCAGCGCAGCAGCAGCGGCCGAGGCCGCAACTGTAGCCGCGACAACCAAGCAGGCCTGGTTGCCCCTTGCGAGGTCTTTTTAGAAGCGGTCTTGCGTCTTGTCGCCATGGCGCCATCCTTACGCAGAGCGGGCCTGCAGGAAAAGCCTTTGCAAGCACCAGCCTGTCAAACCGTGGCCCCTTGGACCCGCAAAAGAATAAGGGCCACGCAATGGCGCAGCCCTTATTCACATTTTTCAGTCTCTGAATATCAGGCAGTCACCGCAGCGGTGCCTTCCGTAAGCGGATAGGCGATCTTGTCCAGCATCTCTTTCGGGCAAACCTGAAGAAACTTTGGCAGTTCTTCAGACCAGTGTTGCAGGATGTCCAGCGCCTTGCGACTGTCGGTTTCCCGCGCATGGCGTTCTACCAGCGCGAAAAGTTCGTCTTGCCATGGTTTCACCGTGACCGGGCAGGTCACGATGCTTTCCATATTCATCAGCTCGGTCGCGATGCCGTCGGGATCATAGAGATAGGCCATCCCCCCGGTCATGCCCGCGCCAAAGTTGGCCCCGACACTACCGAGAATGACCGCGATCCCACCGGTCATGTATTCGCAACCGTTCGATCCGCAGCCTTCGACCACAACCGACGCGCCCGAGTTGCGCACCGCGAACCGTTCGCCCGCGCGCCCGGCGGCAAAAAGGAAGCCTTCGGTCGCACCGTAAAGCACCGTGTTGCCGATGATCGTATTTTCGGAGGCAACAAGCGGCGAATGCATCGGCGGTCGCACCACGATCGTGCCCCCCGACAGCCCCTTGCCGACATAGTCGTTAGCATCGCCGGAAACCTCAAGCTTCAGTCCCGGCGCCGCAAATGCCCCAAGCGACTGCCCGGCAGAACCGGTCAGCTTCACCGTCAGGTGATCGGGCTGCAGACTGTTGCGCATACCGAACTTGCGCACGATATGCGACGAGGTCCGCGTGCCGACGGTGCGATGCGTGTTCTGCACCGCATAGGACAGCTGCATCTTCTCGCCGTCCTCAAGGAAGCGCGCGGCGTCGCGCACGATTTCGGCGTCCAGCGTATCGGGCACAGCGTTGCGCGGACGATCCCGGTTGTAGACGATGTCGTCCGAGCCATCGACACGGATCAGCAGAGGGTTGAGGTCGAGGTCATCGAGATGATCCGACCCACGACTGACCTGCCGCAGCAAATCGGCTCGTCCGATAACATCATCCAGCGACCGTGCGCCGATGGAGGCGAGAATTTCGCGCACCTCTGTGGCATAGAAGGTGATCAGGTTCACCACCTTGTCCGCGGTGCCGGTGAACTTCTTGCGAAGGTCCTCGTCCTGCGTGCAGACGCCCACCGGGCAGGTGTTGGACTGGCACTGACGCACCATGATGCAACCCATCGCGATCAAAGCAGCGGTGCCGATGCCGTATTCCTCGGCCCCGAGCATGGCCGCCATGACGATGTCACGACCCGTGCGCAGACCTCCGTCGGTGCGCAGGGTCACCCGCTCGCGCAGGTTGTTCATCGACAGCACCTGGTGCGCCTCGGTCAGGCCCATCTCCCACGGCAGGCCGGCGTATTTGATGGAGGTCGCCGGAGACGCCCCCGTGCCGCCGTTGTGGCCCGAGATCAGGATCACGTCGGCCTTAGCCTTCGCGACACCGGCGGCAATCGTACCGACGCCGCTGGATGCCACCAGCTTCACCGTCACCTTGCAGCGCGGGTTGATCTGCTTGAGGTCATAGATCAGCTGGGCCAGATCTTCGATCGAGTAGATGTCGTGGTGCGGTGGCGGTGAAATCAGCATCACGCCGGGTGTCGAGTGCCGCAAACGAGCGATGAGCTTCGTCACCTTCATGCCGGGCAGCTGGCCGCCCTCGCCCGGCTTCGCGCCCTGCGCGACCTTGATTTCAAGCTCTTCACACTGGTTCAGATACTCGGCAGTGACGCCAAAGCGCCCCGACGCCACCTGCTTGATCTTGGCAGACGGGTTGTCGCCGTTGGATTCGGGCACGAAATGCGCCGGATCTTCGCCGCCCTCACCAGAGTCAGACTTGGCCCCGATGCGGTTCATAGCGATGTTCAGCGTCTTGTGTGCCTCTGGCCCAAGCGCTCCAAGGGACATGCCCGGAGTCACGAACCGCTTGCGGATCGAGGTGATGGATTCCACCTGCTCAAGCGGGATCGCCGGGCCGATGGGTTTCATCGCCAGAAGGTCGCGCAGATGGATCGGCGGGTTGGCCTGCATTGCCTTGGAATAGGTCTTCCACAGCTCATAGCTCGCCTTGTTGCAGGCTGCCTGCAGCAGATGCATGTTCTGCGCGCCCCAAGCATGCGTTTCACCCGATTTGCGCGACTTGTAGAAGCCGCCGATGGGCAGAACGTCCTGACCGCCAAGAAAGCCAAGCCGGTGGATCTGTTCAGCCTTGGTCTGGATGCCGCTGACACCGATACCACTGATCCGGCTGACCATACCCGGGAAGAATTCAGCGCACATGGCGCGGGACAGGCCGACCGCCTCAAAGTTCAGGCCGCCGCGATAGGAGGATACAACCGAGATTCCCATTTTCGACATGATCTTGAGCAGACCCTGATCAATCGCCTCGCGGTATTTGCGCACGGCTTGAGTCAAGGTCGTGTCCAGCAGACCGCGGTCAATACGGTCGGACAGGCTGTCTTCGGCAAGGTAGGGGTTCACCACCGTGGCGCCGGCCCCGATCAGCACCGCAAAGTAATGCGGATCAATACATTCGGCAGACCGGACGTTGATCGAACAGAAGGTGCGCAGACCCTTGCGTGTCAGATGGCTGTGCACCGCGCTGGTCGCCAGGATCATCGGCATGCCGACCTTGTCCTCGCTGGCAAGATGATCGGTCAGCGTCAGGTGTCCGGCGCCAGAACGCACGGCATCCTCGGCCTCAGCGCGAATCCGGTCCAGCCCCTTGCGCAGCGCGTCCTTGCTGGCCCCAACCGGGAAGGTGCAGTCGATTTCGACGCTTGGAGCGTTGAAATGACGCTTCAGATCGTCGAACTGCGCATTGCCCACAAAGGGGCTGTCCAAAACGAGGATCTCGGTCTGGGCGCTGGATTCATCCAACACGTTCTTTAGATTTCCGAACCGTGTCTTGAGGCTCATCACCCGGAATTCGCGCAAGGAATCGATCGGCGGGTTGGTCACCTGGCTGAAGTTCTGCCGGAAGAAATGGCTCAGCGGGCGGTATTTTTTCGACAGGACCGCGCTGGGGGTGTCATCGCCCATGCTGACGACGGTTTCCTTGCCGTCCTCGGCCATGGGAGCGAGGATCTGCTCAAGTTCTTCGATGGTGAAACCGGCCGCGATCTGGCGGCGGCGCAGTTCCGCACCAGAGAACATGGCCTTTTCACTGACCTTGCCCAACTCTTCGTCCAGCTCGTTGATCTTGCCGACCCATTCACCAAAGGGCTGGCTGGCGGCCAGTTTGTTCTTGATCTCGACATCCCGGTAGAGCTTGCCGTCTTTCATGTCGACGGCGATCATCTGACCCGGCCCCAGCGCGCCTTTTTCGCGCACGGATCCTTCGTCGATCGGCACCATCCCGGCTTCGGATCCAGCGATCAGCAACCCGTCCCCAGTCACCACATAGCGCATCGGCCGCAGGCCATTGCGGTCCAGACCGCCACAGACCCAGCGGCCATCGGTCATGGCAAGGGCGGCGGGGCCGTCCCAGGGTTCCATCACCGAGTTGCAGTAGGAATACATGTCACGCCATGCTTCAGGCAATTCCAGCGCCTGCTTGGACCAGGATTCCGGCACCAGCATGGTCTTTGCCATGGGCGCGTTGCGGCCTGCGCGCACCAGCACCTCGAACACCGCATCCAAGGCAGCCGAGTCGGAGGCACCGTTTGCGATGATCGGCTTGATGTCTTCCGCCATGTCCCCAAATGTGGCGCTCGCCATGCGGATTTCATGGCTCTTCATCCAGTTGGTGTTGCCCTTGAGCGTGTTGATCTCGCCATTGTGCGCAAGCATGCGGAAGGGTTGTGCCAACCACCACTGCGGGAAAGTGTTGGTGGAATAGCGCTGGTGATAGATCGCGAAGGCCGATTCAAACCGCTCATCCATCAGGTCGGGATAGAATTCGGCCACATCCTGCGCCAGCATCATCCCCTTGTAGATGATCGAACGGCAGGAAAGCGACGCTATATAAAGCTGGCCGACACCCTGCGCGGCCGCTGCCTTTTCGATGCGGCGGCGGATCACGTAAAGTTCGCGTTCGAACGTCTCTTCGTCCACACCCTTGGCATTGGAAATCAGGATCTGCTCGATCTCGGGGCGGGTCGCGTTTGCCTTTTCACCCAGGCAATCGACATTCACCGGAACGTGACGCCAGCCATAGATGTAATGGCCCATGCGCAGCACTTCGGTTTCGACGATTGTGCGACAGGTTTCCTGCGCGCCGAAATCGGTACGGGGCAGAAACACCTGACCCACCGCCATGAGTTCATCCTTACGCGGCGTGTGGCCGGTGCGGTCGATCTGGTCGTAAAAGAACGCAACCGGGATCTGCACATGGATGCCCGCACCATCGCCGGTCTTGCCATCCGCATCGACAGCGCCCCGGTGCCAGATCGCCTTGAGCGCGGAAATGCCGGCATCCACAACCCGGCGGCTGGCTTTGCCATCAATCGACACCACAAGACCCACGCCGCAGGAGGAATGTTCCTCGTCTGCCGAATACAGGCCATTTTCGGCCATCCACTTACGTTTGGTTTCTTCGGCCTTCACCCAGTTTGCATCATACTTGGTCATGTCTGCGCTCCTTCCAGAAATGCCGCGAAGCCCGCTTCGATCTCGGCCTTGGTTTTTCTCTCGTGATCCCCGGCAAAGGCATAGCCGCCCGGTTTCACATCAATATAGATCTCGGTCTTGAGGGTCAGACCCCCGGCATCCTCGACCAGACCGGCCGAAATGCTGTAATAATCATGCTCCGGCAGCGTCAGGTGATACCACAGCGTCGTGCCGCAGGTGTCACACCAGGCGCGCTCGGCCCAGTCGGAGGAGCCATAGGATTTAACCGGCCCTTCATATCTGACCGACCCCGGTTTCGCGTCGATCTCAAGCAGTGCGGACCCGGTCCAGCGGCGACACATCTCACAATGGCAGGCACCCAGCTTGTCAGCAGCGGGTTCAAAATGCACCGTTACGGCGCCGCACAGGCAGTTTCCGTTCATGGTCATTCCTCCGTGATTCCCAAACGTGAAAGGGTTTCTGCATCGCTCAGTCTTTCGTGGTCACCCGCAAGTGCAAAGGCGTCCGGCTTGCGATCAATGAATATTTCATGCGCAATCACCAGCCCGTTTGCATCGTCGAACAGACCGATGGGAATTTCATATCCGCCAAAATGCTGCCCCTTCTCGGTCACCTTGTACCACAGTGACGATCCGCAGGTCCCACACCAAGCCCGTTCTGCCCAACCAGACGATTGGAAACGCTGGATCGCGTGTATACCGCTAAAGGTGATATCTACTTCGGGGATCGTGATGGCAAAGAGGGCGGAGCCGGCCCAGCGCTGACACATCGTGCAGTGGCAAATGCCGTAAGAGGTGCCCGGCATCACCGCCGAGAACCGCACCTCTCCACACAAGCATTGACCTGTCCGCACTGTCAAAGTCCGCCCCCTGCATCAACCGTAAAGCCCCGTCATCCCTGAAGGTGGCAACTGGCCTGTTTCTCCCGGTGAACCCGGGGCGCCTCAGACGCCCCCTTTCATTGCCTCTTACTCCGCCGCGATCACGGCAGCACCGTTCATCTGCTCCAGGATCGCATTGGCACAATCGCGCCCGTCGCGGATCGCCCATACTACCAGCGAGGCACCGCGCACGATATCACCCACCGCATAGACGCCAGGCATGTCCGTGGCACCGGTGGTGAACTCTGCCTTGACCGTACCCCAGCGGGTCACACCCAATTCGGGCTGATCCCACAGAGTGGGCAGATCCTCGGGTTCGAACCCCAACGCCTTGATGACGATATCGGCCTCTTCGAAGTAATCCGACCCTTCGATCACCTCTGGGCTTTGACGCCCCGTGGCGTCCGGCATACCAAGACGCATGCGTTCAGCGATGACACCGGTTACTCTGTCACCCTTGAATCCCTTGGGCGCAGTCAGCCATTCAAAGATGACGCCTTCTTCCTCGGCATTCTGCACTTCGCGCTGGCTGCCCGGCATATTGGACCGGTCACGACGGTAAAGGCACTTGACCGAGGTCGCGCCCTGACGGATTGCCGTACGGACACAATCCATGGCCGTGTCGCCGCCGCCAATCACGACAATTTTCTTGCCGCTGGCGTTCAGCTCTCCACTGTCGAACTCCGGCACGGCGTCGCCAAAGCTCTTGCGATTGCTTGCGGTAAGAAAGTCGATGGCGCGCACGATTCCCTTGGCGCCAGACCCCGGCCCCTGCAGATCGCGTGTCTTGTAGACTCCAGTTGCGATTATGACCGCATCATGTGTGTCGCGGATTTCCTGAAACGATATATCAACGCCCACAGTGCAGTTCAGTCTGAACGTCACACCGCCGGCGGCAAGCTGTTCATTTCGGCGCATGACGATGGGCTTTTCCAGCTTGAAGCCCGGAATACCATAAGTCAGCAGTCCGCCGGCGCGATCATAGCGGTCGTAAACAGTGACCTGAATGCCCTGACGGCGCAGCACATCCGCAGCTGCAAGACCCCCGGGGCCCGCACCAATGATGCCAACGCTTTCAGGACGCTCGACATGCGGCTTGATCGCCTCGACCCAGCCTTCCTCCCAGGCTCTGTCGGTGATGTATTTTTCGACCGCCCCGATCGTGACCGTGCCGTGGCCGGATTGTTCGATCACGCAATTGCCTTCGCACAGGCGATCCTGCGGGCAGATGCGACCACATATCTCTGGGAAGGTGTTCGTGGCTTGGCTGACCTCATACGCTTCTTTCAACCGCCCTTCGGCGGTCAGGCGCAGCCAATCCGGAATGTTATTGTGCAGTGGGCAATGCGATTGACAATAAGGCACGCCGCACTGAGAGCAGCGCGAAGACTGCTCTTGCGCCTTTGCCTTTGCGTATTCCGAATAAATCTCTTGAAAGTCCTCTTTGCGCGCGCTTGCATCGCGCTTGTCGGGCATGGCCCGCTCAACCTTCACGAATTTCAACATCGGCTGCTTCGCCATGAAACGCTCCCATTCCGCCTGGATTTCTTGTTTACTCAACGGCAAAACGAAAGAAAAGGCAGAGTAGCTGACCTATATGCTGATTAATTTTCATCGCTCAAGCTCTTTGCCTGTACTCAAACGGATTTTTAGGTAACAAAGCGGACTTACTTTCCAGCTTTCCTCCTGATCCTATAGGCTTATACGAAGACGTATCTTCATACATGAGGGCAACCATGCCACTGACCCATCTCATCATTCTCGCTCTGATTCAGGGCATTACCGAATTTTTGCCTATCTCCTCCTCTGGCCACCTGATTCTTTTGCCCAAACTTGCCGGCATTCCAGACCAGGGCCAGGTGATCGACGTCGCTGTGCATATGGGCACCCTGCTGGCCGTGATCATCTTTTTCTGGGCAGACGTTCGAATCGCTGCGGTCGGTACAATGCGCCTGTTGCGCGGCAAGGTTGACACTCCTGGTGCTTTCCTCGCTCTTTGCCTGGCCATCGCAACCGTTCCGGTCGTGCTGGTCGGCCTGGTGCTTCAGCTCACAGGACTTGAGGACATGATGCGGTCTGTCGCAGTCATCGGCTGGACCATGCTGATCTTCGGCATCGTACTCTATTGGGCAGACCAAAAAGGCGAAGAGGTCAAAACCGACAAGGACTGGACCCTGCGTGATGCGTTCAAGATGGGTCTTTGGCAGGCCATTGCATTGATCCCCGGAACGTCGCGGTCTGGTATCACCATCACCGCTGCGCGCCAGATGGGATATGCGCGCACAGATGCTGCCAAACTGTCGATGCTTATGTCGATCCCGACCATCGCGGCCTCGGGTCTCTTGCTAGGCGTCAAGGTCGTGCACGATGCCGACATGGCAGCACTGCGCGACGGCAGCATCGCCGCCGCGCTGACTTTTGTATCGGCTATGCTTGCATTGACCCTGATGATGCGCCTGCTGCGCTCCGTCAGCTTTACACCCTACGTGATCTACCGGGTCATTCTGGGGATTGCGCTTCTGGTCTACGCCTACAGCTGATCAGAAAGAACCTTGGGAAAAGGGATCCGGGCGGAAATTGCCCGGATCAAAATCAGACGCGCGAAACACTTTAGATCCGATGATAAGGACTGCCAGCGAGGATAGAGGCTGCCCGGTATAATTGCTCTGCCAGCATCACGCGGACCAGCATGTGGGGCCAAACCATTTTCCCGAAAGACAGCGTCGCATTTGCCTGATCACGCAGAGTTGGATCAATGCCGTCCGCCCCGCCAATCACAAATGCCAGATCACAGGTGCCCGCATCCCGCCATCCGGACAGCCTGTCGGAGAACTCGGGCGAAGAAATGATCGGCCCGCGCTCATCCAGCGCACAGATCAGCGCCCCGGACGGAACCGACTTTTGCAGCAGCACGGCTTCTGTCGCCATGCCGCCGCCCTTGCGATCCTCGACCTCATGCACTGTAACCGGACCAAGGCTGAGCGCCCGCCCGCCGCGGTCAAACCGCTGCAGGTAGTCGTCTATCATTTCGCGTTCGGGGCCAGTCCGCAGACGGCCCACCACGCACAGATGTACCCGCATTTACTGGGTTGTGGCCTTTGCAGAAGCGCCCGCAGGCAGCCACATCTTTTCCAGCTGGTAGAATTCGCGCACTTCCGGGCGAAAGACATGCACGATCACGTCGCCTGTGTCGATCAGGACCCAGTCGCCGGTTTCCTTGCCTTCGATTTTGGACAGCACACCAAACTGCTGCTTGAGATCGTCCACAACATTTTCCGCCAGCGCGCCGACTTGACGGGACGAACGCCCCGAGCAGATGACCATATAGTCGCCAATGGCGGTCTTACCGCGCAGATCAATCTGCACGACATCTTCGCCCTTGTTGTCATCGAGGCTTGCAAGGATAGCCGCGAGGATCTTTTCGCTGGTCACATCCAGATGGGTTACGCCCGACATGGGCATTCCCGGGTGAGCGGCACGGGCCGCTTCAGTGTTGAATGACAGGACATTGTCCTCCTGGTTTTGCTGCGCCGACCACATCCCCGACGCTGAGGTAGTTTCAATATAGCACTGCGGATGTAAAATCTCAATGTCCGGTGACACTGCAGAGCGTAAGAGGGTGCCCATAGGCTGATTCGAGCCAAAGCGCCAGTGCCGTCATGCCGACAGTTCAGATCCTGTCGGCGCCAGCTGGCAGCATTGCAGGTCAGACGCCATAAGGCACCCAGACCGTCTTTACCTCGGTTGAAGCCTCAAGAAACGCCCGCCCCTCTCCTTCGGCGCCCAACCAGTCGCGCGCGAGGCCATTGTTCACCCAGCTCCGCTTGAGCACTCCCGCCGCGCCGGCTTCGATAACACCCGACACATCTGCCGAAGAAAAGCTCCAGACAGCCTCCATATCCATATGGGTGGCCAGTGTCGCTGCAAGTTCGACGTGGCTTCCGGTCAGGATATTGACCACCCCACCCGGCACATCGGATGTGTCGAGCACCTGATAGAAATCAGCCGCGATCAGCGGAAACGCCTCTGACGCGATCAGCACAACCCGGTTGCCCATCGCAATCGCCGGCGCCATCAGCGACACCAGCCCCAACAAAGGCCTGTCGTCTGGACACAGCGCGCCGATCACACCGCAGGGTTCGCGCAGGGCCATGGCGACGCCGCGCATTGGCACCTGCGTCACGCGCCCCTCGAACTTGTCGGCCCAGGCGGCATAGGTGAACAGGCGGTTCACCGACAACTCGACCTCTTTTGCCCCGTCGCGACCGCCGGTCAGCTGATCGATCCTTTTGGCGAATTCGTCAGAACGCGCCGACAGGTTTTCTGCCACATAATACAGGACCTGTGCCCGCAGATGGGCCGTTGTACCAGCCCAGGCTTTGGCGCCGTGCGCCGCCTCGACCGCGTTGCGGATATCCTTGCGACTGGCCAGCGGCGCCTGACCGATCAGCTCGCCCGCCGCGTCATAGACAGTGCGCGCATAGCCCCCGTCAGGCCGCGTCTGTTTGCCACCGATGTACAACTTTGCTGTCCGGTCAACCGCTTGCGGTTCAACCTCGGCGCCTCTGAAGGCCTTGATCTGTGTCAGCGGCTTTTGCGCCCCAATTTCGCGGGTGTAGGCCAGAAGCCCGTCCCACCCGCCTTCGCGCCCGAAGCCGCTCTCGCGCACGCCGCCAAAGGGCGCCGAGGCGTCGAACAAGTTGGCACCGTTGATCCAGACCACACCTGCGGCCAGTTTTGGTGCGATATCCAGCGCGACATTGATATTCTCGCTCCAGACGCTCGCCGCCAGACCGTAGCGCGTGTTGTTGGCAATCTCGACCGCCTCGGACGGTGTGCGGAAGGTGGTCGCCACCAGTACCGGGCCAAAGATCTCTTCCTGCATCAAGGGGGACACCGGGCTGAGACCGGTGATCAGCGTCGGCGGATAGAAGCATCCTTCGGGACAGGGCGTCGCCGGTTGATAAACCTCACCATCGCTGGAATCGACAAGTGCCCGGATCCGCGCCAGTTGCACCGGGTCGACAATGGCACCCAGATCGATGCACTTGTCGAGCGGGTCACCGATCCGCAGCCCGTCCATGCGGGCGCGCAGTTTCGCGTAAAACCGCGCGGCAATACCTTCCTGCACCAGCAGGCGCGATCCGGCACAGCAGACCTGCCCCTGATTGAACCAGATCGCATCCACCAGCCCCTCGACCGCCGAATCCAGATCCGCATCCTCGAACACGATGTAGGGGCTTTTGCCGCCCAGCTCCAACGTCAGCGCTTTGCCTGAACCGGCGGTCGCGACGCGGATCTTGCGCCCCACCTCGGTCGAGCCGGTAAAGGCGATCTTGTCGACATCTGCGCCCACGATCATCTCACCCACCGTGCCGTCGCCGGTCACAATGTTCACAACGCCCTTGGGCAGACCCGCCTGTTGGCAGATATCCGCAAACAGCAGCGCCGTGAGCGAAGTATATTCGGCCGGTTTCAGGACCACGGTGTTGCCCATGGCAAGGGCCGGTGCGACCTTCCAGGCCAGCATCAGCAGCGGAAAGTTCCACGGGATGATCTGCCCGCAGACGCCCAGAGGCACGCGCCCGGGCAGCTCGGACTCCATCAGCTGCGCCATCCCGGCGTGATAGTAGAAATGCCGCTGCGCAAGGGGCACATCAATGTCCCGGCTCTCGCGGATCGGCTTGCCATTGTCGAGCGTTTCGAGCACCGCGAACAGCCGCGCATGTTTCTGCAACAGCCTTGCAAGGGTATAGAGGTATCGCGCCCGTGCGGGACCGCCAAGATCCGCCCAATCCCCTTGGGCACGCCGTGCCGACGCAACGGCCGCATCCAAATCTGCTTGGGTTGCCTGCGTGATAAGGGCCAGCACCGCGCCCGTCGCGGGATTGCGGCTTTCGAATCCACGGCCCGGCTGGGTCATGGCGCCGTCGATGAAATGCCCGAACCGGCCGTCCCGCTCGGCCAGCCAGGCCTGTGCCTCCGCCGCACTTTCGGGCGCGGGACCATACTCCATCGTTTCGAATATCTCGCTCACGCCCATCTTTTCTTCTCTTTCCAAATACGCACATTGCGACGCTGCAACGGGTGCTTCAGCTTATCGCATGCCGCCAGCCCGCCGAATAGGCGCCGCTCACATGGTGTTCGAGCTGTCGTTCGATATCACCCAGCAGGGATGATGCGCCAAAGCGGAACAGATCGGGGCGCAGCCAGCGCCCCCCCAACTCGTCCTTGATCAACGCGAGGTAAGTCACCGCATCCTTTGCCTTGGAAATCCCGCCGGCGGGTTTGTAGCCGACCCGGACGCCCGTTGCGTCGTGATAATCCCGGATCGCCCGCAGCATCACCAGCGTCACTGGCAGGGTGGCGTTAACCGGTTCCTTGCCGGTCGAGGTCTTGATGAAATCCGCCCCCGCCATCATGCAGATCAGCGAGGCCCGGGCCACATTCTGCAGGGTCCCAAGCTCGCCCGTTGCCAGGATCGCCTTCACATGCGCGTTGCCACAGGCCGCCCTAAAGGCCTGCATTTCCTCATACAAAGCCTGCCAGTTCCCGGTCAGAACATGGCGGCGTGAGATCACGATGTCGATCTCGGCTGCGCCCGCTGCGACACTCTCGCCAATTTCTGCGAGGCGTAGATGGAAGGGTGACAGACCGGCAGGAAACCCCGTAGACACCGCAGCCACCGGAATCCCCGACCCCGCCAGCGCCGTCACCGCAGGGGCAATCATGTCGTGATAGACACAAACCGCGCCGACGGTCAGCCCCGGCAGGCCCAGCGTTTTGAGCAGATCCGCCCGCACCGGCTGACGTGCTTTGGCGCAGAGGCGCTGTACCCGGCCCGGCGTGTCATCCCCGGCCAGCGTGGTGAGGTCGATGCAGGAGATCGCTCGCGCAAGCCAGGCCGCCTGATGATCCTTCTTGAGCGATCGACGCCCGGGCAAAGAGGCCGCACGCCGTTCGATTGCGGATCGGTTCGCCGTTGCCCGCATCACCCAATCCAGATCCAGCGGGATCCCGGGATTGCGCTGTTCGACCGTCTGCGGCAGGTTTTTGGCATCAGGCTGAGCTTCGCCCTGCCCGGTTTGCCTGTGTTGCGGCCCGTGTTCCGGCATGGTTTCCTCCGTCGTCGCGCCGTTTACACAATTGTGGCGGCGGTTTCGCCCGACTTCAAGCGCAACGCAACGCCATCCCATGCGCATTTTAGCGGCACGGCTGTGACTCATCCCTGGTTTATTGAGAATCATTCGCAAAAATGTTGACTATTTGCGAATGACTCTCATATTCAAGCCAAGCAACAGGATGATTTGACCATGCCCCTTGATCGCCGCTCTCTTCTTCTTGGCATTGCCGGAACGGCCCTGATGCCCGCAATGGGGCTTGCCCAAGGCAAGCTGTCCATCACCGCCACAACCGGCATGATCGCCGATGCCGCGCGCCGAATCGGGGGGGACGCGGTAGAAGTGAGCGCACTGATGGGGGCCGGCGTTGACCCACACAGTTACCGGCAAACCCGTACAGATATTGTTGCCCTAACGCGCGCTGATCTGGTGTTGTGGAATGGCCTGTATCTTGAGGCGCAGATGCAGGAGTTTCTGCTGCGCCTTGGCGACCGCACTCAGGTCGTCGCCATCGGCGAGGCGGTTGGAAAGGACCAGCTGCTTCACCACGCGGAGTACGAAGGCCGCCCGGACCCGCATATCTGGATGGTTCCCGATATCTGGCGCGCCGCCGTGCTGGCCGCGCGGGACGCGATGATCGCAGCGCGCCCCGACCTTTCCGCGACGTTCGAGGCAAATGCCACGGCCCATGTCAGCGAAATCGACGCCCTGTCCACCTATGCCACCGAAGCCCTGTCCAAGGTGCCCGAGGGCAAGCGTGTGCTTGTCACGGCCCATGATGCGTTCAGCTATTTCGGACGACAGTACGGGTTCGAGGTTCTTGGCATCCAGGGAATCTCGACCGACTCCGAGGCCGGATTGCAGCGCATCGGCACGTTGGTGGATACACTGGTGCGCCGCCGGATCGGGTCGGTCTTTGTCGAAACCTCTGTTTCGGACCGCAACATCCGCGCCCTGATCGAGGGTGCCGCCGCACAGGGGCACACCGTTCAGATCGGCGGAGAGCTGTATTCCGACGCCATGGGCGAGCCGGGCACCTATGAGGGCACATATCTTGGCATGATCGACCACAACGTGACCGTGATCGCCCGCGCCCTGGGCGCCGAGATCCCCGCAACGGGCATGGCCGGCCAACTGCGGGGTGCAACATGACCCTTGCCCTGCCCCGGAGCGATCCGGATCAAAGCCCTCTGTGCATTCGCGGCCTCACCGTGTCCTATGGTGAACAGCCGGTGGTGTTTTCTGTGGATATGACCGTGCAGGACGGCGCGATGACCGCGATCATCGGCCCCAATGGAGCGGGCAAATCCACCCTGCTGAAGGCCGCGCTGAACATCGTGCGACCGCTGTCAGGCCGGATCACCGTCTATGGTCAGCCGCTTGCAGAACAGGCCCAGCGCATCGCCTATGTGCCCCAGCGCGCCAGTGTCGACTGGGATTTCCCGACCGAGGTTCTGGATGTTGTCCTGATGGGGCTTTACCGCGACCTTGGCCTGCTGGGCCGTGTCCGAGGGCACCATATCCGGCATGCCAAGGACTGTCTGGACCGCGTGGGGATGGAGGATTTTGCCGCGCGGCAGATCGGCCAGCTGTCCGGCGGGCAGCAGCAACGCGTCTTTCTGGCCCGTGCTCTGGCCCAGCGCGCAGACCTTTATTTGCTGGACGAACCCTTTGCCGGGGTCGATGCCGCGACGGAACGCGCCATCATTGATGTGCTGAAAAGCCTGCGGGCCGAGGGCAAGACTGTGGTTGCCGTGCACCACGACCTGTCCACAGTGCGCGCCTATTTCGACAATGTTTTCCTGATCAACCGCCGCAAGATGGGCGAGGGGCCCATCAGCACAGCCTTTACCCCCGAAACCGTGCAGGCAACCTATGGCGGGCGCCTTGCCGACGGGCAGATCACGCAACTGACGCAGGACGCCTGATGCTGATTGACGCGCTGTTCCTGCAGATCGGCTATAATGCCACGCTGGTCACGCTGGGATCAGCCACACTTGGCCTTGCCGCCGGGGCGACGGGCACGTTTCTTTTCCTGCGCAAACGCGCGCTTGTGGCCGATGCGGTCAGTCATGCCACCCTGCCCGGGCTCGCGCTGGCCTTTATGCTGATGGTGGCCATGGGAGGGGATGGGCGCAACCTTGCCGGGCTCATGGCTGGTTCGGCGCTGTCGGCCTGGGCCGGACTTTTGTGCCTGTCCTGGCTGACACGGCACACGCGGCTGGCCGAGGATGCGGCCATCGGGGCGGTGCTGTCGGTGTTCTTTGGCTTTGGCATCGTGCTGCTGACGGTGGTGCAGACCCTGTCCGCCGGGCGTCAGGCGGGGCTGGAGAGCTTTCTGCTGGGGTCCACCGCCGGAATGCTGTTCAGCGACGCGCTGCTGATTGCCGCCGGGGGGCTATGCGTGCTGGCCTGTGCGCTTGCCCTGCGCCGCCCGCTGCTGCTGGTGGCGTTTGATCCTGGATATGCGCAAACGCAGGGAATAAACGTGCAGCGCATGGACCTTGCCATCATGACACTGGTCATGGCGATCACGGTAGTGGGGCTGAAGGTCGTCGGGCTGATCCTGATCGTAGCCCTGCTGATCATACCCGCTGCCACCGCGCGATTTTGGTCCAACCGGGCGGATCGCGTGGTGTTGCTGGCCGGGCTGTTCGGGGGGCTGTCGGGCTATATCGGCGCGGCGGTGTCGGCCACGGCGCCGGGGCTTCCGACGGGGCCGATCATCGTGCTGGTGGGCTTTGGATTTTTCGTGGGCTCACTGCTGCTGTCGCCGGGGCGTGGTGTTCTGTCGTCTGCCCTGCGTCACCGCGCCTATCAGCGGCAGGTGCATCTGCGGCAGGGTCTGCTGGCCCTTGCCCGGCAACAGCCAGTGTACGAGGCGATGACCCGGCGCCTGCTGCGCCGCGCCGGGCTGGTCCGTGCCGATGGTGTGCCCACACCCGAGGGGCACAGCCGTGCCGCAGCTGCCCTGCGGGACGAGACCCGCTGGCAGGCGCTGCGGTCGAGCATGCATCTGTCCGAGCTTTCGACCCGCGACGACGGGCTGACCCTGATCCTGGATGTGCTGACCCAGGACCAGATCGCGGAACTGGACCGGCGCATCAACGCAAGCCCGAGGGTGGTCTGATGGGGGCTGAATTTGTCATGCTGTCGCTCGCGCCGCTGCTGATCGGCATCTTTGCCGCCGTGGCCTGCGCCCTGCCCGGCAATTTCCTGCTGCTGCGTCGTCAGTCGCTGATCGGGGATGCGATCAGCCATGTGGTGCTGCCGGGGATCATCGTCGCCTTTCTGCTGACCGGGCGCATTGCGGCCTGGCCGATGATGCTGGGGGCTGCCGGGGCGGCGCTGGTCGCCGTCGTGCTGATCGAGACGATCCGACGTCTGGGCCGGGTCGACAGTGGCGCCGCGATGGGGGTGATCTTTACGGCGATGTTCGCCGCAGGGGTGCTGCTGCTGGAACAATCCGACACGGCGTCGGTCCATCTGGATGTCGAACATGCGCTGTACGGCAATCTGGAAAGCCTGATCTGGCTGGACGGCATGGGCTGGGCGTCGCTGCTGGATCCGGTTGCGCTGCGGGGTCTGCCGCCCGAACTGCCGCGCATGGCGCTGACGCTGGGAGTGGTGGCGCTGTGCACCTGGATCTTCTGGCGGCCGCTGAAGATGGCCACCTTTGACGAAGGGTTTGCGCGGACAATGGGGATTCCGGTACAACTGCTCAGCCTTGGTCTTGTCATCACCGCCGCCATTGCCGCTGTCGCCGCCTTTGATGCGGTGGGGTCGATCATCGTGATCGCGATGTTCATCTGCCCGCCCGCCACGGCGCGGATGATGACCAACCGACTGGCTGCGCAGATCTGGTGGAGCGTGGCGTTTGCCGTGCTGTCGGCGATCCTGGGCTATGTGCTGGCTGGCTATGGGCCGCTTTGGTTTGGCGGCAGCAATGCGGTGTCTGCCGCCGGAATGATCGCCACCGTGTCAGGCCTGATGCTTTCCGCGGCCGCACTGATCGGGCCGCATCGAAAGGGCTGAGGCCAAATTTCCTTGTGAAACGGGCGCGCCGACGGACAAAAGAAACCCCGCACAGCGCTGAGGCTGGCGGGGTGGCACTGGTTACAAGAAGACAGGATCAGGCCAGTTCGGGCGTGATGGTCAGACCCTTGGTGATCGCGTTGGAATAGGGGCAGACGTGGTGGCCGCCGTCGATCAGATCCTGTGCCACCTCGGGGTCGAGGCCGGGCAGATCAACCTTGATCTGGATGTCGAGGCCAAAGCCGGAATCGTCGCGCGGGCCGATGCCGACGGTGACATGCACCTTGGCGTCATCGGGCACGGTCACCTTTTTCTGGCCCGCATAAAAGCGCATCGCCCCCATGAAACAGGCCGCATAACCCGCCGCGAACAGCTTTTCCGGGTTGGCGCCCGTGCCATCGGCGCCGCCCATTTCCTTGGGCACCGTCAGGTCAAACGACAGCGTGCCATCGTCGGTCTGGGTGTGGCCGTTGCGGCCACCGCCGCTTGAGGTTGCGCTGGTCGAATACAGGATCTTGGTCGGCATGGGGTTCCACCTTTTGTATCGTGTACGTTTAAATCGTGTGCGATACTTATAGCGCTCATATGATCACGTCAAGGCTTGCGATTAAATCGCGCACGATATAATTTCACCGAATGAACAAAGCTGATCAGTCCCCCACCGGTCTGGAGCACATGCTGTGCTATGACCTATATGCCGCGAACCATGCGTTCGGACGGATCTACAAGCCCTTGCTTGCGCCGCTGGGTCTGACCTATCCGCAATATCTGGCGATGCTGACCCTTTGGGCGGCGGCACCACTGAGCGTCGGGGAAATCGGGCGGCGGCTGGGGCTGGATTCAAACACGCTGACGCCGATGCTGAAGCGGCTTGAGGGCATGGGGCTGGTGCAACGCCGCCGCGATGGCGCGGATGAACGCCGGGTTTCGGTGGACCTGACCGAGGCCGGGCGCGCGCAAGAGGCGCAGGCCGCCCATGTGCCCGGCTGCGCCGCTGCGGCGACGGGGCTGAGCATGGCAGAGCTGCTGGCGCTGCAACTGCAGCTGCGCAAACTACGCGGCGCACTGAAACCCGACTGAGCGCGGCGGTGATCTGCCGATCAGAGGGTTCACCGTGGCGGCAGCGGTTTTTCGGCCTGACTGAGATGTAAATCAACATTTCACCTCCCACATCCCGTATGATCCGACAGAGGCGGTCGCACAGGCCCTGCGTGAAACTCACATCACAAGGGATACTGTGAGCCGACTGTCAGAGAGATGAACCGAGCGCACGCTGCGCCGTTCCGGGCCATGTGAAGGAGACCAGCAGATGATCGCCTTTCTGGAACTGCTGATCGGCGGTTTTGGTGTGCTCACGCTGGTCTATATCGCCCTGTCGCTTTATTCCCGCTCTGTCAGACGCGGCAAGCTGATGGCGGAATGGGATGCGGTTGGCAGCGGCGACAGAGATGTCTTTGTTCAGCAGGGGCTGGAGGAATATGACGGATCGCTGCGGCGCAAGCTGATCCTGGGGGTCTATGTGGTGCCAATCTTACTGATGGGGATGATCATCTACCTCGTCAATTTCTACTGAGAGGAGACCGCAATGGTCTACGTCAAATGGGTCTTTATCCTGCTGTTCTGGGGCTTTGTGGGGTCTGTTCTGCATTACACGCTGCCGCAGCATGACATTGTGCGCGTCTCCGACACCTATGGAAAGCGTGTCGACCCCGGTGCAAACAGCTGGTTCTGGGCGCAGGCGGATGCGGGCACTGATGTGACGATGGGCAGCCGCGATGTGTTCTTTATCCAGACTCGGCGCGCCGGGGATGACGTGATGGTCTACCGCAACGAGGATACCGGCTGGGGCTGGCCACCCTATTTCAAATTCGACACCGCAAACCTGCAGGCCGAGGCGTCTGATCTGCGTTCGACCGCCGCAGATCCGCAATGGGCCATGCTGACCCATTACGGCTGGCGCAACGAGTTCTTTTCGATCTACCCGAATGCAATCGCGATCCGGGCCGTGGACGGACCGGACGTCACCATTATTCCCTGGGTCAACATCATCATCCTGACGCTTCTGGCGGCGTTCTTCTGGGCAATCTGGTCACGCTGGCGCCGGTTCAAACGCAACCGCATCAACCCTGTGCTGGCGGATATGAGCGAAGGGCTGGAGGCTGCGGGCGATTCCCTTGCCGAGAAACGCGGCCGGTTCGGGCGCTGGCTGAATGGTCGCTAATCCTGACCGGTGCATGGCCGACGCTGAAATAACGATTGATTTCAGCGTTGGGCCTAGCGTTTTCCATAGTACAGGCCGACCACATGCTCTGCCTCGGCAAAGAACAACCAGCGGGCGGTGAGCACGCCCGTGACATGGCTGAGCAGGGCGAGAAGTGCCGTGATGTGGTGAAACGGGGCCAGCAGCAGCAGGATCGGCAGCACCATCATCAGGATCAGCGCGATCCCCCGCAATTTGCGCGCATGGCGGCGTGCGACGACATAGACCATTTCACGCAGCAGATAGTTGGTGCCGGTGTGCGGCGGCTCGAACGCGCGCACGCGGCCCCCATCCCCCAGCCCCGTGGCGGTACCCAGGGTTGTGCCCGAGGCCTGCAGCGCCTTGTCACCGATCCGCCACCAGACGACCTGCAGCGCGCCGACAATCAGGATTAGCGCCAAAGACAGGGTCACCCGCCCGGAGAGAAGCGCGCCGCCGGCAAGCGACAGGCTGAGAAACAGCAAAGGAGTCAAACGGTTGTGCCAGCGCGGGACGGTTTTCAGCTGCGTGTAGATCATCGAGGTGGTGAAGACGGTGCCCAATGAGAGTGCCGCGCCGAGCCAGCCCAGCGGCGGGATTTTGACATCCGCAAAGACGAGCCCTGCCGCGTAGAGGCCCATTGTGACAAGGGCCGCGACGGCACAGCACGCCTCACGCGAGAGCCAGCTGCTGCGCCATTGCGAGAAGGCCTTGAGCGCGCGTTCGGGGCGGCCAAGGTGTTGGGCCGAGGCGGCAAGCCCGCCAAGCGCCAGTGCAAACCCTATGAAAAAGAACACAAAAGCCACCCAACCCCGGGGCGGTGTCGGATCCATGCCGAGCCAGAACAAGAGGCCGAAGCCGAGGCCCGAGAAGGTTGTGAAGGCGATGATCGAGGGGGCGGGATTCATGTCAGATCTTGTCCAGAGCCTTATCCAGCCAGCCGAGGAAACCGCGCGGTTCGTCAGCCACCGGAGTCAGGAACGGGGCAAGAACGGAGCTATCCGCCCAGTCATCCTTGGGCCGAGGCGGCAGGTATTTATTGACCGGCAGCGTGCCCTGTTCGGGCATGAGATCCATGCCGCCGCGGTCCCTAACCAGTTGAGAAACGTGGCTTTCCGGGTCAGAGAAATCCCCGAAATGGCGCGCGTTCGAGGGGCAGGTGCGCACGCAGGCGGGGGTGCGATCTTCTTCGGGCAGGTTTTCGTTGTAGATGCGGTCGACGCAGAGGGTGCATTTCTTCATCACGCCTGCGGCGGCGTCCAGTTCGCGTGCGCCGTAGGGGCAGGCCCAGGCGCAGAGACCACAGCCGATGCAGTCCTTTTCGTTGACCAGAACGATGCCATCCTCGACACGCTTGTAGCTGGCCCCCGTGGGACAGACCGTGACGCAGGGGGCATTTTCGCAATGCAAACAAGACTTTGGAAAGTGGACAAGCTGGGCCGGACCTGTGTCTGGCTGGACCTCGTAGGAATGCACACGATTGAGGAATGTGCCGGATGGGTCTGCGCCATAAGGGTCCTGATCCGACAGGGGCGCGCCGTCATTTTCTGTGTTCCAACCCTTGCAGGAAATGACGCAGGCATGACAGCCGACACAGGTATCGAGGTCGATCACGAGGCCGAGCTTGCGGGTGGTGGATTTGGGCAGATCGGTCATTTCGGGCTGTCTGGAAAGCGTATGGAAAGGGTATGGTTTTCGTATGGCAGCGGTGTGGACCCGGGCGGCGGGCCCCAAAAGTCTTGGAAAGACTTTTGGCAAAACTTTTTAGAAAAGTTTTGGGTGCTCATAGGCCGACCTTCCAGCGCAGGGATTTGGGTGCTGCCGGGACCGGCGAGGCCTGCGGGGAGGTGACCGGCTGGGATTCGTCCGGCGCCACGGATTTCTCGATCTTCACGCGCAGGTCGAACCAGGCGGCCTGACCGGTGATCGGGTCCGAATTGGCCCATCGCAACCCGTCGCCCTTGGGGGGCAACAGCTCGTGAATCAGGTGGTTCAGAAGAAAGCCCTTGGTAGCCTCGGGCGCGTCCTTGTCCAGCGCCCAGGCGCCCTTGCGTTTGCCGATCGCGTTCCAGGTCCAGACTGTGTTTTCGTTCAGCGCCGCCATATGGGCGCAGGGCACGGTGATTTCGCCGTGGCTGGAGGTGACGCGGACCCAATCGCCGTCTTTCAGTCTGTGCCGGACCATCAGCTTCGTTGGCAGATAGAGCGGATTGTGGCCGTGAATCTGACGCAGCCAGGCGTTTTGCGATCCCCAGGAATGGTACATCGCCATGGGGCGCTGCGTCAGCGCGTGGACCGGGAATTCCACGGGATCCTCGTGACCATCCGACAACGGCGGATACCAGATCGGCAGGGGATCGAAGGTCAGCTGGATGCGC
The DNA here is from genome assembly GCF_002760615.1 of Puniceibacterium antarcticum. GTDB lineage: Bacteria > Pseudomonadota > Alphaproteobacteria > Rhodobacterales > Rhodobacteraceae > Puniceibacterium > Puniceibacterium antarcticum. The sequence goes on along the minus strand of NZ_AWWI01000021.1, from coordinate 68,340 downwards.
CCGCGCAGGTGGTCGGGCGGCTGGCGGTCGCCGTGCCCCAGTGCCGCGAGTTGGAATTTGCGCAGCGGTTCGACGTAGAGCTGAAAGAGGTAGGGTTCCGGTTTGTCGTAGAAGCCCATGGACACCGCCCAGTCCTGATAGGCAGTGTTCCAGGGTTTGAAATAACTGGCCTCTTCGGGGACGTGCATGGTGAAAAAGCCGCCGTTTGCGATATAGCTGTCGATCTGCGCGGCGTTCGGCTCTCCCCGGCCATTTTTCAGGCCGGTATCGCCCATGCGAAAGCCGACCAGCGGGCCGATGCCGGGTTTGCGCATGTGGTTGATGATGTAGTCAGCGTAATCTGCATAGGTCGCTGTGCCATCCGCATTGGTGAAGCCCGGCAGGGCCAGACGGTGACCCAGATCGCAGAGCACCGACTGAAAGCCGCGCACATCGCGGTCGGGCTCTACCACCGGCCAGCGGATGGCATCTGCGGCGGCGTCCGGTTCCGATATGGGCCGGTCGAGCAGCGAGATGCAGTCGTGCCGTTCAAGGTAGGTCGTGTCAGGCAGGATCAGATCAGCATAGGCCACCATTTCCGAACTGTAGGCGTCGGAATAGAGGATGTGGGGGATCTTGTAGGTTCCATCCTCTTGCGTGTCGGTCAGCATCTCCATCACGCCGCGCGTGTTCATCGACGAATTCCACGCCATGTTTGCCATGTAGAGGAACAGCGTGTCGATCCGGTAGGGATCGCCGGCATGGGCGTTCGAGATGACCATGTGCATCAGCCCATGGGAGGACATCGGGTTTTCCCACGTGAACGCCTTGTCGATGCGAGCCGGGGTGCCGTCTTCCTTCAGCGCCAGATCCTCGGGGCCTTGCACGAACCCCAGATGCGGGCCGTCAAGCGGGGCATTGGCGGTGGTCTTGCAATGGGGCTTTGGATGCGCCGTGGCCGGTTTGGGATAGGGTGGTTTGAAGCGGAAACCGCCGGGGGTTTCGACCGATCCGAGCAGGATCTGCAGCACATGCAGGGCGCGGGCGGTCTGGAACCCGTTGGAATGGGCGGAAACCCCGCGCATGGCGTGAAAGCTGACAGGGCGGCCGATCATCTGAGCGTGGTGTTCGCCGCGGAAATCGGTCCAGGGGCGGTCGAGGATTACCGGTTCGCCAAAGGCGGTCTGCGCCAGTTCAGCGGCGATGCGGCGGATGCGGGCGGCGGGGATGCCGCAGCGGGTCTCGACAGCGTCGGGGCTGTAGGACGGGTCGAGGTAACGTTCCGCGATCAGGTGCATGACCGGGCGGTGGGTCACGCCGGCATGGCGGTGCCGGCCGGCAAGGTCGGGGCGGATGCCGGGTTGATCAAAGGCGGCAGGCTTGCCGGTGTTGCGGTCAATGACCAGCGGCGTGCCGTCTTCATCCCGCAGGAACAGGCCAAAATCGGGGGATTTCGCGTCAGAGTTCAGCAAGACCGGCGCGTTGGTGTAGCGCGACAGGTAATCGAGGTCGATCTGCCCGGCCTTGAGCAGTTCATGCACCAGCGCGAGGATGAACAGCCCGTCGGTGCCCGGCGTGATGCCGACCCATTCATCGGCGATGGCGTTATAACCGGTGCGGATGGGGTTGACGCCGATCACCTTGGCGCCGCGTTCCTTGAGCCGGCCCAGCCCCATCTTGATCGGGTTGCTGTCGTGATCCTCGGCCACGCCGAAGAGCATGAAAAGTTTGGTATGGTCCCAGTCGGCCGCGCCGAATTCCCAGAAGGCGCCGCCCATGGTGTAGATGCCGGCGGTGGCCATGTTGACCGAGCAGAACCCGCCGTGCGCCGCGTAGTTGGGGGTGCCGAACTGCTGCGCCCAGAAGCTGGTAAAGCTTTGCGACTGGTCGCGCCCGGTGAAAAAGGCGAGCTTTTCCGGCGCGGTTTCGCGGATGGGTTTGAGCCAGCTGACAGCTGTTTTCAGCGCCTCGTCCCAGGAGATTTCCTCGAACTCACCCGAGCCGCGCGGGCCGGTGCGGCGCAGGGGCGCGCGCAGGCGGGAGGGCGCGTTGTGCTGCAGGATGCCGGCAGAGCCCTTGGCACAGAGCACGCCCTTGTTGATGGGATGATCGCGGTTGCCTTCGATATAGGCGACCTTGCCAGCCTTCAGGTGGACGTCAATGCCGCAGCGGCAGGCGCACATGTAACAGGTGGTCTTGCGGACCTGGTCCGAAACCTTTGGTGATGTGTCGATCTGTGGCTGTGTCCGGGCCATGCGGCGCCTTCGTGATACCTGTGCCGTGACGCTAGGGGATCACGGCGAAAGGGGCCAGAATTTTCTGCGAAAACAGGATGTCCCGGCAAAGCCGCGCCCAGGCGACCGGCCAGAGGTCAGGACCTTGTCGGCAACTCTGGATCGTCAATGGCTTCGTCCAGCGGGTTGAGGGTGGACCAGGTCTGATCATTGGGCGGTGACGGCGGCGGCACGTCCTGACCGCGGTGGATCGCCACCTTGGCAATGAAATTGGCCGAAATGGGGGCTGTTACGAAAAGGAAGGCCATGATCAGCACTTCTTTCAGCGAGCCGCTGCCAAAGGCGAAGGAATGGATCATCGAGGCCATGAGAAGCGCGCCGATGCCCAGTGTTGCCGCCTTGGTCGGGGCGTGCATGCGTTTCATTGCGGTGTCGAGTTTCATCAGGCCGACAGAGCCGATAAGGGTGAAGACCGCGCCGATGACCAGCGCGACGGCAATGACGATTTCGATCAGATCGGTGAGTGTCATTCGATGATGTCCCCCCGCAGGATGAAGCGCGCATAGGCGACGGTGGAGACAAAGCCGAGCATGGCAAAGATCAGCGCGGCCTCGAAATAGATCTCTGTCCCCTGGGCGATGCCCAGCAGCACGATCAGGCCGATGGCATCGACAACCATCGTGTCGAGCGCAAGGATGCGGTCGGTGACATCCGGGCCGATCACCAGCCGGACCATGGCCAGAAGCTGTGCCAGCGACACGGCGCAAAAGGCGAAGACAAGGGCGAGATCATAGAGCCTGTCAGGGGCGATCATTCGAAAATCTCCTTGAGCCGACGTTCGTAACGGTTCTTGATGTCATCCCGCACGGCGTCTGCGTCATCAGCGTTCAGCGCGTGAATCAGCAGGCAGTGACCTTCGTCGGACATGTCTGCCGTCACGGTGCCGGGGGTCAGGGTGATGGTGCCTGCAAGGATGGCAATCGCCTCGGGCGTGCGCAGCTCGAGCGGGATGGTCACCCAGATCGAGCGCATGTCGCGATTTTTCTTGGTCAACACGATCCAAGCCACCTCGATATTCGCGATGAGGATGTCCCAGAGCACAAGCAGCACATAGAGCGTGATCTTGACCGGGTGCACGCGTCTGGGGGCGTCGGGCCAGTAGGCCGCCGTCACCTGCGGGATCAACAGGCCCAAAATGGTGCCAAAGACGACCGTGCCCAGGGAAATGCCGCCCGCCAGCAGGCACCAGACCACGATCAGCACAAAGGTCAGGAAGGGATGCGGGAGTATGGAGCGTCTCGCCCGTTGCATGGTCAGTTTCCTCCCTCTGATGTGGCGGTGCCTTCGGCAGCACCGTCCTCTTCGGCGTGATACGCGTCCCTGGACATATCCTTGCCCGGCGCGTCAAGAACGGCGCGGATGTAAGGCTCTGGCGCAAAGAGCTGCGCTGTGGTGGCGCCCATGTAGCGTGTCACCGGGCCGGCAAACACGGTATGCGCCACCAGAAGCGCCAGAAGTGCCCCGATCGAGACAAGCTCTAGCACCGGGATATGCCCCTTGGGATCACGTGTTTCCAGCGCCCCCTGTTCATCATCAGGCAGGGAGTCATCCGCGATCTGGTCAGCGAGCTGGTGCGATTTCCAGAACAGCACGCTGCCCGCGCGGGAAAAGCCGACAACGGCCAGCAGGCTGGAACCAAGGATCACCGCCCATGTCACCCACATCAGCGGCGTGTCGAAAGAGGCGTTCAGGATCAGCAGCTTGCCCACGAAACCCGACAGCGGCGGCAGGCCGGTCATGGCGATGGCCCCGACAAAGAACAGCGCGGCAATCATCGCACCACCCGGAATGGGAAGGGCGGCGCGCAGGTCCAGCCCTGCCTCGCCCCGGCCCGAGCGGATCAGATCGGCGATCAGGAACAGCGCCGCTGCCGCCAGTGTGGAGTGGATCACGTAATAAAGCGCCGCCGAAATGCCCGCCGGGGTGAACAGCGCGACCGAGGTCATCAGCATCCCCATGGAGCCGATCACCGAAAAGGCGACCAAGCGGTCGAGCTTTTTCGCGCCCAGCACGCCGGTCATGCCAATCAGCAGACCAATCAGCGCCACGGGCAGCAACCACATGCCAAAGAGGCCCGAAGTGGTTTCCAGATCCGGCGGAAAGATCATCGTGTAGACCCGGATGATCGCATAGGCGCCGACTTTGGTCATGATGCCGAACAGGGCGGCGACGGGGGCCGGTGCCTCTGCATAGCTGGAGGGGAGCCAGAAGTGCAGCGGGGCGATGGCGGCCTTGACCGCGAAAACCATCAGCAACAGCACCGCCGCGACGCGGATACCGGTGGAATTGCCGGGATCGATCTGGGCCACACGGCCGGCAAGATCGGCCATGTTGAGCGTGCCGGTTTCCGCATAGATCGCGCCGAGCGCAAACAGGAACAGGGTCGAGCCAAGCAGGTTATAGAGCACGTATTGCGTGCCGGCCCGCAGTCGGCGGGTGCCGCCCGAATGGATCATCAGCCCGTAAGAGGCGATCAGCAGCACCTCGAAGAACACGAAAAGGTTGAAGAGGTCGCCGGTGAGGAAGGCACCCATGATGCCCATCAGCTGAAACTGGAACAGGGCGTGGAAATGCTGGCCGCGTTTGTCCCAGCCCGATCCGATGGCATAAAGCAACACGAAGAGGGCGAGCACGGCGGTCAGCAGCACCATCATCGTCGACAGCCGGTCCGCCACCAGCACGATGCCAAAGGGCGCCGACCAGTTGCCCAGCTGGTAGATGTCGATGCTGCCATCCGAGGCGCGCCAGGCGAGCCCCGCGGCAATGGCGAGCAGGGACGCGACACCGGCCACCGAGAAGGTCCGCGCAAGGGTCAGATGAAAGCGTACAACAAGCAGGATGAAGGCCGCGAGCATCGCCGGCAGGATGATGGGCGCAATGATCCAGTGGGTCATGTATCGGCCCCCTCTTCTTTCGGGTCGTTCACATGGTCATCATCCGCGCCAAGATAGGCCCCCAGCGCGATCACGACGACCACAGCCGTCATGCCAAAGGAAATCACGATCGCGGTCAGCACGAGGGCCTGCGGCAGCGGGTCGGTGTAGCGTGTGACGCCGTCCATCAGGATCGGTGGCGCGCCGACAGTCAGCCGGCCCGAGGCGAACAGGAACAGGTTGACCGCATAGGTCAGCAGCGAAGTGCCGAGGATCACCGGAAAGGTGCGCAGACGGAAGACAAGGTAAAGTCCGGCAGCCGTCAGCAGGCCAACGGAAGAGGCAAACAGCAGTTCCATGGTCAGGCCCCCTTTCCATCATTGGCCGGCACGGCTCGGCCGGACGTGTTTTCCGGTGCATCCCGGCTTGGATCGATATCCATCGCAAACTCCGACTCTTCGACATGCGCGCGGCGCGCCAGCCGTGAAAAGCTTTCCAGCGACAGCATGACGGCGCCCAACACCGCGAGGAACACGCCAAGGTCGAACAGCGCTGCTGTTGCCAGTTCGAACTCCTCCATCGGGGGGATGCGGAAATAGCCAAAGGCCGAGGTCAGGAATTCATTGCCCGAAAGCCAGGAGCCGATGCCCGTCAGCCCGGCGATCAGCACGCCGGTACCGATGATGCCGTGATACGGATAGCGCTGCCGCTCGGTCGCCCAGTTGTAGCCGCTGGCCATGTATTGCATCACCACCGCAATGGCGACAACCAGCCCGGCGATGAAGCCGCCCCCGGGCAGGTTGTGCCCGCGCAGGAAGATGTAGACGCCGACCATCAGAACCACGGGCATCATCACCCGGGTCAGCACCACCATCATCAGCGGATGGCGGTCCCCGGCCAGCGGTTTGTCCGGCAGACGGTTCAGCAGACGCGCCCGCACCGGCCCGCCCAGAAGCGTCTCGGTCAGGGCGAAGATGACCATGGCGGCGATGCCCAGCACGATGATCTCACCAAAGGTGTCAAAGCCCCGGAAGTCGACCAGAATGACGTTGACGACATTGGTGCCGCCGCCGCCCTTGTAGGAATTGGCGAGGTGAAATTCCGAAATCGACGGCGCCACAAAGTCGCGCATCAGCAGGTGGTAGGTAAAGGCCATCGCCGCCGCGCCGCCAGCAATGGCGATCAGGCCATCGCGCAGCTTCTTGCCGAGTTCGCTTTCGCTGGGGGTGGTGTCGGGCAGGAAGTTCAGCGCCAGCAGCAGCAGAATGATGGTCACCACCTCGACCGAGATCTGGGTCATGGCAAGGTCCGGCGCGCTGAAATAGGCGAATCCGACCGACACGACCAGCCCGATGATCCCCATCAGGATCAGCGCCAGCAAACGGTTGCGGTGCTTGAGCACGAGGAACGCGGTCGCCACCACCAGCGCGAGCCAGCCCGCAGCCGCAATCGCATGTACCGGCATCGGATCGCGGGTTGGGGCAAAGCTGTTGCCGGTCAGCCAAGCGTGACCACCCGCGACGATGATCGCAAGCGTCATAATGCCGGCATATTGCGTGAAGGCGCCGTTGTGCAGCACCTGCGTGGTTTCGCGCGCCAGTCGGACGAAACCGGCAACGATCTCGTCAAAGATCACCTTTGCCTCGGGGCGAGGAGTCGCCTCCCACAGTTTCGAGAGAGGAGAGAAGAGCGCGAGCAGGATCAGACCGCCGGTGACAGCGATGATCGACATGATCAGCGCCGGGGTCACGCCATGCCACAGGGCAAAATGCACGTCCGGCACGGCATAGACCCCGCCCAGAACCGCGGCCGTTACGTATTTCACCGCCGGTTCAGCCAGGAACGGCATCACGCCGATCAGCACCACCAGAACTGTCAGGATCGCCGGGGGCAGCCACATGCCTGCGGGCGGATCATGCGGATGGCTGGGGTAATCATGCCTCTCTTCGCCCAGAAAGGTGTGGCCGATGTAGCGAAAGGAATAAGCCGCCGAGAACAGCGCGCCGAATGTCGCCAGTGCCGGCACCAGCCAGTCGGGCCCGTAGAGCATGGTATGCGAGACCTCTTCGAGCCACATTTCCTTGGACAGGAAGCCGTTGAAGAACGGAATGCCGGCCATGGACAGAGCCGCGATCGTCGCGATGACAAAGGTCACCGGCATCAGATGGCGCAGGCCGCCAAGGCGGCGGATGTCGCGTGTGTGCGCCTCGTGATCGACGATCCCGGCGGACATGAACAGCGCGCATTTGAACGTGGCGTGGTTGAGGATGTGAAACACCGCCGCCATCGCCCCAAACGCCGTACCCGTGCCCAGCAGCATGGTGATCAGGCCAAGGTGACTGACAGTGGAAAAGGCCAGCAGCGCCTTGAGGTCATGTTTGAACAGACCGATCACCGCCCCCAGCACCATGGTGATGAGGCCGGCGGTCGTGACGATGTAGAACCATTCGGGCGTGCCCGACAGCACCGGCCAGAGCCGCGCCATGAGGAAAATCCCCGCCTTCACCATCGTCGCCGAATGCAGATAAGCCGAAACCGGCGTCGGGGCGGCCATGGCATGTGGCAGCCAGAAGTGGAACGGGAACTGCGCCGATTTGGTGAAACACCCAAGCAAGATCAGGATCAGCGCAGGCACATAAAGCGGATCGGCCTGGATCAGGTCGCGCTGAGTCAGAATGACGCTGAGATCATAGGAGCCGGCAATCTGGCCAAGGATCAGCATGCCGCCGATCATCGCAAGGCCCCCCATGCCGGTCACGGTCAGCGCCATTCTGGCGCCTTGCCGCCCTTCGGGCAGGTGTTTCCAGTACCCGATCAACAGGAAGGACGACAGCGAAGTCAGCTCCCAGAACACCAGCAGGACAAGAATGTTGTCGGACAGGACAATCCCCACCATCGCGCCCTGAAACAGCAGCAGATAGGTGAAGAAGGATCCCATGTTGTCTTCGCGTGACAGATAGCTGCGGGCATAGGCGATGATCAGCAGACCGATGCCCAGGATCAGACAGGCGAAAAAGGCGCCCAGCCCGTCCATCATCAGGTTCATGTTCATGCCAAGGGCCGGCAACCAGTCGATGCGGGCCTCGATCACCTCGCCGCGCAGCAAGGCGGGCAGGTTCGACAAGAGGCCCACAAGCGCGGTCAGCGTGACGGCAAAGGTGGTGCCGGCACAGACCTTACGCCCCGCACCGATCAGAAGCCCGGGCAACAAGGCGCCCAGAAATGGCAAGGCAACAACCAGGAAGAGCGACAAATGGGACCTCCAGTTCCGTCAGACAAGCAGCGCCCTATCTGTGCGGGTTTTCTGAACCAGCCTCAAGCCCAACCGGCCGCATTGCGACAGGTTGACCACCCATGAGGCTGATCGCAAAGGCTTGTCCGGGGTAAAATGCGTGTGGGAGAGGCGGTTTTGCGCCGGTGCGCCGCAAGGCGATGACCGCCGGCCTGCGTTGACCCTGTCCTGCAAGGTCACGTCGGGCGCGCTATTGGCACGGTATGAAAGATTGCAAGTGGACCCGCGATCCGCAAAGGCCGTGCGCGGAAGGAAGAAGTAAACTGGTGCCGCTGAAGGGATTCGAACCCCCGACCCCATCATTACGAATGATGTGCTCTACCAGCTGAGCTACAGCGGCCCTGATGCGCGGGCTATTAGCACCGGTGATGCCCCGGGGAAAGGATTATTTTGCCTCTTCCCGGGTGGGCATCTCGTCCGAATGGGGGTCAAGAACCTCGGCATCGACGGGATCTGTCACGGCGGGCAGATTTTCATCCCGGGATCCGACGACGAGGGGCAACATTTCTGCGCTGGCGGTCATGGTGTAGTCTGCGGACTGGGGCGGGGATTTCCACGACAGCGTGTCAAAGGCGGCGCAATTGGTGCAGACCGGTGTCCATTCCGAATGGATGTTGTTGCAGTTGTCACAGACCCATTGCGGCCCGCGCGGCGCGGTCAGTGCCTTGGCCAGCCAGCCGCGCACAACGGCATCCGGCGCCCCTTCGCCCCGTTCGACGGCGGCCATGATGGCCAGAACGCGGGTGTCCGGTTCCTTTTCCACCAGATCGCCGACGGCGCGGCGGGCGGCGGGAAAATCCTCGGCTGCGAGGTTGAGTTCGGCCAGAAGAAGGCGGGTTTCGCGGTGATCTGGCTGGATCGCCGTCAGATTCTTGAACCGCTTGAGGCGTTCTGCAGGGGTTTCATTGGGCACGATTTCGGCAAAAGCGGCGGCCAGATCCGGGTGCGGGCGCACCGACCATGCCTTTTTCAGCAGGCGCACGGCGTTCTTGGGGCGATCTTCGGCGATGAAACCGCGGGCGGCCATGCAGGCGGCGGGGATCAGGTCGGGTGAGGATTTGTTGGCGGCAATCGCCGCCTCGCGCGCTTCGATCGACTTGCCGCTGTCGAGCACATCCTTTGCCTCTGACAGGGCCAGAACCGCATCGCGGCGCTTGTAGACGTCGCGCGGCATGGTGCCATATTTCAGCTTTGCATTCAGAGTCTTGCGGGCGCCGACCCAATCCGCCTTCTGCGCCTGAAGCTTGAGCAGAACATCCTGCACCTCTTCATGCTTGGGTTTGAGGGCGAAGGCGCGTTCGGCCAGCTGCAGCGCGGTGTCGGTGTCACCCTGCGCCAGTTTTTGTTTCATGATGCCGCGCACCCCGACAAAACGGGTCGCGTCGCGCTGGACCAGCCGTTTGTAGACCTGTTCGGCCTTGGCGCGGTCGCCATTCATTTCAGCGGCCTGCGCAGTGATCAGATCGGTGAGTTCGGGTTTGTTGAGATAGCGGTCCGCCTTGGTCGCCTTGGCCATGGCAACGCGGCCTTCGCCCGAGGCGAGCGCCATGAGACCTTCGCTGAGCGCCTGATAACCCTTGCGTTCACGGTTGCGGTCAAAATGACGCGACAGCGCGGTTTCATCGCCATTGAGGAAATGCAGAACCGCGATCAGCAGCGAGACCAGCTTGAACAGCACCCAGACCAGCACCACCAGCGCCAGCGCCGCCAGCACCGATTGCAACGGCCCGAGGGTGTATTCCATCCCGGCCACGGTGATCTGCACACCACCCGAGCTTTCCATCAGATACCCGGCGCCAAGAGTCAGTGCCGCGACAATCGCGACGAAGATCACAATCTTTATGAGAGACCAAAGCATTGTCCGACCCTTATTCCTGATTCAATTCCTGCGTCAGCGTGACCGCCGCGCCTTGTGCCCCAACGCGCGACTCTGCCTTTGCGATCCAATCGCCCATGGCCGCCTGAGCCGTTTCGCTCAGTGTCGTGACCTCGGCCAGTGATCCGGCGACGTCGCCGGACTTCAGCGCTGCTTCGGCACGCGACAGGACAGCATCGGCATCGGCACCCTCACGCGGGGTGACCGAACGCGCGCCGACCTGATCGCGGAAGAAGCTGAGCAGGTGATTGGCGGTGCCCTCTTGCGGCGCGGCCTCAGAGCGGGCGGCGGCAAGTGCGGCGCGGGCCGCATCAGGGTAGTCCGCCAGCAGTTCGCCCAGCGTGGCCACACCGTCCACCGCAACGCCGCTCAGCGCGGGGGGCAAGGTGACAGAGCTGTTGCCTTGGAGCGCGGCAATCTGGTCTTCGAAAGGTTCGCCGTTTTCCAGCGCCGTGGTCAGTTTGGCGAGGGCTGCGCGAGACGTGGCGAGTTTGGCCTGAACTTCGGAATTCTGCTCGGCGGCAACAGCCTCGGCTGCGAAATTCTGGATCTCGGTGCGCTGGGAGTCGATGTCCGCGCGCAGGTCATCCATCTCTTTCTGATAGGCGGCGACGGCTTCGGGCGAGAGCGCCGCTTCCATCGGGCGCTTTTCAAGTTCGACCACGCGACCTTCCATCCGGCCGATCTGATCGGACAGGCCTGACATCTCACTTTGCATATCACTGAGCTGAGAGCCGAGCTTGGCCACGGCGCTGGTCAGTTCCGAGACGTCAAATGCGCCAACGACTGTTTCCGTATTGCCCAGACGCGCGGTCAGATCGTCAAGCTGGGCGCGCTGCTGTTCAAGGCTTGCGGTGGTCTGGGCGCGGAACGGATCATCAGAGCCGGGGCCAAAGGGCCAGCTGTTACTGTCGTATTGCGCATAACCATAACCGATGCCTGCGGCCAGAACGCCACCGATCAGCATCGGGAAGAATCCCGCCTTGCGCACGACGGTGGTTTCACGGATTACCTGCGGCGCGGCGGTTTCGCTGGATGTTTGTGCGGACTTTTCAAAGACCGGCGCCGGTTCGGGATCCGTTTCCGGCTCGACCTCGGTCTCTGGAGGGTGGGCCATACCTTCGTTGGTGGCGACGTCCGTTTCAGAGAGTTCCGGCTGTGGCGTGTCTTCGGGGCTTGCCTCAACCAATGTGGCCTCGGTCGAGGTTTCATCCGCTCCGGGTGTCATCGCCGGGTCATCAGACAGTGCGTCCCCTTCGGTCTTTTCATCCGGGGTCGCTGCGGTGTCCCCCGCGCCGGGGAGGGGCGAATCAGCCCCTGGATCCTTGCGCAGGATGCCATCATCGGGTTCGGCACCGACCGGTTCAGGGCCAGTGTACTGCGTTTCCTCTGTGGAAACATCAGTGGTTTGCGTCTTTTGCTCGTCCGGCCCGGAGATCTGATCCGAGGTGTCCTTGGAGTTTTTTCCGTCTGCCACGTGGTTCCACCCTTTCGAATCTTAAAGCACTTAAGATGTTGTCAATTCCAAGGACCTTACTGTGCGTGATCCCAGCCCTCAAGCTTCGTTGCCGAAGCAAGCAATTGCAATACCGCCTTTTGCATCGCCTCGCCTGACGGCTGTGAAGTCACAATGTTCGCAATCGCGCGTAAATCAACAACTTCCTGCAGGATGGCCTGACTCATCGCGACAATCAACAGCGGTGCGGTGCCGCAATGCAGGCCCGCAAAGCGTTCGGCGCTGCGTGGAGAGAACAGCGGCACAACCACTGGCGCCGTTCCGTTCAGCGCCGCGCGGGCGCGATCGGTCAGCTCCAGCAGGGGCTGGTCATAGATCACCGCCTCTTGCGTCCTTGTCCCAAGATCGCTCAGCGTTTGTGCGATATTGCCCCTGGCATGAGTGCCGCGCAGATGCAGCAGCGGGCCTGTCGGCGGCTGGCGCAGGATCAGTTGGACCAGCGCGGCGGCGTCACCGTCCGCCGAAAGCGGATCAAACCCCGCCTGCCGCGCCGCTGCGGCCGTCGCGGCGCCGACAACGTAACATGTGTCCACCACCGCACCGCCCAGCGCGCCATAAGCCGCAACGCCATTGGCCGAGGTGAAAATGACCCCTCCGTCGCTGGGCATATCGGGGAGGGTGCCGCAGGCATCCACACCAATCAGCGGGCTGATCACCGGATCAAACGCCACCTCGCGCGCGCCCTGCAGCGCCAGAACAAAGCCTTCGGACGCGGCGCGGGGGCGCGTCATCAGCAGGATCGGGCGCGTTCCGGTCATGATCTGTCCCCCGCAAACAGGCTGGTCGGGATTGTGAGCCGCATGAGACGGTGGTACCTGCAGGGGCCGCCTGACGCAATGGAAACGGCCCTGATCGCACGGCGTTTCAACGTCACCGCGCTGCACAGAGTGCAGTCACAACCGTTCAAGGAGGAATTGCCATGCTTGTTGCCCTGATCGCCCGGGACAAACCCGGTGCCCTGTCCATCCGTCAGGAAAATCGGCCCGCCCACGTGGCCTATCTGAAATCATCCGATGTGGTGCAACAGGCCGGCCCGCTGCTGGACAGCGCCGGAGAAATGGCCGGATCCCTGGTCATTCTGGACGTGCCAGACATGGCCGCCGCCGAAGATTGGGTCAAAGGCGACCCCTATGGCCACGCGGGACTGTTTGAAAGCGTCGAGCTGGTGGTCTGGAACCGGGTCATCGGCGGATGAGATACTGGCTGTTCAAGTCGGAGCCTGACAGCTGGTCCTGGGACGATACCGTCGCCAAGGGGCAGACGGGCGAGGAATGGGATGGCGTGCGCAACTATCAGGCCCGCAATTTCATGCGCGAGATGGCCCTGGGGGATCTGGGGTTTTTCTATCATTCACAGTCGGACAAGGCGGTTGTGGGCATTGTCGAGGTCTGCGCCACGGCCCATCCCGAAAGCAAGGCGCCGGATGACCGCTGGGACTGCGTCGATATCCGCGCGGTGCGGCCCTTTGCCAAACCGGTCACCTTGCAGATGTGCAAGGATAATCCCCGCCTGAGCAAAATGGCATTGGTCAAGTCAGCACGCCTATCCGTTCAGCCGGTAAGTGCCGAGGAATGGTGCATCGTCTGCGAGCTGGGCGAAACGGAACGTTAAGAGCCTTGCGCATATGAAAAGGGGGGTTCCGACCTAGCCGAAACCCCCCGACACCCCTCGCGCTCCCACAGCACTGGTCGTGTTCTGAAAAGGTTCGGACCGTTCTGGCCTCGTCTGACCATACTACCGGAACGTGTGAGGCAGGGCAAACGCCAAGTGATTACAATCTTTTAGAGTTTTTTGGGCTTTTAGAGTTTTTCGGGCGATCCGGTTTTTCAGTCCTCCGGACATTCCCGGAGACCAGTATCCCGACGGTCCAAAATGGAAATGGCGCGCCGGTTGGCGCGCCATCCCAAGTGATCAATGAGCCTTATTACGAGGCGTTCAGATCACCGATCACAAGATCCCCATCGAGGCCTTCAACGCCGTCTTCAGTGAACTCGGGAAGGGTCTTGATGTCTTCCTTGGTCATCGAAGACAGGGAAAAATCACCATCTGCGTTCAACGAGAACTGGTCGGCAGGGATTGCCACCGTGTATTCGCCAAGGCCGAGGAAGCCACCGACGCCGACAACAAAGGCCAGACCGTCCGTCTGCTGGACCACATAGTCAACCTCGCCGACCGACTCGTCGTCGATGCCGACCACGTCGGTACCGACCACCTCATCCACGGTCATTTCTGCGATCGAGGTCGGGGTGGTTTCGGTGTCCATCATGCCGTCCGTCGTGCCATCCGTGGCCGTGTCGGATTCAGGCGCCATGGTTGCACCGGCGTCCGGCGCAGTCGTACCGTCCGTACCCATTTGGGTGTCTGACTCCATGGTGGTGGAGTTGTCCATCTCAACTGCGGGCGCCTCGTCCGAGGTGCTGGCCGTGGGGGGCGTGGTGTCTGCAGTCTGTGCGATGGCACCCCCAGCGACGAGAGCTGCGATTGCCGAACCAAGCATCATATTCTTAAGTGTCATTTTGCATCTCCTACTGTGCAGTGACGTATGCCAGAACAATGCTCGAAAGGGCTTGGGGGTTTCCGCTCATCATAATTTTTTCATTGGAACCAGTCGGTTGGCATTTGCGTTCACGCGCATCCTCTTGACTCTGTTACGCTTTGAGATGGCAAATTACTGGATTTCGAACAAATTTTTTTTCGCGCAGGCGGTTTTTTTTGCGCCGTTTACCCGCGCGGGCAAAGACTCCCGCTGGGATCGGCAGAACCCCGCCGGTTCCCGCCGTGTTTTCGGGTTCTTTGAGGGCGGCAAAACAAAAAACGCCGCCCGGATCGGGGCGGCGTTCTGGTAGTTCCGAAAATCCGGACGGATCAGTAGCGGTAATGTTCCGGCTTGAACGGACCTTCGGGGGTCACGCCAATATAGGCGGCCTGTTCGGCGTTCAGCTTGGTCAGTTTCACACCGATACGGTCCAGATGCAGGCGCGCGACTTTTTCATCCAGATGCTTGGGCAGGATGTACACACTGTTGGTGTAGTTTTCGCCCTTGGTCCAGAGTTCGATCTGGGCGAGCACCTGATTGGTGAAGGAAGCCGACATCACGAAGGACGGGTGGCCTGTGGCATTGCCAAGGTTCAGCAGACGCCCTTCAGACAGCAGGATCAGACGGTGCCCGTTGGGCATCTCGATCATGTCGACCTGTTCCTTGATGTTGGTCCACTTGTGGTTCTTCAGGCTGGCCACCTGGATTTCATTGTCGAAATGGCCGATGTTGCCGACGATGGCCATGTCCTTCATCTCGCGCATATGCTCGATCCGGATCACGTCCTTGTTGCCGGTCGTGGTGATGAAGATGTCGGCGGTTGTCAGCACATCCTCAAGCAGCACCACCTCGAACCCGTCCATCGCGGCCTGCAGGGCACAGATCGGATCAACCTCTGTCACCTTGACCCGCGCACCGGCGCCGCGCAGCGATGCAGCAGAACCCTTGCCCACGTCGCCATAGCCGCAGACGACAGCAACCTTGCCGGCCATCATGGTGTCGGTGGCGCGGCGGATGCCGTCGACCAGCGATTCCTTGCAGCCGTATTTGTTGTCAAATTTCGACTTGGTGACGGAATCGTTCACGTTGATCGCGGGGAAAGGCAGCAAGCCCTTTTTGTGCAGATCATAAAGGCGGTGCACGCCGGTGGTCGTCTCTTCCGAGACGCCCTTGATCGCATCACGGGTCTTGGTGAACCAGCCCGGGCTTTCTTTCATGCGTTTCTTGATCTGGGCAAAGATCGCTTCTTCCTCTTCCGAGGTGGGCACTTCGATCAGATCCGTCTCGCCGGCCTCGACCCGCGCGCCGAGCAGGACATAAAGCGTGGCATCGCCGCCATCGTCCAGAATGAGGTTCGCGCCTTCGGGGAACTGGAAGGACCGGTCGAGGTAATCCCAGTGTTCGACCAGCGTCTGACCCTTGATCGCGAAGACCGGTGTGCCGCCTGCGGCAATGGCCGCCGCCGCATGATCCTGGGTCGAAAAGATGTTGCAGGACGCCCAGCGTACATCTGCGCCCAGCGCCACAAGTGTTTCGATCAGGCAGGCGGTCTGGATCGTCATGTGCAGGGATCCGACGATGCGCGCACCTTTCAGCGGCTGCGCCTCGCCGAATTCGGTGCGCAGTGCCATCAGGCCCGGCATTTCGGTTTCGGCGATATCCAGTTCCTTGCGGCCATACGCGGCAAGCGCGATGTCCTTTACGATGTAGTCATTCGCCATTTCGGCACTCCAATTCATATCTCTCAGGTTGAGGCGGGGACTATCATCCCTCCATTTACGTCGCAACGTAGATCAGAATCGGCTTAACAAAAGGTCCCCCGTGCAGAAGTCTCGCAAGAGGGGCACAAACGTTGCAAGCGGCAGCACTCTGTGCAACGTCAAAGATCACCCCTCCCCCGGATGAGACACCCATCATGCCCAAACAGCCCCGTGCCTGGCAGCGTATGCTTTCCGGTCGCCGCCTTGATCTGCTGGACCCAACTCCGGTGGATATCGAGATCGAGGATATCGCCCATGGGCTGGCCTTTGTCGCCCGCTGGAACGGGCAGACCCGGGGGGATCATGCCTATTCCGTCGCCGAACATTCGCTTCTGGTCGAGGCGCTGTTTTCCCGTCTGTGGCCCGATGCGCCGGTGAAATGGCGGCTGGCCGCTTTGCTGCATGACGCCCCGGAATATGTGATCGGCGACATGATCTCGCCCGTGAAGTCCGCTGTAGGCCCGGATTACACAGCGCTGGATGAACGACTGACAGGGGCGATCCACATCCGCTTTGGCCTGCCGGCGACCATTCCGGTCAAGATCAAGCGCCAGATCAAGCGCGCCGACAAGGTCAGCGCCTGGATGGAGGCCACGCAGATCGCCGGGTTTTCCGTGGAAGAGGCAGACCGCTTTTTCGGCCATCCGGACCCGGATCTGATCGCGGGGCTTGATATCACGCTGCGCCCGGCGCCAGAGGTGCGGCGGGAGTTCACCGCGCGTCATGCGGCACTTATGGGGGACCTCTGATGATCAGAACTCGACCGGCCAGCCGTCTGGACACCCGCGATATGGCCGAAATCCTGAACGGGA
The DNA here is from genome assembly GCF_002760615.1 of Puniceibacterium antarcticum. Classification (GTDB taxonomy): domain Bacteria; phylum Pseudomonadota; class Alphaproteobacteria; order Rhodobacterales; family Rhodobacteraceae; genus Puniceibacterium; species Puniceibacterium antarcticum. Next base: position 51,402 of record NZ_AWWI01000021.1, on the reverse strand, counting down.
TCATTGCGCAGGGCGGGACGACCGCCGTTTCCGACCCCGTCAGCGCCAATGATCTGGCCGACTGGATGGACCTGGCCCCGGACAAGTCGGCCTGGCATGTGGCCGAAGATGAGGGCGGCCAGATTCTGGGGTTTCAATATGTCGAACCGCACCCCGGCCTGCCCGCTGACTGTTGCGACATCGCGACCTATGTCCGGCTCGGAGAGACGCGCATCGGCATCGGGTCTGCCCTGTTCCGTGCCACCAGCGCGGCGGCAGGCGCGCTGGGATACGGGGCCATCGTCGCGGTGATCCGCAGCGACAATGCCGGGGGCCTTGCCTATTACCAAAGCCGGGGCTTTGAGGACTGGAAGCTTTGGGATGATGCCCCGATCTGCCCGCGTGTGATGAAGCGTTACGCGCTTTGACCCCAGAGTCCGTCGGCACCTAAAGCGTCCCGCCTCACATTTGAACCGCTTGTTCGCGGCCTGTCAGCTGCGCCTCTAACGCGAAAAGCGATGAGTGTCTTTCAGGTGAAAGGCGGGACGGTCTAGTCCATGTCGGAAAGGGCGGGAAGCGTGCGAAGATAGGCGACCACCGCCGTCAGATCGTCGGACGACATGCGGGCGAAGTAGCCGTAGGGCATGGGCGGCAGCATATGAGAGCCATCGGGGCGCATGCCCTTGGTCACCATCACCTTGATCTCTTCATCGCTGTAAGACGCAAGACCATCTGCGCTGCTGGTCAGGTTTGAGGCCACCGAGGTGCCCCAGGGGCCGTGAAATTCGAACCCACCCCGTCCGGCATCCGTGTCGATCATCGGCCCCCTGGGCCCCATCGGCGTGTGACATTCCATGCAGTGGGTTACAGCACTTGCCAGATAGGCGCCGTATTCCGCCGTTGGCCCGGCTTGCGGAGCGGTCACGTGGCTGACAGGCGGGCCATAGGCCGGGGGCAGATTGATGTGATAGCGCGACGCGCCCGGATCGTTTTCGACCGGAGGCACCGTGCGCAGATACATCACGATAGACATCAGATCGTCATCGCCCAGCCCGCGATACATGGCAAAGGGCATGGGTGGCCCGATCAGGCTGCCATCGGGGCGGATGCCTTCGCGGATGGCGCGGGCAAGTTCTGCATCACTCCAGCTGAGGATCCGGCTGGCGGGAGTGATGTTGGCGGCGATGGCGGTGAAAGCGGGGTTTGCATCAACCAAACGACCAGAGAGGTCCTTGGACACATCGAACCCTTCTGCCCCAAAAGGCGTGTGGCAGGAGCCGCAGCCTGCTGGCCCCTGAACGAGATAGGCGCCGCGTTCGACGCTGGGGGCAGAAAGTGCCGCACCCGCACACAGGCAGGCGGCAAGAGTGCCGCAGATCAGGAACCTCATAAAAAATCTCCGGATAAAAATTGACCTAACGTCAACATATCAGCGAAGAGCGAGTCGTACGAAGAAAATTTTTAACCTTGCCCGGAACAGGCCGCTGTCAGATGCCCGTCAAAAGGTCATCTGACAGGACGGAATACCCCAAGGCCATCTGAGCGGCGATCCCGGGCGGGATGCGCAGCCGCAGCCCCCGATCTAACGCGGGCTGCGTTTTGCGAGAATCCGCTGCAAGGTGCGGCGGTGCATGTTCAGCCGCCGCGCGGTTTCCGACACGTTTCGGTCACACAGCTCATAGACCCGCTGGATATGTTCCCAGCGCACGCGATCGGCGGACATCGGGTTTTCCGGCGGCGGCGGCAGGTCGTCCGTCTTGGCGAGCAGCGCATTGGTGATGTCGGTGGCATCGGCGGGCTTTGAGAGGTAATCCGTGGCCCCGATCTTGACGGCGGCCACGGCGGTCGCAATCGCGCCATAGCCGGTCAGCACGACGACACGGCAATCGGGACGCTTTTCGCGCAGCACCTCGACAATATCGAGCCCATTACCATCCTCAAGCCTGAGGTCGACCACCGCATAGGCCGGCGGGCGCGCCGTGGCGATGGCCGATCCGGCGGCGACCGATCCGGCCATCTCGACTTCGAAGCCACGCTTTTCCATCGCCTTGGCCAGACGCCGCAGAAAGGGATCGTCGTCATCCACCAGGAGCAGAGTCCGATCTTCCCCCAATTCGTCTACCGCGCGTTCTGCTGCCACTTGCCGTCCTCCAGACATGACCCGTCTGGCGTGTGACTTAGCCTGTGACACCCGGTGGGTCAAATATTCCTGAAAAGTCAAAGTTTTTCGACGAAACAGCCGACCCGGTCCGCCACCTGATCCGCGCTGAGATCGTTGCGGAAGTAGTCGACAAATCCGCGTTCGGGCAGGACGAGATAGGTGAAAGTCGAATGGTCCACCAGGTAGTAGTCATCGCCGGTGTCCTGCGCCTTGTAATAGGTGCGATAGGCCTGGCTTGCCGCCTTGATCTGTTCCGGGCTGCCGCTCAGGCCGATCATCCGTTCGTGCATATTGGCCGCATAGGCGCCCATCACTTCGGGTGTGTCGCGTTCAGGGTCGATGGTGATGAAGACCGGCGTCACCTCTTCTCCGCGCTCTTCGAGGATATCCACCGCTTCGGCATTGCGGGCATTGTCGATGGGGCAGACGTCCGGGCAGAAGGTGTAGCCGAAATAGACCAGCGACGGCTTTGTGATCACATCCTTGCTGGTCACGCTTTGGCCCGCGCTGTTCACGAGGGTGAAATCGCCGCCGATGGTGTCCGATCCACCGGCAATCTGACCCGCACGGCAGTCGGCAAAAACATCGTCACCGCCCCGGGGCAGGGTGACATACAGTGTTCCCGCAACCAGCGCGATGACGGCGGTTCCTGCGGCTAGGGCGGCGATACGGCTCATCTTCTGTTTCCTCGTCTGTTCTGTGTCGTTGCCTAACAGGCCCGCGACACCTAAGAATTATGTTCATCCGCGCAAGGGAGCCCCTATGTCACTCAGCGAAATCGGCCTGATGGGAGAACACAACCGCAGCAACTGGATCCGTTTGCGGACCATCATCATGCTGCGCTGGTTCGCCATCGTGGGCCAGCTTGCCGCGCTGACGGTGGCACAGTGGTTGTTCGGCCTCCAGCTGGAATTGGGGCTGTGTTACCTTGCCGTGGGCGTGTCCGTTATAGGCAATATGGTCGCAATCCTGGTGTTTCCGGAAAACAAGCGGCTTTCGGAATCTGAAAACCTGCTGATGCTGATGTTCGACCTGCTGCAGCTGTGTTTCCTGCTCTATCTCACCGGGGGGATGAACAATCCGTTTTCCCTGCTGGTGCTGGGGCCGGTGACCGTGTCCGCGACCATGCTGACGCTGCGGTCCACCGTTCTGCTGGGCGGGACGGCCTTTGTGCTGATCACAGCACTTGTGGGCTGGCATCTGCCGATGCGCACCCAGTTGGGCGATGTCCTGCGCCTGCCGGATATCTTTGTCTTTGGCCAATGGGCGGCGATCAGCATCGCGCTGATCTTTATCTCGATCTATGCCCGGCGCATCACGACCGAGATGCATTCGATGTCCGACGCGCTGGCCGCCACCCAGATGGCGCTTTCGCGGGCTCAAAAGCTGAACGATCTGGGGGGTGTGATCGCGGCCACCGCGCATGAGTTGGGCACACCGCTGGCCACGATCAAGCTGACCTCTTCGGAGCTGATCGAAGAGCTGGAGGATCGCCCCGATCTGCAGGGCGATGCGCGGCTGATCCGCGAACAGGCCAACCGCTGCGCCGATATCCTGCGTTCGATGGGGCGGGTCGGCAAGGATGATCTGCACATGCGGCAGGCGCCACTGGTCGAGGTGATCCGGGAGGCGGCAGAACCGCATCAGGGGCGCGGCAAGGACATCCATATCGAGGAAACCCCGGCGACAGGCGGGCTTTATGCCCAGCCCCAGATCCTGCGGCGGCCCGAGGTGATCCACGGCCTGCGCAATCTGGTGCAGAATGCGGTGGATTTCGCCCGGGCCAACATTTGGATCGAGGCGCTCTGGACCGAGACCAGCGTTTCCATCCGCATCATCGACGACGGTCAGGGCTTTCCCCCACATCTGATCGGGCGGATCGGCGATCCGTTTGTCCGCCAGCGGCGCAGCGCGGTCGACCGAAAATCACGTCCGGAATACGAAGGCATGGGTCTAGGACTGTTCATCGCCAAGACCCTGCTGGAACGCACCGGCGCCGAGCTGAGCTTTGCCAACGGATCGGATCCGTTCCTGCCGTCGTCCGAGAGAGGGGAACGGCGCGGTGCTGTGGTCGAGGTTGTCTGGCCCCGCCACAAGATCGTGTCGGAGGCCGGCCAGCGCGGCGTCGCGATGGGTCAGAACAGACCGCTCGAGGCGTGAGCCAAGGCCACTGTTCAATGTGACTATAGCAACAATTCTGGGCCAATAGCGCATCGGCTGAGCATCAGAATTGCGGCGGCCCGGGCTTCGCGGCGCCATGCCTCGTAGTTAACATCTTGTTAACTGAATGTGTCGCATAGCTGACACCGGTGAAGACACGGGACAGGTGGATACGCTTTTGGAGCTCTTTCTTGCACTCGGTATCGGATGCATCTCTGGTCTTGCGGGGCTTGTCGGGTGTTCGATCCTGCAAAAGCGCAGCCCGGGTGGCAGAGACGCGGGAACCTTCGGCGATGCGGAGGATCGCATCGTGTTCCTGATGAGCGCGGGGCGAATCTACACGGCCAGCGAACAAGCCCGCCAGCTTTTGGCCGGCCTCAGCTTTGAAGAGGCGGGCTGGGGGCAGATCTGCAGCCTGTTCGCCACCGTCTTTCCCGATCTGCCGCCAGAAGAACCCGATCAGCCGCTGGTCCTGAAGGCTGCCGGAATGCCGGAAACCACCCTTATCCTGCAGCCGATCGCCGGAACACTGCGGATCGAGGTTGTCGGCCGCACACCCTCTGCTACGGACATGTTGCTTTACCTGCAGCAAGGCGAGGAACTTGAAACCCTGCGCATAGCCATGGCGTCGATCCCCAGTCTGTTCTGGGAAAGCGATCAAGAGGGGGGGCTCATCTGGGCTAATGCGGCCTATCACGCACTTTGCGAGCACACCGGCGTGGTCACATCCGAAGCGCCGCTGTTCGACATTTCCATGTCCCAAAACGCGGAACCGGCGCAGGTCCGGATCCGGCTCAAGAACAGCCCACGCGATTCGCCGCGCTGGTTCGAGATCTCCTCGCGCCAGTCGAACGGCAGATGGCTGCACCACGCCATCAACGTCGACGCGGTGGTCAATGCAGAGACGGCACAGCGCAGCTTTGTCCAAACGCTGACCAAGACCTTTGCCCACCTGCCCATCGGGTTGGCCGTCTTTGACCGCAACCGGCAGCTTGCCCTGTTCAATCCAGCGCTGATCGACCTGACCACCCTGCCGGCAGAATTCCTGAGCGGGCGACCGAACCTGATGTCGTTCTTCGACCAGATGCGCGACAACCGCATGATGCCCGAACCCAAGAACTATTCAGGGTGGCGTGAACAGTTGGGCGAACTTGTCGCCGCCGCCAGCGATGACCGCTATTGCGAAACCTGGTCGCTGCCCTCGGGGCTGACCTACAAGATCACCGGTCGGCCCCACCCCGACGGCGCCATTGCCTTTCTGATTGAGGATATCAGTTCAGAGATTTCGCTGACCCGGCGATTCCGTGCCGAAATGGAGCTGAGCCAATCAGTTCTGGATACGCTGAATCAGGCGGTCGCCGTGTTTTCGCATCTTGGCGTGCTGACCTTTTGCAATGCTGCGTACCGCGAGCTGTGGAAGACCGACCCTGACAGCGCCCTTGCCGAAATGACTGTGCTGGATGCGACCCGGCTTTGGCAGGTTTCCTGCGAGCCGAGCCCGATCTGGCCCGACCTGCGCGATTTCGTTCTGGCACGGCTGGATCGTACCGCATGGTCTGTCGAGTTGACCCTGCACAACGGACCTAGGCTGAAATGCACGGTGGAGCCCATTTCCGGGGGCGCCACGGTTGTGCGCTTTTCCATGGTCGAGACGCGCGTGGTCTGGGACGCCCCGCGCCTGCGCCTGTCCAAAGAGGCCTGATCCGGGTTGCAGCGACCGACAGGGCAGGTAAAGCTGCCCGTATGATCTGTATCCCTTTCCCAATCTTTCCGTCGCCTTGGGGCGCGTCCAGCCCTGTGCCACTGATCACGCGGCAGACGCAGCCGAACCGCGCGCAGGTTTGCGCATGACTGACGCCTTTCTGGCCGGGGCCGGCTGGTCCGATGCCACGCTCACGCCGCTGGCCGGGGACGCCTCGGCGCGGCGCTACAGTCGTGTGGCGCGCGCGGGCGGCGGAGCGATCCTGATGCAGGACCCCGATGGCGACACCGCGCTTTTTGCGCGTCTTGCCCGGCATCTGAGCGGCCTTGGCCTGAGCGCGCCGCAGATCCTTGCCGAAGATCACGCGCGCGGTTTATTGCTGATCGAGGATCTGGGGGACGGGCTGTTTGCGCGTCTGACCGCGGCTGACCCGACGCAGGAAAGGCAGCTGTATCTGGCTGCGACCGACGCGCTGCTGGCGCTGCACCGCCATGCACCGCCCGCGCTGGACGTGGCCACGCCGCAAAGGCTGGCGCAAATGAGCGACCTTGGTTTTGACTGTTACCTCGTCCGCGCGACGGGCAGTGCCGCGCCACAAGCCCGCGACCGGTGCATCGCCGCCTTCGAAGAGGCGTTGGCCACCGATGCCCCTGACACCGATGTGATGATCCTGCGCGATTTTCATGCGGAAAACCTGCTGTGGTTGCCGGATCGCACCGGCCCTGCCCGTGTCGGGCTGCTGGATTTTCAGGATGCGCTGCAGGGACACTGCGCCTATGATCTTGCCTCTCTGCTGACAGACGCGCGCCGGGATGTGTCACCCGACACCGCCGCCGCGGCGATCCATCACTACATCCGCCAGAGAGGGTTGCCGGATGGGCCTTTCCGCGCCGCCCTTGCCGTACTGGGCGCCCAGCGCAATCTGCGCATCCTCGGGGTGTTCGCCCGCCTTGCTGGGGCGGGAAAACCGCAGTATCTGACCCTGATGCCGCGCGTCTGGGCCCATCTGCAGGCCGATCTGACCCATCCGGCACTGGCATCCGTTGCCGCGATCCTGAATGCGGTGCTGCCGCCCCCTACCCCGGAGATCCTTGCCAGATTGAGAGCCTCATGCCCGACGCAATAATGCTGTTCGCCGCCGGCTTTGGCACCCGAATGGGGGCGCTGACGCAGAACAGGCCAAAACCGCTGATCCCTGTCGCGGGGCGTGCGCTGATTGATCATGCGCTGGATATTGCCACGGAGCACGGACCGCTGCGCCGGGTGGTGAACACGCATTATCTGCCGGATCAGATGGCGACGCATCTTGCAGACAAGGACGTTGTCATTTCGCACGAAAGTCCCGAAATTCTGGACACCGGGGGCGGGTTGCGGGCTGCCTTGCCGCTGCTTGGGGGTGGCCCGGTATTTACCCTGAACACCGATGCAATCTGGTCGGGGCCAAATCCGCTGACCCTGCTGAGCACAGCGTGGAACGCTGAGCGGATGGATGCGCTGCTGCTGTGTGTGCCGCTGCCCCGCGCGTTGGGGCGCAAGGGGGCGGGCGATTTCAGTCTCGAGCAGGGGCGGCTGCACCGGGGCGGCGATATGGTCTATACCGGCGCGCAGATCCTGCGCACCGACGGGCTGGCCGATATTGCTGAATCTGCTTTTTCGCTCAACCAGTTATGGAACCGGATGGACGCCAAGGAGCGGCTGTTCGGCATAACCTATCCCGGCACGTGGTGCGACATCGGCCATCCCGAGGGACTCGCGCTGGCCGAAGGTCTGCTGGCCGATGTTTGAACCTTCTGCCACGCCGCGGCTGTTCGGCCTCGCCCCGGGCATCGATTTCCCAGAGGCGCTGGTTGTAGGCTTGCGCGACCGTCTGGCTGGCCAGCCGCCCGAGGCGATGGCCCGGGTCGAGCTGATCGTGAACACCCACCGCATGCGCCGCCGCCTGCGCGAGATCTTTGATGCCGGGCCTGCCGGATTTCTGCCACGCATCAGCCTGCTGACCGATCTGACCGATCCCGGGCTGATCCTGCCCAAAGCCGTCCCGCCGCTGCGCCGACGGCTTGAACTGGTGCAGCTGGTGTCGACCCTTCTGGACCGCCAGCCCGACCTTGCCCCGCGTGCCGCGCTGTATGATCTGGCGGACAGCCTTGCCCAGCTGATGGACGAGATGCAGATCGAAGACGTCCCGCCCGAAAAAATCGAGGCGCTGGATGTCACGGATCAGTCGGGACACTGGGAACGCGCGCTGACCTTTGTGCGCATCGTGCAGCGGTATTTTGACCTGTCCGAAGATATGCCGGATTCCGGCGCGCTGCAGCGCATGGCAGTGCAGCAGACGCTGAGCCTGTGGGAAAACAGCCCGCCGAGCCATCCAGTGATCATTGCCGGATCCACCGGATCGCGGCGCACCACCGCGCAGCTGATCCACGCCGCCGCCCGTCTGCCACAGGGCGCCGTGGTGCTGCCCGGCTATGATTTCGACATGCCCGCCGCGGTCTGGGACCAGCTGAGCGACAGCCTGACCGGCGAGGATCATCCCCAGTTCCGCTTTGCCGCGATGCTGTCTGCACTTGACCTTAGCCCGGACGAAGTCCTGCCATGGGCCGACACCCCCCCGCCGAGCAAGGGGCGCAACAGGCTGATCTCGCTCGCTCTGCGCCCCGCCCCGGTGACCAGCCAGTGGCTGACCGAGGGTCCGGAACTCCCGCTGCTGGACATAGCCACCGCAGAGCTGACCTTGGTCGAGGCGCAATCGTCGAGAGAAGAGGCGCTGGCCATTGCGCTGCGCCTGCGGCAGGCGGCAGAGGACGGGCAGACGGCGGCGCTGATCACGCCGGACCGGATGCTGTCGCGTCAGGTGACGGCGGCGCTGGATCGCTGGGACATCCTGCCGGACGACAGTGCGGGCATTCCGCCGCAGCTGACCCCACCGGGCCGGTTCCTGCGCCATGTTTCTGCTCTGTTTCAGCAGGATCTGACCGCCGAGGCCTTGCTGACATTGCTGAAACATCCGCTGAGCCATACCGGTGCGGGACGAAGCGACCACCTGCGGCGCACCCGTGATCTTGAGCTCTATATCCGTCGCAAGGGCATCCCCTATCCCACCCCCGAGGTGCTGAACGGCTGGGGGGAAGTCACCGAAAACTCCGGTTGGGTCAAATGGATTTTGGCGACCTTTGTTCAGCCGCCACAGATCGGAAATCTGTCGCTGTCCGAGTGGCTGGAGCGCCACATCCTGCGCGCCGAGGCGATTGCCGCAGGCTCCGAAAGCGAGGATCACGCAGAGCTTTGGGCCGAAAATGCCGGGCGTGCCGTGCAGGCCATTGTCGCGGATCTGCAGGGCGAGGCCGGTCATGGCGGCGAGATGGATGCCCGCGATTACGGCGATCTGTTCGGCGCGATCCTGTCGCGGGGCGAGGTGCGCAATCCCGACACGCCGCATCCCCATATCCGCATCTGGGGCACGATCGAGGCGCGGGTGATGGGCGCCGATCTGCTGATCCTGGGTGGATTGAACGAGGGCAGCTGGCCCGAAGTGCCCAGCCCAGATCCCTGGCTGAACCGCAAGATGCGCCACGATGCGGGTCTGTTATTGCCGGAACGGCGCATCGGGCTGTCATCACATGACTTTCAACAGGCCGTTGCCGCGCCCGAGGTCTGGCTGACCCGGTCAATGAAATCCGATGATGCCGAAACCGTGCCGTCGCGCTGGGTCAACCGATTGATGAACCTGATGCGCGGATTGCCGGAACGCAACGGGCCCGAGGCCCTTATGGCGATGCAGAAGCGCGGCGATCACTGGCTGGCGCTGGCCCGGGTGATGGAAGCGCCGGAGCGTGCGGACCCGGCCCACCGCCCCTCGCCCGTGCCGCCCGTTGCGACCCGCCCGACGCAGCTGTCGGTGACAGAGATCAAGCGGCTGATCCGCGATCCCTATGCAATCTATGCCAAACATGTGCTGAAGCTTTTCCCGCTGAACCCGCTGCAGCGGGCGCCCGATGCGCTGATGCGCGGGATCGTGGTGCATGAGGTGATGGAGCAGTTCCTGCACGATGTGATCAAAGATCCGGCGCAGCTGACCCGCGACCACCTGATGGCGCTGACCCGGCAGATCATCGCCCGCGACATCCCCTTTCCGACCATGCGCCACCTTTGGCAATCCCGCGTAGCGCGCATTGCCGAGTGGTTTGTCGCGTCCGAAACAGAACGTCAGGCGTGCGCCATGCCGCATCCGTCGCGCATTGAAATCAAGGGCCGTGCGCCGCTCGCGGGCATGAACTTTGCGCTGGTGGGGAAGGCGGACCGGATTGATCTGGATGCCAACGGCAACGCCTATATCTATGACTACAAGACAGGTAATGCGCCGGGAAAATCCGAACAGCGGTTCTTTGACAAGCAGCTTCTGCTTGAGGCCGCGATGGTGGAAAATCAGGCCTTTGAGGGGCTGAGTGCCCGCCACACAATCCGCGCGAGCTATATCGCGCTTGGCACCACACCGGGCGAGGTTGACGCGCCGCTGGACGAAACCCCGGCGGCACAGGTCTGGGCAGAGTTCGAGGCACTGATCAGGCAGTATTTCGAGCCTGAGACGGGCTATACCGCCAGGCGCGCCATGCTGAAAGAGGGGGATGTTTCGGATTACGACCAGCTTGCCCGGTTCGGCGAATGGGATGTTTCGGCCAAAGCCGTCAAGGAGGTGCTGGAATGATCCGCGACGAGGCAAGCGCACGGCAAGTTCTGGCCGCCAGCCCCGATCTGTCCACCTGGCTTTCCGCCAACGCCGGATCGGGCAAGACCCGGGTCCTGACCGACCGTGTGGCGCGGCTGTTGCTGAGCGACGTTCTGCCGGAACATATCCTGTGCCTGACCTATACCAAGGCCGCCGCGACCGAGATGCAGAACCGTCTGTTCCGCCGCTTGGGCAACTGGGCGATGCTGCCGGATGACGCTTTGCGCGACGAATTGCGCCAGCTTGGGGTCGAATCCGGTGTACCCGGTCCGTTCCTGCAAAAGGCGCGCACACTGTTTGCGCGCGCCATCGAGACGCCCGGCGGGCTGCGTATCCAGACGATCCATTCGTTCTGTGCATCCCTGTTGCGGCGGTTTCCGCTGGAAGCGCAGGTGTCACCGCAGTTCAAGGAGATGGAGGATCGTTCGGCAGATCTGCTGCGCACCGATATTCTGGATCGATTTTCGGATGGGCCAGAGGCGCCTCTGGTTGGTGCGCTCGCACAGTTTCTGACAAGTGACGAACCCGAGGCGCTGTTGCGCGACATCGTGCGTCGGCCAGACGCCTTTCTGCCGCCGCGTGAGGATGCCGCAATCCGCGCGCTTTATGGTCTGGGGCCGGATGCGGATGTCGGCAGCCTTCTGGCAGACGTGTTTCTGGGGGACGAGATGGCGCTGTTTGCGGCGCTGATCCCGCCCCTGAAGGGCAGCGGTGCCAATGATCAGAAGCTGGCGGCCAAGCTCTCCACAATCACGGCACCCGACTTTGCCGCGTTAGAGACGCTTGAGGGGGCATTCCTGACCGGAGCTACCGCCAAGGAGCCGTTCACTGCCAAGATCGGTTCCCTGCCCACAAAGGGGCTGGCCAAATCCATTTCCCATCTGATGCCCGCCCTCGAAGACCTGATGCGCAGGGTCGAAAGCGCAAGGGCGACAAGGCTGGGGCTACTTGCGGCAGAACGGGACATTGCCCTGCACCATTTTGCGCAGGCGTTTTTGCCGGCCTATACGGCGGAGAAGCAGCGGCGCGGCTGGCTAGATTTCGACGATCTGATCGACAAGGCGCGCAATCTGCTCTCTGATCCGCGGGTGGCGCAATGGGTGCTGTACCGTCTGGACGGCGGCATTGATCATATCCTGGTGGACGAGGCGCAGGACACCTCGCCGGCACAGTGGCAGGTGATCGAAAGGCTGGCGCAGGAATTCACCTCTGGCGATGGCGCGCGGGCGGATGTGAACCGCACGATCTTTGTCGTTGGGGACAAGAAACAGTCGATCTATTCCTTTCAGGGCGCTGATCCGCGTGAATTCGACCGGATGCGCGACGATTTCGCCGCCCGGCTGGACAGCACCACGTCCCCACTGAACAGTCTGCAGCTGGATTACAGTTTCCGATCCGCCGAGCCGATCCTCCGGCTGGTCGACAACACCTTTGTCGGTGCAGAAGCGTCGGGGTTTTCCGCAGCACAAAGCCATCTGGCGTTCAAGGATCAGATGCCGGGGCGGGTCGATCTGTGGCCGCATGTGCCAAAGACCGAAGAGGACAAGGACGGCGAGTGGTTCAGCCCGGTCGATCAGGTCGGTCAGCGACATCACACCGTGATTCTGGCGCAACGCATTGCCCGGTTCATGCGCGAGACCATCGACGCAGGCACACCGCTCCCCATCGAGATCGGGCATTCCGGTACGTATGAGGCGCGCCCTGTCCATGCCGGCGATTTCCTGATCCTCGTGCGGGGAAGGTCGCGGCTGTTCACCGAGATCATCCGCGCCTGCAAACAGGAAAACCTGCCGATTGCGGGGGCAGACCGGCTCAAGGTCATGGCAGAGCTGGCCGTGCGCGACCTTGGCGCGCTGCTCTCTTTCCTTGCCACGCCAGAAGACGATCTGTCGCTGGCGGTTGCCCTGCGCTCGCCCCTGTTCGGCTTAAGCGAACAGCAGCTTTTCAGTCTGGCACAGGGGCGCAAGGGCTATCTCTGGGCGGCGCTGCGGGATCGTTCACAGGATTTTGCGCAGGTGATGGAGGTTTTGGGCGATCTGATGGCGCAGACCGATTTCCTGCGCCCCTTCGATCTGATCGAACGCATCCTGACCCGGCACCGGGGCCGCAAGTTGCTGCTGGGCCGACTGGGGGACGAGGCAGAGGATGGCATCAACGCCCTGCTCCAACAAGCGCTGGCGTTCGAACAGAACGCCATCCCGTCATTGACCGGCTTCCTGACCTGGATGCAGACCGACGATCTGACCATCAAGCGCGCCGCCGACAGCGCCGGGGGCAGGGTGCGTGTGATGACGGTGCATGGCGCCAAGGGGCTTGAGGCGCCCATCGTGATCCTGCCCGACTGCGCCCAGCCACAGACCGCCCTGCGCGACGCGCTGCTGAGCGCAGAGGACACGGTGCTGTGGAAACAATCCACAGCGTTGATGCCGCCAGCCCAGATCACCGCGCAGGAGACCGCGAAAGAGGCGCAGGCCTGGGAGCGGGACAGGTTGCTTTACGTGGCGCTGACGCGGGCGGAAAAGTGGCTGATCGTGGCGGCAGCCGGCGAATTGGGAAAAAACAGTGAGTCTTGGTATGATCGTGTGCGTCAGGGCATGGATCGGTCGGGCGCGGTGCCGCACAGCTATGATTTCGGCGATCTGGGGGCTGGCGAGGGCGTTCAGATCGGGGTGACGGACTTGTCCGATCTGGTGCTGACGACACCCGAGGTGCAGCAGCAACAGATCCCTGATCTGCCCGAACATTTCTTGCACAAAGCCCCCATGCCAGAGCCAGTACCCGAGGTCCGCACGCCTTCGGATCTGGGCGGTGCCAAGGCGCTGGCAGGCGTGGATGGCGATGAAACAGAGACGGCAAAGGCGCGCGGCGATCGGATGCACAAGCTGCTGGAACGCCTTGCCCCCCTGCCCGAAGCCGAGCGTGCCGAGATGGTCGCCCGATGGGTTGATACGGATGCGGGGCCGGACGCCCCAGCCCTTGCAGAAGAGGCGGTGAGCCTGCTGAACACCCCGGCGCTGTCCCCGTTCTTTGCCCCTGGCACACTGGCCGAAGTGCCGCTGAGTGCAGCCCTCCCGTGCTTGGGCCGGTTACACGGAATCATAGACCGCCTGATTGTCGCACCCGACAAGGTGACGGCGGTGGATTTCAAGACGAACCGGACCGTACCGGACGATCCCGCATCCTGTCCCTTGGGGCTGCTGCGGCAGATGGGGGCCTATGGCGCCATGCTGGGCGCTTTGTATCCGGGCCGGCAGATCGAAGTCGGGCTGCTCTGGACCCGGACCGCACACTACATGCCGTTGCCACACGCGCTTGTAACACAAGTTCTCGAAGACGCGGGCACACCTTGACGTGCCCCGGACGGGTCCATACCTTCTGCATCCAAGGACACACGTCACACCCCCCTATGGTTAGGAGACACTCACATGGCCACTGTTGCCGTAACCGACGCCACCTTTGATGAATTGGTAAAAGGCTCAGACGTTCCTGTCGTGGTCGATTTCTGGGCTGAATGGTGCGGCCCGTGCAAACAGATCGGCCCGGCGCTGGAAGATCTGGCCACCGAGTATGGCGACAAGATCATGATCGCCAAAGTCGATGTCGATTCCAATCCGAACACCGCCGCTGCGATGGGCGTACGCGGGATCCCCGCGCTGTTCATCTTCAAAGACGGTCAGGTGATTTCGAACCGGGCTGGCGCGGCCCCCAAGGCCGCGCTGAAAAGCTGGATCGACGAGTCCATCTGATCCACTCAGATCCCGGCTCACCTCGAAAACGGCTCCGCTTTGCGGGGCCGTTTTTTGTTGGAGCCCCTCTTCTGACGGCGCCGCAAAGAGATCCGGCTGACAGAAGGAGGCGACACTTCGCGCAACTCAGGGTGTTTAAAGTGACGCCAAAAGCGTAAAGAAGTTTATATTTTACATATAGTTCTGAATCCCCACCTCGAGACCTCTCCCAGAGCAGCGCGACACATCCGCTTGCACCGGGAAAGCCACACCCCCATATGCGACAGGACACGAAAGGACGTAGAATGGCAGAGAATGATTTCCCCGGATGGCACGGCACCACCATCATCGGTGTGCGCAAAGGCGGACGCGTAGTGGTGGCCGGAGACGGCCAGGTGAGCCTTGGCCAGACAGTGATCAAAGGCACCGCGCGCAAGGTGCGTCGGCTGTCCCCGGGCGGCTATGACGTGGTCTGCGGCTTTGCCGGATCTACGGCAGATGCCTTTACCCTGCTGGAGCGGCTTGAAGCAAAACTCGAAGCGACCCCGGGCCAGCTGCAGCGCGCCAGCGTCGAACTGGCCAAAGACTGGCGCACCGACAAATACCTGCAAAAACTTGAGGCGATGCTGATCGTCACCGACGGCACCGACCTTCTGGTGATCACCGGCGCAGGCGATGTGCTGGAGCCCGAACATGACGTGACCGCCATCGGATCGGGCGGCAACTACGCCCTGGCCGCCGCCCGCGCCCTGATGGACAGCGACATGGACGCCGAAGCGATCGCGCGCCGCGCTATGTCCATCGCCTCGGATATCTGCGTCTACACCAATGGCAACCTGACAGTGGAAAGCATCAGCGGTTGAAAAGTTTCACCGAAACTTTTGTCGAAATTTCTTTAAAAGAAATTTGAACCGAACCGCCTGTCGCGAAAGGACTCCCTCATGACAGACCTAACCCCGCGCGAAATCGTCTCGGAACTCGACCGGTTCATCATCGGTCAGTCCGACGCAAAGCGTGCCGTCGCCGTCGCCCTGCGCAGCCGCTGGCGGCGCAAACATCTCTCGGATGATCTGCGCGACGAAGTCTATCCGAAGAACATCCTGATGATCGGACCCACCGGCGTCGGCAAAACCGAAATTTCCCGCCGCCTGGCCAAGCTTGCCCGTGCGCCGTTCATCAAGGTCGAGGCAACAAAGTTCACCGAAGTTGGCTATGTCGGCCGTGACGTGGAACAGATCATCCGCGATCTGGTCGATGCCTCGATCGCCCTGACCCGCGAGAGCATGCGCGAGGGCGTCAAGGCCGCTGCCCATCAGGCGGCAGAGGATCGCGTGATCGCGGCGATCGCCGGTGAGGATGCCCGCAGCGGCACGCGCGACATGTTCCGCAAGAAGCTCAAGGCCGGCGAGCTGGACGACACGATGATCGATCTGGACGTTGCCGAAAACTCGAACCCGTTTCCACAGGTGGACATCCCCGGCCAGCCCGGCGGAAACATGATGAATCTGGGCGATATCTTTGGCAAGGCTTTTGGCCAGCGCACTACTCGCAAGCGCCTGAGCGTCGCGCAAAGCTATGAGATGCTGATTTCGGAAGAGGCGGACAAGCTGCTGGACGACGAGGCGGTCAAGACCGCCGCGCTGGAAGCGGTCGAGCAGAACGGCATCGTCTTTCTGGACGAGATTGACAAGGTCTGCGCCCGCTCTGATGCCCGTGGCGCCGATGTCAGCCGCGAAGGCGTTCAGCGCGACCTGTTGCCCCTGATTGAAGGCACCACCGTGTCGACCAAGCATGGGCCGGTGAAAACCGATCATATCCTGTTCATTGCCTCCGGCGCCTTTCACATCGCCAAGCCATCGGACCTCTTGCCCGAACTGCAGGGTCGGCTGCCGATCCGCGTCAATCTGCGCCCACTGACCGAGGGTGACTTTGTCCGCATCCTGACGGAAACGGACAATGCCCTGACGCGCCAGTATACCGCCCTCATGGCGACCGAAGAGGTGAGCGTGTCCTTTACAGAGGATGGCATTGCCGCACTGGCCCGGATCGCGGCAGAGGTGAATACCGCTGTCGAGAACATCGGGGCCCGTCGGCTCTACACCGTCATGGAGCGGGTGTTCGAAGAACTGTCCTTCAACGCGCCCGACAAGGCCGGCGAACAGGTCACCGTCGATGCAGCCTTTGTCGAGAAACACCTCGGCGATCTCAGCCGCTCCACCGATCTCAGCCGGTACGTACTCTGAACCGGATCAAGGCGAGGGGTGCTGCCCCTCGCGCTTCCCGGCGTATTTGAAATGAGAAGACGGGCGGGGCCCTTCCCATCCTCTTGTCTTAAAAATGCGCACAGCGACGCTGGCCGCAAAGCCCGTGCGCGGATAGAATTGCGCAAACAGCAGCCTGAGGCCCCCGATGAAACGGTCCCGTATCAATGAAATCCTGCGCGAGGGCGATGCCTTCATCCGCTCGCACGGGGTCATCCTGCCGCCCTTTGCCTATTGGGCGCCCGACGCCCTGCGCGCGGCGGATCACAGCCAGATCAAGGCGCGGCGCATGGGCTGGGATATCACCGACTATGGCGCCGAAAAGTTCGACGAGATGGGGCTTTTCCTTTTCACCACCCGCAACGGACGACTGAGTGATCTGAGCCAAGGGCGCGGCATGCTCTATGCCGAAAAGATCATGATTTCGCGCGATCAGCAGCTCAGTCCGATGCACCGCCATGACCTAAAGGCCGAGGACATCATCAACCGTGGCGGCGGAAGACTGGTGATGGAGTTGTTCGCGTCAAACCCCGATGGCGGCATCGACCGCGACGCAGACGTGACGGTCATGGTGGATGGTATCGCGCGCAGCGTGCAGGCCGGCGGGTTGCTGAAGCTGGATCCGGGTGAATCGGTGACGCTTATGCCCGGGGACTGGCATGCGTTCTGGGGCGAAGGTGGCGATGTGCTGATTGTCGAGGTTTCGACGGTGAATGACGATCTGCTCGACAATATCTTCGAGATGGCGATTGGCCGTTTCTCGAATATCGAGGAAGACGAAGACCCCGTGCATCTGCTGGTCAACGATTACGACCGGCTGCTGTGACGCTGCAAGGCGCTGTTGCTGAAACAAAAAGCCCCACCAGATGGCGGGGCTTTTGCGTTTAGGAAGAGGGGCTTCAGGCCATATGCCAGCGTTCGGCCACGCGGGCATTGTCCATCTGCCACAGGTTGCCCACCGTGTCCGGCGTCGCGATCTTATTGTTGATCGCATCAACATAGTTGGCGAACATCGGGACCAGAACACCGCCCTCGTCGCGCAGGATCATCTGCATTTCGTGGTACATGTCGCGCCGTTTGGCACTGTCAAGTTCGGCCCGTGCGGTCAGCAGCAGGTCCTGGAACCGCGCGCTGTCGTCGCTGCCCCATTGGCTGTCGTTCCACGGCACCCCTTCCTTGTAGGCCGAGGAGAACATCCAGTCCTCTGTCGCGCGACCTGACCAGTAAGAGGCGCAGAACGGCTTTTTAAGCCAGACGTTCGACCAGTAGCCGTCCGCCGGTTCTTGCACGAGGTTGATGTTGATGCCAGCGCCTTTGGACGAGGCCTGGAACAGCTGCGCTGCATCCACTGCCCCTTCGAACGCCGCGTTGGACGCCGAGAGATCAATGTTGATCGAATCGAGACCGGCCTCTTTCAAGTGGAACTTCGCCTTGTCAGGATCAAAGGCCAGCTGCTCCATATCGCCGGCAAAATACTGGTTTGCGGGGCCGATGGGGGTGTCATTGCCGACCCGGCCATGACCCTGGAGGATCTTGTCCACCATCTCTTGCCGGTTGATGCCGTATTTCAGCGCCTTGCGGACGTTCACATCGTTGAACGGTGCCACATTCGTCAGCATCGGAAAGGTGTAGTGCTGGTTACCCGTCACTTCCTGAATGCGGATCATCGGATTGGCCTTGAGCAGGGCTTCGGTCTTGAAATCGATGCGGTTGATCGCATCGACCTGACCGGTCATCAGTGCGTTCATCCGGGCGGTGTTGTCGTTGATCGCGATATATTCGATCTCGTCAAACCAGCCGCTGGCCCCGTCCTTGTAATGACTGTCCACCCGGGTGGCGACCATGCGCACGCCCGGCTCGAAGCTCTGGACCTTGTAAAGGCCGGTGCCGATCCCGATGGCGATGGCCTCTTCGATCTGGCCTGCCGGATACATCAGCAGGTGATAATCGGACATGAGGTAGGGGAAGTCGGCATTGCCGTCCCTGAGCGTGAACTGCACCTGCAGATCTGTGATCTTCTTCATCTCGGTGATCGACGCAACAATCGGCTGTGCTGCCGATTTCGACCCTTCGGCCACGTGCAGCTGCAGCGATTCGATGACGTCATCGGCGCCAAAAGCCTTGCCATTGTGGAAGGTCACGCCCTGACGCAGATTGAAGGTCCAGGTCTTGGCATCTGGTGTCGCTTCCCAATCGGTGGCCAGCTCGCCCACAAGCGAGCCGTCAGCGGCAACCTCGGTCAGGGAATCAAAAACAGCGCCCTGTGAGCTGCAGATCATAAAGATATCCGATTGCGTGCGACCATCCCAGCTGTCGGAAGTGTTGGCGCCGTTGAGGCCGACCTTGAGACGTCCGCCGCGCTTGGCCTGGGCAAAAACAGGCAGGCCTGTCGCCGCGAGCACGCCCGCCGCTGCGCCGGATTTCAGCAATCCGCGTCTGCTAATTCCAATCATTGATCGTCTCCCTGAGTAGTATCGTGGCACCCGGTGTTCTGGGCGTCACCTTATTTCATTTTTTTCACGGCTGCATCGCCGATATTTTCGACGCCACGTTCGGCCAGCAGGTTGGACAGCCAGTCCGGATCCATCTCGGGAACCGAGCTGAGCAGCAGATCGGTATAGGGATGATGCGGCGGGCTGAACATTTCGGTCTTGGACCCCTGTTCGACCACCTTGCCATCCTTCATCACGACCACCTCGTCCGCGATGGATCGCACCGTGGCCAGATCGTGCGTGATGAACATGTAACTCAGATGAAGCTCGTCCTGAAGCCGCGCCAGAAGCTTGAGAATCCCCTCGGCCACAAGCTGATCGAGGGCTGATGTCACTTCATCGCAGATGATGAATCTGGGTTCTGCCGCAAGCGCGCGGGCGATGCCGATGCGCTGTTTCTGTCCGCCGGAAAGTTCAGATGGCAGACGGTCGAAATACTGATCGGCTGGCAATTCGATCTCATCCAGTAGTTCCTCGACCCGGCGGCGTTTGTCGCGCCCCTTGAGGCCCATATAGAATTCGACCGGTCGACCGATGATTTCGCCAATGGTCTTCTGCGGATTCAACGCCGTGTCCGCCATCTGATAGATCATCTGCGCCTGACGCAACTGATCCTTGGTGCGCTTGCGGTAATCCAGCGGCAGGGCAATGCCGTCGAATTCGATCACACCTTCGCGCGGGGGCAGAAGCCCGGTGATGCAGCGCGCTACAGTGGATTTGCCCGATCCGGATTCACCGACCACGGCAACTGTCCGCCCCTCGTGAATGTCAAAGCTGACTTCGTGCAGCACGTCGACCTTTGCATAGCCTGCAGAGATGGCTTGCACCGATACCACCGGGGTCGCCGAAGTGTGTACTGCCGGTTTCGCGGGCCGCTTGAAATGGCGCACGGCCCAGAGGCTTCGGGTGTATTCCTCCTTGGGGTGGCTCAGCATGGCGCGGGTGTCGTTGGTTTCAACCTCATCGCCCTTCAGCAGCACCTTGATACGGTCCGCCATCTGCGCGACGACCGCCAGATCATGCGTGATGTAGATCGCCGACGTGCCGAACTGGTCGACAATGTCCCGGATACTGGCCAGCACCTCGATCTGGGTGGTCACATCCAGCGCGGTTGTGGGTTCGTCAAAGATGATCAGATCAGGTCGGCAGGACATTGCCATCGCTGTCATAGCGCGCTGGAGCTGACCGCCGGACACCTGATGCGGATAGCGAAAACCGATCTGCTCGGGGTCAGGCAGGCGCAGCTTTGCATAAAGTTCGATCGCGTCCTGTTCGCTTTGCGCCCGGGACATGACGCTGTGCTGCACGGGGCCTTCGGTGTGCTGATCGATGATCCTGTGCGCCGGGTTGAACGAGGCCGCAGCCGATTGCGCCACATAGGCAATCCGCTTGCCCAGCAAGGAGCGTTTTTTGGCGGCACTGGCCTTGAGCAGGTCGATCCCGTCAAAATACACAGACCCCTTTGAAATACGCACGCCATCGCGGCAGAATCCCATGGCCGCCAGACCCATGGTCGATTTGCCGGCCCCGGATTCGCCGATCAGGCCCAGTACCTCGCCCTTGTCCAGATGCAGGTCGATGCCGTTGATGATCGGAGTCCACGTCTCGTCCGAGCGACCCTCTATCCAGACATTTTTCATGGTCAGCAGACGGCTCATTCCTTCAATCCCGACGATCTTTGCAGCATCCAGTCCACGACAAAGTTCACAGCGACGGTCAGCAAGGCAATCGCCCCTGCGGCGAGCAGCGGTGCAGAGGCGACGCGGGGGGCAAAGGCGGCGAAATTAATGAACTGTGCCAGATCCCGCACCATCGTGCCCCAGTCCGCCAGAGGCGGCTGGATGCCCACCCCAAGAAAGGAAAGCGAGGCGATTGTCAGGAAGACAAAGCAGAAGCGCAGGCCGAATTCAGCCAACAGAGGGGAGAGGGCATTTGGCAGGATCTCTTGGAAGATCAGATAGAACAGCCCCTCTCCGCGCAGCTTGGCCGCTTCGATATAATCCATCACCACGATGTTCGCGCCGACCGCCCGTGCCAGACGGAACACCCGGGTCGAATCGATCACCGCGATGATGATCACCATGTAGGCTGTCAGCA
Source organism: Puniceibacterium antarcticum (assembly GCF_002760615.1). Lineage (GTDB taxonomy): Bacteria > Pseudomonadota > Alphaproteobacteria > Rhodobacterales > Rhodobacteraceae > Puniceibacterium > Puniceibacterium antarcticum. The sequence goes on along the minus strand of NZ_AWWI01000021.1, from coordinate 30,099 downwards.
TTCCGCCCTGCGAGCCGGCCCAGGCGCTGGCGATGGTCATCAGCAGCAAGGCAAAGATCAGCGAGGGGATCGCCATCAGCACGTCGATCGCGCGGCTGAGCACCTGATCAAGCCAGCCGCCCAGAGTCGCCGCAAGAAAGCCGAGCGTGCCGCCCAGAACAAAGGCAAGACAGGTCGTCACAAAGGCGATCCCCACGGTGTTCTGCGCGCCATAGATCAGACGGCTGAGGATATCGCGGCCGATCTGGTCGGTGCCCAGTGGAAAGGCGGGATTACCGCCCATAGCGGGGTCACCCCCGGGGGCAATGTTGGCGGCCGCGCCCTGAATGATCTGTTCCTGCCCGTAGGGGGCCAAGAGCCCGGCAAAAATTGCCAGAACGGCGTAGATCAGGATCGTCATCAGGCCAAAACTTGCGGTCAGCGGCATCTGCCGAAACAGTTTTTTCGTGGCTTGCGTCCCAACGATGCGCCCCAGCAGACGGAACAGCCAGGCCGCTATGGAAAACAGAATGAAACCATCTATTGCCATGCGGAAGAAGAAGTATTTGTTGACCTCGGGTGCGGGCAACGTCCGGGACAGGTAATAGGACCAGACCACCCAGACCAGAACCACAAGACCCAGAGCATAGCCAAAGGCGACCCCCATCGACATGTCGCGAAAGAACGGCTTGCCCTCGGTGATTTTCTCACCTGCAAACCGGAAGACCCAGCCCGCCACAAAACAGGCCACGAAGACGATCAGGAAAATTACCCAAATATTCATTTCGGGTGCCTCAGGCGGGGGTTCGAGAGAATCGACATGATGTCCGCCGTCAGGTTGAGAAGGATATAGGCTGCGGCAAAGATCAGACAGCAGGCCTGAACAACAGGGATATCCCGAATCTTGACCGAATCGACGAAGAGCTGCCCTATGCCCGGATAGACGAACACCACCTCGACCACGACAACGCCGGTGATCAGATAGGCGAGGTTCAGCGCGATCACGTTAATGATCGGCGCCAGAGCGTTTGGCAGGGCGTGGCGCACGATGACCCGCATCGGGCTGGTGCCCTTGAGCCGTGCCATTTCGATATAGGGGCTGGCCAGCAGATTGATAATCGCCGCTCGCGTCATGCGCATCATATGCGCCGTCACCACAAGCGTCAGGGTCAGCGCTGGCAGTAGCGTTTTCTCCAGCCGCTCGCCAAAGCCCATCCCCTGATAGATGTTCGACAGGCTTGGCAGCCAGGGATTCAGGACGGCCAGGAACAGAATCAGGATATAGGCCAGAAAGAATTCCGGGCTGCTGATCGAGGATAGGGTGAAAATGTTGGTGAACTTGTCAAAGACCGAACTGCGGTAGAGCGCGGCAAGAATGCCCAGCAGAACCGAAAACGGCACGGCGATCAGCGCTGTAACCCCGGCAAGAAACATGGTGTTCCAGAAGCGTGGCGCGATCTGCGCGGCAACCGACGCCTTGTTGCCGCCGCTGTCTGATCCGACGAAGCTGGCAAAGTTCGCCTGAGCGAAGGAATTGCCCAGATCCCCCTGAATTGCGCCGGCCAGCCAGTGGAAATACCGCAGGACGGGTGGCTGATCGAGCCCGAGATCACGCCGGATCGAGGCAACGGCCTCTGGCGTGGCACCCTGACCCAATATGGCCTGGGCAAAGTCGCCCGGCAGCATGTTCACAGCGGTGAAGATCAGGATTGAAACAACGAAGAGCGTCACAACCCCAAGGCCCAGCCGCTGCACTATGATTTTCAGAACGATGGACAAGGATGCGCCAGTTCAGCTTTTTATGGGAGTGGCAATGTTAACGAATGGAGCGCAGTCGTGTAAACACATCTTTCACATTTCAACCTTACCGCGAAATGTTTGACCACAATCAGCTTTTTATCTGCGCGATCTGATCCATCACCCGCACAAGCTCTGCACTGATCCCGGGTTCGGACAGGGCGTGACCGGCATTGCGGATCATCCGCAGGTCGGCATTCGGCCAGAGCTTTGCCAGATTCCAGGCCCGCGCCGGAGGGCAGATCATGTCATAGCGCCCCTGCACGATGACCCCGGGGATCTGCGCGATCCGCTCGATGTTGTTCAGGATCCAGCCGTCACTGTCCAGAAATCCGCTATGGGTGAAATAGTGATTCTCAAGCCGTGCAAAGGCCCGGGCATACTCTCCCGGCGCCTCGCCGCCCTGACCGCTGGAATAGACGCTGGCCAGCGCATTTTCCCAGCCTGACCAGGCGCGGGCGTATTTTGTTTCCGTCTGCAAGTCGCCGGAAAACAGCCGCTTGTGATAGGCGCCGATCATGTCGTGACGCTCATCCTCGGGGATGAGATCGGCAAACCGCGCCCAGGGTTCTGGCCAAAACAGCCCCGCGCCGCCGCCATAGAACCAGTCGAGCTCGGCTTGCGTCATCAAAAAGACCCCCCGCAACACCAGCTGGCGCACGTGGTCCGGGTGGCTGAGCGCGTAGATCAGCGCAAGAGTCGCCCCCCAGCTTCCGCCAAAGACGATGAATTTCTCCACACCCAGCGCTGCGCGAATCTTTTCAATATCGCCGACCAGATGCCAGGTGGTGTTGTCCGTGACGCTGGCGTGCGGGCGTGAGCGGCCACAGCCGCGCTGATCGAATAGCACGATGCGATAGAGCGCAGGATCAAAATACCGCCGCATCGACGGGCTGCACCCGCCGCCGGGACCGCCATGCAGCACGATCACGGGAATACCATCCGGCTTGCCGCATTGTTCCATATAGACGGTATGCCCCTCACCCACATCCATCATGCGCTGGTCAAACGGATCAATCGGGGGATAGAGGTACTGCACTGCGCGTTTTTGGCCCAAGTCTTTATCCATGAGAGATATATATTGGACCCAACGCCCAAAAGGCCACCGGAAAAGGATGGGAAAATTCAGAGATGAGCACGAACACCGTAGATCCGTCAGAAATTGCCAAATTTACCGCCATGGCTGCCGAATGGTGGGACCCGAACGGAAAATTCAAACCGCTGCACATGCTGAACCCCTGTCGGCTGGATTATATCACCCGCCAGATCGCCGCAGAATATGACCGCGACCTGTCCGCGGCCCTGCCTTTTGCGGGTCTGCACATCCTCGACATCGGCTGCGGTGGTGGCCTGCTGTGCGAACCCATGGCCCGTCTTGGTGCCACCGTGGTTGGCGTCGATGCGGCAGAACGCAACATTCCGGTCGCACAGGCCCATGCCGCCCAGTCCGGCCTGACAATCGACTACCTCTTCACCACCGCCGAAGATCTGGCCTCAACGGGCGCGCGCTTTGACGTGGTATTGAATATGGAGGTGGTCGAACATGTGGCCGATCCACTGGGATACCTCACCGCCTGTCAGGAGCTGCTGAAACCCGGCGGGCTGCACATCTGCTCCACTCTCAACCGGAACGCCAAGAGCTTTGCCATGGCCATCGTCGGGGCCGAACACGTCATGCGCTGGCTGCCCAAAGGCACACATAAGTGGTCGAAGTTCATCACGCCGGACGAGCTTTTTGATCTGCTGACGCGTGCCGGGCTCGAACCCGTTGATCGCAAGGGGTTCCAGTTCAGCCCCATCACCTGGAGCTGGAAGATCTCGCCCCGGGATCTGAGCGTGAACTACGTCACAGCCGCGCTCAAGCCGACCTGATCCGAGGCTCTGCATTGACGCCGCCACTGCGCGTGTTTGAAAAGAGAAAAGGCCCGAAACAGCGCCCGGGTTTCATCTGCCAAAAAATATCCCGGGGGAGTCTCCCGTCAGGGGGACGGGGGCAGCGCCCCCGGCGACGGTCCAGATGTTAAGTCGTTTTCCAGCTTTGTGCGCAATTCCCGCAGCACCGGCAGGGCGGCGCGGACCTTTGCCTCACCCAGTTCTGACACCATTTCATTGATCAGCGGTGTGATGGCATCCAGCGCCGCGTCCCGCGCCTGCGTTCCTGCCGGGCTGATCGACACCATCTTGCGCCTGGCATCATCCCAGTCAGGGCGGATATGCACATAGCCGGAATTTTCCAGCTTGGACAATGTGTTGGTCATGGCGCCACGGGTCACGTGAAAACTGCGGGCCAGTTGCGCGGGGCTGCGTTCCGCCCCGCTGCGCGCCAGATGGTTTAGAACGGAAAAGTGCGAAATCTCCATCTTGTTCGGCAGCACCCGCGTGAGCCTGTTGCGCACCAACTGATCCGCCGTCAGAAGCTCGCTGAACAGCGATATGGCCAAGGCATTGTTTTCACTCATGCAGCAGCCAAAGAGATTCGGGCGCGCCCAAAGGCCGCAATGGCGCGCCCGGCTGTCTGCAGATGCAGCGACGTCATCAGGCGTTCAGAAGTGGATCGAGCTTGCCGGCACGATCCAGCTCATAAAGTTCGTCACAGCCGCCCACATGGGTGTCCCCAACAAAGATCTGGGGGACTGTGCGTGCGCCGCCTGCCCTCTGGATCATCTCAGGCTTGCGATCGGGGTTGGCCAAGACATCCACCTCGGAAAAGGTGACACCCTTCTGGGTGAGCAGGCGTTTGGCTGCGTGGCAAAAGCCGCAAAGCGGCGACGTGTAGATTTCTACAGTTTGCATTGGGTATCCTTTCTTCCCTTTGTCGGGGATTTAGGCATCCTTTGCAACGCGTGCCAGCACCGTGACGCAAACCTCTCTTGCCCCGGCGGCAAGGCAGACCTCACTCGCGGCGGCCAAAGTCGCCCCCGAGGTCATCACGTCATCCACCAGAAGCACGCGCCGGCCCGCCAGCTGCTGTGCCCGTTTGGGATGCACGGACAGGGCATCCGCTAGGGTGGCAAAGCGCTCTTCGCGGGACTTCCCGTCAAGCGAGGGGGTGTAGGTCGTGCGGATTAGCGCATCGGGGCAGCAGGACAGACTGGTTTGTCGCGCCATCGCCAGACCCAGAAGGGCGGACTGGTTGAACCGACGTTGCAGCAGACGGTAAAAATGCAGTGGAATCGGCACGATTAGCGTGTCCGGTTTCAGGATCGGCTGTGCTGCCCGCACCATCCAGAGCGCGGCAGACGGCACAATATCCTGCCTGTCGCCATGTTTGAGCGCCAGAACCAGTTTGCGACCCGCATCGCGATAAACCAGCGCCGCACGCCCGTGCGACCAAGGCCGCGCAGTTGTCAGGCAGTCGTCGCAATGCTCTATCCCGTCAGAACTTCCCGGCAGCGGCACGCCACACAGATCGCAAGCCAGCCCGGCGATAAACGGCGTGTCCCGCCAGCAGGTGCCACACAGGCCAAAATCGCTTTCGACCAAACCGCCACAGACAAGGCAGCGTGGCGGATAAATCATCTGAACCGCTGTTTGCAACCGCTCGCGCAGCATCCTATTTACCTGCCATGAATAATCAAAAGCCCCTGACTGATCGCACTGCCTTAAAGCGGCACCGTGAACGCGCCCTGAGAGATCCGGCGCTGTTCCTCCACACCGCTGTTCAGGAGGATGTTCAGGATCGGCTCGCAATGATTAACAAAACATTTACCGCTCCCGCGATTGTGACTGCATTCCCGCACGTTTGGCGCGAGTCGTGGCCTGATGCCCGATATGTGGGCGATGACGACGTGCTCGACCTCAGAGAGGGGGCGCACGATCTCGTCATTCACTGCCTCGGCCTGCACTGGGCAAATGATCCTGTCGGGCAGCTGATTCAATGTCGCAGGGCGCTGCGTCCGGACGGGCTGAGCCTGACGCTGGCCTTTGGCGGGCAGACGCTGAACGAATTACGCAGCGTGCTAGGTCAGGCCGAGATCGACATCACCGGCGGTCTGTCCCCGCGCGTGGCGCCAATGGGTGAGATACGCGATCTGGGGGCCTTACTGCAACGCGCCGGACTGGCCCTGCCAGTGGCCGATTCGATGCCCCTGACGGTCAGTTACGGCTCGGCCTTGACGCTGATGCGTGACCTGCGCGCCATGGGCGAAACCAATGCCCTGACCGACCGTCTGCGCAAACCGACGCGGCGGGCGGTCCTGCTGCGGGCCGCAGAGCTCTACGCCGATACCTATGGTGACGCGGATGGACGTATCCCCGCGACGTTTGAGATCATTGCGCTGACGGGATGGGCGCCCGATGCTGGACAGCAACAACCCCTGCGACCGGGATCAGCTGCGGCGAGGCTGGCCGACGCGCTCGGAACGCGGGAAAAGCGGTTGAGCGATTGACCTTCGGGGCAGAGGTTATACTTACGCAAGATAAACAAGAAGATCAGGAAAAGAGCATGCTGGACACCACCAACTCCGCAGTCAGGCCCGCACATGCGCCGATGGATCACCCCAAGGTGACCTCAGGCAAGGTCGGCATACTGGTGGCGAATCTCGGCACGCCCGACAATTACGACTATTGGTCAATGCGCCGCTACCTGAACGAATTCCTGTCGGACCGCCGGGTCATCGACTATTCGCCGTGGCTCTGGCAACCGCTGCTGCAGCTGGTGATCCTGACCAAACGACCCTTCAGTTCGGGCAAGAACTACAAGTCGATCTGGAACGAAGAGGCGGGGGAAAGCCCGCTGATGACCATCACCAAGAATCAGACGGCGGCGCTGGCAGAGAGCATGAAGGCGCGGTACGGCGATCAGGTCATGGTCGACTACTGCATGCGCTACGGCAATCCGTCGACCAAATCAAAGGTCCGCGCCATGGTCGAGGCCGGATGCCACAAGATCCTGTTCTTTCCGCTTTATCCCCATTACGCCGGCGCTACCTCGGCCACCGCAAACGACGCATTCTTTCGCGCGCTGATGGAGGAGCAATGGCAGCCCACGGCGCGCACCGTAGATCCGTATTTTGAACATCCGCTTTATATCGAGGCGCTGGCCCAGTCGATCGAGACGGCCTATGCCAAGCTCGACAAGAAACCGGATATCCTGTGCTGTTCTTATCACGGCGTGCCCAAGCGGTACCTGATGGAGGGTGATCCCTACCATTGCCAGTGCCAGAAAACGACGCGCCTGCTGCGCGAACGGCTGGGCTGGGACGAGACGCAGATCAAGACAACCTTCCAGTCCAAATTTGGCCCCGAGGAATGGTTGCAGCCCTATACCGTCGAAGAGGTGGCGCGGCTGGCAGAAGACGGCAAAAAGAACATTGCCGTCTGCGCGCCTGCCTTTTCAGCAGACTGTATCGAGACGCTGGAAGAGATCAACGAAGAGATCAAGGAAAGCTTTGAGCATGCAGGCGGTGAGCATTTCACCTATATTCCCTGTCTCAATGATGATCCGGCGCACATCCACGCACTGTCCAAGGTGATCGAAGAAAACCTTGGCGGTTGGCTGGACTGATTCCGCCCTAAGTGATCAGAGCCTCTAAGATTGTGACCAAGGAGGGCCAATGACCTTTCCCGCCGTTGCTTTGCCTTGAAGCACGGATGCGCGTGCCGCGATCTGAGCAAAATCTTTTCCGATCTGGACAGGGAAAGGGCACTGCGGTGCGTCTGTTTTATTGGTCTGGAACGGGTTGCCGTCAGCCTATGATAACAATCATCGCTTTCAGGTCCGGTGAGATGCAAATGGGTATTGCGTCGGCATCTTTTATACCTGACTTAGGTCAGGTATAAATTCCAAGGTGCTGCATGACAACAGATTACATCTCTCGTATCCGACGCTTCCATAGAGCGGTCACCTCGGAAGTCGGCTTGCTGGACAGTTCATTTCTCGGGCGCGGGCGCCCGTTGGGTCCTGCCCGCGTGCTGAATGCGATCGGGGGCGGGCGCACGGAGGTCAGTGAAATCCGCAGCTACCTCAGCCTTGATTCCGGACTGCTGAGCCGGCTGCTTCGGGGGCTTGAGGGCGAAGGGCTGATCGAGGTGGAAGATGGGGAAACGGACGGCCGTCGGCGCAGCATCCGTCTTACCTTGGCCGGAGCGCAGGAATATGCCGCCTACGAAGCTCTGTCCGATGCGCAGGCCGCAGAAATACTGGGCAAACATGCGATGCCGGAAAAACTCCTCGCCGCAATGGATCTCATCGCTACGGCTTTGGGGAAAGAGCGTATCCATCTTGAAGAGGCAGATCCCCGCAGCACGGCCGCGCAGGCCTGCATGTCGGCCTATTACACGGAACTTTCTTCCCGTTTTGAACGAGGTTTTGATGTGGCCCTTTCCTGTGACCCCGATGCGAGCGATATGGAGCGCCCGCGCGGCACGTTCCTGATCGCGCTCTCGGACGGGTTGCCGGTGGGCTGTGTTGGCCTGAAAGGGACGACCAAGGGCTACGGCGAGGTCAAACGGCTATGGGTGTCGCAGGAGGCACGGGGCCTGGGCCTGTCGCGGCGGCTGATGACAGAGCTGGAGCGGATCGCCCAGGATGTCGGCATAGAGTTATTGCGCCTGGATTCGAACAGCGCCCTGGGCGAAGCAGTGGCGCTTTACCGCAAAACCGGCTGGACAGAGATCGAACGCTTTAACGACGATCCATATCCGGACCTGTTCTTCGAAAAGCGCCTGGCGCGCTCTTGGAGCGGCTAAAACGAGAACAGGCCTCACAGTTTGAGTGGCCTGTTTGCCGTCTGCCATCCGGCAAATTTACAATCGGTTGCAGATAGCCTGGCAGCGCCGCCGTACCTTTTCGGCAGCTCATGACAGGAGGTCACCTGATATGAGGCACACCCGACGATTGCCCCGGCAAAAGCATCGCTGTAGAGATGCTTTGACACTGAATTGCCATCAGCATTGTAAGGCTGGCTCTATCCTCTGCCTTGCCTGCGCTAGAAACGGAATTTCTTTTATAATTTAAAAGCTTACCTAGATAATGTCCGAGGGTTGAACTTTGGTGCCGCTTATCTTGTCAGGAACGTAGATGATGGATGCCGACTTTGCGACGGCCAGTCTCCACGAGACGGCGTACCGTCGTGTACCGCGCGTGAAAGAGAAGTATCGTGCGACAGGATACCTCGAAGGCTTCGATGCGACCACGCTCTGGTTCGATGCGGTTTGGCGCGACGGAGTGGTCACACTCGTTTGCCCAAGACTCAACAACCTTGCGAGTCTTTTCAAGCAGGGGGTGTTCAGCCTTGATGGAAAAGAGGTATTGCCCCGTATTGCCCACTATTACCGTCATTGCATGGTGACGCTGAAATCTCCCCTACCAGCGAAACACGTTGCATTGCGAATTGGCGACAGTGTGATCGAAACGACCGTGCATAGTGCAGAACCCGAGCGTTTCTGCGGCCGCAATGTGATCGTGACGATGTCGAAGAATAACGAGCTGGCCTGGATCGAGGATTTTGCCAAGTTCCACGCAGACACCCAAGGCGCGGAAGCGATCATTTTCATCGATAACGGTTCAGACCTCTACGGGATGTCGGAAGTTCAGACCGTTCTTGAACGAGCGGGCCTCGATGCTCTGGTTCTGCGCTCTGAACTTCCTTATGGGCCACACGGCAAAAAACCCTATGCAAATACAGAGCTCTTTCTTCAGACATGTGCCCTGAACGCTGTACGGATGCGATATCTTTCGTCAGCACGGGCCGTTCTGTCCTGTGATATCGATGAATTGATCATATCACGCGGGCCGGACACTGTTTTCCAGTCGGCTGCAGAAAGTTGGTTCGGCTACAAGCGTTTCGAAGGCGTTTGGAGGTATGCGAGGCCCAGCGACGAGGATGTTGTTCGTCATAGCGATCATACCCTGTCAAACCCGGCAAAGAAAGCCTGTCCTCCCAAATGGTGTCTGCGCCCGGACGGGCCGCTGAAAGACCTTCAGTGGCGCTCCCACGAACTGGAAGGTTTCCACCTGAACTGGGTGTTCCGCACCAAAACGTTTTACTACCTTCATTGCTTTGACATCACAACGGGATGGAAGCGTGGCGCGAATGTCCATGACTACTCCAAGCTCGAGGTCGCCAGTAAAGCGTCAGACCTCGTGGGCATTGCCGAAAATCAGCCACAGGTGCGGAGTGGACGTTCCAAGCCGCTCATCGGGGGGTATCCTCAATATGCGTATCGTGGCATGCGCGACGCGGTGTTGCGGCGATTTGTTCGAACACCCTGGCCATGGCAAATTGTCGGAACAGCCATAGCCCTGCTTTGCTGCATCCTCTTTTTCGGTGATCTTGACGGCAACTGGTCCGAGACCGATTTTGCGATGCTTATTCGCACGATGGACAACAGCAAGCAGATGCATGTTATGCTGAACCGTGTCGACACCTGGTTCTAGCGAAGATCGCAACAGCACCTCTTGCCTATTTCGGCGGCGACGACACGATATGGAATTGGCGGTGTCTGATCGTGAACGATTTGCAGGGGAAATGCCGAGGAGTTCAGTGGCCTTGCTCTGGCTATCCTCCATAAAAAGTCATGCCGCACCTGAGAGGCCTTCGCTTTATCCCCGCGAGAATCATTACCTTGCGCATGTCGGGCGTGCTGCCGCCTTTCCCTGAAATGGCGCAAGCGTAGAAATATTTCCCGCCCAATTTGCGAGTCACTGTAGGCCGAAGCTGCGTCCAGGTCCATGATCTGAACACCTCTGACGTCACGCGAACGGGCTTGAAGCAGCCAAAGAAAAAGGCGGCGCTTTCGCACCGCCTTTCGTTTTTTTCCAACTTTGCCGTATGGCTTAGTTGTTGGCTGCGACTGCTGCTGCAACCAGGGCGAGCAGGATCAGCGGAACCAGGATGCCCGAAGAAGACGACGCTTGCTGGGTCTCTTCAACGACCACAACAGGCTCCATCACAACGTCATCTTTTGCATACGAGCCGGCCATTGCGGAAGTGGCAGCACCGGTCATTGCGGCGGCGAGAGCGAGTTTCTTCATAGTATCCTCCAGATATTCGCCTGTCGTTACCACACACGGGCAATGTACCGACAGGCAGCCAAGACTTACCTCGTGACTCGTTCTATGCAGCAAAATTATCAGAATGCAAACTCATCTTAAGAGTGCCCCTAACCCCGCCCGCAGAATGTCGTCAAATTAGCAACACCTGTGTACCGACTGCGGCCAGTTGATAAAGCTCTTCAACATGTTGGTTGTAGAGACCGATGCATCCGTTGGACGAACGGCGCCCGATTTTGCGTGTGTCCTGGGTTCCGTGAATACGGTAATACTGCCAGCTGAGGTGCATGGAACGGGTGCCCAGCGGGTTGTCAGGACCGGGGGGAACATAGTCGGGCCACTCGGGATTGCGGATCTTCATCGACGGGGTTGGACGCCAGTCGGGCGAGGGATCCTTGAGGGTAATGCTGGTGCGGCCACGACGCGTCAGATCCTCGGTCAGAGGAACCGAGGTGGGGTAAAGCTTGTAGGTCTGCCCGTCTTGTGACCAGTAGTGCAACGCACGGCTGGTGGTATCGACGAGAATTGCACCATTGTTCAGGTTGCTGAAGTAGGGATGCCAGTCCAAGGCGCGAAAGCTCGAAATATTGCGGCGTGCCGCGCTGGAAATCTCGCGCTCAATCTCGACCGTGCCGGGACCGTTGACATCCTGGGCAAGCGCGGGTGTGCCGAGCATCGCAGCTGTGCCGGCCAGAAAGGCTCGGCGATTGAAAGTCGGTTTTACCGATTTCGACATGTCATCGACTCCATAGTTGCAGGAAATATTAAGACGATAATATGACTTGAATGCCGCAGTCGCAAATCAAACCCACGTTAGAAGGCCGGCTCACGCTGATGTGGGTTTGATTGGCAACGCCCGTCGCGATAAGGCAGGGAAGAATTAACTTCAGGTGGCTCGCTCATGACGCGGATTTCATTTCTACTGATACCTCTCGTGCTGGCCCTTGGCGCCTGTGCATCGGCCCCTGTGGCCCCAACCATCGGACCAGACGGCAAACCGCTGCCACAGGTCTATCGCATCAACAACGCGGACGAGGCCCGGATCGATTTCCGAATGCTGGATGCAGTGAATTCCCTGCGCGAAGCATCGGGGGTCCCTGCCCTGCAGATGAACGCCGCGCTGAACGCTGCCGCAGCCACCCATTCGCGCGACATGTCGGTGCAGAATCGTCCTTGGCATTTCGGCTCTGACGGATCGTCGCCCATCGACCGGGTGCAGCGTGTTGGCTACACCGGCATCATGCTGGGCGAAAACATCTCGGAAACTTACGAGACCGAGTTGGAGACGCTGGCCGCCTGGATGGAAAACAAGGCGACACGTGACGTGATTCTTGACTCCAATGGCCGCGATCTAGGATTTGCATGGTTTCAGGAACCCAATGGCAAGATCTGGTGGACGCTGCTTGTGGGCGGCACGTCGTTGTCATCAATCGCTATCGCGCCCGGATCCTGAGGCCCTGACGCACGGGCTGAGTGGATTTTATTTAACGTCAAACGGCGGCACCAGCAGGTGCCGCCGTTTTTACATCAGACGTTCGAAACAGTTCATATGTGCCCTGCATGCGCGGCCCCGAGGCCACTTATGCGTGGTTTCACGGATTGATCGTGATCGGGGTGCCGTCCCGCACCATGGCATAAATTTCCTCGATTTCTTCATCCGTGACGGCAATACAGCCCCAGGTCCAGTCGCGCAAACCGTTCTGGTACTGTTTAGGTCGGCCGTGGATAAAGATATCGCCGCCCGGGCTCTTGCCCAATTCTTCGGCCAGAGCCCGGTCAAAAACGTTTGGATAGGATACGCCGATCGACAGGTGAAAGCGTGAATTCGGATTACGCCGGTCGATGATATAGGTGCCCTCGGGAGTCTTGCCGTCGCCCTCGACCCGTTTGTGCCCGGTGGGCGCAAAGCCCAGACCAATGTCATAGGCCCGCAGCACCCTTTGATCATGCAGCAGGTAGAGCTTGCGAGACCCTTTCTGCACCACGACATGGGTCACCGCGGGACCATTGTAGGTCTCGAATTTGCTGCTGCCACAGCTGGCCAGCGTCAGCGCCAGCAGCGCCAGCAGCGCCAGAATCAGAAACCTGGAAAATCTCATGTTGTTTTTGCCCGCTCGATTTTTTTACCCATCTTAGCGTGAATCCGGGCCTCAAAACAGGGGCATGATGAGAGATCACGCGTGGTTTACCGATCAGCGCAGCGACAGGCTCGCGACAATTTCAACATGGGTGGACCAGCGGAACTGATCAACGACCTGCACCCAGTCAAGACTGTAGCCCGCCGCGACCAAGGTCGCGCAGTCGCGCGCGAATGTCACCGGATTGCAGGACACATATGCCACCTTTGGCACCCGCGCGCGCGCGATCTGTTCGATCTGCGCCTGTGCACCGGCGCGCGGTGGATCGATGACAGCGACATCAAAGGTCTTCAGATCTTCAGGCAGGAGCGGATTGCGGAACAGATCGCGCCGCTCCACACTCACAGGCTTGAGGCCTTGCGCATTGCGCTTGCCCTCGTCCAGTGCCCGCAGCATGTCACCTTCGCTTTCCACTGCGTGGACCGCAGCGGTTTCTGCCAGACGCAGGGCAAAGGTCCCGCAGCCGGCAAACAGGTCGACAACGCGGTGCGCGCCTTTTGCGATCTCTTGCACTCCGGCCCAAAGCGCGGCTTCGCCTTCGGGGGTGGCCTGCAGGAAGGTGCCCGGCGGGGTCACCACCTTGGCCTTGCCGATTCGCAGCGCGGGCGGGCGGCTGAGCAATGCGACCTCTCCGTCCCAGCTGATTCGGGGCAGGTCATGCTGCCGTGACAAATCGCCAAGGTCGGATTGCAGCTGTGCGTCCAGAGGCTTGCCGCCCTTTACCGCGATGTCCAGCCCGTCATCAGTGCGCGTTATCATCACCGACAGTTCACCCTTGCGGCTGCCGGACAGCACGGCCAGTTGTTCGACCACGGGCAGGGCGGCTGAAATGTCGGGATGCACGAGCAGGCAATTCGGCACAGCAACCACAACATCCGACGCACGCATGTGAAAGCCGGCAAGCGCGCCCTTCTTGGTGCGCCGCGCGGAAAAACTGGCGCGGCGGCGGGTGCCCGAAGGCGATGTGACGGTCGCGCGCAGATCTGTTTCCAGCCCATGTGCGTGCAGCGCCTGCCGCACCACGCCCTGTTTCCAGTCGGCGACAAAGCTGTCGCTGGCATGTTGTAGCTGGCATCCACCGCAAGACTTTGCATGCGCACAGGGAGGCTTGATTCGGTCAGTAGAGGGCGTGACGATCTTGGGCGCGGCCATGACGCCGCCGATAATTTCGCCCGTGACCTCTTCACCCGGAAGGGTGCCGGGCACGTAAACAGGCCCGGATGCGATCCCGTCCCCCTGATAGCCCAGCCGTTCAATGTGCAATGTGTTCATGCCCGCCTCTTGCCCGGTTTCAAGCGCTGCGTCGAGAGGGTGTGATGCCGCCGACCTATATCGGCGCAAAGTTATCCCCGATGCAAAGTGGCCTGCGCGATCGCATTCACAAAATGGCGCACCCCCTTGGATGATGTTAGGTGGAACACCTCTGTCCCCGGTCCGGCCTTCGGGATCAGGGCAAGGTTCTGCGCACGGTTCGTGTGGCGCGTGTCCCAGATCCATTTCCAGAACTCCAGATTGAACCGTTCCGGGCACCCTTCGGGCAGGTCGGGCCGTGTCTGTCCGTAATGGCGCAGGGTCCGGCGAAACACCCGCCAGGCCCGCAACCATAAAGGCAGATCCAGAATGATCAGCGTGTCGGCCCGCAACAAGCGATGATCATAGGTACGCGACAGCCCGCCCTCAAAGATCCAGGCTTCACCTGCTTCAACTTCCGTGGCCATGGCGACCTTTTGAGCTTTCGGACGCTCCACCCAGCCACTTTGCCAGTGGATCATGTCAATGTGGATCACCGGCAGTCCGGTGCGTTCGCCCAGCCTGCGGGCCAACGTGGACTTGCCAGAGCCCGGCTGACCCACGATCATCACCCGCCTCACTCTGCTGCCTCCTGCGCCCCCAGAAAACCGCCGGACTGCCGGTCCCAGAACCGGGAATAAAGACCCTTGCGTGCCAGCAGATCCGAGTGACGTCCCATTTCGACAATGCGGCCCTGATCCAGCACGATGATCCGGTCCATCTGGGCGATGGTGGACAGGCGATGCGCAATGGCTATGACCGTTTTGCCCTGCATGACCTGTTCCAGCGCTTCCTGAATTTCGGCCTCGACCTCAGAATCCAGCGCACTCGTCGCCTCGTCTAGAATCAGCACCGGTGCGTCCTTGAGGATCGCGCGGGCAAGCGCGATGCGCTGACGCTGACCGCCGGACAGCTTCACGCCGCGTTCACCCAGCCGCGCAGCATAGCCGGACCGTCCCCGGTAATCCTGCAGCGTCAGTATGAAATCATGGGCAGAGGCGCGCCGTGCGGCGTCAAACACCTCTTCATCGCTGGCGTCGGGGAGACCATACCGAATGTTGTCCAAGGCCGAGCGATTGAACATCGAGGTTTCCTGCCGCACCACGGAAATTTGCTGGCGCAGCGCCTCTTGGGTCAGATCACGGATGTCGATACCATCGAGCAGAATGCGGCCCTGTTCCACATCGTAGAGCCGCAGAAGCAGTGACACGATTGTCGACTTACCTGCCCCAGAGGCGCCCACCAGACCAATTTTTTCGCCGGCGCGGATGGTCAGGTCCAGATTCTGCAGCGCCGTCATCTCTCCGCCATAGGCAAATCGGATGCCTTCAAACGTGATCGCACCTGGGCCGCTGGCCGTTTCGGCGGCGCCGGGCCTGTCAGTGATCTCGTGCGCCGGGGCGAGGGTGTCGATACCATCCTGAATTTCGCCGAGGTTGGTGTAGATCGAGATGGCAACGCGACCGATACGGTTGGTCAGCTGACTGAGCCGGGTGGACACCATCGCGGTCATGGCAATATCGCCAGCTGTCGCGGTGCCAAGGGTCCAGAGGTAAAGCGCACCGAGAATTGAGAACAGCGGCAACATCCCGCCCAAGGTCATCAGCACCATCCGAAAGATCGACGACAGCTCACCAAACTCCAGCGCCTTGGCGCGAAACGATTCGAGTTCACGCAGGGTGGCACGATCCTCGTAAGCATTGTGAGCAAAGAGTTTTACCGCAGCGACGTTGGACAGGGTGTCGACGATCTGCCCGGTCACCTGCGTGCGGGCGCCAGCCCGCGCTGCCGAGCGGACCTTCACCCGAGGGATGAAATAGCGCAGGGCAAAAATATATAGCGCGCCCCAGACCACGAAGATCAGCAACAGACGCGAATCGATACTGGCCATGAGCAGAAGCGAACCGCCAAAGACAGCTAGCGAGTAGACGCCCACATCGGCAACTTCGGTCACGACATCCGTCAATGCGCGCGAGGTTTGCAGGGCCTTCTGGCTGATGCGGCCGGCAAAATCGTTCTCGAAATACCGCATGGAATGGCCAAGCGTGTGCCGGTTCAGGCGGCTGAGCACGAGCGGGAAAAGATGCGGGCCTATGAGGATGCTGGTGACGCCGGCGTCGGCGGCGAATAGGATCGGTCGCACGATCAGAAAAAAGATCACGCCAAACAGGATCACGGGCCAGAAGGTCAGCCAAAACCCTGGATTGGCGGCGGAGGTGCCGTCGATAATCCAGCCCGTGAAAGAAGCTGCGACAATTTCGGAAAGGCCGGCCGTGAAGGTCACTGCCAATGTCAGCGCGATCGCCGGTCCCGAACCGCTGAGCGCCCATTTGACAAAGGGCCAGAGCGCCTGCGGCGGGGCGCCGTCGGCCGGCGCGAAGGGATCGATCAGCCCCAGAAACCAGCGGTATGCACGCTTCATTCCGCCGCCTCCTTGCCGTCATCATAGCCGATGAATCCGCCGGACTGACGGTTCCAGTACCGGGCATAAAGACCGTCCTGGGCCAGCAGATCATCATGGCTACCAATCTCGACCAGCCGACCCTGATCCATCACCACTATCCGGTCCATGCTCGACAGCGTCGACAACCGGTGGGCGATGGCAAGCACAGTCTTGCCCTCCATAACCCGTTCAAGCGCTGCCTGAATCGCGGCTTCGACCTCGGAATCCAGCGCGCTTGTCGCCTCGTCCAGGATCAGGATCGGTGCGTCCTTGAGGATGGCGCGAGCCAGGGCGATGCGCTGGCGCTGTCCGCCAGAGAGCTTCACGCCGCGCTCGCCAAGGTGGGCGTCATAGCCGGTGCGCCCCTTGTGATCCGACAGCCTGAGGATGAAGTCGTGGGCCTCTGCCTTTTCGGCGGCGCGCTGCACGTCCTCTTGGGTCGCATCGGGGCGGCCATAGCGGATAT
This sequence comes from Puniceibacterium antarcticum, assembly GCF_002760615.1. Lineage (GTDB taxonomy): Bacteria > Pseudomonadota > Alphaproteobacteria > Rhodobacterales > Rhodobacteraceae > Puniceibacterium > Puniceibacterium antarcticum. The sequence goes on along the minus strand of NZ_AWWI01000021.1, from coordinate 12,991 downwards.
TGTCCCGAGCCGAGCGGTTGAACATCGCGGTTTCCTGCGTGACCATGCCGATGTTGCGGCGCAGGCTTTCCTGCGTCACGTCGCGGATGTCTGTCCCGTCGATCAGGATGCGCCCCTTTTCGGCATCGTAAAGCCGCAGAAGCAACGCCACGAGCGTGGATTTTCCCGCGCCCGAGGCGCCGACGATACCCAGTTTTTCACCCGCCGCGATGCTAAGGTTGAGATGAGCAACCCCGCCGGTTTTGCGGCCATAGGCGAAACCCAGATCATCCAGCGTGATCGCCCCCTGCACGGTCGGCAGTTCAACCGCAGTTTCGGAATCAAGAAGGGTGTGTGCGGGGGTCAGCGTGCGCATGCCATCCTCGACCTCGCCCATATTGGCATAAAGACCCATGAGCGTGAAACTGACCCAGCCGGTCATCTGCGCCAGTCGCAGCGCAACCGCCCCGGTGGCAGCAATGTCGCCCGCAGTGATCAGGCCCAGCGACCAGTACCAGAGCGCGCCACCGACCAACAGCACAGGCAACACTCCGGCGATCGTCATCAGCCAAAAGCGAAACGTGACGGACAAACGCCCGAAATCGAGCGAGGTGTCCCGGAAAGTATCCATCGCGCCAAGGGCGGCGCGGTCTTCGTGATCGGCATGTGCGAAAAGCTTGACGGTCTTGATGTTGGTCACTGTGTCCACGACCTGCCCCGTCACCATCGCCCGCGCCGCGGCACGGGTTTCCGACAGGCTGCGGATGCGCGGCATGAAATAGCGGATCATCAGAAGATAGCCGACAATCCAGACCACCAACCCCAGCGCGATGCGCAGATCGACTGTGCCCAGCATCAGAACCGCGCCCAGAACCGAGGCAAGCGCAAACAGAACGGTCTGCACCATCTCGACCACGGAATCGGTCAGCGCACGAGCGGTCTGCATTTCCTTCTGCGCGATGCGCCCGGCAAAATCATCATCGAAAAAAGTTACGGACTGACCCAGCGTGTAGCGATGCAACCGCGACAGGACGAGGTTGAACACGTTAGGCGCCACGACGATGGATTGCAGGTAAGAGTTCGCACCGAAAATCAGCGGGCGCAGGATCAGAAAGAACAGCAGCGAAAAGATCAGCACTCCGGTCTGATCGGAAAACACCTGATCCGCCGAAGACCCCAGCGCGGCGTCGACCACTTTACCAAGGATCAGCGCAGCCATCACCTCGACCACGCCGGCAAGGATAGAGACAACCGAGGCGATGCTCAGCGCCGTGCCACAGCCCGCAAGGCTCCAGCGCACAAAGGGCAACAGGCGGCGGGGGGGCGAGCCTGCTGCCTCGGCAAAGGAATCGATCCAGTTGGACGGTTTCATGGCGTGCCTTCGGTATCTGTGTCCAGGAACCCGCCTGACTGACGGGACCAGAACCCTGCATATAGGCCACCTCGAGCCAAAAGCGCGTCATGGCTGCCCTGCTCTACGATGCACCCCTCGTCCATCACCAGAATACGGTCCATGTGCGCGATGGTGGACAGACGATGAGCAATAGCGATCACGGTCTTGCCCTCCATCATGCCGTAAAGCGTGTCCTGAATCGCGGCTTCGACTTCGGAGTCAAGCGCGCTTGTCGCCTCGTCCAACAGCAGGATGGGCGCATTCTTGAGGATGACGCGGGCCAGTGTGATGCGCTGGCGCTGACCCCCGGACAGTTTCACGCCGCGTTCACCCACAAGCGCGTCATAGCCGGTATTGCCATGGCTGTCATGCAGGCTAAGGATAAACTCATGCGCCTGCGCGCGCTTGGCGGCCTCGACGATCTCGGAATCTAGTGCGTCGGTCCGGCCATAGCGGATATTGTCGCGCACCGACCGGTGCAACAATGCAGAATCCTGCTGTACCATGCCGATCTGCTGGCGCAGACTGTCCTGCGTGACATGCGCGATGTCCTGTCCGTCGATCAGAATGCGGCCCCGCTCCGCATCATAAAACCGCAAGAGCAGCTTGACGAAGGTCGATTTCCCGCCCCCCGAGCGCCCCACCAGACCAATCTTTTCACCCGGCTGGATGACCAGAGAGATGTCATCAAGACCACCGGCATCCCGTCCATAGTGATGCGACAGGCGGTCAATATCGATCTCACCATTGGTGAGGATCAGCGGCGCTGCGTTCGGTCCATCGGTCAGCGCAATGGGTTGGGCAATGGTTTCCATGCCCTCTTTCACGACACCGAGTTCCCGGAAAAAGCTGGTGAGAGCCCACATGATCCAGCCGGTCATCGCATTGAGCCGCAACGCCAGAGCGGTGGCGGCGGCAACAGCCCCGGTGCTGGCCGCGCCCTGCATCCAGAGCGCAAGGGCAAGGCCGGTCACGCCGACGATCAGCAGACCATTCAAGGCCACCAGCGTGACATCCATGATCGTGTAGATCCGCATTTCCGCCTGAAACGTACTTCGGGTCTTGTCTATCGCTTCCTTGGCATACAGGATTTCCTGGTCGTGATGGGCGAACATCTTGACTGAATGGATGTTTGTATAGCTGTCCACCACCCGCCCGGTAACAAGGCTGCGCGCATCCGAAGCCGCCTGGGACGCGGGGCCGACGCGGCGGATGGTCCAGACCATCAGCACCGCATAAAGCCCAAGCCACAGGATCAGCGGGATCATCAGCCAGAGATCAGCATGCCCAAGAAGGACAAGGGCGCCCACCACATAGGCCAGCGAAAAAGTGATGGCATCAAAGATCTGAAACACTGCCTCGCCCGCTGCTGGCGGGGTCTGCATGATGCGGTTGGCGATACGGCCAGCAAAGTCATTCTCGAACCAGCCGACCGACTGGCGCAGGACATGGCGGTGCGACCGCCAGCGGAACAGCGTACCAAGGTTGGGCATGATCGTGTTGTTGAGGATCAGCACATCCAGAGCCTGCAGCGCCGGGCGTATCAGCAGGATGAACAGGGCAAGCAGGATCAGCGCGGCACCGTGACTGTCCCAGAACTGCGCCGGATCGCCAGAGAGGATATCTACCACCCAGCCCATGACCCAGATCAGCCAGAGTTCGACCGCTGCGACAACAACCGACATGACACCCGCAAAGACAAAGACACGGCGAAAGGGTCGCGCGTAATCCAGCATGAAGGGCAGCAGCTGCGTCGGCGGCGTGTTGGTTTCGGGATAGGCGGTATAAGGGTCCACCAGATTTTCAAAAAAGCGGAACACAGGCAATTTCCTTGTAGGAATCGGTCAGGTGTCAGGATGGGCGGACCATCCCCGATTGAGGATTAAATGACCATGGCAGACGGGTCAGATTTATCTGCGCCTGTTGCGGCTGAGTTCAATTCGTCGGCATGCACCTTACGCCGTCAGGGCTGATCAAGAAGATCCTGACAGCTCAGCACAAAACCCGACGCGATCCAGAGCCGCTCCATCTGGGTAAGTCGCGCCCCAAGCTCTGGGCCGGAATAGGCCGGCATGAGGTCCTGCGCCCTGACCGGAAAGCGTTGTTTTGCAGCGTATTTCGCAGATGCAAGCGTGCTCGGTTCAAACGGCTGTTCCAGAAGGGCCGCACGCAACAGCAGAATGTCACGCGCGGCATCAAAGCCATAGCGGTAGCCAAGCTCGGCCGGGGACATGCTGTTACCGACGCCTTCGGACAGCAACGCCAGCTGTTTCTGAGCAGCGCGCGAGAGGCGCAGGCTGGCACCGTCGACACGGCCCAGCACGGCAAGACGGCGCAGGGAATCTGGCGCGGTTCCGCTTTGTTCCTCGGCATGGATCAGAAGGGGAAGCGCTGTGGCAGACGAACCGGGCAAAAGCCGCGTCAGCACACCGGTCTGCGCCATTGTCGCAAGGGCAGCCCCGGGATCAGGCGCACCAAGCAACTTGGTCAGTTCCGCACCGATTCGTTCGCGGGACAGGTTTTCCAGACCCTCGAGATTGCCTGAAATGGCGGCCAGCGCCTCTGGGTCAAAACCGAGGGTGGGATCGCCATACCAGGCGGTGAAGCGGAAAAACCGCAGTATGCGCAGGTAATCCTCTCGGATGCGGCGAGCGGGGTCTTCGATAAAGCAAATGCGGCGGGCCATCAGATCGGGCAGGCCGTTCAGCGGATCGAGTATATTGCCCGCCGCATCCGCATAGAGCGCGTTCATGGTGAAATCGCGGCGGCGGGCGTCCTCGACCAGATCAGTGGAAAAGCGCACGACGGCGTGGCGGCCATCGGTGTCCACATCGGCGCGGAACGTCGTGACCTCGAATCCCGCACCACCCGAGACAACGGTGATCGTGCCATGATCAATGCCGGTGGGGATCGGTTTCAGGCCGACAGCTTTGGTCAGGCGCATCACCTCTTTAGGATGCGTGTCCGTTGCAATGTCCACATCCGCCACAGGTTCGCCAAGCAGCGCATTGCGCACGCAGCCGCCCACCACATAGGCCTGATGCCCCGCGCCGGTCAGCGCGCCAAGCACCGCCTGCGGCGCCGTTGCAGTCAGCCAGTCAGCGGTGATTCGATTCACGTCGTCATGCGATCGGCAAGTCCACGCAGGATTCGCGCCGTCGCCCCCCAGATGTAATAAGGACCATAAGGCACCGTGAAATAATGCCGCCTCTGCCCGCGCCAGCGTCGAAACTGGATGCTGAATTTGGCCGGATCGGTGACATGAGAAAAGGGCACGCGAAACACCTCTTCAACCTCCCCCGGCTCAGCTACAGGGGTGAAGGGGCCACTGATCAGCCCGACGACCGGCGTCATGAGAAAGCTTGTCACCGTCTCATGCGTCGGCAAAGTGCCCAGCAGTGTTACTTGATCGGAATTCAGGCCAATCTCTTCACGCGCCTCACGCAGCGCTGCGGCGACGACGTCGGCGTCGCCCTCATCCTGCTTGCCGCCCGGAAAGGCGATCTGACCAGGATGATGCCGCAAAGCGGATGAACGTTTGGTCAGGATGAGTTCAAGGCCCTGCGGCCCCGCAATAAGTGGCACAAGCACCCCGGCGGCGCGCAGTTTGCGCCCTTCGGGCAGCACGGCGCCGGGATTGAGTTCAAAGTCCGACGACGCGCCGCTCTGGCGGGCCAAGGCCTGCCGCAGCGCGTCGAGTGGATCAGCCATCAGAAGCGCTTTCTGCCTCGAATCCCACGGTTTTGGGATCAAGGTCGTAATGCGCGCCGCAGAACTGACAGTCAGCGGTCACACGGCCATCGTCCGTTGTCATCTTCTCGATGTCTCGGGCCGAATAGATCGAGAGGCTCTGGCGAACCTTCGCCTCGGAACAGCTACAGCCGAATCGCACCGGAAGCGCATCAAAGACACGCGGCTGTTCTTCGTGAAACAGACGCACCAGCAGGTCGGTTGGCGGCAGATTCGGACCGATCAGCTCCATCTCCTCAACCGTGTTGAGCAGAATGTTGGCACGGCTCCAGTTCTCTTCCTCGTCCCCTTCAACAAGATCGCTGGCCTGCAACAGGCCCCCGGCACCCGAGCCACCCTCGCCAGGAAGTTCCTTGGCGAAAGGCGAAGCCTTGGGCATATGCTGCAGCATCACGCCGCCGGCACGCCAGTGTTCGGGCTTGCCCGGTTCCGTCACGCGGCCAAAGCTGAGCTCAAAGCGCGTGGGCAACTGTTCGGACTGAGCAAAATACGCCTCTGCACAATTGGCGAGCGTCTTGCCATGCAGCGGGGTGATGCCCTGATAAGGCGTCGTGCCCTCTCCCTGATCCAGCAGAACGGCAAAATAGCCCTCGCCCAACTGTTCCATTGGCGTGGCGTCGGTTAGACGATCAGCGTCAAAGCTGGCATAGGCCCGGATGCGTGCCGGGGTGCCGTCCTCTTGCGGGCCATAGAAATCGGTGGCGATCATGCGGACGGGGCCGTTGGTCTGAACCTGAAGCGACAGCTTCCAGCGCAACTTGATCGTCTCGCCGATCAGCGCGGTCAGGACAGACATTTCCGCCACAAGTGCCTCGACCACCGGGGGGTAGTCGTGTTGTTTCAGGATCCCGTCCAACACGCCGTCAAGTCGCGCGACCCGGCCACGAATGTCCGAGCGGTCAAGCTGAAAGGGCAGGACAGTGTCGTCCCAGGCGAGTTTCATTCCGGTAGTCATGGGGTTTCCTTATCTGCCGCGAGTTGGCATATCGCTTCGATATAGGCACAACAAGGCCGAGTCCAAGGGGATTGCCCATGACAAGACGATTCGGAGAGGCGCCGGAATCTGGTCGCCACTATACGCTGCGCCCTGGCGTCTATGCGATCCTGCCCCGCGACGGCGCGCTGCTGCTGACCTATCAGGCTGAACCCATGCCGGAATTTCAGCTGCCCGGCGGCGGCATCGACCCCGAGGAATCCCCGCTGCAAGCGCTGCATCGCGAAGTGTTCGAGGAAACCGGCTGGCGCATCAATGCGGCGCGGCGGCTGGGCACATTTCGGCGGTTCACCTTCATGCCAGAATACGACCTCTGGGCGGAAAAGCTGTGCACGATCTATCTCGCGTTTCCCGTCCGCCGTCTGGGTCCGCCAAGCGAGGCGGGCCATCAGGCCGTCTGGATGGCGCCTGACCTTGCCATAAGCGAATTGGACAACCCCGGTGAGCGGCATTTTCTGCGACGCTACCTCTGAAGAACATCAAATTCGAACAGGGCCGCGGAAACATCGTCCTGCAGACCAACGTCCGTTGCCATCTGCGCGTTGAGCCGCCAGAAGAGATCATCCAGGAACTCTGGACCGTTACTCGAACCTCCGCAGGACTGTACCAAGCCAAGCAGACCCTCTTCACCCAGCATGGAACCGTCTTTCAGACGCGCCTCTGTGAAGCCGTCGGAATACAGCAGCAGGCGATCACCTGACATCATGATCAGATCCTGCCCTTCGTAGGTGGCCTGTTCGATAAGCCCGACAGGCAGACCACCAGTGCCCAGAAACCGCGCTTCGCCATCCGCACGCAGCAAAAGCGGCGGCGGATGGCCAGCTTGGACCATGCGCAACTGACCAGATTTCAGGTTTGCTGTGAAATACAACAGCGTCATGTATTCCGAGATGCCGGGATCATGCGCGAGCCGTTCGTTGAGTAGATGCGCCACCTCTTCGGGCGCCCGAAGCGCGTAAACACCTGCGGTGCGCTGAAGTGCAAGATTTTGATCTGGATAGCTGCTGCTGAGATAGCCCGCGACCCGCGCGGTGATAAGCGCTGAGGTGATGCCGTGGCCGGAAACGTCGATACTGTAGGCACCAATATGGTCAGAGTCGGGGCTGAACATGCCCACCAGATCCCCGCCCACATGCCCGCAAGGCTTAAGCAGCAGACTCATCCGCGACGTACCGAACTGGCCCATGCGTCGCGGCACCAGTGCCTCTTGGATGCGGCGGGCCTGACGCAGGTCGGCATCAATGGCGTCATAAACGGCCTGCAGCTTTGCGAGCGTCTCTGAGATCATGCGGTTTTTTTCGCTCAGCTCCCGCTCCATCGACAGGACACGGGTGCCGGCTTTTATGCGCGCACGCAGCTCTTCCGCGTTCACCGGTTTGGTCAGAAAATCGTCGGCACCGGCATCCAGGCCAAGCGCCACAGCACCCTTTTCGGATTTAGAGGTGAGCAGGATGAAATAACCATAGCCATCACGGGGCAGGTCGCGGAACCGGCGGCAGAATTCCAGCCCGTCGATGCCGGGCATCATCCAATCCGACAGCACAATATCGGGCGACAGGCGTGCGCATATGTCGAGGGCCTCCTCTCCGTTGGCCGCATGCAGGACCTCGAACCCCCAACGCTCCAGCATGATCGTCAGGATCTTGAGCTGAACGCGGCTGTCGTCGACAACAAGCACGCGTTGCAGGGCCACCGGCAGCGGCCCCTGCGCAGCCAAAGAATTTGGCGAAGCATTCAAATGAGGCCCTCTCCGACAGATTGTCGCCTTTTCCTGATGCCGTTACTAGGGCGGGGGATTTAACAGCCGGTGAAGCGTAAAAGTCGACTTACCTCTTTGCGGCGGCTAATCCCCTGTTCACCATTTGCCTTCAGACTTGGAGAGATCTGGAGGAAGTGGCATGATCGACTGGACCCGAATCCGGGAATTGCGCGACGAGATCGGTCAGGATGATTTTCAGGAGATTGTCGATCTGTTCCTGTTCGAGGTCGAGGATACTATAGCTGAACTGGACGCGGTCAGCGGAAATGCCTGCCTGCTGGAGCAGAAATTGCACTTTCTTAAGGGCAGCGCGCTGAACCTTGGCTTTGAGGCCTTGTCACGGCATTGCCGCGCCGGGGAGCGCGCCGCAGCAAAAGGCAATCCAGAAGATGTTGATTTCGCTCAATTGAAAGATATTTTCATGAGGTCCCGCGCGGCGTTTTTTCGGGAGGTCAAGACCCAGCTCGCGGCGTGAACATTCCACCCCGCCTGTAGCCAGAACGTGGCAGGTGGCACGCCCAAGCTATGCCTCAGTCACAAAGGCGGTCTTTTCGTTCAGATCGATCAGATCAGAAACTGTGCCAGCACCTCATCATCCGTGATGTCCTGATAGGTGAAACCAGCGGCGTCGAGCTTGGCAAAGAAGCTGGCGAAATTGGCCGCATCCGTCGTTTCGATGCCGATCAGAACCGAGCCAAAATTACGCGCGGATTTCTTGAGATATTCAAACCGAGCAATGTCATCCTCGGGGCCTAGAACATTTAGGAAATCCTTGAGTGCGCCTGGGCGCTGAGGCAGGCGCAGTATGAAATACTTCTTGACGCCCGAGAACCGCTGAGCGCGTTCTTTGACCTCTGGAAGGCGTTCAAAATCAAAATTCCCGCCTGAGGTGACACAGACTACGGTTCGACCACGGATGGCCTGTCCCAGATCCTTGAGCGCATCCACAGCCAGCGCGCCGGCCGGTTCCAGAACGATACCTTCGACATTCAACATCTCAAGCATTGTCGTGCAAAGACGATCCTCGGGGATGGTCAGGGCATTGGCGAGGCCGACGCCCTTGAGCCGGGCAAAGGTCCGTTCGCCGATCTGGCCCACGGCGGCGCCATCGGCGAAGGTGTTGACATGATCCAGTTTCACCGGACGGCCGGCTTGCAGCGCCGCACGCAGGCAGGCGCCGCCAAGTGGTTCGACGAAACTGTATTGGATGTCGCTACCAAAGTAGCTGAGCGTGCCGGCAGACAATCCGCCACCACCGACCGGTATCACGATGTGATCCGGGGCACGGCCCAGCTGTTCCTCGATCTCGACTGCGACCGAAGCCTGGCCTTCGATCACATCCTCATCATCGAAAGGAGAGAGGAAATGCGCGCCTTGCTCGATGCAATAGACTTGCGCTGCGCGTAGCGTGTCATCGAAGTAATCGCCTGTCAGACGGATCTCGATCGCATCACCGCCAAAGATGCGGGTTTTCTGGATCTTTTGCTGCGGTGTGGTGACAGGCATGAAAATCACGCCCTTTTTGCCAAAGTGGCGACACATGAAGGCAACGCCCTGTGCGTGATTGCCCGCCGAGGCCGCAACAAAGCGTTCAGCGCTCTGCTTGCGCATGGCGTTGAACGCACCGCGCAACTTGTAGCTGCGCACAGGTGACAGATCTTCGCGCTTCAGCCAGATATCTGCGCCAAAGCGGTCTGACAGATGGGCGTTGCGCAGCAGCGGTGTTGCCGGAAACACAGCGCGCATGGCGGCGGTGGCGACTTGCGCCTTATCCTGAAAATCACTCATCCCCGTTCTGTGACCCAGCGCGGCGGATTTCGCAAGGCATCAGTCGATTGGACGTTTTTCAATGAAATGGCCGAACAGTGTCGTCAGTACCGAAATCCCGATGATCGTGGCGAACCAGTTGACCACAAGCCCGTAGATCAGACTGATCAAGGAATTGGGATTGCCGCTGAGCATGGTGGGCAGCTGCAGGAGAAAGCTTGCCCCGACCACCAGAACAGAAAGGACAAGAATGGTGCCACTTTCGCCCTTGGTCGCACGCCAAGCGTCGGAAAAACTGATTTTTGTGCCCAAGGCGGCACCCGGAAGCATCACTCCGAGGCGAAAGAACAGATAGGCGCCAAGTCCGATTAGCACAAAGGGCAGCAGAAACAATAATCCCGGCAAGCCCGTTGCGATCAATCCGAAGGGGATTGAAGCCAGAGTGACACCGACCACAACGACGATGCCCAAAAGTATCGACCGCCCAAGATACCCCAGCATGTTGGGGCCATGCCAACGCGGCAACCACCCGTTTGGATATTCCTCAGCCAGAACAAAGCGGTGCCAAGCGACAGCGATCCAGAGGCTGGCAATAATCGCTAGGATGGCAAAAATCAGGTTCTGCGTGACATAACTGCCGGAAAGGGTCGGCATATCGATGCCATCGACCTCTGTCATCACCGGCGGGTTCATATAGGTAGCTACCTGGCTCGCCGCGAGCACAAGATACAGGACAAGCGATATGCGCAGCGCATGATCGATATTAGTGAAGACAAGCCGCACCGAATGCGTGAAAATCTGCCAACCCTTCATGTCGTTCTCCCTTCGTCTGATGCGGAGTCAGGGCTAACATGCACCAACTGTGTGGGATAGGGGCAATACTTGCTGTTGTCTGCAAAAGCGGATACTCCGCGCGCCAGACCTTGCAGAGGAAACGCCCATGCCCGCGCCAAAAACCGCGCCTAAAAAAGTCGTTCTGGCCTATTCCGGTGGCCTTGATACCTCGATCATTCTGAAATGGCTCCAGACGGAATATGGTTGCGAAGTCGTGACCTTCACCGCTGATCTGGGCCAGGGCGAAGAGCTGGACCCGGCACGCAAGAAGGCCGAGCTTCTGGGCATCAAGCCCGAGAACATTTACATTGAGGATGTTCGCGAGGAATTTGTGCGCGACTTCGTCTTTCCGATGTTCCGCGCCAATGCGGTTTACGAGGGGCTTTATTTGCTTGGCACATCCATCGCGCGGCCGCTCATTTCAAAGCGCTTGGTGGAGATTGCAGCCATGACGGGCGCTGATGCGGTGGCACATGGCGCAACCGGCAAGGGCAACGATCAGGTGCGGTTCGAACTGTCGGCTTATGCGCTCAACCCAGAAATCAAGGTGATCGCGCCTTGGCGGGAATGGGACCTGACAAGCCGGACCAAGTTGCTGGCCTTTGCCGAGGAAAACCAGATTCCGATCGCCAAGGACAAACGCGGCGAGGCGCCGTTCTCTGTCGATGCGAACCTGCTCCACACCTCATCCGAGGGAAAGGTTCTGGAAAATCCGGGCGAAGAAGCGCCCGATTACGTCTACCAGCGCACCGTCGCCCCCGAAGATGCACCTGATACACCAGAAATGGTGGAGATCACCTTTGAAAAGGGTGATGCCGTAGCGATCAACGGCGAGGCGATGTCGCCTGCAACAATCCTGACCAAGCTGAACGAGCTGGGCGGCAAGCATGGCTGTGGGCGGCTCGATTTCGTCGAAAACCGGTTTGTGGGCATGAAGTCGCGCGGGATCTACGAAACACCGGGTGGCACCTTGTTGCTCGAAGCACACCGTGGGATTGAGCAGATCACGCTGGATTCCGGTGCCGGGCACCTCAAGGATTCGATCATGCCGCGCTATGCAGAGCTGATCTACAACGGCTTCTGGTTCAGCCCGGAACGCGAAATGCTACAGGCCCTGATCGACAAATCGCAGGAGCACGTGACAGGAACAGTGCGGATCAAGCTCTACAAAGGCTCTGTCAGCACAGTGGCACGCTGGTCCGATCATTCGCTGTATTCAGAGGCGCATGTGACCTTTGAAGACGACGCCGGTGCTTATGATCAAAAAGACGCGCAGGGTTTCATTCAGCTGAACGCATTGCGGCTCAAATTGCTGGCGGCGCGCAACCGGCGGGTGAAGTCCAAGTAAGTCCCCTTTACAACACCACGGATAACGCCTCCCAAAAAACCTCGCCAGAAAGGGAAGCGTTATCCGATCCGATAAATTCCAACTCTCAAAACGAATAGAGCTGCCCAACCCTAAGGTCGAGCAGCTCTATTGGCGCCGTCCGCTCCGCAGCCTGACGACGCCTGACGACAATCTAAGATGATGGTGGCCATCAGTAGATTGCAGTCAACCTTGATTGGGCCGGTATCATACGGCTCCAAAAATGTTTCGCCCCTTCTAACATTCCTCAGCACATGCGCGCACTGTTAGAAACGAAGGGATCTGTGAATAGTTTCAGAACAAACAAAAAATAATCTTCGTTTCTGTCGCGCCGTTGCCTAACCAGTCTGTTCACAAACGCTGCAGCTCATTACATTTTGGTATACGGAGAACAATATTGTCTCAAAGAGAGTCTCTACGAAACGATCTTGTGAAAACCGTCTTATATTTTTTCTGACATTGTTGCGACAACCCGATCACAATCAAAATTTTCTACTTCCATGCGTAATATTTTAACTTTATATTGAGGCTTTCACAACCTTTCTCGGTTTCTGCTAGCGCATAAATTGGGCGAAAACATGCTCACAACACCTCCTCGCGTGTTCTGTTCAGCAGTGCATTACCGCGTCGAGAATCGTAAGCGGGAAGGCATGGCCGTTCATGGGTTTTAGTTTCACGGCCTGAGGGCATCGATTTCAGCACTGGGCCATTGGTTGGCGATGCGCTCCAATGTCCGCGTCAGCCAGGCTGCAGGATCGACTTCGTTGATCTTGCAGGTCTGCAGGAGCGTTGCGATGGTGGCCCATGTCCGCCCTGCGCCATCGGAAGCAGCGTCATGATGCCGGGCGACTGTGTTTTGACGCGGTTGTCACCTATCGGTCTCACCCGCTTTGCGGCCAAACAGTTGAAATTACAGGATCGGTTGAGCACGACTTTTGTCGTCATCTTTTGATCCGCCAAGATCATGGTGGGGCATTTTATCTTCCGGCCTGGATGATCACACCTGAGGCCGGATCAATCAAGCCTGTCGATACTCCACGCTTACCTCTTGAACGGTTGCGTGATCTTCGCGCGCTGCTGGATCTGCCTTTACACTCCCGTGAGGACGAATTGGTCAGCACAGGAGATGTCGATGCCACAACCCCATCA
>NZ_AWWI01000020.1 GCF_002760615.1 Puniceibacterium antarcticum | reverse complement strand
AGAGTCCGTGTTCAGAATCCATCTCGCCGGTCGGCACCAGCCCCAAAATCCGCAACATGCGCCCAGTGTCGTGTAGTCTGCGGTTTGCTCATGCGGGCCAGCTACCACGCTGGATTCACAAAATGAACTCCTTACCCGCTTTGTGCATGTATGGATGCCCCCATTGGTACAAGAGATTTCTGAACGGCGCGAGCGTGTGATCGGGTGGCCCAGCATCGAGATCACTCCCAAGACCGTGTCGTCGTCAGCGCTCAGATCATCACCAGGGTCAGCGCTGACATTGGCTCCCAAATGTCCCGCCTTTGTCCAGGGAGGGACCCCCGCTCGAGCCTGCAGCGCGACGAGGAGCGGCGCCCTTGTCGCGCTCTGCGGCAGGCCTGCCGAACGCATGGGCCGACGCGGGCATTCCTCCCGCCATAGGAAACATCCCGGAACTCTGCCGCAGCGATGCCAAGCCCGGCCCCGAGGCCTGCACTGGATCTCGGTCATCTGCCGTCCGCAGGTTGTGTTTTTCCGCCGGTAGCCCCGGTCGGCCGATCCGGGGGATCCTGGAGGAGACGCGCGGACAAAACGCCTGCATAACGCCGGTTGACCGCCCTGGCGCACCGACCGGGATGCCTTCGACGGTCCTGGCGCTTAGACGGCTCTTCTCCGGATCGGCAGGGTCAGCCCGGACGACTGCTCGACAGGTCATCGCCTCGCGACGCCATGGGGCAGCGCAACCGCGAGGGTGCTCCGGCCACAAGCCGAGACATCCGCCTCATCCCATCGATAACCAGGATCGGCTGCCGGAAATCGGTATCCGCCCGGGTTCGGGCCGACGGTAGCCGACGTCCGACAAACCCCTCTCCACAGGTTGAGATCGACCCCGAGATGGGCAAAACAGCCGGAAAATGTCACAGATTTCGGATAATCCAACAAGCTGTGACACGACAATTGAATTTAATCAATGCCTTACCGAGTGTCGCATGTCACAGCCGAATGAGTGTCTCATGCGTAGGTGCGTGCGTGCGTGCGTACATGCGTGCGCGTACGTCTACATATATATATTTATAAATTCTGTGACATAGAGAGATATCTATATATATCCAAGTAAAATCAGAAGGTTACTAGTGTCACTTAAAGTGTGACAAGGCCGATTTCTGTTACATCGCTGATTCCATTGAAAAAAACGGGATTTTCCGCGGAAAGCGCCGTTTTCCTGTGACAAACCGGCATTTTGTCCCTGTAAGCGATCCTTGAACTTCACCCCCGCTTTGTTTCCCGGGTAGTTTTGGAGATCCTCGGATGGGTGCGCAGGCTGGAGTTATCCAGGATCATCTGAGCGCTTGGTTTTCCGCGAAAAACTATTTCCGAAGAACATCGCTTCACAGGCTGCATGCGCCACGTTTACCCGGAGATCGAAGGCAAAACAGCCGTTTCCGAAAAAATCCCTCGCTCACCCAGCCCTCTCCAAGCCGTTTATGTGGATAACCTCACCGCGCCCGTATTCAGAGCCCAATCCGGCTCTTACCTTTTTTGGAGTGACCACAACAAAGGATAAAGACATGACGCAAACCAACCCCTCTCCTGACCAGGCTCAGATGAACATGGAGGACTTTAAGCAGGCAGAACTTCATGCATTTCGTGTCAGGAGTTGCCAGATCGTATTGGCTGGCAAGGCCTACTCCTCCGAGAACTCGCCCGTCCGCAGCATTAAGGCCGGGCGCAGACGCGCCGTGTCATGCGTCTCCGGAAATTTTGTGTACCAGATCAAGTCCAATGCGCTCCAGCTTGGCCCGGAATGCACCTCACCATTGGAAGAGCTTTCGCTGCCGGCAGATTGCAGGTCGTCCGGCTTCACGCCCAGGCTTTTTATCTTTGACAAGGTACCTAGGCACTCTGCCTTTGGCGATACGCACAGCTGGGCATTGTCAATGCTTACTAAGAATTACCTTGCGCAGGGAGGCGACGTCTTTATCGGCGAGGACTGCTGCTGGGATCATCTGGAGGAAAAGGCCAGCGCGTCGATGAGATTGGTAATTAACAAGATCGCCCGAGGCCCCGACGCTCTGTGGCGCGGTTTGTAATCCGTCCGTCACCAGGCTGAACCACTAGGATCGGGGAGGCCGCCGCAATGGCCGGCTGCCAATCACCTGGAAACGCAGTATGTACCCGGTATGTTTTCTTACTTACCGGGTACTGGACCTGTCGCGGTTTGGTGCCGCTCCTTTGATAGCATAATGTGCAGCAAAGGAGACGAACTATGGGCACGGGAAGAACGGATGAATTCCGCAAGGATGCAGTGCGAATTGCGCTGACCAGCGGGCTGACACGGCGGCAGGTTGCGGATGATTTGGGCGTTGGGCTTTCGACGCTGAACAAGTGGGTGACAGCGCACCGCGACACGGATGTGGTATCGCTCGAGGATCGCGAGCTTGCGCGGGACAACGAACAGCTTCGGCGCGAGAACCGCATCCTCAAGGAGGAGAGGCACATTTAAAAAACCGTTCCGGACCGCAGCCCGCCTGTGCGCGGTACAAACAGCTTATGTTACGCTCACCGCGAAGGGCAGTTGCCGAAGGCTTATTGGTGGGCTGGACCCCGTTAAAAAACGTGGCACATGGGCTGATGCGCACTTGAGAGTGGTGACGCCGCCATTGCGGTGATCCCGGTTAGGAAGGTGACGAACTTGCATGGCCCACGCCCTTCATCTTGAACGGAGGATTTGCCATGACGATGCGTAAAACCGGCGGCCACCCGGATTTGAATGTGGTCAACCCCAATGCGGCTGCGATCGATATCGGCTCGACGATGCACATGGCGGCTGTGAACCCCGACACCGACGTCATGCCAGTGCGCGCCTTTGGGACATTCACCCAGGATCTGCACAACCTTGCCGACTGGTTCCGGTCGTGCGGTGTCACCAGCGTAGCGATGGAGTCAACCGGCGGTTACTGGATCCCGGCTTTCGAGATCCTGGAAGCGCATGGCTTCGAGGTCATCCTCGTGAATGCCCGCCGCGCCAAGAATGTGCCTGGCCGCAAAACCGATGTGAGCGATGCGGGATGGCTGCGACAGTTGCATTCCTACGGTCTGCTCCGTGGCAGTTTCCGACCAGAGGCCGAGATCGCCACACTGCGCGCCTAAATGCGCCAGCGCGAACGGCTCACCGAGTATGCTGCCGCTCACATCCAGCACATGCAGAAGGCACTGATGGAGATGAACCTGCAACTGCATCATGTCGTCTCCGACATCAGTGGTGCGACCGGCATGCGGATCATCCGTGCCATTGTCGGCGGCGAGCGTGATCCGGAGATTCTTGCTGCGTTCCGGGATGTCCGCTGCAAATCCTCCATGGACACGATCAAGGCCGCGCTGGTCGGCAACGACCGCGACGAGCATGGCGACGGGCTGTCGCTGGTCCTGCTACCTTACGGTCGCTGTTCCCAAGATAGTGTGCGCTCCTAGTGTTCCGTCAAAAACTATTTCCGACGGGCATCGTTGGGCAGTCCACGTGCGCCACGCCTTCCCGGAAACTCGGAGCAAAATAGCGCTTTGCCGGAAAATCCCGCTCTCATCCAGCCTCATCCAAGCCATCTATGTGGATAACCTCCCCGGGCCCGTATCAAAGACCCAATCCGGCGCATAACTTTTTGGTGTCACACCAGAAAGGATAACCGCATGACACACACGCGCAGCCGACCTCTTGGCGTTCGATTGGAACGGGCAAGTTCGGCCTCTGCAGCTTCGATTTCCTCGAAAATGCGGCGGCAGCGCTCTAGGAACAGACGCCCCCTCTTCGGTCAGCGCTATATTCTGCGTGTTGCGATGAAACAGACACACGTCCAGCCGTTGCTCAAGCCGCACCATCGCCTTGCCCAGCCCTGTGCCTTTTTCGACAGGGTACCAAGGTCCTCGATATCAATGTCGAAATCGCTGGCGATCCGCATGAGCCGGGCAGCGAGACCGATGGCGCGCACATCGCGCCGAGCGTGCGAACGATGGAAACTGGTGAGTTGTTTCTGAAGTACACGCCGGGGGCGGCGGCCGGAAGAGGGCAGTGATCTGATCAAACACGCGCGCCTCGAAGCCGTTGGCAGCAAGGCTGCACGCATCGCTACTGGGCGCTGGTACGTTTTCGTGCAGACCGAAATACCCAAGTGAAGAACGCCGCGTCGGATACGCGCCGAAGGATGATCATGCAAAAAACCTTCGCAATCATTCTGACGGCAACCCTTCTTCTGCCCCTGCCCGCCTTCGCCGAACGTGCGCCGCAGACTATGGGGCAGGACGCGTGCGTGCGCTCGGTCTGGTACAATGTTTCCGATGTGATCCGCGTGGACGCGAACCTGCGGACGAACACCGCGATCAAGCTCGGCAAGGGTGAGCGCATCGAGCAAGTCCTGCTGGGCGACTCCGAGGCCTTCAATGTGGAAGTCTTGTCGAACCGCAACACCGTTTCCGTAAAGCCGGTGATCGCCAGCGCCCACAGCAACATGACGATCTACACATCCCGCCGCACGATCGCGTATTTCGACCGTTGTCGAGTATCTGGCACGCAAAGGTAGGGTGGACAGATAGCCCGCCCTACCTTGCCAACGGTACCTGAAGGTATCTTGGGCTCGGTACATGCGGCGCAAATGACCGCTAAGTGAGCGATATCGATGGCGGGCACGCATGAACGAGGCATTGCCGCAGAGCCGACCTGAGCCCATTTCACCCATTTTCTGCACTGCAGCTTATGTCAGCGTCCGACCCCGAAGTGTTTGATGAACGCTCGCAAACGGATCAGGCTTTTGAGTTGCCTTGGATAATATAGAAAAAAGCGTAGCCTGTCGGGTGTGTACTCGGACAGAACTTCGACCAGCATCACCCGATGCAATCTGGGCCTCAACACCTGCACGCAGGGTCCAGCCAATCCAGAGCCCGCGTGCTGCGGCGTCGACAACTGACCTTAGGTCTTTGAAGATCAGACTGCCGGTCACATCGATATGGCAACTGCAACAAGTGCCATTGCCGCGCGAGCGGCTTCGTCCAAGTCCGCATAGCTGCCACTTGAACCTCCGTCCGTGCAACCGGGGCGCACCTGAGGCAGACTGGAAATTTTTTGTCAGGTGGCGAACACTAGTTCCCAGCTCGCATTTCAACTGAAGACAAGAGGAAGGTGAAGTTCCCTTTAGTTTTTCGGCTATCCGGCGTTTCAGGTTGATGAATCGAAACCCCGGTTCATCGGCTACCTGATCCAGTTTTCAATCCGCAGGCCGCGAACGCGGGAAAACTCGCCCGTGTTGTCCGTCACGAGGATTGCCCCAACTGCGTAGGCATGAGCCGCGATCAACAGATCGTTCGGACCAATGGGCTTGCCAGCGGCCTCAAGCTCGGCACGAATGCCGCCATACTCCGCGTCAGCAGGCACATCGAATGCCAGAACCTGCACACTTTCCAGTATCGCTTCGACATACGCCAAGAGTTTCGCGGACCCTTTCTTGGCACAGCCGTATCGTAGCTCTGCCGCCGTGATAATGCTCACGCAGATCGCATCTGGACCAACATCGGCAATACGCTTAGCCGCGCTACCGTCAGGATTTCGTAGCAGATCGGAGACGATATTGGTGTCCAGCATATAGAGGCTCAAAGGTCGATTTCCTTGGCTTGGAGAAGCGTCTCATCCACGTCAGGAAACTGATCCTCTGGTCCGAGTGGCTCTAGCCCAGCGAGCACTTCAAGCAGGTTTTTGCGGCGAACCGGCTCGATTATAAGCCGGTTCCCATCACGATATATGTTTACTCGATCCCCCGGCATCTCGAAGTCTGCGGGAATGCGGACGGCTTGGCTCTTGTTGTTGCGGAAGAGCTTTGCTTCACGAGGCTCTGAATGTGGCTGCGGTTGCGGCATGATCGCCCCTCCTGCTCGGATGTATATACATAAACATATACATCATGATGCGGAGAATTTCAAGTAGCTGATCAGTCAGCCATCAACCCCGTATGCTGGAGAGCTGGAGTTTCTTCCGGTTTGCAGCACGAGCACGGCGCGGTGCGGCAGGCGGCTGGCTTGCACCATCGGGCCGGTGACAGCGACCTCGGCGAGTTGGAGTGTAATGGCGCGGGCGTGGCGCACGACGCGTGCCCCTATCTTGACCAGCTTTAGCTGGAGGCTCGTCAATGATCAGTCGGCCATCTTCTCGGGCAGCTCGATGCAGCGCAGGAAGGTGGCGAAGTTGTCGTCCAGCGCGTGCAGTTGCAGCGGCACCTCGTTGTCGCGGAACCGCTTGCATTGCTTCGTTAATCCGCGAGGTCGCCAGTGCCGGCGGGCCGCAACAGCCATCCCAGTTCGATCCGGTGGTACTTTTCCGCCCGAACGCGATCGGCCACCGCGTTAACCTCTTCGGCCCCGTAGCGGGACGGGTCAACATGCACCCGGAAAAGACGGGTGCCCAAAGGAGTTTCCACCACGCGGACAATGGCGCGGGCCGCCTTATCGACGCCGGTCAACGGCCCGTCCATGTAGGCCGCGGCGATGTCGGGATTGGCTGGCTTGCCCGCATGGGCAAAGTGGTTGGTTCCTGAAGTGAAGGCACCAGGCACTATGATCGAGATTTCGATCCCCCATCCGAAGCTGCATCTACACCTTCCTTGCTGCTTTATACCCCTTCAAAAAAGCCATTGTGCTATTGATCGCACTCTTATTGGAAATCGCGATGCCGGAGCAGGAGCTACTGACTGCTTTTGTCGCCTTGGTGCAAGTGTTTTCAGGCCTGACGCCATTTTCGCCTGACGCGGCGGAGGTCGGAACTCATCCAGAAGTCTGACGGTTGACTGTACGAACACCGCAAGGAGCCTTCATGTCCACGATCACAACAACCAATCCCGCGACCGGCGAGACGATCAAAACCTACCCGCTGATGTCGGAGCAGGAGGCCACCGCAAAGCTGGAGGCCGCACAGGCCGCGTTCCTAGACTGGCGCACCCTGTCCCGCGCGGACCGCGCGCCATATTTGACGAAGATTGCGCAGAAGCTGCGCGACAACGCGGGCGAACTGGCAGCGCTGATGACGCAGGAGACCGGCAAACTGCTTAAGGACGGCAAGCGCGAAGTGGAAATCTGCGCCGCGATCTTCGACTACAGCGCCAAGATTGGCCCTGACGCGTTGGCGGACGAGGAACGCACCCACGGCCCCAACGGGTCACGCGGTGTCGTCAGCTATCAGCCTCTTGGTGTGATCTACTCGATCCAGCCGTGGAATTTTCCGCTGTATCAGCCGGTCCGCGTGCTGGCCGCGAATTTGATGACCGGGAATGCCTGCGTGCTGAAACACGCCAGCATCTGCACCGGTACCGGCCTGCGGCTGCGCGAACTGTGCATCGAGGCGGGCCTGCCAGAGGATCTGTTTCAAGTCATACTGATCGATCACGACACCAGCGACAAGCTGATTGCCCACCCTCTTGTGCGCGGCGTGACGTTGACCGGCAGCGATGGGGCCGGTCGCCACGTCGGTGCGGTGGCCGCCAAAGCGCTTAAAAAGGCCGTGCTGGAACTGGGGTCGAACGATGCCTATCTTGTGCTAGAGGATGCCGACATCGCAACGGCGGTCAAATTCTCAGTCATGGGGCGGCTTTATAATAATGGAGAGACCTGCGTCGCGGCCAAGCGGTTCATCGTGGCGGAGAAGGTCTATGAGGCCTTCGTTACGGCCTATGTCGACCAGATGAAGGCGATCACGATGGGTGACCCCACGGATGCCGACAGCCAGCTTGGCCCGTTGTCGAGCGAAGATCAGTTCGACACGGTCAAAGGTCAGGTCGACGACAGCGTGGCCAAGGGGGCACGCGCGTTGTGCGGCGGCACGGCCCCTGACCGCACCGGCGCCTACTACCCTGCTACGGTGTTGGTGGACGTGGCACCCGGCACGCCCGCCTATGACGATGAAATCTTCGGCCCCGTCGCCGCCGTCATTCGCGCTAAGGACGACGCAGACGCGATGCGGATCGCCAACGACAGCCGTTACGGTCTGGGCGGCGGCATCTTCTGCAAGGACGAGGATCGCGCGCTGAGGCTGGCCCGCGACCACTTCGACACCGGCATGATCCGCATCAACTCTTTCGGGGCCGCCGATCCGAACATGCCCTTCGGCGGGGTCAAGGATTCAGGCTACGGTCGCGAACACGGCGGCTTTGGCATGAAGGAATTCGTCAACGTGAAAGCGATCTTCTTGCCATGATTACCCTCCACGCCCTCCAATACTCTCGCGCCACCCGTATCCTGTGGCTGCTGGCCGATCTGGGCCAGCCCTGCAACCGGATCGACTATGATCGCACCGAGGCCTTCCGTGCGCCTGATGAGTTGTCCAAGGTTCATCCTTTGGGCAAGTCCCCTGTAGTCGAAGACGACGGCGAGTTGATCGCGGAGTCTGCGACGATCCTGCGCTATCTTTCGACAAAGTTCGACGACGACACCCACACGCCACCACGTGGCACGGCGGCCTTTTGGCGACACGAGGTCCTGTTCGACTATGTCGAGGCGTCTTTCGCCGAGGTCGCCTTGCGGGCCATCATGCCAGCGTTCCGCAGCAACCCGGTGCCCGATGATGCGAAAGTGGCGCTCGATAGCCATCTTGCCTATATCGCGCAGGAGATTGGCGACGGGCCGCTGCTGTTCGGCGATACCGCAATGCTGGCGGATATCCAGATCTCTTACATCATCGCGCTGCTGGCGCGCCTGAACCTCTTGAACGGCCATCCCGTGATCGCGGCTTACTGGGAGGCATTGCAAGAACAGCCCGGCTATATCGCGGCCACGCGATCTGCCGGGCCGATGGCGCCGCCCACTTAATTGACCGAAAGGACACTTCCATGCCAATGAATATCCTCATCGCCGGTGCAACCGGCAAGACCGGACTGCTTTTGACACAGGATTTGCTGGATCAAGGCCACAAGGTCATCGCCCTTGTCCGTGAAAGCTCTGACACATCGACCTTGCGTGAAGGCACAGACGTGCGGCACGGCGATCTGACAGACCTGCAACCGGGCGTTTGCGATGGTGCTGACGTCGTGATTTTTGCCGCAGGATCGGGTGGAGCGACCGGGCCAGAGATGACCGACAAAGTGGATCGCAATGGCGCAATGCGGCTGATCGATCTGGCGCAGGGCGCGGGCGTCGCTCGCTTCGTGATGCTCAGCTCTATCGGTGCAGATCAATCCGACCCCTCGGGCGATCTGGCGCATTACCTGAAGGCCAAGCACGACGCCGATGTTCACCTCATGGCTTCCGGCCTGACCTATGCCATCCTGAGGCCCGTCACCCTCACCGACGACGATCGCGGTGACGATGTCATCCTTGGGGACCGGGTCGATCCATCTGCAAAGGCAAGCCGCGCCGATGTGGCCGCGGTGCTGGCAGAGGCCGCCACGACCGGCAAGCACGATGGGCACGTTCTGAACATGCAATCAGTCTGACGCGGAAAAGGGGGCCGCGGATTGTGTCCGGGCCCCCTAGCGTGTGCAGTGCCACGTCCGCGTGATTGCTTGCCCTACGCGCGGTCGATGGTGACCACGATCTTGCCCACGGCGTGGCCGTCCTTGAGGGCGGCGTAGGCTTCGGTCGTCTCGCTCATGGGATAGACGCGATCGACGACCGGGCGCACGATCCCGTCCTCCATCAGCTGTGCCAAGTCCGCCAGCATGGCGCCGTCGGGCTCCATGAAGAACCATTCGAACCGAACGC
This sequence comes from Puniceibacterium antarcticum, assembly GCF_002760615.1. GTDB lineage: Bacteria > Pseudomonadota > Alphaproteobacteria > Rhodobacterales > Rhodobacteraceae > Puniceibacterium > Puniceibacterium antarcticum. Next base: position 5,287 of record NZ_AWWI01000020.1, on the reverse strand, counting down.
CGTGCTTTTCGGCCAGATTGTCGGTATCCTGACCCTTGATAGAGACCAGGGTCCCGCCCTTTTTGAGAACCTTGAACGACCGTTTCAGCGTGTCGCCGCCCAGCATGTCGAAGACGATGTCGTAGTCCGACAATTCCTCGTCAAAGGCTTGGCTATGATAGTCGACCACGACATCAGCGCCGAGTTCGCGAACCAAGTCCGCATTGCGCGGGCTGCACGTCGTGGCGACATGGGCACTGAAGTGTTTCGCGATCTGGATCGCCAGCGTGCCGACCCCGCCGGAGCCTGCGTGAATCAGGACCTTGTCACCTGCCTTCAGCCCTGCCTTCGAGATCAGGGCCTGCCACGCGGTCAGCCCCGCCAGCGGAACGGAGGCCGCGTCCTCGTGGCTGATGTTGGCGGGCTTCAAGGCCATGTCGTCCGCCTTCAGACGCGCTGTCTGCGCGATGGCTCCCGCGTCCTCTTGATTGGCGCGCGCGAAGACCGCATCGCCCACCTCGAAGCCCGTGACGTCGCCACCGACCTGCGTGATCTTACCCGAGACATCGTAGCCCATCACGTGCGGGAACGTCAGCGGCATGTCATCCTTCATCGCGCCCGACTGCAGGATGTAATCGATGGGATTCACGCTGGCCGCGTGAACAGCAATCAAGACGGAACCGTCGTGCAAGGCGGGTGGGTCGATGTCAGCAATTTCGATGTGTGTGTCGTAGTCCCGGATGATTGCGGCTTTCATGGGCGTGTCTCCTGTGTGATGGGGGATCGGCGGCCGAGCTAGGAATAGGCCCCGTTCGAATATGTCAGCTCATAACTATGGCTGTAGATCTTGAATACAACGCCAAAGGGGTCCTCGACATAGACCATGCGGAACGGTTTTTAGTCCGGAAAATACTCGCGGACGGGCATACGCTGCTTGCCAACGGCGGAGACGATCTTTGCCAGAAGGTCTTCAAGGGTGGGGTCCTGCACCGCAAAGTGGAACGTGCCAAGGCGGCGGTTCGCGACTTTGCATCGGCAGCTTCCTGTGTATTCTGTTGAAAAACTCGCCTCCACGCGACTCTGTTTCACAAATCAGCTGACGGACGGTTCTCCGCTTACCCTATACGTATTTATCACGCGGCCATTGTGACGGGGATGCCAAGGGCGGTGTAGCCGTTCAGCATCGCAACGCGCGCCTGAACCTCCGCGACCTGGCGGTCGAAGTCACGTGCCATCAGGCGTTGGCCGAGTAGTTTCACGCAGTGCATCTTTGTCTCGACGCGACTCCGGCGGTGGTTGGCTTCCATGGCTGGGCATTTCGGCGTGGCGGGCTGACCGCGGCCACACCGCGGTCAGCCCCTCTCGTGCATGTGAACATGCACTGCCGGGCAGTGGATGGCGTTGTTGCATCGGCGCGTGTCGTAGGCACCAACGGCAGTCACGCTGCTAATCTCCTGATCGCGCGGTATCTGGTTGAGCAGATGAGGCAACATCGGTGCATCCCCGGTGTTGCTGCCCGTGATCTCCCCTCTCGGCAGATTTGCTATGCAAATCGCCTGCCGGGCAATGGACGGCTCTGATTTCCAGTGTTCGCTTATCGATACCAATGTGGATCTTGCGCCAGAGACGTTGTTTTGGGCCGCCATGCTTGCGAGCGTTCCACTCGCCTTCTCCTTCGACCTTGATGCCCGTGCTATCAATCAGAAGGCGCAGTGGGCCCTTCGAGCCGCGATACGGAATGTTGACCGCAAGCCTCCTTTGACGGCGGCAGATGGTGCTGAAGTTAGGGACGTCCCAATTGAGGCCCGTCAGCCGAAGCAGGCTTTCCACAAAGCCGGTCGTCTGACGCAGGGCCATCCCGAACAGCACCTTCATCGTCAAACAAGTCTGGATGGCAGCGTCACTGAATGTCCGCGACCTGCCCCTCTTGCCGGAAGGTTCAGCATCACAGTTTATTTCGGGATCGAACCAACCTCTCGTGACATTGCTGCGCAATGCACTGCCGGTCGGTGGATCGTCAGTGATCCGCGACCTTCAGCGCTGCGTTATAATCAGCCCAGTTCGTCGTCTTGTAGGTCGGTGATGTTGGTTTGCTCATGCGGGCCAGCTACCACACTGGATTCACGACATGAATCCCTGCCAGATTTGTGCAACACAGCTCAACAAACGTAACATAGGCGTTCCGCACGATCTATAATTAGATGAACAGTTCCATTCCGGCGATTGAAAACAGTGCCGCCGCTCCGACAGCATTTCGCACTTTGGCCTCGGACCCAGCGCGTGCGCAATAGCGATGGATCAGAAAAGCGTTTGTTTGTCCCTTGAAGGGCACGACCGGCGACGCGATCTGTGCTGTGCTGTGCGGCCACAACATCCGCAAGATACTGGCCCACCTCAGGGGTCTTTTGGCCCTTTTGATCGCAGAACTCGCCGAGATCATGAACGCCCTGATGGCCGAAAACTGCCGGGGTAATCGTCAGAGAGGCCAGCCAGACGTTTGTTCAGCCTGAACTACGGAAAGGCGTGCGAGGCTGCCGTCATCAACGGCGCCGAATGTGCGCCCAGCCTCGATAGGCTTGGTCAGCAGCCACTCGGCCCCTTCCTCTCCAATCCGCTTAAGCCAGCGGGTCAAGCAGAAAGGATCGGTGGGCGGGCGATGCTGGAGAATGTTTCACCGGTGAAATGTTGGTAGTACGGGTTCTCGACCCATCGGACAACCGATAGGCGTGCTGGAGATACAGCAGCCCCGCGACCAAACTCGGCGATGTGGCTGGACGCCCTGTCGAGGAGGGAAAGAAACCGGCCCATTCCGTCTCGAAGAACTCCCAGTCGATCAGCGTTTTCCAGTTTCGTCAATTCGTGGCGAAGATCGATCACCTCGGTCAGGCGGGGACGCAGGAGATCGCCCTGCTCTTCAGTGCGGGGATGCTTCTTCATCACGGCGCCGGAATTTGCAAGGTTTCGCGACCCAGCATACGAAACCCTGCAATTTCCTGCCACAGTTTTGCCGGGATCACCGAATAAATTCAAATGCTTGCGATTTGTTCAGGCCGAAAGATATAATGTCATTATGGTTTACATTGAGACGCCCCGAAATGTAGAATAAGACTTGACCGATTTTTTGAAAAATATATTCAAAAACCTCATCACATTTTTAAATATATATTTAGTCAGCCGCACTTAGATGAATCGATGAGTAGAATCTCGAAGATCTTAGCGTAGTGGTAAAGACATATGTATGATTTCGAAATGCCACTGGAACCAGAACAAAAATTCTGCCAGCCTATCGCCAGGCAGATTTGGAGTACAAAATACCAGTATAGGAGCGATCCCAAAAATTCTGATAAAACGATCGAGGACACCTGGAATCGTGTTGCACATGGCCTTGCCTCCTACGAAAGCAGTCGGGATAAGGTGAGAGTTGCAGAAGAATTCTACCACGCTATGAAAGATTTTAAATTGCTTCCTGCTGGCCGTATATTGGCGGGGTGCGGCACCGAATACAATGTCAGCCTGTCGAATACGTTTGTGATGCGCACTATTCCGGATTCAGTGCCTGGAATAATGGACACAATCAAGGATGCCGCGCTGACCATGCAGATGGGGGGCGGCATTGGCTTTGACTTTTCCACGATCCGGCCAAGCGGAACGCTGGTCCGGGGGCTTAACTGCCCTGCGGCCGGGCCACTTGCCGTGATGGATATCTGTGACGTTGTCTGTAAGATGTTGGTTTCCGGCTTCGGGCGGGGTGCGATGATGGCAACCATGCGATGCGATCATCCCGATATCGAGGCATTCATTACAGCTAAGTCGGACCGTCAGCGTATGCGAAACTTCAACATGTCCGTAATGATTTCCGATGCTTTCATGGTGGCTTTGAGCACGGATGCACACTGGGACCTGATATGGGACGGCAAGGTGGTGCGCCGCACTCGCGCCACGGACATTTGGGACAGAATTATGCATCAAACCCATGCTTCGGCAGAGCCGGGTGTTCTGTTTATCGACCGGATCAACGCGCAAAATCCGCTGAACTATGCCGAGACAATCTGTACCACGAATTCCTGTGCCGAGCAGCCCTTGCCGCCCAACGGCACCTGCCCGCTCGCGTCGATAAACCTAGCGCGGCTTATCGCTTTCCCCTTTACAGCAGATGCCTGCTTTGACCTGACTGAACTTCGAAGACTTGTGGAAGTGGGCGTGCGCCTGCTCGACAACGCCCTTTCCGTGTCGAAATATGCTCTGGACGCCCAGAGAGAAATGGCTGAACGCCAGCGCCGCATTGGCATAGGGATCACCGGCGTTGCGGATGCAATTGCCATGATGGGTGAACGCTATGGGTCTGCGGCGGCGGTTTCGCTGATCGAATCGTGGATGCGAAAGATCCAGAACGCTGCATATGCAGCATCAGCCCGCCTAGCCAAAGAGCGCGGCGCATTTCCGGACTTTGATGCGGAGCGGCATATGGAGAACCTGATGATTCAGTCCCTTGACCCGGATGTGCGGGCGTTGATCGCGGCGCATGGTCTGCGGAACGGGACTCTGACGACCATTGCGCCAGCGGGTACCATTTCGTTGCTGGCTGGCAATGTGTCGTCGGGGATCGAGCCGATCTTTTCCACGTCCTTCCGGCGTAAGATTAACCACCCCGACGGCACCACGTCGACTGAGGAGGTGGCGGACTATGCGGCCATGATTTTTTCGCAGACCTTCGGTAACGAAACGCCACATCCTGCTTATTTCGTCACTGCCCCGGAACTTGCGCCACAATATCATATTCGCATGCAGGCAGCGGCACAGAAATGGATAGACAGCGGTATTTCCAAAACCATCAATTGCAAGGAAGACATTGCCTTCGAAACCTTCAAGGAAATTTACCTGATGGCCTATGAGACTGGCTGCAAGGGCTGCACGACCTATCGCCCAAACGTAATAACCGGATCTATTCTGACTTAGGTAGCGCCGCTCCGAGGAAGACAATTGCTTGAAATGGGTTCAAAGCAAAATAGAGCTTATTACAGGCTTATTTCACAATCTCCTAAATAAAAATCCTCATCTCCGACAACAATGTTCCTGCGGTGGATTTTTGCTATGTCTACTTTTTTGCGAGCGCCTTCAGTTATGTCGTCGACCGTGAACAACGCCTATGCGGCCACTTCTTGGTCGCGCCGCCCGCCATCGGTCGCGGTTGACGGCCTCACGGCGTCGGCGATCCATGCAATGAACAGGGCCAAAAAGACCCGGAGCCGGTGACGTTGCCCCCAACTTTTATCCAGCGTGAGCGAGACTCCGGGTTTGAGTTTTGCCG
>NZ_AWWI01000019.1 GCF_002760615.1 Puniceibacterium antarcticum | reverse complement strand
ATCATGCTGCTGTTGCGCGGAAAATCCACTCATCCCGGATGTTCAGTTTTCACAAACAACCTCTGTGATTCGTTTGGCGAAAAACTGTTACTCGTCCTTGCCATTCGACAAAAAAAGCGCCGCGACAATTATCATTACAGCCCCAAGCACAGCATAGATCGGCAAGATCCAGATCAGGGACAGATTACAGATGACCAGCACCCAGACGGCCACCACCAAGGAAAGCGGTATAGCAAGGATAAGCGTCGCAAGCGACTTCATCGAAGATCCTGCAAGCGGCCGTTCAGCTCTGACGCTATGCTTCTTTGTCCTTGAATAGTAGGATAGGCGGTCGATGAGTTTCTACTCCTCAAATTCTGGAACATTTGTGACTACCTAGGATCTCCTTGCAACCTATAGGGAAGCGCCAAGACAGGATACATACTTAATAAGATAGTAAAGACTACTTACCATCTTAGCGATCCTCGTTGATCGCCAAACCTGTCCGAAAATGTGTCAGCCCTGACCGGCTTTGTATCATGCCGCTTTCCCACACCGCCAAAGCAGGTCGAGGCGAAAAAATCAGCAGCTACAACTCTACACCGAAACCACTTAAAACCTGGAATGTGGCTCATTTATGACAAGCAAGAACCACCCTGTGACCACAGCTTCAGGGCTCTGCAGACAGTCAGCCTGCTTTCACAACAAACCGATTGCCCGTCATTGCGGGAAAACAGGTCAAGATATCAGGCGGCCTTCGAAGTGTGTGGTTCGGTGAGAATTGTGTAAAGAGTACTGGGATCATGGTTTGCGCGCAGCTTGGCGCAGATCGAATCCTCGCGCAGGGTGCGGGACACCAAAGCCAAAGCTTTGAGATGTTCGACGCCAGCCTCTTCGGGCGCAAATAGGGCAAAGACCACATCTACCGGCTGCCGGTCAACGGCTTCGAAATTAATCGGCTTTTCCAGCAGAATGAACACACCAACAACGTCTTCAAGGTCCGGGATCCGGGCATGGGGCAAAGCGACGCCATGCCCCACGCCGGTTGGACCAAGGCTTTCACGCTCCATCAACGCCTCAACGGCGGTCGGCGCATGTATTCCATGTGCCCACTGTGCCAAATCGGCCAGATCATGCATCAACCGCTTCTTGCTGGATGCTGCGGATATGACCTTGACGGCCGTAGGCTTGATAAGCTGCGCGAATTTCATGAGCTGCCTGTAATTGTTCCTGCTGTGCCCTACCGCGTCACACCTGGAACGGCAATGTCATGGATCAATCCACCCAATATTGCCGTCTTCCCTGCGATACACGACATTTACGCCGTTCTTCTTTTGGTTCCGGAACACCAAGACTGGTGCACCTGCCAACTCCATCTGCATCACCGCCTCACCTACCGACAGGGACGGGATCTGCGTCTGCATTTCGGCCACGATCACGGGCGCAAGCGTCTCTGGTTCCATGTCCTCGACATCGGATTCACGCGCGAGGATATACGAAGATGCGCCGAAGAGTTCAACGGGTTCCGTGCGATCCTTATAATGATCCTTCAAACGGCGCTTATAGCGGCGCAGTTGCTTGTCCAACTTCTCAGAACATGCATCGAATGCAGCGTAGATCTCGGTTGCGCGGGCCTTCGCCGTTGCGGTCAGGCCAGTGGACAAGTGCACTGTGGATTCACAGACGTATTCGTGCGCGCTTTTGGAGAAGGTGATCGTCGCCTCAGTCGGCCGACTGGCATATTTCTGTACCACCAAACCCAGTTCAGTCTGAACATGTGTCTGAAGGGCCTCTCCTACGTCGATCTGCTTTCCCGTGATCTGATAGCGCATTGTTCTTTCCTTTTCATAATCTACCCATACAACAGCGCAGGGCGAAGCCGCCCGGCATTGTGCCGCGTCTGGGGGGAAGGTAACGCCCGAAAGACCCGCCCAGCCTGACACTCCCCGAAAAGGGTGTTTTGCCAGTCAGACATGCATTCCAAGAAAGCGTCATAACTGTTATTTGAGGTGACACCCCCCCACTCTGTCAATCAAATCCCGCATAAATGTCAGCGAATTATCTTTACCAAATGTGAAGGAACTTTGCTGCGACTGGCTCAACCGATGCGGAAGTTGTCGCCCAGATAGACTCGGCGCACGTTCTCATTTCGCACAACCTCGTCCGGCGTGCCTGACATCAGCACGGCGCCGTCATGCAGGATATAGGCGCGGTCGACAATTTCGAGCGTTTCGCGCACATTGTGGTCGGTGATCAGCACGCCAATGCCTCGTTTCTTGAGATCAGAAACGAGATGCCGGATGTCCCCAACGCTGATCGGATCGACACCGGCAAATGGTTCGTCCAGCAGCAGATATTTTGGATCGGCGGCCAGACAGCGTGCAATCTCGACCCGGCGGCGTTCGCCCCCCGACAGCGCCAATGCAGGTGCGCGCCGCAAATGTTCGATGGAAAACTCGCCGAGGAGCTCTTCGAGCCGTTCGCGCCGTTTGTGCGGGTCCGGCTGGCTGATATCGAGAATCGCCCCGATATTGTCCTCGACCGACAACCCGCGAAAAATCGACATTTCTTGAGGAAGATAACCGATGCCCAACCGAGCACGGCGGTACATCGGCAGATAGGTCGCGTCCCGCCCGTCGATCATCACCTGACCGCCTTCGGGGTTCACGAGGCCCGCGATGGCATAAAAAGTCGTCGTCTTTCCCGATCCGTTAGGACCAAGCAGCGCAACCACTTCGCCCCGGCTCAGTTCCATCGAAAAGTCACGGATAACCACGCGCTTGCTGTAGCTCTTGCGCAGATGCAGGACGCGCAGACCGCTGGTGTCTTTCGCCGTGTTCGGCTCATATATGGCCATCAAGGATTGACCGAAGTCTGTGGTTGCTGCAGCACGGATTTGACCCGGCCCGACATCTGCGCCGTGCCATCGTCCAAATTGACGGTCATAAGTTCCGATGTCAGCGCATTGTCGCCTTGAGTCAGAAGCACATTTCCCGTCATAACGATGGTGCCCGCATCAATACTGTAATCGGCGCGCTCTGCCTCTGCCGCATCTGTTCCGTTGACCAGTGTCACGCCCCCCGTTGCCTCAAGCCGGTCGATGCGGCCCGCAGCCTCTGCGTAGACCACCAGAACCTGCGGCGCAGCAAGGCGCATTTCACCCTGTCCGATCACGACATTGCCAGTATAAAGCGCGGTCCCATCCGCCTGGTTCACCGACAGCTGATCGGCGGTGACCTCAACCGGTGCAGAGGTGTCCTGCTTCATGCCACCAAAGGCGACCTGCGCCCCCTGAGCCAAGACGGAAAACGGCACCATGAGCGCCAAGGCAAGGGTCAGCATTCGCAACATTTGACAGCACTCATTCTGTTTTCGGGTAATATACCAGCTTTACCCCGTCAGTGAAAAGCAATTGGACATCTTCGTCCGCAGCGCCGCCGGTGATGCGCATCCGGCCAGCGGTAATATGCCCGGCAGGGCTTTCCCCCTCGACAGGACCAAGGCTCTCTGCTTCGACCCGACTGAGCACTGCATTTAGGCTGTCTGTGGTCAGAGTGTAGCCCGTGGAACTGGACACTGTCACACCGCCGGACATCTTGGCATCGTCACGCGAGTCACTCAGGTTTGCGAGTGGCGCCTCCAGCGCGATCATGCTGCCATCTTTCATGGTAATTGTAGCGTTCAACGCGTCAGCTTCGACCTCATCGGTGTTTGGCACGGGGCGTGCCGTTCGAGCAGTCATGGTCAGTGATCCGCCCGAATTCGTCGTACCGGCAAAATTGGGATCCGTAACTTGCTCGCGCACCATCCCGTCCGGATCAGCAGTCACCGAGATCGGCAGATTGGCCGCCGGATCGGCATCGCGCGACAGCAGAAAAGTGGTGGACAAAAGCGCAAGCGCCGCCACTGGCAAGAGAATCTTGAGCCAGGCGATTATCCGCGAATATCTACTGCCCCGATGGCGCATGTTGATGCTGATCCGATCCTAACTGTGTGCGAAGATATCTGTTTCCTGCCAGCCTGCCAGATCCAACTGCGCTCGAACGGGCAGAAAGTCGAAACAAGCCTGCGCCATATCTGTCCGTCCTTCGCGGGCCAGCATCGCATCCAACACCTCGCGCAGTCGGTGCAGATAAAGGACATCCGATGCAGCATAGTCCAACTGGGCAATGGTCAGCTCCGTAGCGCCCCAATCGCTGGATTGCTGCTGTTTCGACATGTCCGTGCCCAGAAATTCCTGAACAAGATTTCTGAGCCCGTGACGGTCTGTATAGGTTCGGATCAGCTTGCTCGCAATCTTTGTGCAATAAACTGGCGCAGCCAAAGCGCCAAAGGCGTTATACATGGCCGCAATGTCGAACCGACCAAAATGGAACAGCTTGAGCACGGTGGAATCCGTCAGAAGGCGACACAGGTTCGGCGCTTCGTTCTGTCCACGCGCGATCTGCACCATATGTGCATCCCCGTTCCCCGCCGACAACTGGACCACACACAATCTGTCGCGACGAGGCTTTAGGCCCATCGTCTCGCAGTCGATAGCCACAACTTTGCCTAGATCCAGATCGTCAGGCAGATCTTCCTGGTAGAGGTGATTGGCCATAGATCCCATACTCCCGCGCGTCACTCTGACTTTGGCTGGCTCATAGCCTTCGGGCCTGTGCCTTGCAACTCTGAGCCAAGCGCTATGCTGCCACAATTACGAATACGCGAACGGCAATGCGGCAAAATAGGGACCAAAAGAGGCGTCGATGCGTCATTGATTCGGCTTCAAAACGGCACTTAGACGCCGGCAAAACATAAAATGTAACATTCCGTGATGGCATTCACTCTCCTCCGGCGTGTCAAAGGAAACACAAATTTGGATGCGCCGCGCACCAATTCCACTGTGTGTCCGCCATCGGAAACGTGTCGCAGCTGCGGATTAACATACGGCGCCTCGGAGCCAAGTTTTTTACGAATCCCGAAACGATAACTCAGGCTTGCGGGCAAATAGATCAGTCCAAGCGCGCCAAAAGCGCAAACTCGGCTCGAACGATCAACAAGTCAGCGAACTTTGTTTCGTTCCCAGCACCAAAAGAACACATGATGTGATGAAAACATCTTGTCCCAAACCATCCAACCAAACCCAAAAGGAAGATATTTATCCGCGGTTCAGCTCGCTCAGAGCAGTTCACGAAAGGGTAAGAAACTCCCCCATAAGTTGAGTTCGTTTAAGAATGTTGACTAAAATAAGGCGCAAGTCCATAACTCGCACACAGGCTGAAAAGGAACACATTTCGGTCACATTGCGAGTGAAGATACCGGTCGTAACCGGTGGACGAGTACAGGAACTGTGAAAGTTTGCTTTAGTCAGGTGACCGCCGATAATTGCGCTGAAATTCTGGATCAGAACAGACCGGACAAGCGCATTATTTAGGCAAGGCTGAACCGGAGTTGCATTCTATATAGTTCTTTTTTAACGATTTGCCTCAAGGAGGTTGCTTTGACAATTCATCTACGCAGTTCCATGCAGACTTCTAATTTTGATGATCTAATTGACGGTTCACTAAGCTCATCACAACGCAGTAACATGTACGACGACTTCTTGAAACGCGTCCTTGATGTTTCACTTGTCGTAATTGCGGCTGCACCTGTTATTCTCTTGGTGATAGTTTTGTGCGTTTTGATATCCGCCGACGGAAGATCACCGTTTTACTGGCAGCGCCGGGTCGGACGGAACGGTAAGGTTTTCAAGATGTGGAAACTGCGCAGCATGGTGCACGACGCCGATTCGCAGCTTGAGGCACACTTGGCTGCAGATCCGTTGGCACGCGCTGAATGGGATCGTTCGCAAAAGCTGCGGCATGACCCGCGGATCACAAGGATTGGTCGCCTGATCCGCAAGACATCTCTGGACGAACTTCCGCAACTCTGGAATGTCTTTTCCGGTGACATGTCCTTGGTTGGACCACGCCCGATGATGCCGGAACAGCGCAAGATGTACCCCGGTACCGCCTATTACGAACTTCGCCCTGGTATCACCGGTCTGTGGCAAGTTTCGGTGCGCAATGAATCGAGCTTTGCCGAGCGCGCAGTTTTCGACACAGACTACCTGCACCGCGTGTCGATAAAGACAGATATTCTTGTTCTGCTGCGCACAGTAAGGGTCGTTTTCCACGGCACTGGCGTCTAAACTCAGAGTCGATTTTAGATAAAATCTTTAAACACATCCTCGGCCCCGTCAATGAACGGGGCCTTGTAATTTGTGAAATATCTTTCCGCCATTTGAGTTCCACGAACCGCTTGCAGAGAGTTCCACGGCACACCCCCTTATGCCCATCCCAAGACAGACAGCTCCATGTTTTCAAACTGCTTCGACATAGACCTAAGAGAATTTAGTATCCGTCTTTGCGGTCGGCAAAAAACAACGAAATTGAGTGATCGGGTCAGGCTTTAACAAAAACGCTGTGCGAAAGGCGGCTGAGAGGTATCAGACCTGACGCATCCGCAGTGCTTCGGCGCGCAGCTTGCCCATAAGCTCTCCCAAAAGCTTGACGCCCATTTCGCTGGTAAGTCGGCCTTCCTCGTCGAATTGCTGGCCGGACTGACCCAGCATCACTTCGGGTCCCGGGATCAAAATAGGGGAAAAAGGCAACATCATCGTACGAAGCATGCTGTGCGCCCGTGCGCCGCCCTGCGCCCCGGACGAGGCAGAAACAACTGCCACAGGCTTGTCCTTCCAAGGTGCATTCTTGGTACGGCTGATCCAGTCGAGCGCATTTTTCATCGCGCCAGAAGTGCCCTTATTATACTCCGGTGTCGCAAGAATGACAGCGTCCGCACCACCAATCAGAGCCGACAGAGCCTGCACCTCGGCCGGAATTCCCGGGCCATTTTGGATGTCTTCGTTAAAGATCGGCAGGTTCAGGTCGCCCTCGGCAAACGACGCCGGGCCGAAAATGCGGGCGGCTTCGTTCATCAGCATGCGATTGGTCGAGGCTTTGCGCAGCGAACCGCACAGGCCAACGAGTTTCATATCAGACATAGGCGTCTCCTGCTTCATTTCATTGCCACAAGACTTACAACGCAACAGCGCCGCGGCAAGCCGCGGCGCTGTATTTGATTAAGTCTGGCTCTGAAGAGATGTCAGAAATCAGGCGTTCGGCAGGATCACAATCTCAACTCGGCGGTTCTGCTGACGACCTTCGGCGGTCAGGTTGCTCGCGATCGGGGCGTCCTCACCACGACCGACGCTACGGACGCGCGAGGACGACACGCCTTCGGCAATCAGGATACCGGAAACGGACTGGGCCCGACGCTGCGACAGGCTGGCGTTATAACCGGCGTCGCCGGTGTTGTCGGTGTGGCCGATGACCTGGATCGTGGTGTTCGGATAGGCGTTCAGGTTCTGCGCCACGGTGCGAAGGTCGCGCTGCAAGTCAGGACGTACGGAGGAGCTGTCGGTGGCGAACAGGATGTCCTGCGGCAGCGTCACGATCAGGCGGTCACCGGTGTTCTGGATGGTGACATTGTTGTTGCCCATCTGTGCGCGCAGGTCAGCCTCTTGCTTGTCCAGCTGGTTACCGACAATCGCACCGCCCGCCGCGCCGATAAGGGCACCTGCGATTGCATTGTTGCGGCGCTCTTTCGGGTCATTGCCCGCCATGATGCCAGCAAGTGCACCGACGCCCGCACCGATGGCGGCGCCGTTCTTAGTTTTGCTGTTAGCATCGACCCCATCGTTATAGCCACCGGTTTCGGTACACGCGGTGATTGCCAGAAGGGCGACAGTGGCGGTCAGAAAGGATGTTTTTGCTCGGATCATATTAGGCCTCTTGGTTTGCTCCCCATTGCGGAGTCGCTTTTTGTATAGCGCCAAACTGCACGGCGACCAAAGACAAGTCACGATGAATTCGGCGGCAATCCGCACATCGTGATCACATCCCGATGACGTCAGGCCTCGGCACGGGCCGCTTCCCAAGCCAGCATTGCGCGCTTGACCGGCAGGCCCCAGTGATAGCCGCCCAGCCCGCCGGATTTGCGCAAGGCCCGGTGACAGGGGATCAGAAAGCTCACCGGATTGCGCCCGACGGCTGTGCCCACCGCACGCATGGCGCGGGGGTGGCGGACGGCCTGTGCGATCTCGGAATAGGTGGTCACCTGCCCCGAGGGGATGGTCAGTAGCGCCTCCCACACCTTGATCTGGAACGGCGCGCCCATGAGGTGCAGCGCGGTATCGCCCTTCTGGGCAAAGGCAGCATCGACCCAAGGGCGGATCGTGGCGGCATCCGCGACATAATCCGCCGCAGGCCAGCGCGCCGTCAGATCCGCCATCGCAGCCTCGCGCCCGGTTTCGGACAGGAACCCCAGACCGCAGAGCCCCTTGTCCGTGCCCATGGCCAGCGCCGCGCCGAATGGCGTGTCGAACCCGCCGTAGCGGATGACCAGACCGGCGCCCTGACGGGCAAATTCGCCGGGGCTCATCGCCTCCCACCGCAAAAACAGGTCATGGAGGCGACCGGTGCCTGACAGCCCCACGGAATGCGCCGTTTCGATCATCGTGAATCGTTCGCTCAGCAGCGCCTTGGCATGGCCCAGTGTCAGGTATTGCTGGTAGCGCTTGGGTGACACCCCGGCCCAGCGGGAGAAAAGACGCTGGAAATGTGCCGGGCTCATATCCATCCGCGCCGCCATCTGCTCAAGCGTCTGGCCGGGGCCGCCCGCATCAATCGCGTCGATCGCGCGGCGCATGACGTTGAAATGATAGCCTGAGTCGGTCTCGGTTTCAGGTGGTGTCATCATTTTCTCCTGTGGCGCGCGACCCGGCGCAGTCTCTGTGCACTATACTGGCGGGGCCCCTGCATCCGCGACCCGAATATTGCGCATCCACACCGGGGCAGGCATAGAGGTGTCATGGCAAAACAGCTCGACTATCATACGATCCGCGAGATCTTTGACCGCTTTCAGGCGTCCGAACCCGAACCCAAGGGCGAGCTGCATCACGTCAATGCCTTTACGCTGGTTGTCGCGGTCGCACTGTCTGCGCAGGCGACGGATGCGGGCGTGAACAAGGCCACAGCCAAACTGTTCGAAATTGCTGATACGCCGGAAAAGATGGTTGCCCTTGGCCTTGAGGGGATCACCGAACATATCCGCACCATCGGCCTGTACCGCAACAAGGCGAAGAATGTGCTGAAACTCAGCGAGATTCTGGTCGCGAACTATGGCGGCGAGGTGCCCAACAGCCGCGCCGCGCTGCAATCCCTGCCCGGGGTCGGGCGCAAGACGGCCAATGTCGTGCTCAACATGTGGTGGCATTATCCGGCGCAGGCGGTGGACACCCACATCTTTCGTGTCGGCAACCGCACGGGTATCTGCCCGGGCAAAGATGTCGTCGCCGTGGAACGCGCTATCGAGGATAATATACCTGTTGATTACCAACATCATGCGCATCACTGGATGATTTTGCACGGGCGGTATATCTGTGTGGCGCGCAAACCGAAATGCGGGGCCTGCCATATCCGCGATCTCTGCCCCTTCGAGGAAAAGACACTATGAAAACCTATCAGATTGTCGGCATCGGCAATGCCATCGTCGACGTGCTCACCCGCGCCGATGACACCTTTCTCGAACTTATGGGCATCACCAAGGGCATCATGCAGCTGGTCGAACGCGACCGCGCCGAGGTGCTCTATGGCGCAATGGAAGGCCGCGTTCAGGCGCCGGGCGGATCGGTGGCCAACACCCTGGCCGGCCTTGGCAATCTGGGTCTGCGCACCGGCTTTATCGGGCGCGTGCATGACGACGCGCTGGGGCGGTTCTATGCCGCCGAGATGGAAAAGATCGGCACCACCTTCGCCAATCCGCCAGTTACGGGCGGTGAGCTGCCGACGTCGCGGTCGATGATCTTTGTCTCGCCTGATGGCGAACGGTCGATGAACACCTATCTCGGGATCTCTGCCGAACTCGGCCCCGAAGACGTGTCCGATGATGTCGCAGCGCAGGCAGACATCGTCTTTCTCGAAGGCTATCTGTTCGACAAGGACAAGGGCAAAGAGGCCTTTATCGCCACGGCCCGCGCCTGCCGCGCCGCCGGGGGCAAGGCCGGGATCGCGATCTCTGATCCGTTCTGCGTCGAACGCCACCGCGCCGATTTCCTGAAACTGATCGAAAACGAGCTGGATTACGTCATCGGCAACGAGGCCGAGATTCGCGCCCTGTTCCAGAACGACGATCTGGACTCCGACCTTGCCGCTGTGGCCGCGATCTGCCCGCTGGTGGTCTGCACCCGCTCTGGTGACGGGGTCAGCATCCTGCAGAACGGTGTGCGCACCGATGTCCCGGTGACCAAGGTTGTGCCGGTCGATGCCACCGGTGCCGGCGATCAGTTCGCGGCCGGCTTCCTCTACGGTCTCGCCACCGAGCAGGACATGCGCACCGCCGGGCGCATGGGATGCATCGCTGCCGCCGAGGTGATCAGCCACATGGGCCCCCGCCCCGAAACCTCGCTATCCGATCTGTTCCGCAAGGCTGGTCTGCCCGTGGCCTGACCAAGGCAGAGCGCAAAAAAACGGGGCGGCTGTCTGCGCGCCCCGCTTCTTCTCTTTCCAAATACGCAAAATGCTCCGCCGCCACCCGCGCGGCGGAGAAATCAGTGTGCCTCGGCCCAGCTGTGGCCCTGCCCCGCCTCAACGATCAGCGGCACGTCCAGATGCACCACCGGGTCGGCCGCGCCCTCCATCACCTCTTTGGCGATGGCGATCAGCGGATCGACCGAGCCTTCATCCACTTCGAACAGCAATTCGTCATGCACCTGCAGCAGCATCGTTGCGGGCAGGCCCGCGATGGCATCGGGCATCCGGACCATGGCGCGCCGGATGATGTCTGCCGCGGTGCCCTGAATCGGCGCGTTGATCGCTGCGCGTTTGGCAAAACCCGAGCGCGGCCCCTTGGCGTTGATCTCAGGCGTGTGGATCACCCGGCCAAACAAAGTCTCCACCCGGTCATGCTTCTTTGCGAATTCGACCGTGTCATCCATATAGGCCTTGATGCCCGGGAAACGTTCGAAATACCGGTCGATAAAGCCCTGCGCCTCGGCCCGGGGAATGCGCAGGTTGCGCGCCAGACCAAAGCCGCTGATCCCGTAGATCACACCAAAGTTGATCGCCTTGGCCTGCCTGCGCACATCTGATGTCATCTCTTCCATCGGGACGTTGAACATTTCCGACGCGGTCATCGCGTGAATGTCCTGCCCGTCGCGGAACGCCTGCTTCAGCGCCTCGATGTCGGCCACATGCGCGAGGATGCGCAGCTCGATCTGGGAATAGTCCAGGGACACCAGAACCTTGCCCGGCTCCGCGACAAAGGCTTCGCGAATGCGCCGCCCCTCTTCACTGCGCACAGGGATGTTCTGCAGGTTCGGATCGGTCGACGCCAGCCGCCCGGTGTTCGCCCCGGCGATGGAATACGAGGTGTGTACCCGCCCGGTGTCCTTGTTGATATGCTCCTGCAGGGCGTCGGTATAGGTCGACTTCAGCTTGCTCAGCTGGCGCCAGTCCAGCACGCGCCGGGGCAGGTCATATTCCGTCGCCAGATCCTCAAGCACATCAGCGCCAGTCGAATATTTGCCGTTCTTGCCCTTTTTGCCGCCCTCAAGCGACATCTTGTCGAACAGGATCTCGCCCAGCTGCGCCGGGCTGCCCACGTTGAACTTTTCCCCGGCCAGCTCGTGAATTTCGGCCTCCAGCCCCGCCATCTTCTGCGCGAAGGCGCTCGACATGCGGCTCAGGGTCTGACGGTCGACCTTGATCCCCGCCATCTCCATCTTTGCCAGCACAGGCACCAGCGGGCGTTCCATCGTCTCGTAGACGCGGGTGACCTTGGCGCGGTGCAGCTGCGGCTTGAACAACTGCCACAGGCGCAGGGTCACATCCGCATCCTCGGCCGCATAGGTCACAGCCGTCTCGATCGGCACGCGGTCAAAGGTAATCTGGCTCTTGCCCGACCCGATCAGCTCCTTGATCGGGATCGGCCTGTGCCCCAGATACTGCTCGGCCAGGGTGTCCATGCCATGCCCGTGCTCCCCAGCATGCATGGCGTAGGACATCAGCATCGTGTCATCGATCGGCGCAATCTCGATGCCGTAGCGGGCAAAGATCTTGGCATCATATTTCATGTTCTGCCCGATCTTGAGGATACTCGGATCCTCCAGCATCGGCTTCAGCGCCGCGAGCGCCGCATCCAGCGCGATCTGCCCTGCGGCAAGGCTATCGTCGGCCTTTTCGCTGAACAGATCTTCGGTTCCGTCCTTCTGCGCCGCCCCGCCACGATGGGTCAGCGGGATGTAACAGGCCTCGCCCGCCTCAACACACAAGGACACGCCGACCAGATCGGCGATCATCTCGTTCAGGCCGGTCGTCTCGGTATCCACTGCGACCCAGCCACGAGCATAGGCCCGCGCGATCCAGCCCTCAAGCGCGGCCATGTCGCTGACGCATTCGTATTTATCGGCGCTGATCGGCGGTGCCTCGGGCGCAGCGCCGGCCCCCGCCTGAACCTCGGGTTCGGGAATGGCGGGTGCTTCGACGTTCAGGGCGTCCGAAATCCGCTTGGTCAGACTGCGGAACTCCATCTCGGTCAGAAAGCCCAGCAGCACCTCGGGATCGGGGTCCTTCACCTCAAGATCGTCCAGACCAAAGTCCAGCTCCATCCCGCAATCCAGCTGCACCAGCTTCTTCGACATCTCGATCTGCGCACGATGTTCGACCAGAGTCTGCCGCCGCTTGGGCTGCTTGATCTCTTCAGCGCGGTCCAGCAGATCCTCAAGCGAGCCGAATTCATTGATCAGCAGCGCCGCCGTCTTGATCCCGATCCCCGGCGCGCCGGGCACGTTGTCAACCGAATCGCCGGCCAGCGCCTGCACATCCACCACACGGTCGGGAAAGACACCGAACTTTTCGAAGACACCGTCGCGGTCGATGCGCTTGTTCTTCATGGCATCGAACATCTCGACCCCGTCTCCGACCAGCTGCATCAGATCCTTGTCCGAGGAAATGATCGTCACCTGACCGCCGGCCTCACGCGCCTGACAGGACAGCGTCGCGATGATGTCATCCGCCTCAAAGCCCGCAAGCTCCTTGCAGGCGATGTTGAACGCCTCGGTCGCACGCCGGGTCAGCGGGATCTGCGGGCGCAGATCCTCGGGCATCGCCTCGCGGTTGGCCTTGTAAAGGTCATACATGTCGTTGCGGAACGTATGACTGCCCTTGTCAAAGATCACCGCCAGATGGGTGACATCGCCCCCGGCATTGCCCTCGACATAGCGCTGCAACATGTTGCAGAACCCGGACACCGCCCCGATGGGCAGCCCGTCCGATTTCCGCGTCAGCGGCGGCAGCGCGTGATAGGCGCGAAAGATAAACGCCGAGCCGTCAATCAGATGCAGATGATGGCCTTTTCCGAACGCCATGACGCGCCTCCGTTGTCAACTGAGCAACAGGATGCCATGGCCCGACTACGACCACCACCCCATCTTCTTCTCTTTCCAAATACGCAAAGTCCGACGCCGCCGCAAAGCAAGACGTCGAAAACCAGGCGCAGCAGTGCAACCGGCCTGGGCCCGCCGCTTTAGTGGGGTCTCAGACCTTGCCCTCGAAATCGCGATGCACATATTTCGCATCACAATAGCCGCATTCGACGAATCCGGTGGCTTCGGGGATCTGCAACCAGACGCGCGGATGCCCCAGCCCCCCTTCATCGCCATCACAGGCGATGCGGTATTTGTCCACGATCTTGGTTTCAGGCGCTTGCGTCGTCATCGGGCACATTCCCTTTTGGCTGCCTTTGCACTACCTGCGTTATGAGCGAATGACCGAACGGGAGCAAGACACCGCATGACCACGGACGCGATCAAGATCACAGGACTGCGCAAAACATACGGGGCGGGCGGGAAACAACCCCCCAAAGAAGCGCTGACCGGCATTGACCTGACCGTGCCCTCGGGCTCGGTATTCGGCTTGCTCGGGCCAAACGGTGCGGGCAAATCCACACTGATCAATATCCTTGCCGGTCTGGTGACCAAGACCGCCGGAAATGTCAAAATCTGGGGATTCGATCAGGATGTGAACCCGCGCCAGTCCCGCGCCGCCATAGGCGTGATGCCGCAGGAACTCAACCTCGACCCGTTCTTTACCCCGCGCGGCGCGCTGGATGTGCAGGCCGGCCTCTATGGCGTGCCGAAATCCCAGCGCCGCACCGAAGAGATCCTCGAGATGATCGGCCTTTCAGACAAGGCCGAAGCCTATGCCCGCACCCTTTCGGGCGGGATGCGGCGGCGGCTGCTGCTGGGCAAGGCGCTGGTGCATCATCCCCATATCCTCGTGCTGGACGAGCCCACAGCCGGGGTCGATATCGAGCTGCGCCGGATGCTGTGGGAAAACGTCCGTCGCTTGAACCGCGAGCGTGGCATGACAATCATCCTGACCACCCACTACCTAGAAGAGGCCGAAGAGATGTGCGATGAAATCGCCATCATCTCGCAAGGATCCCTGATCGCGCGCGACACCACCCACAATCTGCTGGGTCAGATCGACACGCGCACCATGATCATAACCCCGGAAACCAAGCCTGCGACACTGCCAACGGCGCCGGGAATCGAGGCGACAGCCCGACCCGATGGCAGCATCGCCTTCACCTATCATTCAGCCCGTACCGAGGCCGAGGAAGTGCTGCAGCTGGTCCACAATGCAGGCATCCGCATCCGCGACGTGCGCACCGAACAGGCCGATCTTGAGGAAGTCTTCCTCAATCTCACCCGGTCGAGCGCGGCCTGAGGCCTGTCGCGTCCAATTGACTTCAGCGGACAGATCGCGTGCGAAAACTGCAGCCGTCTGCCCGCTGAACGGCGCACTTCGATCAAAAGAACTGCGCCTTGGGCCGCAGAGCTCGCGCCTGCCAGCAGTTATTACGGGCCGAGCGTATATCAACAAAGGCCACGCGATCGTCCCCCAGCCGCGCCTCGACATCGGAACCAAGCGTGGCAGAGGGAACAACCGCGCCGGTGCCATAGACGATGCGCTCGTCCGCGCTGTAGCCCTTGATCAGATAGTCGGGCGAAGTGCTCAGCACCTCAGGCACGTCCCCTGCGCCGGAATAGGCCCCGCAAGGCTTTGCGCACAGGAACACCGGCCCGGTTTCGGCATAGGGTTGCAGTGCCCCGAACGGCCTATAGGCCAACACCAACATCTCCTCCCCTGCCGGAACATGCCTAAGACAATGACGACAGGGGTTCCCCGCCTCGTCGCTCAGGCGGCACTCGGGTACTTGGCCACAGGCATCCTCCCCACCGGCTTGGTAGGCGCGTGCTTCCTTGGTTGGCATCCCGGTAAATTGTATCATTTCAGACCTCCGCTGACAGCACTGCTTATGGTCTGAATTTATCGCGGCACAGGGCCACCGGGCGACCCGCTTCCTGCGCAACACACACAAAGACGCAGGCAGACGTCTTTATACCGCCGAACGAGGCGGGGGTGACATATTCAGCGCGTACAAAAGGCGCGCACCGCAGGATCAGAGCACCAGGATCAGGCCGGTTGCAGCATCCGGCCAAGCGGGCGTCCGGCCAGGATGTGTACATGCAGATGCGGCACCTCCTGTACCCCAGCCACTCCGGCGTTCGAGATCATGCGGAACCCGTCCTTGGCCACGCCCTCCATCTCGCAAACTTTGCCGATAGCGCGCGTGTAGTCGAGGATTTCTGCATCCGATGCCTCTTGGGCAAAGTGGTCGTAGCAGACATAAGCTCCCTTGGGGATCACCAGCACATGCACCGGCGCTTGCGGATAAAGATCGCGAAACGCCAGACTATGCTCGGTCTCAAGCACCGTGGTGTTGGGAATCTCGCCACGCAGGATTTTGGCAAAGATGTTCTGATCGTCGTAGACATAGCCCATGGGCGCCTCCTCGGTCTGCAAACAGGTCCTCGGGTTCAGCAGGTGAACCGCGCTCGGATTGGTCTCGCGCATCATTTCGGCGTTGTCAATTTGGCCGATCCGGTGATGGCCGGTCCCGCAGGGTCTCATCCTTGCGCGTCATGGCCGCCACAAGGCGCCGCGCAACCGGTGCCACCACCAGAACCGCTGGAAAGGCGATTCCCCAGGCCGGCAGCCAAGCCGAAATCCAGAGCCCGCAGAATCCCTCGATCAATCCCAGCGCATGCAGTGTGGCCACGCCCGACACCAGAAACGACATCATCCCCGAAAGCAGAAATCCAAAGACGACTGGGGCAAGGCGTGGTGGGATCATTGCAGGCTCCAATGCAAGGTCGCGAGCAGGTCTGGAGCAATTCTCAGGCGCCGTCCAGCAAGGTTATGTTGACCGACAATCATATCAGACGGGCAGGTCAGCCGACGGGATCATCGGATAAAACGCGCTGCTGGACCAAAGCCCGAACCACGACTGACTTTCGACCTCGTGATGTGCACCCAGATCGACCAGTCGATAAAAGCTCTTGCGATCAATCAGCGCCTCAAGCCCGGCGCGGATCATCACATAGGGCGAGGGCTCGCCGCTTGCGTCATCGCGCACCACCCGGATCGGATTGTCAGGCCCAGCCACAACTGTATCTCCGACATTTGTCTGAAAACTGAGCACTTGTTTGCGTCCGGCGCCAACCGCTTCGAAATCGACGGCAAGGAAAGGCGCGTCTTCGACGGTGATTCCGACCTTTTCGACCGGGGTCACCAGAAAATACTTGCCGTCCTCCAGCTTGAGGATCGTTGAAAACAAACGAACAAGCGCATGTCTGCCGATCGGGGTGCCCTGATAGAACCAAGTGCCGTCCCGTGCTATACGCATGTCGAGATCGCCGCAGAACGGCGGATTCCACTTGTCGACCGGTGGCAGGCCCCTTCCTTTGGCGGCTCTGAGGGACGCGGCGATGCCTTCTGCCGACGGTGTCACGGAATTTTGTGTGTTCATTGCTTTTGCCATTTCCAAGTCGCGCGATACACTCATACCAACACGTAGCATGTCAGGGAGCATTGTCATGACCAAGGCCGAAGATCTGGTCGCCGAAATCGAGGCGCTGGAAGCGAAACTGGCCGAGGCCAAGAGCGCGATCACCAAGCGTTTCATCGGGCAGGAGCGGGTTGTCGAACTGACCCTGTCGGCCATGCTATGCGGTGGTCACGCTATTCTGATCGGTCTGCCCGGTCTGGGCAAGACCCGACTGGTCGAGACTTTGAGCACGGTGATGGGCCTTAACGGCAACCGGGTGCAGTTCACGCCCGACCTCATGCCGGCCGATATTCTGGGCTCCGAAGTGCTGGAAACCGGCATGGACGGCTCGCGCGCCTTTAAGTTTATTCCCGGCCCGATCTTCTGTCAGCTGCTGATGGCGGATGAAATCAACCGCGCCAGCCCCCGCACCCAGTCTGCACTGTTGCAGGCGATGCAGGAAAAGGTCGTGACCGTGGCGGGTGAAAACCGCTCGCTTGGCGCGCCGTTCCATGTGCTGGCGACGCAAAACCCGATTGAACAGGAAGGCACCTACCCCCTGCCCGAAGCGCAGCTTGACCGTTTTCTTGTGCAGATCGACGTCGCCTATCCGGACCGCAAGACCGAGCGGGATATTCTGCTCGCGACAACCGGCATCGTCGAGGAAGAGGCGCATCAGGTGTTCGATTCCGAAACGCTGGTTGCCGCTCAGCGTCTGCTGCGCCGGATGCCGGTGGGGGAGTCGGTGGTCGAGATGATCCTGGATCTGGTACGCGCCTTCCGCCCCGCCGATCCTTCGGCAGGTGAGCGTGTGCGCGAAACCGTTGCCTGGGGTCCGGGGCCGCGCGCCGCACAGGCGCTGATGATGACTGTGCGCGCCCGCGCGCTGTTGCAGGGTCGGCTGGCCCCGTCGCCCGAGGATGTGCTGAACATGGCGCGGCCGGTGCTGACGCACCGGATGGCTCTGACCTTTTCCGCCCGTGCCCGGGGTGAAGACCTTGGCGCGCTGATCGACGACGTGGCCGCAGGCATGATGCGGTCCGAGGCGGCGGCGTGATTCCAGCCCTCGCCCTGCGCCAGAAATCCGAGGAAGAAGCCGCCCGCCTGCCCGCCCTGCTGGCGCGGGCAGAAAAACTGGCCGGCACCGTCCTTTTGGGCGAACACGGACGGCGGCGTGCGGGTCTGGGCGATGATTTCTGGCAATACCGCCCACTGCAGCAGGGTGATTCCCTGCGCAGCATCGACTGGCGTCGGTCTGCCCGCAGCGATGGGCAGTTCGTGCGCGAACACGAATGGCAGATCGCGCAGAGCGTGATCCTCTGGCTTGATCAGGGGGCGTCGATGCGCTTCAGCAGCGAAAAGGATTTGC
Organism: Puniceibacterium antarcticum; assembly: GCF_002760615.1. GTDB lineage: Bacteria > Pseudomonadota > Alphaproteobacteria > Rhodobacterales > Rhodobacteraceae > Puniceibacterium > Puniceibacterium antarcticum. The sequence continues at coordinate 31,802 of NZ_AWWI01000019.1, read as the reverse complement.
AGACCAAGGCGGACCGCGCGCGTCTGCTGACACTGGCCGCCTCGATCCTGCTCGTGCGGGGCGGCGAACGGGTGGGCCTGACCGGCTGGACCCTGCCACCCCGGCGCGGCACCGAACAGATCCTGCGGCTGGCCGAGGCCTTTACCACCGATTCTCCAGAGGATTACGCCGCACCCGAGGCGCGCGGCATGCTGCCCCATGCCCGGGCGATGTTCGTGTCGGATTTCCTGGCAGATCTTGGCCCTGTTGAGGCCGCGTTAACCAAAGCCGCCGACCGTGGCGTGCGGGGCGTGCTGCTTCAGGTGCTTGACCCGTCCGAAGAAGCGTTTCCCTTTCAGGGCCGCACGATTTTCGAAAGTATGGGCAAATCGATGGCGCATGAAACGCTCAAGGCCGGGGATCTGCGCGCGCGCTACCTCGACCGGCTGGCGGAACGCAAAGCCAGACTCGACCACCTTTGCCGGGTCACCGGCTGGCAGTATCAATGCCATCACACCAACACATCGGCGCAATCGGCCCTGCTCTGGGTTTACCGCGCGATGGACGGAGGCCATGGATGACCCTTTTCGGCGCGCTCGGCTTTTCGGCGCCCTGGCTGTTGCTGGGGCTGCTGGGCCTGCCCATTCTGTGGCTGATCCTGCGCGCCGTGCCCCCGGCGCCGATCCGGCGGTTGTTTCCGGGGGTTGTCCTGCTGCTGGGCCTGAAGGACGAGGAACAGGTCAGCGACCGCACGCCTTGGTGGCTGCTGCTGTTGCGGATGCTGGCGGTTGCTGCGGTGATCCTTGGCCTTGCCGGCCCCGTGCTGAACCCGCAGAACGAAGAGCAGGCCGCGGGCAGCGCGCCGTTGCTCGTGCTGATGGATGCGAGCTGGGCCAGTGCCGCCGACTGGCGCGCGCGGCAAGAGGCGGTCGAGGCGCTGCTGATCCGTGCGGGCCGCGACGACCGCCCCGTCGCGCTGGTGCGCCTGAGCGACCCCGAACCGCCGCAGTTTCAGGCAGCCGATGTCCTTCGCAGCCGTCTGCCCGGCGTCCTGCCAGAGCCGTGGGAGCCGCAGGCCGAACAGATCACGCGCCTGCTGTCTGTGCTGCCCGACAGTGCATTCGACACCTATTGGCTGTCCGACGGTTTGGTGCGCAACACACGCGACGGCCTGCTGGAGACGCTGGAACAGCGCGGCCGCGTGACGGTGTTCGAAAGCCCCCGCAGCCTTTATGCCATTGAACCCGCGCAGTTCACCGACGGCAATGTCGCGCTGACCCTGCACCGTTTGCGCCCCGGTCCCGAAACCGAGATTTCCGTGGTTGCGCAGGGGCTTGATCCCGCAGGCAATCCCGCCACGCTGGCCCGCGTGCCAGTAACCTTTGACGCCGACGCCGTGACCGCTGAGGCCGAGCTTTCCCTGCCTGCCGAGTTGCGCGCCCGTGTTGACCGGTTCGAGGTCGAAGGCCAGCGCAGCGCCGGGGCGGTGACCCTGCCCGACGATTCCCTGCGCCGCCGCGAGGTCGCTCTGATCGCCGGGAACGAGAACCGCGAGGGGCTGGAGTTGCTCTCACCGCTGCACTACCTGACCCGCGCGCTGGAGCCGAACGCCGATCTGCTGGATGGTGCCCTGCTGGACATCCTGCCGGCCAATCCCGATGTGATCATCCTTGCCGATGTCGCGACCCTCAGCACAGCCGAGGAACAGGCGACGCTGGACTGGGTCGACAAAGGCGGGATGCTGCTGCGTTTTGCCGGGCCGCGCCTTGCCGCCAGTGACATCAGCCGCGATGCCGAGGACCCGCTGATGCCCGTGCGCCTGCGCGCCGGGGGCCGCACCGTCGGCGGCGCGATGAGCTGGGGCGAGCCGAAATCGCTCGCGCCCTTTGCTGCCGAAAGCCCGTTCTTCGGCCTGAACATCCCCGCTGATGTCACCGTGACCGCACAGGTCATGGCCCAGCCCGACCCGAACCTTGCCGGTCGCGTGATCGCACAGCTGGATGACGGCACGCCTCTGGTTACCCGCAAGCGGATCGGCCAAGGTCAGGTGGTTCTGTTCCACGTCACCGCCAATGCGGAATGGTCCGGCCTGCCGCTGTCTGGCCTCTTCGTGCAGATGCTGGAACGGTTGGCCGTCTCATCCACCCCCGCACAGCCAGAAGCCGCCGATCTTGAGGGCACGGTCTGGCAACCAGAGGTCGTGCTGGACGCCTTTGGCACCCCGCGCGATGCGGACAATCTTCCCGGCGTGGACGGCAGCGCGCTCGCGGGTGATCCACTGGGCCCTGATCTGCGGCCCGGTCTCTACCAAGGCACGGACCGCAGCCTTGCCCGCAATGTAATCGCGCCCGATGCAGATCTCACCGCCACCACATGGCCCGCCCGGATCGAGGTCAGGGGGCTAAGCCGCCCGCAGGAAACGCCGCTGGCCGGCTGGCTTCTGGCGCTGGCGATAGCTGCCCTGCTCGCGGATGTTGTCGCCTCGCTTGCTCTTTCGGGTCGCCTGCGCGGGGCGCGCGCGACGACGGCACTGATTGCGTTTTTCCTGTTGCCCCTGCCGCAACAGGGCCAGGCGCAAAGCGCGGGCGACGATGCCTTTGCCCTAGCCGCGACATCCGAGGTGACGCTGGCCCATGTGCTGACCGGCGACAGTCAGCTTGACGACATGGCGCAGGCCGGCCTTTCGGGCCTGTCCGAAACCCTGTTTTTCCGCACCTCGGTTGAACCGTCCGAGCCGATGGGCGTGAACCTTGAAACCGACGAGCTGGCGTTTTTCCCCCTACTCTACTGGCCGATCACTCCCAGCCAGCCCACGCCGTCGGACGAAGCTTATGCCAAGCTCAACACCTATCTGCGCTCGGGCGGGATGATCCTGTTCGACACCCGCGACGGAGATGTGGCAAGCTTTGGTGCCGCAAGCCCCAATGGCCGCAAGCTGCAGGAGCTCGCCGCCCCGCTCGATATTCCACCGCTGGAACGGGTCCCTCAGGATCATGTGCTGACCAGAACCTTCTACTTGCTGCAGGATTTCCCTGGCCGCTACGCAGCCCGAGACGTCTGGGTCGAAGCAGCACCGCCAGATGCCGAGCTGATCGAGGGCATGCCGTTTCGCAACCTAAACGACAATGTGACCCCGGTGGTGATCGGTGGCAACGACTGGGCCGCCGCCTGGGCGATGGATGACCGGGGCAATCCGCTGGTCCCTGTCGGGCGCGGCTTTACCGGCGAGCGCCAGCGCGAGATCGCCTATCGCTTCGGCGTCAATCTGGTCATGTACGTGCTGACCGGGAACTATAAATCCGATCAGGTCCACGTGCCTGCACTTCTCGACAGGCTGGGCCAATGACCGGAACAATCCTTTTTGACCCGCTTCTGCCCTGGGGTGCCATCGGTGTTCTTGGCGCGCTTGCGCTGATCGGCGTGGTGCTGGCGCTCTGGCGCGGCCTGTCGGGCTGGGCCCTGCGCGCGCTGGCGGCTGTCATCCTTGTCGGTGCCTTGACCCAGCCGTCCTATCAGGTCGAAGACCGCGCGCCCCTATCCGACATTGTCCTGATGCTGGTCGACCAAAGCGCGAGCCAGACCCTTGCCGAACGCGCGGGTGTGACCGAAGACGCCGCCACCACGCTGCAAGACCGCCTTGCCGGTCGCCCCAATACCGAGGTGCGCCGCATCAACGTGGGCGATGGCGAAGACGATGCCGGCACGCTGCTGATGTCCGCGCTGAACGCGGCACTTGCCGAAGAACCGCGCGCACGAATCGCCGGTATCCTCTTGCTGTCAGACGGACGCCTGCACGATCTGGAACGTGCGCCCAATCTGCCCGCACCGATGCACCTGCTGATGACGGGCAAGGAGACCGACTGGGACCGCCGGTTGATCGTGCGCAACGCCCCGGCCTTTGCGATCCTGGGCGAACCGGTGACCCTGACCCTGATGGTCGAGGATGATGGCGCCGCCCCCGGTGATGCCACAACGCCGCTCGAAATCTCGGTCGATGGCGGCGAGCCACAGATCTTTGACATGCCGATTGGCGAGTCGTTCGAGCTGCCCGTCACCCTGCCCCATGGCGGGCGCAACGTGATCCAGTTCACCGTGCCTGAAGCCGAGGGCGAACTGACCGACCGCAACAACACCGCGCTTGTGCAGATCAACGGCGTGCGTGACCGCCTGCGCGTGCTGCTGGTGTCGGGCGAACCCCATGCCGGTGGGCGCACCTGGCGCAACCTGCTGAAATCCGACTCTTCCGTCGATCTGGTCCACTTTACCATTCTGCGTCCCCCGGAAAAGCAGGACGGCGTACCGGTCACCGAACTGTCGCTGATCGCCTTTCCGACCCGCGAGCTGTTCCTGGAAAAAATCGAAGATTTCGATCTGATCATCTTTGACCGCTACAAGCGGCGCGGGATCCTGCCCGCCATCTACCTGGACAATGTGCGCAACTATGTCGAACAGGGCGGTGCACTGCTGATCGCCGCCGGGCCGGATTTTGCCAGCGCCGACAGCCTCTACCGCTCGCCCCTGTCCTCAATCCTGCCGGGCGAGCCCACGGCGCGCGTCCTCGACGAAGGCTACAGGCCCGCAGTCACCGATCTGGGACAGCGCCACCCAGTCACGGCAGGTCTGCAGGGGGCGGAAACCTGGGGCCGCTGGATGCGCCAGATCGAAGTGACCCCGACACCCGAGAGCGAAGTGGTGATGTCCGGCGTGGATGACCGCCCGCTGCTGATCCTCGACCGCGTGGGCGAGGGGCGCGTGGCGCTCATGGCCTCGGATCAGGCCTGGCTCTGGTCGCGCGGGTTCGAGGGCGGCGGGCCGCAGCTTGACCTGTTGCGCCGCCTCGCCCACTGGATGATGAAGGAACCCGAGCTAGAAGAAGAGGCGCTGTTCGCCGAGGCGACGGGCCAGACAATGCGCATCATCCGCCGCACCCTGTCAGAAGAAGCCGGCACTGTGACGGTAACCCGCCCTGACGGCACCACGGAAGAAGTCGAGCTGACCGAAGTCAGCCCCGGCCGGTTCGAAGCGCTGTACGAAGGTCCCGACATCGGCCTTTACCGTCTGAGCGAGGGTGACCAGACCTCGGTCATCGGCCTTGGCCCCGCCGCACCGCGCGAGTTCGAACAGACCATCGCGACGGGAGAGATCCTTGAGCCGGTCATCGATACGATGCGCGGCGGTGTGCAGCGGCTTGAGGACGGCATTCCCACGATCCGCGAGGTCAGCGCGGGCCGCCCTGCTGCGGGTCGCGGCTGGATCGGCCTGACCCCGCGCAATGCCTACGAAACGCTGGATGTGACGCAGACCCCGATGTTGCCCGCCTGGCTGGTGCTGTTGCTGGCCTCGGCCATGATCATCGGCGCCTGGCTGCGGGAAGGCAGAAACTGAGCCTGCTTGCACAAAGACAAACAGATTTTCACTGTAACCTGTTTCATCTGCCCACAAATATCCCGGGGGGTCGTCAGTGTAGCACCATTGGTCCGAGAGACGATGGCGACGGGCTGGCCTGGCTCCCAATTCTTCGCCGGGTCCGAGCCTGACAAAAGCCCCCGGTGGATCACTCCTCCGGGGGCAGGTTCTCAGAAAGCAGTATGAACTGTTGGACGCCCTCAGTTCACAGACTGCGCGTCAACCACGTCCTTGCTGATCGCACCTGCAGTGGCGATCTCGATCCGGCGAGGTTTCAGCGCCTCGGGGATCTCGCGGGACAGGTCGATGTGCAGCATGCCATCAGCATGGCTCGCGCCCATCACACGCACATGATCGGCCAGCTGGAAGCGGCGTTCAAAGGCGCGTGTTGCGATGCCACGGTGCAGGTAGGCACGGGGGCCGTCCTCATCCGCCTTGCGGGCCGAGACAACCAGCGCGTGGTCCTTTACCTCAACCGACAGATCGGCATCGGAAAAACCGGCCACAGCGATCGAGATGCGGTAAGTGTCGTCAGCGGTCTTTTCGATATTGTAGGGCGGATAAGTCGGCTGTGCGCCGTCATTGGCCAGAACCCGGTCCATCATGTCTGCGATCTGATCGAAGCCGACAGTGGCACGGTAAAGGGGTGCAAAATCAAAGTTTCTCATGGGTCATCCTCCAGTGAGCGATACCATTTTGATGTCGCGCCTTCCCACCATGGGACAGGCGCGGGTGTGTCGGGACCCGGTTTGTGGCATCCCGATGGCTTAAATATTGGCAGGCGGAGGGCCGCTTTCAAGACCTGACCAAGCAGGAAAACACCGCGCCAGACGCGCGGCAGTGCTCAGCCTTTTACGAGCAGCTTCGGCGGCTTTGGCCCGCCGGTGGCCCAGTCGAGCAGTTCGACGGTATGCACCACCGGAATGCCCGTGCCCGAACCGATCTGCATCATGCAGCCGATGTTGCCAGCCGCGATCACATCGGGCTTTTTTGCCTCAAGCGTGCGGACCTTGCGCGCCTTGAGCTGACCCGAAATCTCGGGCTGCATCAGGTTGTAGGTGCCGGCCGATCCGCAACAGAGATGCGGATCGGAGGGTTCGACAATTTTGAAACCCGCCCGCTTGAGCAGATCCTTGGGAAAGGTCTTGATCTTTTGTCCGTGCTGCAGCGAACAGGCCGCGTGATAGGCGACGGTCAGCCCCTGATCCATCCCTTCGGGTAGATCGAGATCCATGAGGACCTCGCTGATATCCTTGGCCTTTTGCGACACGCGGGCCGCGTCTGCCGCCAGCGGGTCATTGCGGAACATATGGCCGTAATCCTTGACGGTCGTGCCGCAGCCCGAGGTGTTGATCACGATGGCATCCAGCCCGTCGCCATCCATCTCGGCCACCCAGGCGCGGATATTGGCGGCGGCCGAGGCATGGCTTTCCCCGACCTTGCCCATGTGATGCGTCAGCGCGCCACAGCATCCGGCGCCCTTGGCCACAACGACCTCGCAGCCCAGACGGCGCAGCAGGCGGATGGTGGCATCGTTGATATCGGTGTTCAGCGCCTTTTGCGCGCAGCCCGTCATCAGCGCCACGCGTTTCTTTCGCGGGACTTCGGGGGCAAAGGTCTGCGGATCGTCATTGCGGCTGACCGGCGGAATCGTCTTTGGCGCCATCTCAAGCATTGCCTTCAACCGCGCATCCGGCATCAGAAAGGCAAAGGGCCGCCCGATCTTGGCGCCAAGCAGGGCAATCCGGAACCGCGTCGGATGCGGCAGGATCCGCGCCAGCACCCAGCGCAGGGCGCGGTCGGACCAGGGGCGGTCATAGTTTTCCTCGATATAGGCGCGGGCGTGGTCGACCAGATGCATGTAATGCACCCCCGACGGGCAGGTCGTCATGCAGGCGAGGCAACTCAGGCAGCGGTCTATATGCTTGACGGTCTTTTCATCAGGCTTGCGCTCGTTTTCGAGCATGTCCTTGATCAGGTAGATGCGACCCCGGGGGCTGTCGAGCTCATCCCCCAGCACCTGATAGGTCGGGCAGGTGGCGGTGCAGAAGCCGCAGTGCACGCAGGCGCGCAGGATCTCGTTCGATCGCTCGAAGTCCGGTTTTTCCAACTGCTTTGGGGTAAAGGTTGTTTGCATGGTTCACCTGAGGATCAATAAAAGCCCGACGTGCATTGTCAGGAGCACGGCTATGGACAGAATAACGGGATAGGTCGGTTTCTGCCGCCGCAACCGCCACCAGCGCCACGCCTGGATCGGCGCGCTGAACGCCACGGCGGCCAGCGTGCCGTAGAGCGGGAGCAATTCGACCCCGTGAAACCAGTCATCTGGGCCAGACGACGGGCCAAGCGGCAGAATGTAAAAGGCCGCCAGAACGCAGAGCAGCAGAATGGTGAAGGCTGTGGCAAGATAGGTCGCGCCCGGCTTGCTCAGCAGCAGGATCAGGAATGCTACAACCGGCAGGCCGAAGATAAGAACCAAAAGGCTCATCCGGCCATCAGCCCGGGGTTGAGGATCCCGCGCGGATCGAACCGCTTGCGCAATCCGTCGGTGAGCCGTGCCAAAGGCGCCGGTTCGGGTTGAAAGACGGGCAGCGCCGCGCGGCTGGCGGCAGACCCGCGCACCAGCGTTGCATGACCTTTGACCGCGCCAATGCGTGCGCGCAGGTCGGTGCCTTCTGCCACACGCGCCCAGATCAGCCCGCCCCCCCAGTCGAACAGCAGCGCCCCGGCGTCGAGCCGCGCCGCAACCTCGGGCGCATCGGAGGGTTTGACCGACACGCGCCAGACATCGCCCGCGCCGTCATGCAACGGGGCAACATCGCGTATGCCTGCCCAGATCTGCGCGACCCGCGCCGGATCGGTTTCCACCGCGATGTCATGCCCCTTGAACAGCGTTTTGAGCTGATCGGCGCGGTAGGTTACGGATTTTTCGAAGCCCTCGATCCGCAGCAGGGTCTGCCCGGCCTGCGGATCATGTGCGGCGCCAGTGATTTCGAACGGCGATCCCAGTGCGCGGCTCATCACCGTAACCGCCAGCGCCGCATCCAGCCTCTGAAACACCAGCGTTGCCGCGCTGTCCGGTTTTGGCAGCACCTTCAATGACACCTCGCTCAAAACGCCAAGAGTACCCCAGCTGCCCGACAGCAGCTTGACCAGATCATAACCGGTGACGTTTTTCATCACCCGGCCACCGTTCTTGATCACCGTGCCCTGCCCGTCCACAAACCGCACACCCAGCATGAAGTCGCGGCAGGCCCCGACCTGAACCCGTCGCGGCCCCGAAGCGTTCGAGGCGACCACACCGCCCATAGTGGGTGTACCGGTGGTGCCCAGCAAGCCGCGATGATCCATCGGCTCAAACGGAAGCCTCTGGCCTTCGGCATTCAGCGCGGCCTCGACCTCGGCCAGCGGGGTACCTGACTTTACGACGAGAGTCAGCGCGCCCGGTTCATAGAGCGAAATTCCCGACAGCCCGCCGGTTTGCAGCACATCACCTGTCACCGGGCGGCCCACAGACCGGGTGCCGCCGCCCTGCACATGCAGGGGGCCACGGGCGGCAGCAATCGTCTCGGCCAGTTCGGCCTCTGTCTCTGGTCTCATGTCTTTTACAGGTCCCGAATGCTCTGAGGGGCTGGAGGCTAACAGCCAGTTATTCTGCGGCCAGCGCGACGGTGCGGCGGCTTTCCGAGGCAGCGAGCGGAAACACCTTGGCCGGGTTCAGCAGCCACTTGGGGTCGAACACATCCTTGACCGCCATCTGCGCCTCAAGATCGTCCGGCGCGAACTGATCCACCATCAGATCGCGTTTTTCGATACCCACGCCATGTTCACCGGTCAGGCATCCCCCCACCTCGACACAGAGCCGCAGGATGTCGGCGCCCATCTGTTCGCACAGCTCAAGATCGCCCTCTTTGTTGGCATCGAACAGGATCAGCGGATGCATGTTGCCGTCACCCGCGTGAAAGACGTTTGCCACGCCCAGACCGTATTGTTTGGACAGCTCCCCGATGCGCTTCAGCACAAAGGGCAAAGAGGTCACGGGGATCGTGCCATCAAGGCACATATAGTCGTTGATCTGCCCCATGGCCCCGAAGGCGGATTTGCGGCCCAGCCAGATGCGGCCGGCCTCGTCAGCATCCTTGGCCTCGCGCAGCTCAACCGGGTTGTGGCGGCGGGCGATGGCCAGAATTACGGCAAGCTGTTCGTCGATTTCGGCAGGCGAGCCTTCAACCTCGACGATCAGCAGCGCCTCGCACATAGGGTATCCGGCATGGGCAAAGGCCTCGCAGGCCTCGATGCAGGGGCGGTCCATGAATTCGATGGCGACGGGCAGGACACCGGCCTTGATGATGTCGGACACACATTCGCCGGCGACTTCGTTGGTGTCGAACCCCATGAGCACGGGCCGCGCCCCTTCCGGTTTGCGCAGAATCCGCAAGGTGGCTTCGGTCACGACGCCAAGCTGGCCTTCGGATCCACAGATGATGCCGAGCAGGTCGAGCCCGCCACTGTCCAGATACGCCCCGCCGACCTCAATCACGGTGCCATCCATCATCACAATTGTGACGCCCAGCAGGTTGTTGGTGGTCACGCCGTATTTCAGGCAATGCGCACCGCCCGAATTCATCGCGATATTACCGGCGATGGCGCAGGCCAGCTGCGAAGATGGGTCAGGGGCGTAAAAGAAATCTTCCTGTTCGACCGCGCCGGTGACAGAGAGGTTGGTGCGCCCGGTCTGCACCCGGATGAAGCGGTTGTCGTAATCCGTTTCCAGCACCTCGTTCATCCGCGCCACGCCCAGAAGAACACAATCTGCCGTGGGCAACGCGCCGCCAGCGAGGGAGGTCCCCGATCCGCGCGGTACCACCGGCACGCCCATGTCATGGCAGATATTCAGCACGGCTGAGACTTCTTCTGTCGAGCGGGGCAGGACGACGGCCAGAGGGGCGCAGCGATAGGCTGTCAGCGCGTCGCATTCATAGGCGCGTGTTTCTGAGACCTCGGAAATCACCCCGCCTGCGGGCAGGACCCTGGCAAGGGCAGACACAATCTGCGCCTTGCGCGCGATGATGCCTGGATTCGGAACGGGCATTTCCATGGCGCTTCCTCCTGAATTGGTAATTTAATATAACCAAAATCGCGCAGGCAACAAATGAATTCTTGCCGGAAGACACGGAAGCCTTGCGAAAATGCCGGGTCTGTCGCAGGGATCGTGACATGAACTGGGTAAAAATCATACATATCCTCTGCGTGATGGGTTGGATGACGAGCATCTTTGCCGTCCCCCGCGCCCTTATCTTCTGGAAACGCGAATATGCCCGGCTGGGTGAATTCGGGCCACTGGGGGATCTGACGATCCGACTCTACCGCTTTTCCGCCGGGCTGGGTGTGATCGCGCTGTTCACCGGTCTTTGGCTTGCGTCCAGCTGGGGGTTCCCTGTCTGGGTCTGGGTCAAGCTATGCCTCGTTCTGGCGCTGGCGGCGCATTATGGCTGGACCGGACGGATGGTGCTGCGCGGGCGCCGGGGCATCTTTACCGAATCCGACCGCTTCCTGCGCATCTTCAACGAAATCAGCGTTCTGGCGGTGATCGCGATCCTTTGGGTCGTGGTCGTCAAACCGTTCTGAGGGGGGCACATGATCTGGACTGAACAGATCGGCCTTTTCACCCGGCTGGATTACGCTGCGCTGGCGCTTTTGCTGCTGGGCTGGATGGGGTGCAACTGGATCATCGACCATCCGCCAAAATGGCGGCCGTCCGTCTCCATGCTCATGGCTGACTACCGGCGCGAGTGGATGCGGCACTTCGTGACCCGGCAACCACGCATCTTTGATTCCGCGATCATCGACAACATGCGGCAGGGCACGGCTTTTTTCGCGTCGGCCAGCATGATTGCGATCGGCGGCGGTCTTGCCATGATCGGCAAGGCTGACATGCTGAGCGGCGTGGCCAAGGATCTGACGCTGGGCAGTGAAACCGCCCCCGCCATCGTCTGGGAGATCAAGCTGCTGTTGATGCTGTTCTTTGCAACCAACGGCTTTCTGAAATTCGTCTGGTCGCACAGGTTGTTTGGCTATTGTGCTGTCTTGATGGCCGCTGTGCCGAACGATGTAGACAAGCCCGTCGCCTATATTCGCGCCGCAAAATCGGGCGAGATCAACATCACCGCCGCGCGCAGCTTCAACAGTGGGCTGCGGTCCGTCTATTTCGGCATTGCGTCGGCGGCCTGGGTACTGGGCAGCTCGGCGCTGGCTGTGGCTGCGGTTTTCACCATCCTTGTGATCCTGCGGCGCGAGTTCTGGTCCGCCTCGCGCGCCGTGTTGCTGGATGGCAGTGATCGCGAGGAATACACGAAAGACACACGTGGAGTTGACGCCGCAGGCCCTGGCAAGCTGCTAGGATGACTGAATGAAAACGCTTTCGTCAATTTTTGCGGTTTATGCCCTGCTTGTTGCCCCGGCGATGGCTGATGAGCCGGAAATCGTCTCTGCGATGGCGGACAAGGTCGGTATGGGCTGGCGGATTTCTGTCACGTTGCGCCATGCCGACACCGGCTGGGACCACTATGCTGATGGCTGGCAGATCGAGGATTCGGCAGGCCATGTCATTACCAGTCGCGAACTCCTGCACCCCCACCTGCAAGAGCAGCCCTTTACCCGGTCCGTGTCCTCTGTGGTCGTGCCGGATGGCGTGAGAGAGCTGTTCGTCAGGGCACATTGTTCGGTCGATGGCTGGGGCAAGGATGTCTACCGGATTGAGCTGTCGCCGGATATGTAAACGCCGCCCCAAAGCGCAGCGGCGTATCAGGATTGAACGCGTGAGAGCAAGTCGCTTCAATCGCCCGAGATCACAAAAGCGCCGGGGGCCGCCCCGCCCTGCAGAGCGGCCCCCGGGAAAGTCAGCTTACTTGAACGACCAGAGGAAGGTTTCGCCCGAACTGTCGTCGACGCCGTCATTGTCGGTGGACACCCAGACGGTGCCATCCTCTGTCACGGCCAGACCTTCGACCTTGTCGACCACATAACCGCCCCAGGACTTGAGGTCGGGGATCAGGTCACGCACCTCTTCCTTGGTCACGACCTTGAGGTCAGACCCAAGCGCGCCCGGCACCATGTCAGAGGCGGGGATGCGGTAGATCTTTTTCGTAATGGCCGCGTCGCCGATCTGGTTGTCACGCTCGATCACATAAACCCAGTCGCCGTGGGCCACGATCTCGGACAGGCCGGTCCAGCCGGCGTCGGGAGTGGCCTTGGGGTAGAGGACAGCGCCCCATTCCTCGGACTCGACGTTATAGGCCAGCAGTTTCACGTGGTCCTTAGGGTCGTCGCCCCATTCACGCTGCACGGCCATCCAGAGCCAGTCGCCGACCTTGGTGATGCCCTCAAAGCCAAAGCGTGTCTCATGCGCCAGAAGTTCTGCAGGCAGGCCGATCTCGTCCTTGATCTCGCCCTTGGAATTTACGTGGTAGAGCGCATGGGGGATCAGACGGTCCGTGCGGCCTTCGGATGCGACCCAGAAACCACCCTCGCCATCCAATGTGATGCCTTCCATATCCAGCTTTTGCGCAGGCATTCCGGCGCGGGTCACACGCAGGGCGTTGGTGATATGTGCGGGCTTGGTCGAGGTGTCGATGGTAAAGATCGTCGGCTGATAGCCATAGAAGCTGTCGTTCACCGCATAAAGGGTCGATCCCTCACCGGCGACCATGCCAGAAATCGCGCCCCAGCCGGTCAGCTCGTCCATGCCTTCGGAGGTTAGCGTCGGATAGGCGGCTTCGCCTTCGGCGTATTCATAGATCATGACATGCGAGCGCACGCCGCCATCCTCGATCAGGTCGGATTCGTTTGCGCTGACCAGCAGGTTGCGCTGCGGGATCGCGACGACACCTTCTGGGGCGATGCCAGACGGCAGGATCTGCTTGAGCACAGGGCTCGCCGGATCGCTCATGTCATAGACCCCGATAACCGAGGCGCGCTCGGCCAGCAGGAACATGTAAGGCACGCCGTCGAATGTGGCGATTTCCATGCCCTCAGGCTCGATCCCCTTGGCGTCCGAGCGTTTGTCCGGGTAGTGGCCCAGCTGGATCACCGCCTGTTCAAAGCTGGTCCCCGACTCGTAAACCTCGGTGCCGTCCTTGTTGAACACGGTGAAACCGCGCGAGCCGCCATCCATATCGCCTTCGTTGGCGATGGCTATATGGTTGTCGTCGACCCACTGAACCGCATCGGGTTCGCGCAGGCGACCGGGCTGGGATTCGTCAAAAATCAGCGCAGCGCGCTCGTCCGTGGCGTCGATGCCTTCCAGATCCACGGAACCGGCGCTGAAATGATTCAGAACCTCGCCGTCGCGGGACAGGATGACGATGTGGTTGTTCTCTTGCAGGGTCACGGCGACCTCACCGAGCGAGTTAATATCGCTGAACTCGGGTTCGGGGTCTTCGGGCGAGATTTCTGCAAGACCGGTCACATCGGCATGGCGCAGCGTGGCGCAATCCATCGTGCCGTCACCAAGGTCGATCATCACCACATCGCCTGCAGGCATCTGACCGACGCGGCCGTCACCGGCACCTTCGTCGCGCTCGTTCTCGATCGCGACGGCGATAAAGGAGCTGTCTTTGGCAAAGGCGGTGCTGTCGGGCTGACCACCCAGATCGCACTGCGCCAACTCTTCGCCGCTTGCCAGATCAAAGGCCGACAGATGGCCCGACGGCTTGGCGTAGCTTTCTGATTTGTTTACAGCGACATAGGCGGTCTGCCCGACGATGCTGACGGCTGTCGGCTCTCCCCCCAGCTCGATATTGCCGAGCGGCTTGGGGTTGGCTGGGTCGGTGATGTCGATGCGGCCCAGAACGCCCAGCGGGCTGTCGGTATAGGCCAGCGTCATGCCATCCGCGCTGACCGAGATGATTTCGGCCGAGGACGGGCGCGACAGGTCTTCGCCATCGGCCATGTTGCGCGGCACGGCAAAGCTGGCGATGCGGTTGAAATTCATGTCGGCCATCGCCGAGCCTGCGGTCAGCGCGAGGGTGGCCGTACCCGCGCAGAGCGCGAGAGTCGAGGTTAGGCAGAGCGTACGGATTGGCATGAAGGTCCCCTGATTGTTCAGGGGGCGGTTTGAGGCATGCGGGCAACATTCGTGTGACAGGCGTGTAACATCCATGTGACACGCGACGTCAGCCACGGGCGCCCACCCGAGGCCTCCGCGCAAAGCGCGGGGGACGAGACGCAAAGAGCGCGCCCTGTGGGCGCGCTCCGCTGGATCAGTTAACCTGAGGGATCAGACCGACAGGCAGACGTATTTCATCTCAAGGTAATCCTCAATCCCGTGGTGGCTGCCTTCGCGGCCCAGACCGGATTGCTTGACGCCGCCGAAGGGTGCCAGCTCGGTCGAGATGATGCCGGTGTTCACGCCGACGATGCCGTATTCCAGCGCCTCGGCCACCTTGTAGACGCGGGCCAGATCCTTGGCATAGAAGTACGACGCGAGACCAAAGATCGTGTCATTGGCCAGAGCGATCACCTCATCCTCATCCTCGAACTTGAACAGCGGCGCGAGCGGACCAAAGGTTTCTTCGGTTGCGAACAGCATGTCCTTGGTGGCGCCGGTCACGATGGTCGGCCCAAAGAAGTTGCCCGACATCTCGTGCTCTTCCCCGCCAAGGATGACCTTGCCGCCTTTTGCCTTGGCATCGGCAATATGTTCCTGCACCTTGCCCAGCGCATCGTGGTTGATCAGCGGGCCAAGCTCTGTGCCGTCTTCAAGACCGTCGCCCACTTTCATCGCTGCGACGCGCGTCTTCAGCTTTGCGGCGAATTCGTCATACACGCCAGCCTGAACGTACAAACGATTGGCACAGACGCAGGTTTGACCATTGTTGCGGAACTTGCACATGATCGCGCCTTCGACTGCGGCATCGAGGTCAGCATCGTCAAAAACGATGAACGGAGCGTTACCACCGAGTTCCATCGAGCATTTCATCACCTGATCAGCGGCCTGTTTCAACAGGATGCGGCCCACCTCGGTCGAGCCGGTGAAGGTCAGCTTGCGCACGGCGGGATTTTCGCAGAATTCCTTGCCGATCTCGGAGGAGGACGACGACGGGACCACGTTGAACACGCCCGCCGGAATGCCAGCACGGTCGGCCAGCACACCCAGCACGATGGCGGACAGCGGTGTTTCCTTGGCCGGACGCGCGACAAAGGCACAGCCAGCAGCCAGCGCCGGGCCACATTTGCGGGTGATCATGGCATTGGGAAAGTTCCACGGCGTGATCGAGGCGGCGACGCCAATGGGCTGCTTCAGCACCATGATGCGCTTGTCGCGCTGGTGGCCGGGGATCATCTCGCCATAGATACGCTTGGCCTCTTCACCGAAAAATTCAATGAAGGACGCGCCATAGGCGATTTCGCCCTTGGCCTCGGCCAGCGGCTTGCCCTGCTCTGCGGTCAGGATCACACCCAGATCGTGCTGGTTTTCCATGATCAGATCGAACCATTTGCGCAGCACGGCGGCGCGTTCCTTGCCGGTCCATTTGGCCCAATCCTTTTGCGCGGCCTCGGCCTGCGCAATGGCGCCTGCCACCTGCGCGCGCGACAGATCAGCCACCTGAGCGACCACATCGCCGCGCGCGGGGTTGGTCACATCAAAGGTGCCTTTGTCGCCATCCACCCATTTTCCGCCGATATAAGCGCGGGTTTCCAGCAGGCTGGGATCGTTGAGAAGCGAGGCGAGATTTGTTGTCTGGTCGAGCATGTCTGTCTCCGGTTTTGATGCGGCGTCGTGGGCATCGTCTGTTATGGCTATGGTCCAGAAGCCACGATGGGGGAAGTTATGGACCTGGACGACGCGTATGACAATGTCAGCTATATTCCTGACGCGGCGGGTTACGAGCCGCGCTGGAGTGCCGCCGCAGACGCCTTTCGCAAGCGGATGGCGGTGCCGGGGCGGGCGCGGCTGGGAGTGATGTATGGGCATGGAACGCGCCAGGCTATGGATCTGTTCCTGCCGGATGCGCCCCCTGCCGGTCTGACGGTGTTCGTGCACGGCGGCTACTGGCGGCGGTTCGATCGGGCGCTGTTTTCGCATTTCGCGTCGGGCGTTCTGGCGCATGGGCAGGCGGTGATGATGCCGTCCTATGATCTGGTGCCCCGTGTGCGCATTTCCGACATTGCGCGTCAAGTGGCACAGGCGATCACCGTGGCCGCACATGAAATCCCCGGGCCGCTGCGGCTGGTCGGGCATTCTGCGGGCGGGCATCTGGTGGCGCGGATGCTGGCGCCCGGGATGCTGGAGAGGGACGTGCGCCAGCGGCTGGTGCATGTCATGCCGATCTCACCGGTGTCCGACCTGCGCCCGCTGGTCGAGACGCGGATGAACGTGGATTTTCAGCTGGATAAGGCCGAGGCGAAGGCCGAAAGCCCGATCTATCAGCCCGTGCCCGAGATGCCCGTGACCGTCTGGGTGGGGTCCGAGGAACGCCCTGCTTTCCTTGATCAGGCGCAATGGCTGGCCGAGGTCTGGGACTGTGGTCATGTGGTCGAACCGGGGCAGCACCATTTCGATGTGATCGACAGCCTGCTGGACCCCGAAAGTGTGATGGTGCGGACGCTGCTGGAATTCTAGGCGCCTGTGGCGGGCGTCGTGTTTGCGTATTTGGAAAGAGAAGAAGCACACTTGCGCGATGCGATGTTCCGGCCTAACGCTGGGCGCGAAGCGGGGCGATGGCGTCGCCACTTGGGGTGCGCCCCACGCGCTTTGTTCCAGTCCTGCACGCCGGGACCTTTCTGTGCCGTCACGCGGTGGGGTCAGGTTTCACAACACCCCCAAAGGCGGCATGCTTCTGGAGGGTCACATGACACAACGTCCTGAATTCTATCGCTTTCACAATGGTGAAAAGGTCGCTTTGCCGTTTGCGGCAGAGGAATACGAGGCGCGGCTGGCCGGGCTGCGCAGCATCATGGAGACGCTCGGCGTCACCGCCTGCGTCTTCACCTCGATGCACAACATCGCCTATTATTCGGGGTTTCTGTACTGCAGTTTCGGGCGGCCCTATGGGCTTGTCGTGACATCGACCGAATCTGTCACGATTTCGGCAGGGATCGACGCGGGGCAGCCGTGGCGGCGCTGTCAAGGCGACAACATCACCTATACCGACTGGCAGCGCGACAATTTCTGGCGGGCGATCCTGTCGGTCACCGGCACCGGCCAAGTGATTGGTTTCGAAGAGGATCATCTGACGCTGCAGGGTCTGGCCAAGCTTGACGCGTTTCTGGCGCCCTCGCGCAAGGTGGCGGTGCATGAGGCCACGATGCGCCAGCGGATGCACAAATCGCCCGCCGAAATCGCCCTGATCCGCGAGGGCGCGCGGGTCGCGGACGTGGGGGGATACGCCATAAAAGACGCGATCCGCCAAGGGGTTAGAGAGATCGACGTGGCCATGGCAGGGCGGGATGCGATGGAGGTCGAGATTGCGCGGGCGTTTCCGGGGGCCGAGTATCGCGACACCTGGGTGTGGTTTCAGTCGGGGCTGAACACCGATGGGGCTCATAATCCGGTCACCGGGCGGGTGCTGGAACGCGGCGATATTCTGTCGCTGAACACCTTCCCCATGATCTCGGGGTATTACACCGCGCTGGAGCGGACCCTGTTTGTGGGAGAGGTCGATGATGCCTCGCTCAAGGTCTGGGAGGCGAATGTGGCGACGCATGAATTTGGCATGTCGCTGCTGAAGCCCGGAGCAAGCTGTTCTGAAATCACACATAAAATCAATGACTTCCTCGCAGATCGGGACCTGTTGCAATACCGGACTTTTGGCTATGGCCATTCCTTCGGGGTGCTGTCGCATTTCTACGGCCGGGAGGCGGGGCTGGAGCTGCGCGAGGATATCGACACGGTGCTGGAGCCGGGCATGGTCATTTCGATGGAGCCGATGCTGACGATTCCGGCGGGTCAGCCGGGTGCCGGGGGCTACCGCGAACATGACATTCTGGTGGTCACAGAAGACGGGGCCGAGGACATCACACACTACCCCTATGGCCCCGGTTTCAACGTCGTCTGAGGGGACTGGAAGCCGTATGGAAAGCGTATGGTTTGCGTATGGCTGTCATCCGGCAGCTGAGACACATCAGGGCGCGCGGTTTTCGCGCGCCCTGAGCGAGAGTGGCGGATGCCGAGCACCCTGCGCGCCCCGAGGTCAGTTGGGTCGCTATGGTGGGGGTGGATTGCAATTTCCCGAGGCGCGTTTAGAATTGTTACAAACTATTCTCATGTCATGGATTTGCACGCTTGGACACTCTTATGGCCGCGGAACCCCACCCGTTCCAAGCGGATATTGACGCAATCGGACGCAGCCCCCAGGTGCCTGTCATCCTTGAAACCGTGTTGCTGGCCACCGGCATGGGCTTTGCCGCGGTGGCGCGGGTGACAGACTCGCGCTGGGTGACCTGCCGCGCGCTGGACACAATGGCGTTCGGCCTGCACCCGGGCAGTGAGCTGGAGGTGGAAAGCACGCTGTGCCATCAGGTCCGCGAATCGGAGTCGGAGATCGTCATCGACGATGCCGCCAACGATGAGGTGTATCGCGACCATCACACACCTGCGCGCTACGGGCTGCGCAGCTATATCTCGGTCCCGATCACGCGGGCGGACGGGCGGTTTTTCGGCACGCTCTGCGCGATTGATCCCGCCCCGCGCAAGCTGAGCGATCCGCGGGTGCTGTCGATGTTCCGGATGTTCGCGGCGCTGATCGGTCAGGGGCTGGATGCGGATGAACAGCTGCGCCAGTCCGAAGAGGCGGTGGAACGCGAGCGCCATCTGTCCGAGGTGCAGGAGCGGTTCATCGCGATTCTGGCCCATGATCTGCGCAACCCGGTCAGCGTTCTGAATGCCGGGTTCCGGATGCTGGACCGCACCGGGCTGAGCGAAAAGGGCCAGAACATCGCGACGCTGATGCGCGGATCGGTGCAGCGCATGTCGGATCTGATCGAGAATCTGCTGTATGCCGCGCGGTCCCGGCAGGGCGGCGGGATCGAGATCGTGCCGCAGCTGACCGGCGATCTGGCCGTGACGCTGCAGGAGATCATCGCCGAGCTGGACGCCGTATCACCCGAGGTGGAGATTCTGGCGGATATCGATCTGCCGGAGCAGGTGCGATGTGACCGCGCGCGGCTGGCACAGATGGTGTCCAACCTTCTGGGCAATGCCGTCACCCACGGCGCGCAGGGCGAGGAGATCCGCGTCACGGCGCGGGTGCGCGACGGAGCGCTGGTCATTGCGGTCGCAAACCGGGGCGAGCCGATTCCGCCAGAGATGATCGCAACGCTGTTCCAGCCGTTCGAGCAGCTGTCGGACCGCCCCCGCGGCAGAGGTCTGGGGCTGGGTCTCTATATCTCGTCCGAGATTGCGAAGGGCCATGGCGGGGTGCTGGATGTCACTGCCAGCGAAGGCTGGACGGTGTTCACCTTTAGCATGCCCGACGCAGTCTGAGGCCTATGGGCGCGCCCGGTGGGGTGCGCCGGGTCAGAGGCGGATGACGTAATCCTTTGTGGTGGTTTCCAGCACCTCCCAGGTGCCGGTGAAGCCGGGGCGCAGGATGAAGCTGTCGCCTGCGGTGTAGGTCTGGGGCGGCTGGCCGGTTTCGGTCAGGATCGAGACCCCCGAGAGGATGCGGCAGTATTCCCATTCGTCATAAGAGACGTGCCATTTGCCCGGGGTCGCCCGCCAGATGCCGCAATAAAGGCCGTCGGCCGATTCGAGGTTCCAGGTGGTGAACTGCGGATCGCCTGAAATCAGCCGGTCGGGCGCGGGGGAGTCATGTTCGGCGGGAACAGAGGGGCTGACGGGGAGGATGTGCATGGGGGCTCCGGTGCTGTGCACTGTCATCTGGCGGTGATTTCGGCCCGGGCGCAAGGGGGCTCTGCCCCCCGCCCTGCGGGCGTCCCCCGGGATATTTGGGGGGCAGATGAAGGGTTCAGCTTGTCAGAGCGGGCCGGTCTGCGCAGGGTGCGCGCAGGTTTTGAGGAGAACATCATGATCGCGATCATATTCGAAGTGATTCCGGCGGAGGGGCGCCGCGAGGAATACCTTGATATCGCTGCGGCCATGCGGCCGATGGTGGAAGAGGTCGAAGGCTTTCTGTCGGTCGAGCGGTTCCAGAGCCTGACCACCCCGGGCAAGCTGCTGTCGATCAGCTATTTCGAGGATGAGGCGGCGGTGGCGCGCTGGCGCTGCCTGCACGCCCATCGCGGGGCACAAAGCCGTGGCCGCGCCGGGGTGTTTTCCGATTACACGCTGAAGGTGTGCCACGTGATCCGAGACTACGGCATGTTTGAGCGCGCGCAGGCGCCGCAGGACAGTCTGGCCGAGCACGGCTGAGGCGCGGATTCGCCCAAGCGGCGCCGGCGGGCGCAATCGCGCGCCTGTCAGAACGTACCAAACGGGCCACACATTTCAAAAATCCGCCCTCTCTGCGCCAGGGCTGGGTCAGTACCCTATGGTCATTTCCCGCAATGATCTAAAACCTGCCGACATATGTCGTGCTGCTGCGACAGGTAAAATCATCAGAGGCCGACGTTTGGGACATCCTTTGCGGATCGGGTATCTTGTTCCGCGTTTTCCGGGACAGAGCCATATCTATTTCTGGCGCGACATTCGGGCGCTTGAGGCATTGGGGCACCATGTCGATGTGTTGTCGTCGACGCCGCCGCCCGAGCCGCTGCTGGCGGTTGGCTGGGCCGAAGAGGCGATCGCGCGCACCACCTTTCTGGGCGGGATAAATGTTCCTGCGGCTTTGGGCGGCTTCGCGCGGCTGCTGCCGCGCGGTCTGCCGCTGTGGATGGCGCAGGGCGGGTTAGGGTTTTCACGCGATGCGCTGCTGACCCTGTCGGCGGCTCAGCAGCTGCTGAGCCGCGCCCGGGCAGAGCGGCTGGAGCATATCCATGTGCAGTCCTGCGGGCGGGCGGCGGTGATCGCAGCCCTGGCGCGGCGCATGGGCGGGCCGCGGTATTCGCTGATGCTGCATGGTCCGCTGTCCGGGCAGGGTCCCGGGCAACGGTTCAAATGGCAGGGCGCTGGGTTTGGCGCAGTCCTCACGCAGCAGCTGTGGATGGAACTGCAGGCCGCTTTGGACGGCGCGCTGCCCGAACGGGTCGGCATTGCGCCAGTCGGCGTCGATATCGACGCGCTGAGCCGCACGGCGCCCTATGTGCCCCCCACCCACGGCAAGCCGGTCAAGCTGTTCAGCTGTGCCCGGCTGAGCCCCGAAAAGGGGCATCAGGATCTGTTGCATGCCATGCGCCTGCTGCTGGATCAGGGTGTGGATGTGCGTCTGGAAATCGCGGGCGAGGATGAGGACGGCGGCACGGGCTTCCGGCTAGTTCTGGAAAAGCAGCTGAAGGATCAGCACCTGCGCGATCACGTGAAACTGCTGGGGGCGATCAGCCCCGATGCGGTGCGCGAAAAGCTGATGGACAGCCAGATCTTTGCGCAGGCGAGCTGGCAGGAGCCGCTGGGCATGGCCTGCATGGAGGCGATGGCCTGTGGCGTGCCATGCATCGCGACCGAGGCCGGCGGTGTGCCAGAGCTGATCGAGGACGGCGTTTCGGGGCGGCTGGTGCCGCCGCGCAATCCGCGGATGATGGCGCAGGCGATCCGCGATCTGTCCAACGACCCAGAGGCCGCGATGCGCCTGTCGCTGGGGGGCCGTGCCCGGGTCGAGGCGCAGTTCACCCTGGCGCAGACGGCGGCGGTTCTGTCGGCGGAAATCCTGCGCCTGAGGCCTGCGACACAGGCGGTCAAGACGGAGAACATCACGGCGAAAGAGGTCTGAGGGCCTCCTAACCCGGATCTGACGTCGCAGCCTTTCTGCGGCATCCCGCAACGCCCCAGAGCGGGTGCGTTGAGATGGGTCCAGCAGGCGTCAGTGATCCGGCGTGGACCATTCCTTGGGCGGGACCTTTTGACGGCGCAGGCGCAGCGCAAGGCCGATGGCGACACCGACACCGATAGCGACGGTGAGATCGGCAAAGACCGTCAGCACCATGGTCAGAAGCAGCAGAATGCGGTCAGACATGCGTTCGCGCATGTAGCCGCGCCATTTGTGCGGCTCGCTCATGTTCCAGGCGGTCAGGATCAGCAGACCAGCCAGTGCGGGCATCGCCATGTATCCGGCCAGGGGGGCAGCCACCAGCATCACCAGCAGGATGGTCAGGGCATGCACCATGCCCGCCACGGGCGTCTTGCCACCCGCGCGCACGTTGGTTGCGGTGCGGGCGATGGCGCCGGTTGCGGGCAGCCCGCCAAACAGCGCAGAGCCGATATTGGCGCAGCCCTGAGCGAGCACTTCGGCATTCGGGCGGTAATGGCCGCCGATCATCCGGTCCGCGACGGCCGCAGACAGAAGCGATTCGACGCCGGCCAGAAAGGCGATGACAAAGGCCGAGGGCAGCAGTTCGATAACCCTCGCGAAGGTGATTTCGGGAAAGCCAGGGAGCGGCAGCGTGTTGGGCAGAGCCCCGAAGCGAGAAAAGATCGTGTCGACCGGCAGGATCGCCAGCGCCACGCAGGCCGAGGTGAGGCCGACCGCGACGATCAGCCCGGGAAATTTGGGCGCAAGGCGGCGCAGCACGACGATCAGCACCATCGTGGCCAGCCCGATCAGCAGCGCGGGCGGGCTGAACGTGTCGCGGGCGGACCAGAGCGCTGTGATCTTGCCCACAAATTCGGCGGGAAGTTCTGCCACCGACAGGCCGAACAGATCCTTGATCTGGCTGGTGGCGATGATGATCGCGATGCCGACGGTAAAGCCGTTGATCACCGGTTCGGGCACATAAGCGACAAGGCTGCCCGCGCGCAGGAAGCCCGCGATCAGCATGATGATCCCGGCCATCAAAGTGGCCAGGACAAGGCCGTCATAGCCATGCTGCACAATGACGCCGAAGACGACGACAATGAAGGCACCAGTGGGGCCACCGATCTGCACCCGACTGCCACCAAGCAGCGAAATCAGGAAACCACCGACAATCGCGGTGATCAGCCCCTTTTCCGGGGTTGCGCCCGAGGCGACGGCAATGGCGATGCTGAGCGGCAGCGCAACCATGGCAACGGTCACACCGGCGAGGAGATCACTGACCAGCTGATGCCGGTCATAGAGCGGAAGCGTGGTAAGGATTTTGGGTTTCATGCATTGATCATTGCGCCCTTTCGGAGCCCGGCACAATGGGAGTTGCCGGGGAGGGTGCCGGGGGCGTGCGCTGACGCCGGCTGATCCGGGGCCGATGCAGACAGGGCGGCGCGGTTCCCCACGCCGCCCTGTCCGGTGGACTGTGTTTTCAGGCGATTATCGCGGCCTTGCGCAATCGGCGAGGCGCCTTACAGCGTTTCGGGTTAAACTTGGATCGGATATTCGCTGTCTTCCCCCTTGGTAGAACGCGAAATCCGATGCCCTTTGCCGCAGGTTAAACCCGAAACACCTCAACGGTCGTCAAAGCTGTCTTCGTCATCAGCATCGGTGGCGAGCCGCTTGTTGACCTTGTTCTGCGACTCTTGGCTGGGCTGCTCTTTGGCAGGCTGTGCCGCGACCGCCTCTTGCTGCACCTCGGCATCTTCGATGCGGATGGGCTGGGTGGTGCCATCCTTGGCCTCGCCAAAGAAGATGGTCTGATGCGGGAAGGGAATTTCGATTCCGCGCTCGTCAAAGATCGTCTTGAGGATCTCGTTATAGGCGCGGCCCACGCCCCACTGGCTGCCCGGCAGAGTCTTGATCCGGGCGCGGCAGACCACCGCGCTGTCACCAAAGGAGTTGAGACCGAACCATTCGAGATCGGCAGTGATCAGCTTGCCCTGATCCGGGTCGCTGCGCAGCTGGTCAAAGCCGTCGAGCATGGCCTGCTTCACCTCGGACACATTCTCGCGGTAGGCGACGCCCATGTCACAGACAAAGTACGAGAAGTCGCGGGTGTAGTTGCTGACCATATCCACCGAAGAGAAGGGGATGATGTGGAACACGCCGTTCACATCCCGCAGCGAGACAGAGCGCACGGTCAGCTTTTCCACGCCACCCGTGGTGCCGCCCACGGTGATCACGTCGCCGACGTTGATCGCGTTTTCGAACTGGATGAAGACACCTGTGATGATGTCCTGCACCAGTTTCTGGGCACCGAAACCGATGGCCAGACCCAGCACCCCGGCAGAGGCCAGAAGCGGGCCGATATTAAGGCCGATTTCAGCAAGGCAGAACATGATCGTCAGGATGAAGATCGCAATGGTCGCGGCGTTGCGCAGCAGGCTGAGCAGCGTCTTTTCCCGCGCGGTGGGGATGGTTCCGTAATCCGGGTTCAGGCGGAAATCGACCCAGGAGGTCATGGCGAGCCAGAGGCCATAGGCCACCATCAGCACGAGGAAGACCGAGATGACATTGCCGGTCATGGACATGCCGATCTGGCTTTCCATCCAGCCGCGCAGCCCGACCAGCCCGATCACGTCAAAGATATAGAGCACAACCAGCAGGGCCACAAAATAGCGCAGCAAAAGCAGCACGCGCGGCACGAACTGGTTCAGCCGGGGCTGCAGCAGCGGCAGCTTCTTGTTCAGCTCATCCGGCAGGAAGATGCCGCTGGAAATCGTCTTGGAAATGGCGCCGGTGATGGCCGAGGCCAGCAGAACCGCCAGCGCGATCTTGCCCGAGGCGGCAAGGTAGCCCATCACGACATCGGTTGGCTGGCTCATCACCACGATGAACATGAAGCCCAGATAGGCCAGCGCGAACCAGTGCCAGTGCCGCACGAAGGGGCCAAGGATGCCCTGAATCTTGCGCTCGGCCTCTTCGATGAGGTCGGGGCCGTCGCTGTCCGGCGCCCCCTCGGCGCCGGTGTCGGCGGTGACGGTTGGCGGGGCAATGCGGTCGTGCAGCCAGCGGGCCACGCGAGCGCGGTTCACCACCACGGAGACGATCAGCCAGAGCAGCACAATCACCGACAGCAGCGCCGAGACGGCAACGCCGGCGGCGGGAGAGACGCTTTGATTGATGATCGGCACGATCAGCAGCTGGCCATAGCCCAGAATGCTGACCACCACATTCGCCAGGCGGTTGAGCTTGCGCGCGGCGGTGTTGCTGAGCGGGATGAGCCGCAGACCGCGGGACGAGGGCGAAAGCAGGGCACGCATGGCGACCTTGACCATCTCGACCAGCAAGAAGGCGTTGAGATAGAGCGACTGGCGGAAATCGATCTGGCCGAATTCGCCCAGCGCGAGCGTTGTGACCGCATAGCCGATGGCCCAGGCGATCACGACCGTCAGCGTGTCCATCAGCACAGAGCCTGCAAACCGCAGGGCGTTGCCCACGAAAGAGCCGTTCTGCGAGCGTTTTCCCAGCCGTTTGAACAGGGGAATGGTCAGCGCGCGCAGGGTCAGAAAGACCACCACCGTCATCACGATGACCAGCAGCAGGCTTTGTCCCGCCTCTAGCAATACCGCGAGTTCGCCGCCCTGCAGGCCATTGAACACGCTGCCGGCATTCTGGAGGCTGTTCCAGGTGAACAGCACCTGAGCAGCGGCGGTTTCGGCAATGCTTTGCGTGATCAGCGCGATCTTTCCACCAAGAGAGACGATGCTGTCTTCGAGCACGCCCGCGCCATCGGTCGCGTTTTCGACGGCGGTGTCCACGATGCCCTGATCAGCCCCGGACGTATCGGATGGCGTTTCAGCGCCGGAGGCAGATGTCTGTTTTTCAAGTTCGGAGATGAGTCTGCTGCGGGCGGTGTCGTCCTGCAGCACATCGAGCAGTGCCTTGAGCGGGTCAGCGGGTGTTTCAGAGGCGGTAGCGCCATCCTGAGCAGAGGACTCCTCGGTGGCTTGGGTGGCGGGCAGAAGGCCCTGTGCGGACAGCGATGCAGGAGAGGTCATCAGAAGGGTGATGGCCATAAAAAGGCCGAGCATCCCCTGAACAACAGCGGACGACAAACGGTTCGAAAATTGCACTACTCGGGCCTCTTTTTTTGCACATGCCATGTGCATAACGCGCCAAGGGCCGCTTGGTTGCCATTTTCCTGAGGAATTGTCCAATGCGCCCGGATTCACCACCGGGCGTAACGCGCCTTACGCTCGGCGGCAACCCGTGCTAGGACGACCTCTTAAGGCGCAGTCGAACAGGCCCTGCAGTGCAATATGCCCCAAAACCCTGACATGGATATTGATATCACGACGTCGGGATCGCCGGTCAGGCTGGTCCTGCGCGGCGCGTTGACCATTGCGCAGGTGAGTGGCCTGACCCGGCGTCTGGACACGATTGATGCGACGGCGCCGGTTGTGGCCGATCTGTCCGGCCTTGAGCGGATGGATACGGCGGGTGCCTGGGCGCTGGTCACGCTGCGCACGCGGCTGGAACAGGCCGGTCAGTCACTGGAGATATCCGGTGCCAGCGATCAGCTGGTGAGCCTGCTGAAAACCGTCACCGACGCCCTGCCCCAGCCCGAGACCGAAGCGCGCCACCCCACCACCCTTCGCACGCGGATCGAGGCGGTTGGCAAGGCGGTCGTGCAGACGGCGCAGTTCCTGCTGGCGCTGATCAGCTTTTTCGGGCTGTTTCTGGCGCGGCTGGCACGGGCTGTGCGGCACCCGTCGGAATTCCGCCTGACGGCGCTGGTGCATCACTGCGAAGATGTCGGCCTGCGCGCCGTGCCCATCGTGGCGCTGATGTCGTTTCTGATCGGGATCGTTCTGGCGTTTCAGGGGTCGAGCCAGCTGCGCCAGTTCGGGGCAGAGGTCTATGTGGTCAATCTGCTGGCCATTTCGATCCTGCGCGAGTTGGGAATCCTGCTGACCTCGATCATCGTGGCGGGGCGGACGGCGTCAGCCTTTACCGCGGCCATCGGGTCGATGAAGATGCGCGAAGAGATCGACGCCATGCGCACGCTGGGACTTGACCCGGCGATGGTGCTGTTCGTGCCACGCATTCTGGCGCTGATCCTGATGCTGCCGATCCTTGGACTTGTCTCGGATGTCATGGGGTTGTTGGGCGGCGGGCTGATGGCCTGGGTCGACCTTGGCATTTCGCCGGCCATGTTCGTCACCCGGCTGGTCGAAGGCACCGACATCAGCCACGTGGCGGTCGGCATGATCAAGGCGCCGTTCTTTGCGGTGATCATCGGCATTGTCGGCTGTCATGCCGGGATGCAGGTCCAGAGCAATGCGGAATCGCTGGGCCGGATGACATCAAGTGCGGTGGTCACGGCAATCTTTGCGGTGATCGTGGCGGACGCGGTGTTTTCCGTCTTTTTCGCACAGATCGGGATGTGAGCATGAACCAGACCCCCGAAAACTCTGGCAGAGAGGTCGCGATCCGGCTGCGCGGCATCCGCAACCAGTTCGGCAGCCATGTGGTGCATGACGATCTGGATCTGGACGTCTACCGGGGCGAGATTCTGGGCGTTGTAGGCGGGTCGGGCACCGGCAAATCGGTGCTGCTGCGCACGATCTGCGGGCTGCAGACCCCAAGTGCCGGCACAATCGAGGTGCTGGGCACGGATGTGCGCACGGCGGATGAAGATACCCGCGTCGATCTGGAACACCGCTGGGGCGTGATGTTTCAGGATGGTGCGCTGTTTTCATCGCTGAACGTGCGCGAGAATGTCGAGGTGCCGATGCGCGCGGTGGCGGGGCTGGACCCGCATCTGCGCAGCGCACTTGCGGACCTCAAGGTGTCGATGGTCGGCCTGCCCTATCTGGCGGGGGACAAGTTCCCGTCCGAGCTGTCGGGGGGCATGCGCAAGCGGGCCGGGCTTGCCCGTGCGCTGGCGCTGGACCCCGAACTGCTGTTCCTGGATGAGCCCACGGCGGGGCTGGACCCCATCGGCGCTGCGGATTTCGACACGCTGATCCGCAGCTTGAGCCTTTCACTAGGATTAACTGTTTTTCTGGTAACTCATGACCTTGATACCCTGCATGCAACCTGCGATCGCATTGCCGTGCTTGCGGAAAAGAAGGTGCTTGTCACCGGGACCATGAATGACATGTTGCAGGTGGATCACCCCTGGGTGCACGAATATTTCCACGGCCCGCGCGCCCGTGCGGCGACGGCTTCGGCCGACGAATTGGCGCAAACCGGACAAAAGGAGCGCTGAGCTATGGAAACACGCGCCAATTACCTGCTGATCGGGATCTTTACCCTGGCCGGGCTGACCGGCATCCTGGCCTTTTTCCTGTGGTTCGCGCAGCTGCAGCTGGACCGGCAGTTTGCCTATTACGACGTGGCCTTCACCTCTGTTTCGGGGCTGTCGAATGCGTCGGATGTGCGCTTTAGCGGGCTGCCGGTGGGTCAGGTCGTGGACGTGACCCTGTCACCCGAACGCGACGGCACGATCACCGTCCGCATCGAGGTGGATGCCGACACCCCGGTGCGCGCCGACAGCATTGCCACAATCGAATCCCAAGGTGTGACCGGTGTGTCCTATGTCGGCATCAGCGCGGGCACGCCAGAGGCACCGCTGGTCGCACCCGCCGAGGGCGAGATTCCGCATATCCAGCCGGGCCGTTCTACCCTGCAGACGCTGTCCGAAGATGCGCCCAAGATCCTGTCAGAGACGCTGAAGGTGGTTCAAGGCCTTGGCGCCATCCTGAACGGCGAAAACCGTGACCGGATCAGCAACATCCTGCAGAATGTCGAAAACGCGTCGGATGATTTTGCCACCACCTTGCAGAGCTTTTCCAATGTGACGGAATCCGTTTCGGGCTTTGCCGGTCAGATCGACCGGTTCAACGGCACGCTTGAGACCCTGACCGGTGATCTGTCGCGGGTGCTGAACACCGCCAACAGCACGCTGACCTCGATCAACGAACTGTCCGAACAGGCCAAGGGTGTGCTGGACGAGGGCACAAAGACGCTGGATGCCGCGACGGGCACCTTCACCACCGCCAACGGCTATCTGTCCAACGATCTGCCCGAGCTGACAGCGGAACTGCAGCTGACGGTGACCGATCTGCGCGCGCAGGTTGACACGGTGCGCCAGGATGCCAGCCGGATGCTGAACACGTTCAACGACACTGGCCTTGCCGCCACGGCCCGTCTGACAGAGGCGCGCAAGATCCTGTCCGACACCGAGACGATGATTGCGAACCTCGAAAGCACGCTGACCACCATGGACGAGGCCTCTGTCAGTTTTCAGGATCTGATGGAAAAAGACGCCTATGACATGATCACCGAGGCCCGCAGCATGATCGGCGGCGCCACCCAGGCGCTGGAGTCGATCAACGCGATGACCGAAAACGACATGCCGGCCATCATCGCCAACATCAAGACCGCCACCGCCACCGCAAGCCAGGTGATCCGCGATGTCGGTCAGAACCTGACCGATGCGTCGGGCCGGGTCGAGACGCTGTCGGCCAGCGCCGAGGGCACGCTGAATCAGGTGACCGACACCTTTGCCAGGGCCAATGACACGCTGGATGCGGTCAATTCGGCGCTGGCCGTGGGCGAGGATGCACTGGGCGCGGCGACGCGGGCCTTTGACGGAGCGGACCGGGTGATCAACGACGATATTTCGGGCATCACCGCCGATCTGCGCACGGCGATCGGCAAGCTGAACGGCGCGATTGATCAGGTGTCGAGTGATATCCCCGAGATTTCGGCGGACCTGCGTGCCGCCAGCCGCGCAGCCGAGCAGACCTTTGCCGAGGTGCAGCGCGTGGTCGAAGCCTCTGGCGGGGCGATCAGCGACTTTGCCAACACCGGCCTGCCGCTGTACAGTCGGCTTGCATCCGAGGCGCGGACGCTGATCGACAATCTCAACCGGCTGACAACCAGCATTCAGCGCGACCCGGCGCGATTCTTCCTGAACAAGTCGACCCCCGATTTCAGACGATGAGGTGCTTCATGACCGTCCATTCTTTGATCCTGCGTGCCTCTGCCCTGTGTCTTGGCCTGTTGGGGCTGGCGGGCTGTTCGGCGATCACGGCCATTTCGGATGTAACCGTGCCGCTGGATGTCTATGAGCTGCGCGCGCCCGAGGACATGCCGACAGCGCGGGGCACTTCTCTGCCCCTGTCGGTGACAATCGAAACGCCAACCACCGGCGGCGCCTTACAGACCGACCGGATCATGATCCGCCCCGACCCCTATCAGGCGCAATATCTGCCCGGCGTGCGCTGGTCCGAGGATGTGCCGCAGCTGGTGCAGACGCTGATGATGCGCGCGCTCGAACGGACGCAGGCGGTGCGCTATGTCGGGCGCACGCCGCTGGGCGCGGGCGGGGATTATGCCATTCTGACCGAGATCACGGATTTTCAGGCCGAAGCCGGTGCGGAGGGTGCGCCGGTGGTGATCCGCTTGCGGATGGTGGCCAACCTGATCCGCGAAAGCGATGTTCAGATCGTCGCGAGCCGCACGTTCAGCGGGACGGCGCAATCGCCGACGTCGAACGTCGGTGATGTGGTGCGTGCCTTTGACGCCGCCAGCGATCTGATGCTGCGCGACTTTGGCACCTGGGCGGCGGGGTCGCTGGGGCGGCGTCTCTAAAGGCCGGCTCAGGCGGTCAGGCGCAGGGGTGCCTGTGCCACGGCGGGCACGGATTTCGGCCAGGAGACCATGATCACCGCGCAGCCGGTGACCTGTTCGCGGGCCAGCGTGGCGGGGAGCGTGCCAACCGTCGTCTCAACGAAGCGCTGCCCGTGCTGCGTCACCTTGACGGCGATGGTCACGGGCAGGTCTGACGGCATCCCGTTGGCCAGCAGCGCGGCGGTGATGTCCCCGGCATGACCCACCGACATGTAAAACGCGAGCGCGGTGCCGGGGCGGGCGTGGTGCTGCCAGTCCGGCGCCGCATCGCCGTCACGGCACTGGCCGGTGGTCAGGATCAGCGTGTCGGTTTCCCCGCGAATGGTGAGCGAACGGCCCAGCGCCGAAGCTGCGCCCGACACCGCCGTGACGCCGGGCACCAGTTCGATGGGAATGCCGGCGGCGCGGGCGGCCTCACTCTCTTCACTCGCGCGGCCAAAGATTGCCGGATCGCCGGATTTCAGGCGGACCACGCGGCGGCCTTTCTGCGCCTCGGCCACGATCAGCGCGTTGATGCGGTCCTGTGGCCAGGCGGTGGCGCCGACGACCTTGCCCACAAACACCCGTTCCGCATCGCGCCGGGCGAGTTCCAGAACAGAGGGATCGACGAGGCGGTCGTAAAAGATCACATCCGCCTCTTGCAGGCGTTCGACCGCGCGCAGCGTCAGCAAATCGCGTGCGCCGGGGCCTGCGCCGACAAGGGCGATCTGGCCCTGTCTCGGCGTCTTTGGCGCGCCGCCCTGCGCAATGGCGTCCTTGAGCAGCTGTGCGGCGTCGCGTTCGGCGCCGCGCTTGTGGCTGTGCCACGGGGTTTCGTGGAACGCCCAGGCCCAGAAGGCGCGGCGGGCGTCGCGCGGCACCCGGGCGGCGACG
>NZ_AWWI01000018.1 GCF_002760615.1 Puniceibacterium antarcticum | reverse complement strand
GGGAATCACAGTCAAACCTGCAAGGGAATCCTGAATCGCGATGGCCGCGACACGCTCTAAACAGTCCTGCGGCAGTGAATAATTTGCGCTGATGCACGAAGAAAACGTGAGAAAAACAAGGGAAAAAATGCTCTAATCGAAGGTGATGAACAGCAGTGAATTCCCCCTTCCTGACGACATGGATCAGTTAAAGTCCATGGTGCGCGCCATGGCTGCGAAGGCTGCCCGTGCGGACGCGCTGGAGCGTGAAATAGAGACGCTCAGGGCCCGCAACGTGGATACTGACGAGCGGATCAAACGACTAAGGCATCCCGCCTTAAACTTGAATCACTTGTTCGCTGTGTGTCGGCTGCGCCTCCAACGCGAAAAGCGATAATCGTGTCTCAGGTTAAAGGCGGGACACTATAATGCAGATCCTGAAGGCTTACGACCGGGCGCGGTTCGGGCGACGGTCCGAGACGCTTGGTTCTGCCACGGCGGGTGAGGAGGATGCCCAGCAGGCTTTCCTCTTCGAGGAGATCGAGACGGGTATCTTGGCCCTGCGGGCGCAGGTCGGCAAGGGTCCGGCTTCACAGCAGAAGCGGCCCCCCCGGCCACGCAAAGGCTTCCCGCCGCATCTCGAGCGTGTCGAAGTGGTCATTGAGCCTGAC
>NZ_AWWI01000017.1 GCF_002760615.1 Puniceibacterium antarcticum | reverse complement strand
TCAGCCTCTCTGAGGCTGATGGCAGGGGGACATCGCAGACTTGGCGACATCCCCCGTCTTCAGGAACCTTTTGATCAGAATGCGCGCTGGAACCCGATTTCGACTCCGACGGCCTCATAGTCGGACAGGCCGAGGCCATCGTAGTCGAGTGTAACCCGCCACCGGGTGTTTTGCCTTATGCTGTAGTCGATGCCGAGGTTGATACGTCCGCGCAGAGCGCT
The DNA here is from genome assembly GCF_002760615.1 of Puniceibacterium antarcticum. Classification (GTDB taxonomy): domain Bacteria; phylum Pseudomonadota; class Alphaproteobacteria; order Rhodobacterales; family Rhodobacteraceae; genus Puniceibacterium; species Puniceibacterium antarcticum. Next base: position 56,075 of record NZ_AWWI01000017.1, on the reverse strand, counting down.
GTCTTCGGGCATCACCTCGATCGCATAGCCCTCACCAGAGGTGTTGGAGCGTATCAGCTTGATCCCGCCGGAGAGCGTCAGAGCGTTGTTGGCGCGCACCCAGCCGACACCATAGCTCAGGTCGAGCCCGAGCGAAGCTTCCGACATCGAAAGTGTCTGGCTCGGGACGTCATTGCCCAGACCGTCGACGTACCGCTTCTGCCGGTCCTCAGTATAGGCATAGCCCAGGTTGGGCAGAAGGGTCAGCGCACCCGACTGCAGTTCGCCGGAAACCTTCACCTGTGCCAGGGCGCGTTGGGTGTCGAAAGTGTCCGTATAGGTGCCAAACGGCGTGATCTTGTTGGAAGACTGTCCAAAGAGCGCACGTCCTTCAAAATACACCGGAGCCTGGGGCAGACGCGCGACGAAATACGGCCCGGCCAGCCAGCCCGTGCCACGAAGCTCTGCACCGTCCTGGCCCGACTCGGAGTGGTCGAACTCCAGCATGCCCCCGACCAGCAGGTTGGGGGTAAAGGTCACATGGCTTCCCAGGGCGCCAAAGACATAGGCGGTCTTTTCGCCATCCACTTTGCTCCAGCTGCCGTTCAGAAGCATCCAGACAGACTTTTCGGTCCCTGAAGCGTAGGAAAAGTTGCCGGAACCCTGGGTCGCGATGGTCGAAAAACTCCGCCCACGCGATCCGCTCAAAAGCCCGCTCAGATCCGGCTGACTGGCAAGAAGTTGTCGGGCCCGCGTCTGCATGAAGGTCGCGATCTGCTCCTGCGTCTCCTGCACCGTCGCACTGGCCACGGACAGCGTGTTGGACTGCAGATTGCCGTTTCCTGCCGAATCCTGCGCCGCCGCAGCGGGCAAGACGACCGTGGCAATACCCGCACCACTTGCGAGCACTGTCATGGAATAGTCCAGTCCACTGCCGGTGAGCCCGGAGGCTGAACCGTTGGCAAGCTCGAAGTCATCGATCACCAGACCCGTTACGATTTCGGAAAAGGTGATCGTGACGTCAAACGTTGCGGCACCTGCCGTCGATGCCTGCGTCGTGGTCAGTGAAACGCTTGGCGAGGTGGCGTCGTGGGTCGATGTAACTTCGTTGGAGGCCCTGTTGAGGTTGCCTGCCGCGTCGGTGAAGGTGCTCGCCGCGACCGAAAGAGAGACGAGACCATCAGCAACGGGCGTCAGAACGGCAGTGTACCTGGTGCCCGAGCCGGTAAGAGTCGCCGTGGCATTGACAAGCGACAGATCGGATCCGTCGAAATCGGTAGCTGCCTCCGACAGGGTGATCGCGGCCGTCAGATCACCCTTCATCGCCCCGGTGAACGAGGCGATGGAGAGCGTGGGCGCTGTGGCATCGTGGGTCGAGGTGACTTCGTTGGAGGCCGTATTGAGGTTGCCTGCGGCGTCGATGAAGGTCCCTGCGGCGACAGACAGCGAGACTGCCCCGTCTGCAAGCGGCGTCAGCACAGCGACATAGCTGGTGCCAGAGCCGCTGAGGTTGGCCGTGGCGTTAACCAAGGAGAGGTCAGCCTGTGTGAAGCTTGTGCTCGCCTCAGACAGGGTGATCATTGCCGTCAGATCGCCGTTCAGCGGACCGGTGAAATCGGCGATGCTGATGGTTGGGGCGGTTGCGTCATGCGTCGAGGTGACTTCGTTGGAGGCGGTGTTGCCATTGCCCGCCGCGTCGGTGAACGTCCCTGCGGCGACAGACAGCGAGACTGCCCCGTCTGCAAGCGGCGTCAGCACAGCGACATAGCTGGTGCCAGAGCCGCTGAGGTTGGCCGTGGCGTTAACCAAGGAGAGGTCAGCCTGTGTGAAGCTTGTGCTCGCCTCCGACAATGTGACCACCGCCGTCAGGTTGCCGTTCGCCGGGCCGGTGAGGGGTGCGATTGAGATGGTGGGTGCGGTGGCGTCGTGGGTCGCAGTGACTGTGTTGGAGGCAGTGTTGAGGTTCCCCACTCCGTCAGTGAAGACGCCTGGTGCAACTGAGATCGAAACAGGACCATCGGCAAGCGGCGTCACCACGGCAGTATAGCTGGTGCCCGTGCCAGTCAGTATGGCGGTCGCGTTCGTGAGGGTGAGATCGCTGGCTTCAAAGTTTGTGCTGGGCTTCGACAGAGTGATCTCTGTCGTCAGGTCGCCGTTCGCAGGCCCGATGAGGGCCGCGATGGAGATGATCGGCGCGCTGGTGTCGGGGGTCACTGTGACACTGAAACTCCCCACCCCCGTGTTGCCCGCCGCATCAGATGCTTCGTAGGTGACGGTCGTCAGACCCGCAGGGAAAGCCGCCCCAGAGGCAAGACCAGCGGTCAGCACCGGCCCCGATGTCACGCCGAGGTTGTCCGTCGCCGTCGGAGCCACATAGGTCACGACAGCCAATGCAGTGCCTGTCTCTGCCGGTACGATGATATTTCCGGGCACGGTGATCACCGGGTCCTCGCCATCCACCACCGTGACGGTAAAGTTCGCCGTGCTGATGTTGCCCGCAGCATCCTCTGCCGCATAGCTGATTGCCGTTACGCCAGCCGGGAAGGTCGCGCCAGAGGCAAGACCCGCCGTCAGCAGCGGGCCACTGGTCACTGCCATGTTGTCCGTCGCTGTCGGCGCCGCATAGGTCAGAACAGCAGTTGCCAACCCCGGTTCGGCATTCACGGTGAGGTTCCCGGGCACAGTTACAGCCGGGGGCTCGCCATCCTCCACCGTCACGCTAAAGCTGGAGGTCCCGATGTTTCCGGCACGCGGTTCGTTCCCTGTCCAATGGTCGGCCTCTGGATCACGACCAATCCGGCAATGCGCAAGCTTGTGCTGGAAATGCTTGCGCTGGAGCGTGAGCCGGGTGTGCTGTCGGTGTCTCTGGCGCACGGGTTTCCGTGGGGTGACATTGCTGAAGCGACCGCGGGCGCGTGGTGCATTTCAGACGGAAACCCTGATCAGGCCAAGACTGTGGCACGTCAGATCGCCGAACATTTCTGGGCCATCAGGGAGGATGCCCGGACGAAGCATCTCTAGCTGCCCGATGCCATTGCTTATGGAAGGCAAGTCGACAAACCGGTGGTCATCGCAGACCTTGCAGACAATCCCGGTGGCGGAGCGCCGGGAGACAGCACCTTCGCATTGTTGGCGTTGCAGGACGCTTGCGTTGAGCGGGCAGCTTTCGGCTGCGTATGGGATCCAAAGTGGATCACGGGTAATGAGCGAAGCAAGCCAGTTACGACACTCTCCGTGAGGTGATCGCGGAATTTACCGCGGAGTCGGCCGAATGCGTTTTTGCAGATGATCTTGCCCTCGGAGACGCCTGGGTGCTGAAGGAAATCACGCGCGACGAAAGCCGCTATGTTGTTCACTGGACCTTTGTGGATGGCACGGACGCTTACCTGACCGTGGATAACGTCAGATCGCCGTTCAGCGGACCGGTGAAATCGGCGATGCTGATGGTTGGGGCGGTTGCGTCATGCGTCGAGGTGACTTCGTTGGAGGCGGTGTTGCCATTGCCCGCCGCGTCGGTGAACGTCCCTGCGGCGACAGACAGCGAGACTGTGCCATCCGCAAGCGGGGTGAGCACGGCGGTATAGCTGGAGCCCGAGCCGCTGAGGTTGGCCGTGGCGTTAACCAGGGAGAGGTCTGCCTGGGTGAAGCTTGTGCTCGCCTCCGACAATGTGACCACCGCCGTCAGATCGCCGTTCAGCGGACCGGTGAAATCGGCGATGCTGATGGTTGGGGCGGTTGCGTCGTGGATGGCTGTGACCCTGTTGGACGCCGTGTTGACGTTGCCCACCCCGTCCGTGAAGCTGTTTGCCGCGACAGACAAAGCAACCTCCCCATCGGCAACCGGCGTCAGTACCGCAGTATAGCTGGTGCCCCTGCCTGTCAGTATTGCGTTGGCGTTCGTGAGGTTCAGATCGCTGGCCTCGAAGTCAGTGCTCGCCTCCGACAGGGTTATCTCTGCGGTCAGATCGTCGTTTGACGCACCGGTTAAGGCCGCGATGGAGATCGTCGGCGCTGTGACGTCAGGGGTCACGGTGACAGTGAAACTTACAGTCCCTGTGTTGCCCGCCGCGTCAGTCGCTTCGTAGGTGACGGTCGTCACGCCCACGGGGAAAGCCGACCCAGAGGCAAGACCGGCGGTCAGCGTCGGCCCAGACGTCAGACCGACATTATCCGTCGCAGTCGGGGCAGTGTAGGTCACGACAACCGTTGCCGTTCCCGCATCTGCCGGTGCCGTAATATCCGCGGGCCCCGTCACCACCGGCGCCTCGGTGTCCAGCGGCGCCTGCACCGTGATCACCACGGTATCGGCGGCCGAGGAGTCGAACCCGTCATTCACTGTCAGGCTGAAGCTCAGCAGCGCATCGGCATCGCCGATGGCCAGCGTCGGCGCGGTAAAGCGGGGCTCTGCAGCTGTCGGATCAGACAGCACCACCGCAACGCCACCGGTCTGGATCCAAGCATGGCTCAGCGTCTGGCCAGGATCATTGGCGTCAGAGCCGGTGCCGTCCAGCGTCACGCTCGCCGCAGACGCAACGGTTCTGTCAACCCCGGCCCGGGCCGTCGGAACGGCATTCAGAACGGTGTTGACGGCAATGCTCACCCTGTTGTCGGCCTCGGCTGCGTCCTTGTTGATCAGGTTGGCCGCCAGGGTTTTGAACGCCGCGTTGCCAACCGTGATGACCCCCGATGTCGTCGCGTTTGTATCAGGAGTGAATGTTGCGGAATAGGTGGTGCCACTGCCGGTGATGGCGCCCAGCCTGCCGCCGGAAACCACAATTGCACCGAGGTCGTTCAAGTTGCCGGTTTGGGTCAGCTCAAAGGAAATGGTCGCAGTCTGGCCGTACAACAGCGTAGAGACATCCGACGTAACGCTGACACGCGGGCGCGTTCCTATCACCCTTTGGTTATTGACGGCGCGCGTGCCGGTGGCCCCGACGATGGCAACCTCATATTCGGACACCTGATCGCCACTGTCCCCTTGCCAGACGACCCCCATGTAGTTTTCTGCGGCCAAACTTGCAGCCGTCGCGCCCTTCTGGGAAATGATTGTCACATCTTTCTGATTGCAGGCAGATTCCAGCGCCGAGGCTGTGATCGCACTCTGCCCCCCGACGCGTACGGGCACCGCGTCATTGCTCCAGTAAGAGCCACCTGCGACGCGTCCACTACCTGACATGAACAAGGTGGTATTTGTGTTCGGTGCTGAATTCACGGACCAGAAAGCCCTGAAATTACAGATGAGATATTCTTGCCCCCAGCCTTGGAACGCGTGAGCGGGCCCTGCGGTTGTGAAGGCGGCAAGGCATAACAGCGTCCTTGCAGCCCGGGGTGTCGTTGCACAAAATATGTCTCGGGCTACCCGCAGCCGCCGTGCCGAAAAAAGCCAGTCAATCATTTTCAGGGATCCAGTCGCCTTGGCGAACAAACACTGCCCACCACAGGCAGTTAACAATTTATTAACTAATCATCGGGCAGCACGTTGGTAATTCTCATTCTGACTTTGCTTCGCGACGCCAGCCTAATTGCGATATTAATGTCGCTGAAACCCGCCCACACGAAATAAAACGTGCTAAACTTATCGTACCAGTTCTGTAAAACATGCCTTTTTGCATCACTCTAGAGGCATGTCCCGGGGGTCGGGACGACTGTAACCCGTGACCTTTGTATTCATGCTGAACACGAATCAGAGTGACCCGCCCTTCGGTGGTGCGTTCGACCGCCCGGGCACTGCGCATGCTCCCCCCATGCGAACCCGTCGGGCGGCATTGTAAGGCTGCCGGTACCTCTCTGTGAGGCTAACGCAGGACAATGATACTTTGCCCCCTTCCTTGGCCCTGAAGGGCTATCGCTTTCCACGTTTGGCTATTGGCTATCCCGTCGGGGCCTACTGCCGTTTCGCCCTCAGCCTGCAGGATGTTGAGGATTTTTTGGCAGGACGCGGCAGAACCGTCAGCCATGAGGCGACCCGAAATTGGGTGGCAAAATTTGGAGCGCAGATTGCGTCCAAGTTCCTGCGTGATCGCCCCCAGTCCGCCGACAACCGGCACTAGGACGAAGTTGTGATCCCGATCCACGAGCAGAAGCACTGGCTCTGGCGTGCGGTCGATGGCAGGGGAGACACGCTCGAAATCCTGATGCAGCCGCGCCGAAACGCTAAATTGCAAAGCGGTTTCTAAGGAAATTCCTGAAGCGGTGGGGCAGGCCTCGGGCCATTGTAACGGATAAATTGCGCAGCTATGGCGTTGCTAAGTTAGAGTTTTGCCCTGGCGTTGATCAAAGATCGCACAAGGGATTAACAATCTCAGCGAGGCGTCACATCGGCACACCCGCCGAAGAGAGAAGATATTCGGCCGGTTCAAATCAGCAAGACAGGCTCAGATGTTCCTCTCTGTCCATGATCAAATCGCAGTTCTCTTTCGCCCTAAACGCCAGCGCCTCAACGCCGCCTTTTACTGCTGCGCACGAATAAATGCCCATGGCCTCTGAGTTGGCTACGTGGGTGAGATCGTCGCCTGAAGCTACCGTATCAGAGCCCTATTCAAGCGCTGGGAAATAAACTGACTATGCCGGGTATGGCCACGAACTTGTGATAAAGCGAGTCGATTTTGGCGTGGTCTCGGGCGCGCTTCTCCAAGCCTGCCAACTCGGTGCGCAGAGCAGCGCGGACCCTCAGCACCGGATCTGCAGCGGCTTGAAGCATGAAAATGCAATCGGCGCGTTCCCATGCCCGCGACTCGAAACGTCCTTTGGCGATACGTCCATCTTCAGCCCAAAATTACGCAACACGCCCCGGAGCGAGAGTTCAAGGTTTACGATGGGCAGCAGGATAGCCTTGCGCGAGGACAGCAGCGCGCGGATATCGATTTACAGTGGACACCCCGGAGCCATCCCATTTGCAAAAATCGCGCGATCCCTTCGGCATCCTGCCTGTCAGTCTTGATCGGCATCTCCCTCAGGGCGCCCTACTCCTGCCGTGTTTGCATCAGAACCGTATCAAAACCAGCCTCACTGAGGTGTCGATAGAGCCACTGCGACAGCGGCCCGACTTCCAGTCCGACGCTGACGATGGTCCAGACAGTGATCGCAATCGCCTCTCCAGATCTTCTGGCACGCTGGACGCTGTCGTTCCCCTGATCACCGTGCCATAGGATGACAGTACGCAAATTGCAGTGCTTTCCAGTGAAACATTCAAACCAATATACAGATCCATGTTGTTACCCTTTCTTCGCAAAGAAATTTGGGGCGGGCCTAACGGCAAAACCCCGGTGACACTCTTCCTACGTGCGAAGGGCAACGAAACCTCAACAACCTCCCGATGGCACTTCACAACAGTGAAGGTGAGCGACGAGCCCCATTACGACATTTTTGCAAAGACCGGCGGCTCGGCGTGGCAGAGGGACAATACGGCTCCAAACTTCCATCCAAGAGCTTACTCGGTTGATGCAACGTCGTCCGTCGAAGGAGACATTCGCCGCAGCAGAGAGTTCAGACTAAACGCGAATGCACATGTGTGGAAAAAAGTGGCATAGATGCAAATCCCTCGTCAGTCACGTGTCCCCGAAGCGCTTTAGCCAGAGCCTGATCCACAAATTTTCCCAAACGCAATATTGCTGGGCAGACAGTTCAATCGGATGCTTTACGGCGTTCTCGAATGACATATCCCATGGCGGCAATGAAAAGTCCGGCCATCGCGTACCAAGTCAATGCATAGATAAGATGGGTGTTGCTAAATGTCAGGCGGGTCAGTCCACCACGCGGCCAGGGGATATTCGAATCCGCGCGATCGGCATCGATGAAATACGCTGTTTGCGCATTTTCCAGACCGGCGGCCCTGCTCATCTCCGTCAGGTCGGCTGAGACCCAGCGCCCGGTCGCGGGCTGATTGCTTTCCAGAAGGGTGCCCCCCGGTTGGTCCAGACGCACCAGTCCAATCACCTCAATGGGTTGCTGAGGTTTGCTCCAAGCGCCTTGGTCAATAGCGTTTGGCACGAACCCGCGGTTGATCCATATAACGCTGTCACTGGTCCTGAGCGGGGTCATGATCCAGTAACCGGGCCCAAACTCTGTGACCGCCTTGACCCGAAGGCTCAGGTCATTGGCAAAGGTGCCTGAGGCGAAGACACGGAGATACTCTGGTGCGGTGCTCGGCGGGGCGGGCACCGCATCGCCATAGGCGCGGGTCTCAACCTTTTCGATAAGGTCCAGCTTCCATGCCAACCGGCGTATCTGCCAATTTCCAAGGGCGATCATGCTGACAAGCATCATACCCGCCAGCACCAGAATCGTCACATCGACCCAGATAGGACGTCGCGCGGCACTCACTGCAATTCGCGCACGCGATCAATCTGGTCATGCGCGGGCATCATGTTGTTGTTGAGGTGCGTCATTACCCAGATCGAGCCGACCAAAACGATCAAAAGCAGAATTCCGGTAAAGACCATTGACATGACCTGCCAACCTTCCTCTGCTTTCACAGTGACGTGGAGGAAGTAGGATACATGCACCATGATCTGGACCGCGCCCAGACCGAAGATGATCGTCAGGGCCAGCCAGAGATTGATCTCCACTTCGCTCAGGACAATCCAAAAGGGGATCAAAGTGAGGACGACGGAAAGGCCAAAGCCGATGAAATAGGAACGGTAGGAGCCGTGGGCTTCGTGTTCGTCGTGATCTTGTGTGGTCATAGCAGCACCCCCGTGAGGTAGACAAAGGAAAAGACCCCGATCCAAATCAGGTCGAGGAAGTGCCAGAACAGGCTCAGGCACAGTATCCGGCGTTTGTTGTCCTCGTTCAGCCCGTGCTTTTGCACTTGCACCAGCAGGACAGCCAGCCAGATCGTGCCGGACAAAACGTGCAGGCCGTGGGTGCCGACCAGAAACCAGAAGGAAGACAAAAAGGCGCTCGCCCCCGGTCCGGCGCCCAGATGCCAAAGATGCTGGAACTCGAGCAGCTCCATCACCAGAAACGCGATGCCAAAGGCACCCGTGACCAACAGCCAAGTCGTCATCTGCCTTTCTTTGCCCTGCTGCATATTGATCACGGCAAATCCATAGGTGATCGATGAAAACAGCAGGAAGAATGTTGCCAGAAGGATCTTCTTAATCTCGAAAAGGTCCGCCGGCGCGGGTCCGGCGGCATAGTTTGTCCCAAGGACGGCGTAGATCGCGAAGAGGATGCCAAAGATAAGGCTATCGCTCATTAAGTAGATCCAGAACCCCAGCATCGTGCCAGTATCGTGATGTCCATCGACATGGCTGGTAGGATCGGTGCTGTAAAAGTCGAAGCTTTTGGCAGGCTTTGCGGGATGCGTTAGGTTTGCCATGGCTGTTTACTCCGCCGGGGCGACCGGCCTGCGGCCATTCGCGATGGCGCGGACCTCGTCCGGCTGCAGATAAAAATCACGATCATAGTCGAAGGTGTGGTAGATGCCGTAGGCGATAGACCCAAAGAAGCCGAGCGCCGCAAGCCACCAGATGTGCCAGACCATGGCAAACCCGAGCACTGTCATCATGCCCGCGATGATAAGCCCGCTTGGCGTGCGCTTTGGCATGTGGATCGGCACGTAGCCTTCTTTCGGCACTTGGGCATCATTGGCTTTCATATGGTCCCAGGCATCCAGCGCATATACACGCGGCACGTGCGCGAAGTTGTAGTATGGCGGCGGGGACGATGTGGACCATTCCAGAGTTCTTGCGTTCCAAGGGTCCCCTCCGCAGGCCAGCGCCTCGCGATTTCGAATCGAGACGACTATCTGAATGATAAAGGCAATCACGCCAATCGCGATCATGGCGACACCCACCGCTGCAATACCGAAGAGCAGCGCGTAACTTGTATCTTCAAACTGGCTCAGACGTCGGGTGACGCCCATAAGGCCAAGGATATAGAGCGGCATAAAGGCCACCCAGAAGCCCCCGACCCAGCCGTAAAAGCTGATCGTTCCCCAGAACTTGTCCAGATGGAAGCCAAAAGCCTTGGGCCACCAGTAGGTGATGCCCGCAAAGATGCCAAAGACCACCCCGCCAATGATCACGTTGTGGAAGTGCGCCACCAGAAACAACGAGTTGTGCAGCACGTAGTCTGCAGGCGGCACGGCGAGAAGGACACCGGTCATCCCCCCGATGGTGAAGGTGATCATGAAGGCAATGACCCACATCATAGGCAACTCGAATTGGATGCGGCCCTTATACATCGTAAACAGCCAGTTAAAAAGCTTGGCCCCCGTCGGGATCGAGATGATCATCGTGGTAATCCCGAAGAACGAGTTCACATCCGCCCCAGCCCCCATGGTGAAGAAGTGGTGCAACCAGACCAGATAGCTCAGGATCGTGATCACGCACAGCGCGTAGACCATCGAGGTGTACCCAAACAGCCGCTTGCGCGAAAAAGTCGGCACAATCTCTGAGAAGATGCCAAAGATCGGCAGGATCAGAATGTATACCTCTGGATGGCCCCATATCCAGATAAGGTTGACATACATCATCGCGTTGCCTCCCATATCGTTGGTAAAGAAATGGGTGCCAAGATAGCGGTCTGCGGTCAGCAGCGCCAACGTGGCTGTCAGAACTGGGAAAGACGCCACGATCAGGATATTGGTCACCAAGGTGGACCAGGTGAAGATCGGCAGCTTCATCCAGTTCATGCCCGGCGCGCGCATTTTCACGATTGTGACGATCAGGTTGATGCCCGAAAGCGTCGTCCCGATCCCTGCGATGTTGAGAGACCAAAGGTAATAATCCACACCGACGCCGGGGCTGAATTCCAGACCCGACAGCGGTGGAAAGGCCAGCCATCCGGTCGCTGCAAATTCGCCCACGAACAGCGACATCATCACCAGAACCACGCCAGCGAACGTCAGCCAGAAACTGAAGTTGTTCAGGAAGGGAAAGGCGACATCCCGAGCGCCGATTTGCAGCGGCATGACGTAGTTCATGAACCCCGTGATAAACGGCATCGCCACGAAGAAGATCATGATCACACCATGGGCGGTAAAGACTTGATCATAGTGGTAAGGCGGCAGAAATTCGAGGATTCCGGCCGAGGCCAGCGCCTGATGGATACGCATAAGGACCGCGTCGGAAAACCCCCTAATGAGCATTACGGTGGCCAGAATCATATACATGATGCCGATTTTCTTGTGATCAACGGAAGTGAACCATTCCGTCCACAGATAGCCCCACAGCCGCTTGTGGGTGAGCCAGCCGACCACTCCCACACCCAGCGCAATGGTGACGATGAAGGTGCCGAGAATGAGCGGGTCGTAAAACGGGAAGATATCCCAGTTCAGCTTGCCCCAGAACCAATGCACCGGATTGGTGATGTCAGCAAAATGTTCGGCGCCTGTTTCAGTTTGTGTGGCCATGTTCAGTTCTCCGTTGGTACGGACATCTGCGGCGTTTCGTGCGGCAGCAGGTCCATGGCAGCAGTGATTTCTTCGGCTCGGTCGACCAGATCGGGGCGCAGGATCGCAAACACACCTTGCGGATTGTCGGCAGAGCAGAGGCCACGGTAAAGCTCGCGATTGTAAAGCCCCGCGATGCCGCCACCGCCAAGGGCGTCGACCATCATCATATCATTCATGCACAACTCGTCGTCGCCCACGCACATGTTCAGGATCCGTTGCCACAGCCCCTCTTGGACCGATCCGTAGTAGCGCACATCTTCGTCGATGCTGGGTTGGTCAAGTTCCACAAAGGACCGACGGTCCAAGGCTTGCTCTGCACTCGCCACCTTCGCGGTCCACTCTTCGAACCCAGCCTCATCCAATGCCTGGACGTCAAATCGCATCCGCGAAAAACCTGTGCCATTGTAGTGCGAGGCAAAACCCTCATAAGTCCCGGCGCTGTTTATGACGCCGTTCAGTTCGGTCTCCATCCCGGCCATGGCATAGATCATCCCCACCATGTCTGGCACATAAAACGCGTTCATCACGGTGCTCGATGTCAGCTTCAACTCGACGGGGCGATCTACAATCACAGCCATCTCGTTCACGGTGGCGACGTTGTACTCCGGATAGATGAAGAGCCACTTCCAATCGAGCGCTACAACCTGCACCTGCAGAGGCGACACGTTTTGATCGATTGGCTTGGTCGCCGAAATCCGGGGCAAGTCACGATAGGGATCAAGCCTGTGCGTCGCCACCCAGGTCAACCCGGCCAGACAGATGATAATCGCCAGCGGCACCGACCACACGACAATCTCAAGGCTGACAGAATGGTCCCATTCCGGATCGTATGTCGCCTCTTTGTTGTCGGCCCGGTACTTGAACGCAAAGAAAAGCGTCATCACCAACACGGGAACAATCACGATCAGCATCAGGACGGTCGCATATATGATCAGATCGCCCTGCTGCGCCGCCACGTCGCCCGCTGGGTTCATTACAACTAAATTGCATCCCGACAGCGCCAGCGTTCCAAGAGCCAACAGACCGACACGACTAGCTCTGGGGCTTATTCTGAGTTGCGAGCTAGACATCCAATACCTCTTGCGTGTTTCTTCAGCGTGTTTCCTACGTACCTTGAAGGAATAGCTCTTAGGGCTGGTTTAGACAGAGCAAATACTGCGATGTTTTGGCGCGGTTGCGAGAAATTGTGGTGATTTTCATTCCGTCCGCTATCCTTAGGGTACAGGTGGCGAAGGATCTAGGTCATGGCGATTGGAAACCCAGCAAGCACAGACATGCCGGAGGAGCGCGACGCCGATCCGGATATGAAACAAATCGTTCATCTTGACGACGTTATCACGACCGTGGTGATGGCGCGTGTGACCGACTACTTTGGCTTTTTCGTTTTTGCCATCGCCTCAGCTCTTGTTTTTCCAACGATTTTCTTTCCATATCTTGAACCGGTGGCCGCGACTTTGGCGTCTTTTGCGGTATTTTCACTGGCGTTTCTGGCGCGACCAGTTGCCAGCCTGATTGGCCGTAAACTGCAAAGGCGCATCGGAAAGGCGGGCAAGATCACAGTTGCTCTGATGGTGTTGGGCACGTCGACAGTCGCAATTGGTTTGCTGCCTGGATACGACCAGATTGGTTGGGTAGCCCCGGCGTTGTTGGCGGCATTGCGCATTGTGCAAGGTCTGGGCTTAGGCGGGTCGTGGGACGGGCTGACACTGCAGTTGAAGTCCGCAGCTCCAAAGGATCGTGATGGGCTTTACAGTATGGTGCCGCAGTTGGGTGGGCCAATCGGATTTTGTGTGGCTGCCGCGATGTTCTACGTCCTGACCGGGTTTCTGACAGAGGAAGAATTCTATCAATACGGCTGGCGGTTTGCGTTTTTTGCCGTGATGGCGGTCAACGTGGTCTCGTTGTTTGCGCGGCTGAGGCTTTTGACGACAAATTTCGGCTCTGATGAAAAGACGATGATGAAATCCGCCCCTCTTGGCTTTCTGCTGCAGACGGAATGGCGCACGATCCTGCTGTCGGCTTTCCTGCCGCTGTCAAGCTACGCGCTCTTGCACATGTTGACTGTTTTCCCGATCAGCTACACGCTACTGTTCACGGACAATGCGATTGATCGCATCATCCTGTGGCAGCTTGTGGGCGGAGCGTTGGCGGTCGGGACCGTTATTTTGTCAGGGGTGCTTGCGGACCGTTACACCAAACGTGCCGTGCTTTTAGGATCCAGTGTTCTGACGCTGTTGCTGTGCCTCAGCATCGGAACGCTCAAAGATAATCCGGCCATCTATATCGTTGCGGGTTTTATCATTTTCGGCTTGTCCTATGGGCAATCCAGCGCGATCGTGCCCGACCGTTTCTCTCCCGATTGCCGGTATTCCGGTTCGGCGTTTGCAACCAACCTTTCCTGGATTTTTGGTGCAGCGTTCGCTCCGCTGGTGGGTCTTTTTCTGGCCAGCACCTTTGGTCTTTGGGCCGCAGCTCTTTATCTCGTTTCTGGCGTGCTCGTCACGTTGGTGACGCTGTTAATTCTGCAACGTCAGTTCGATCAGGCATAATCCGGACCAAAGCGCAGTTACACAGAAGATCTCTCTCGAATGCGCAGTGCGGGCAAACCCACCAAAGTCGCCATCATCGCTGTCATGAGAAATCTGAGCGAGATAGCTAATGCCTCGGTCAAAGCTGATCGCAAGTGGGCACCAAAAGCCGCTTGATCAATACGGATACTCTGGGCTTACAACAATGAACGACCAAACATGGGCATCGGCGGCATGACACCCGCAATGAAATTGAAAAGAGCCGCGTGAATTCTACGCATGGACCCCTTTAAAAATGTGGGACTACCAAAAAGTTTAACGGTTTAAGAGATTTTAGAAACCTGCGGAACTGGCTATCCAGTGCAGCTCAAGCCGCTCGGCGTCCGCTCGCAAGACGCCGAGCGGCAACGCCAAGTTCACAGACTTCAGCCAGCTAGTCGATGATGGACTTGTTCAGCCTCGGGATGATTTCGGACTTCCTGATGTATTCGGCGTTGTTAATGTTCTCGATCATCACCAAAACGCATGAACTGAGGGTTGTTTGCGTGTGAATCAAAAGTCGCTTGCGTCAAACGGCACAGGCCGACAATAGGATCGAGATCAGCCACGTTTTGCGCTTGCACGGTTTCACGCAGAGACAGGTTGTCCCCAAGGGCGTTTCTGTAAAGACCCTCCCTGTCTTCAAAATAGTAGTAGTTCATTCGTTTGGACGCTTTCGTGTGACTTCGATCTCGTCGATGCAGGGACCGAAAACTCCATGTGCTGCAAACTCCTAGATCGCAATGCTGAGGATATCCCGTTTGACCGCATCTTGGTCCTGTTTCCAGAGCGATTTGCGTTTTTCGGGGCAAGTGTCTGACATCTAGCCAACGCTTGAACTCCCCCTCAGCTGCATTGTGGAACAGAGCTTACCATGAAATTAACCGTACAGTACATTTAGATTGACACAATTAACCACCCATTCCATTCTGCCTCGGTAGAGGCTGGACTTAGGAGAGATTCGGCAGACATTTGACACCCAGGGAGTACAAAGATGTCTCGTGAACTGATTGGCGCACTTGTTGCGTTCAGCCTGATTTAATTCGGCGATTCGGCTCGCTCCCTTGAGTCTCTTTGGTCAAGGGCATCCTTGGCTTTGCTTTCGACATCGACCTTGGGGCACTGGGTTTGGACCAGCTGACCTTTACGAACGCTTCACTTTTGACCGCCCCATGATGCGGTCTGTACTTTGCTTCATCGCGCTGATGTGCGGCGTGTCCGAAGCGCTCCAGCGGATTGTCCACATCCACGCGCCCGCATTCAAGCAGAACGTGAGCAAAATCATTGCCTCATTCGGCATGAGAGGAAAATCTCTGGCACTGTCCTTTCAGACCTCGACCATTGGCGTGAAAATTTGCGCCCCGCCCGGCGCCGGCGGCAATATCGCCTACCTCATGGTTTATGATCATGCCAAGTGGATCACAAAGAACCCTGAGGCTTCCTTCGATGAGTTAGCAACGGAGGGCCGAGTGGCGCCCGAAACCGCCAACAATGCTGCCGCCGGGGGTGCCGTCGTCGCGATGATCACGCTGGGCATTCCAAGTGACGCCGTGAAAGCAATCATAATCGGCGCACTGTTCATCCAAGGCCTCAGTTCCGGGCCCAGTCAGATGATCGATAAGTCGGACACGTTCTGGTTCGTCGCGGGCGCGCTGGTTATGACCAACTTCTTTTTGCTGATCTTTGGTGTGGTCGGCTACCTCATGAAGCACTACAATTGGCTGCTTTGTCTCGTCATTCTGGGCGTGATCGTGTCGCGCCTGCTGGAGGACAACTGGCGCCGCGCAATCATTTTGCGTGAAAGCCTGCCGCAGTTCTTTGCAGGCACCCTAAAAAGCCCGCCGTTGCTGGTGTTCTTTGTGACGGGGATCCTGATCTTTGTCAGCCAGACACCGCTCTGGAGCGGGGTGACGAAACATCTTTCGAGAAAGGCCTTATTATGAGCGCGATCAAACTTGGTCTCATCGGTGACAACATCACCCGTTCCAAATCGCCGCGCCTGCACCGGACGGCGGGGCAGATCACAGGGCAGGATGTGACTTACGATCGGCTGATCCCCAAAGACCTTGGGCAGAACTTTGATGAGGTGTTCGACACTGCCAGAGACAGCGGCTACCGGGGTCTTAACATCACCTATCCCTACAAGGAGCAGGTGACCTCACGTGTCACGGTTGCTGACCCGCTGGTACGCGGCATCGGTGCTGTCAATACCGTGGTCTTCACGCCCGGGGGGCCGCAGGGCTTTAATACCGATTATTCAGGGTTCATGCGCGCCTATCAGACAATCCGGGGGGATGCTGCCCCCGGGATAGTCTGCCTGATAGGGGCCGGCGGGGTTGGCAAAGCCGTTGCGTTCGGGTTGATCGGTTTGGGGGCGAAGACCATCCGTTGCGTGGACCTTGATGTGACAAAGTCCAAGGCATTGGCAACGGCGCTCAGGGCTCTGAGCACGGACACAATCATCGAAACGTTCACCGACCCGGTTCTGGCCGCGAGCGGAGCTGATGGCATCATCAACTGCACACCCCTTGGCATGTTCGGTATCGGCGGGACCCCCCTGCCCAAATCCGCGATGACAGGCGCGAGCTGGGCATTCGACGCGGTCTATACACCGGTCGAAACCGAATTTCTTCTGGATGCGACAGCCGCCGGTCTGAACGTGATTTCCGGTTACGAACTCTTCTTCGGTCAGGGTGTCGATGCCTGGCACATCTTCACAGGTATTGATCTGAACACCGCGGCTCTCAGGGCCGCAATCAAGGGAGATGATCTATGAAGACCTCAATCGCCACAGTTTCGATTTCGGGGAGCTTGCCGGAGAAGCTGGAGGCCATTGCAGCAGCCGGGTTCGACGGCATCGAAATTTTTGAGCAGGATTTCATTGCCCATGACGGCAACCCGCGCGATGTAGGCGATTTGATCCGCTCCATAGGCCTTGAGATCACGCTGTTTCAGCCGTTCCGCGATTTTGAGGGGCTTCCAGATCCACTGCGCGCAAAGGCTTTTGACCGAGCTGAGCGCAAGTTCGACCTGATGCAGGAACTGGGCACCGATCTGGTTCTGATCTGCTCGTCCTGCCATCCGCAGGCGCTGGGAGGCATCGACCGCGCTGCAGCAGATTTCCATGAACTTGGCATGCGCGCCGCAAAGCGTGGTCTGCGCGTCGGCTACGAGGCGCTCGCCTGGGGCAAACACGTCAACGATCATCGCGACGCATGGGAAATTGTGCGCCGCGCCGATCATGCCAATGTCGGACTGGTGCTTGACAGCTTTCACACGCTGGCGCGCGGGATCGATCCAGAGACCATCCGCCGTATACCGGGCGACAAGATCTTTTTCGTCCAGCTCGCCGATGCACCGGCAATCGATATGGATCTGCTGTACTGGTCCCGCCACTTCCGCAACATGCCCGGAGAAGGCGATCTCGCGGTCACGGACTTCATGCGGGCGGTTGTAGCCAGCGGATATTGCGGGCCAATCTCGCTTGAGATTTTCAACGACCAGTTTCGCGGCGGCAGCCCTGTTACCGTGGCCAAGGACGGTCATCGCTCTCTTGTCGCGCTTCTGGATGACGTTCGGACCGAAGAGCCGTCGGCCAAACTCGATCTGCCCGCCATGCCGAAGCGCGCCACCGTCTCTGGCGTTTCCTTTGTCGAATTCGCAACGCGTGGCGCTGAAGCTGATGCACTCGAAGCCACGCTGGGAACCTTGGGTTTCGCACATTCCGGCACCCATATTGCTAAGATGCTGTCACTGTGGACCCAAGGCGACATTCGCATTGTCGTGAACCGCGAAACCTCTGGTTACGCGAGCAGCGCATACAACATGCATGGCACGACGGTCTGCGATATCGGGCTGTCTGTGGCAGATGCAGCTGCCGCCGTCTCGCGCGCCACAAGTCTGGGATCGCAACCCTTTTCCCAGCCTCTCGGCCCCGGCGAAATCGATATCCCCGCCATTCGGGGTCTCAGCGGCAGCGTTCTGCATTTCATTGATGAGTCCAGCGGGCTCAGCCACGTCTGGTCGTCAGAATTCACCGGATCGACCGAGATCATGACCGGCGCCGGCATGAAACGCATCGATCACCTCGCACAGACCATGAGTTATGATGAAATGCTCAGCTGGTCACTGTTTTACACCACGCTGTTCGAAATGGGCAAATCGCCAATGGTCGATGTGGTAGACCCGGACGGGCTTGTGCGCAGCCAGGCGCTCGAAACATCGGACGGCGCGTTCCGCATCACGCTGAACGGGGCAGATACGCACCGCACCATGGCCGGCAACTTTCTGGCCGACAGCTTTGGCGCGTCGGTCCAGCATATTGCCTTGGCGACGGACGACATATTTGCCACCTCGGATGCGCTCGCGACCGGGGGTTTCAAACCTATGCCCATGTCGGAAAACTATTATGCAGACCTTGTCGCACGGTTTGATCTGGCCCCAACGCTGCTGCAAAGGCTCAAGGATGGAAATATTCTCTATGATGAGGATACCAATGGCGCGTTTTTCCAGTTCTATTCCCGTCCCTACGCGGGCGGCATGTTCTTTGAAATCGTGCAGCGCAAGGATGGCTATTCAGGGTATGGCGCCCCGAACTCCCCGTTTCGGATCGCTGCGCAAAAACGCCTGATGCGACCAAAAGGAATGCCCAAGACATTACCGAAAAATTTGACAAAGGCATGGCTGTGCGGCGTTCAGTGCTTGGGGGTGCCCATGTGAACCGGGCAGAAGCCGCCAAGACAGACTTCGATGCGGCATTTCAGACACTGATCACCGAAGGCGCTTGGGGAACGGTCTGGGCCAGTGACGCAATCACGCTGCGGGAACGTTCGATGATCACGCTGGCGCTGCTGGCAGCCACAAAGAACTTTGAAGAGATCCCGATGCACATCCGCGCGACCGCAAACACCGGCGTATCCAGACAGGATGTGATCGAGGTGTTCCAGCATGTGGCGATCTACGCAGGTGTTTCCACCGCCAACCATGCGATCAAGCTGGCCAAGCAGGCCTACGCCGCCATGGAAGGAGAGTCGTGATGACCCAGAGTGATCTGTACCAGCGAGGCATGGGATGGCATCCTCGTGCTTTGACGCCGGATTACAAAACCAGTGTGGCGCAGTTGCCCAAGCTTGCGCGTCTGGCGCTGCAAAACTTGGACAGTGAACTGACCGGGCCGATATTTGACCACATCGACATCGACCTGATCCGCAATAATGCCAAATCCGGTGACCCCATCGGTGAACGTATCATCGTGTATGGTCGTGTGCTGGACGAAAATGGCCGCCCCGTGCCCAACACGCTGGTCGAGATCTGACAGGCCAATGCAGGCGGGCGGTATCGTCAAAAAAAGGATGCCTACCTGGCCACGATTGACCCGAAACTTGGCGGCTAAAGCACACAAGAAGCATTCGTGGCTGGGGCGAACATCGCCCATTGCCACGTGCGCGATGATGACCGCAAGGCGACCTCTGACCCCGGGCAGTTTGCCCGCCTCAAGGAGGGGCTGGAGAAACACTGCCCCGGCATGATCGTACAGCTTTCGACCGGTGGCCGCTCTGGCGGGGGGCGCGACCGGGGTGGGATGCTGTCGCTTTCACCCGACATGGCATCGCTGTCAGTCGGATCCAACAACTTTCCGACACAAGTCTATGAGAACGCGCCGGATCTGGTTGACTGGCTCGCCTCTGAACTGAATGCCCATGATGTAAAGCCCGAGATAGAGGCCTTGATCTTGGTCATATCGTTCAGGCCACACGGATGGCGGCGGACGGGCGGCTCAGGGGGCCGCTCTATCTGCAGTTTGTTATGGGTTTGAAGAATTCGATGCCCGCGGATGAGCCTATTATCGATTTCTACATCGAAACCCTGAAACGGCTTGCCCCCACCGCCCAATGGTGCGCGGCGGGGATCGGCCCGGCGCAGCTGACGATCAACGAATGGTCGATTTCCAAAGGCGGGCACACGCGCACCGGACTTGAGGACAATGTGCGTCTGGACCACGACCGCTTGGCGCCCTCAAACGCGGCATTGGTCACACGTGGTGTTGGGCTGTGCAACAAATACGAACGCCCGGTGGCCAGGTGGCAACAGGCCCATGAGATTCTCGAGTTGCGAAAGGTGGCCTTATGAAGAAAGTGTATATCAACCAGAGATCAGCTGAGCCACAAGTAGACTTTACCCCTCGAGACCTACCATCGGAACAGTCGCTCTCGGACGGCGTGACAGAGGCCGAAATGCGCGACGCCACCCAAGATATGATCGTCTGAACCTTGCAAACCTGTTTTCTCAATGAGGCCACAGTGCACTATCGCGGCGCGGCAGGAGATGGCGTCCCGATTGTGTTTCTCAACTCGCTCGGGACTACCTTCGCATCTGGGACGCTGTCATTGCCCGTCTGGGTCTGAAGGTGCCGATACTCTGCATGGACAAACGCGGCCACGGGCTGAGCGATGACAGTTTGATCACCATGGATCTGCTGGTCGCCGACGTGACGGCACTGATGGACCACCTGTCCTTGCCACCCGCACTTATCTGCGGCATATCCGTCGGCGACATGATTTCCCAAGGCGTCTTGGCGCAGCGTCCGGATCTGGCGGCGGGTGTGGTCTTGGGCTGTACGTGGGCAAGGATCGCGGATGATGCTGGCTGGAACGCCCGGATAGATGCGGTGCTACGCGATGGAATCACACCCGTGGCGGACGCGATCCTCGGCCGATGGTTTTCGCCAGATTTCATGATTCGGGAGAAGGCCGCGCCTGCCATGTATGGCAACATGCTGATCCGCACGTCGCCAGTCGGCTACGCGGGGCTCTGCGGCGCAATTCGTGACACTGACTTTACGGACCTATGTCGCGCGATTGGCCTGCCGACGCATTGCGTTGTCGGTGCGGATGACTCGGCAACACCCCCCCGCACTTTTGCAGCCACTCGCCGATTTGATTCCAGGTGCCCCCTTTCAACGGATCGAACGGGCCGGACATCTGCACTTTAAAGAAGTGCCAGAGACAGTTGCGGATGCCATTCGGCAATTGCGGGCACGGCTGAGATGAACCGGATCTTCGATCATCCCGTTTGCGGCGGCTTATTTTCGACGATTTCAATGTCGCCTTATTCCGGTCGCCATAGCAACAGCTGATCTCGACATCATCACCGCGTGTACGAAACTGTGCGCAGCGCGTGATGTGCATACGGCCATTGACTGACTGAAAAAGAAGGAGGTCGTGAAACTGCTCGCGAGCCCGGAACTTCTGTCCTGGGGCTGCGAGAGGTTTTCACGACCTCTCTGATCCGGGCCCGGCGTTAGGCGCTGCGCCTGCGTCTCGCAAGAAGCGGGCGGATCACTCTCAGGTCGATAAAAGCCAGCAGAGTGGTCAGCATGACCGCGCCGCACAAGATCGTCTTCGACAGAGGCTCCATCGCGCCATCGATCTGTACAGCGTGGATTACCGTTGCCAGCACGGCCACCAGCGCCAGAGCGTTGTGCAGCAGTCGCCAGACCCGCAAGCCGACTGGCAGCCTGCGCCGCAACGCGACGAGGAGAGCCGTGATCAGAAGCGCCCAGAGCGCGATGACGCCATAGACAGAAAATGGAGTAGGAGAGACCAGAAACAGCGCATCCAGCGTGTCGGGCGGGCTGGTGATGTAGAGCCCGCCGACATGCAGCGTCACGCATGAGACAATTGCCGTGCCTGTCCAGCGATGCAGCCACCGTCCGGTGGCCGCAGTCACTCCCGGCAGATATCCTGCGGGCAGAAGCGGTTGCACAAGCAAGATCGACAGGCAGATAATCCCTGCGAAGCCGCCGATGATATAGGCAACCCCGCGATACCCCAGCAGCGGACTGTTCGCCGCCAAAAGCACTGGGATCAGGCCGAGGGTGCCGAGAGTACCCCAGAGCACCGCGCCACGCATACGGCTCGGGTTTGGGTTGCGGCTTTCGTCTTTCAAACCGCTTAGGCCGCGACGAGCACGAAGTCCGCGTTCACCGACCTGTCCGCCGCGCTCGGCATGACCGGACGCAGGAAGACCTGCCGGAAATCGCGGTCGTCATAGGCCAGATGCGCGTGGGGCTGGCCGAAATTCGGCACGATCTGCTCCATTTCGAGCTCATAGCTTCCATCGGCGCGGGTCAGCACACTTCCGTGGTTGGCGGGCTCACGCTCACCTCCGAGAGTCGTCGCCGCCCAGATCTGGATGCGGACATTCTTGAGCGCCGCACCATCGCTTGCGCGCAGCACCCTGCCGCGTACGAAGAATCCGTTCCCCAGCTTTTCCACCAGCGGCGCTCCGGGACGGTAATTGTTGCTGCCGCCGCGCATGGACTGTGTCGGCGCGATGCCTTGGGCGATTGCGGGTCCGGCTGCACCCAGCGCACTACAGGCCAGCACAGCACCTGAGGTCACTAAGAACGAGCGGCGGTTGTAAAACGGGCTGTGCATTGTTCGCCTCCGTGTTTCAGAGGTCGGCAGACGTGCCGACTGGTGTATGAAAGATACCAAGAGTCGACCCTTCGCGCACCGCACGGTTGGCCACAATCTCGTGAGGCAATTCAACAAAAACAGACACCACAGAACCGACCGATGACCCTCCGGCGCGGCATTTATGTCGAGGCTAACTACGTATATTAACGTAGTTAGTGCCCACTTATTTGATGAAGGGCGTTTCTCAGAGAGACCAGAAAGGACAGTTATAAGGGCATTGCCAGCTTGGATTTTCTTTGAAAAGCATAACGGAAACCTCCCGCAGGGCTTTTTTTTCGGCAAGAGCCTTGCTTTAGATGTATAATCCCGCGAATTGATGGTGCGTTCCTTTCTCAGGCTTGGAAGGAAGCATTACGAGACAAGTTCGTCACGGGAGCGCCACGACAACGCACGCCACCTGGTCCCACTGCCCGGCAGGCGATTTGCAAAGCAAATCTGCCGAGAGGGGGCGATCAATGACGGAATGATGGCGCTGAAGCACGCGCAATGCGAGGCACTGTTTTCCGGGCTGGCCCCCTCTCGGCGATGCAGTCATCGATTGCAGCGGTCATGGTTTTGATTCCGCTGCATAGTACTGATCATGGGTATTATCACGTCAACGGGCCTGAGGTTGCCGGTTCATTGATCTGGTCGTAGGCGGTGTCGATGCAGACATTGAAAATCAACGACAAGCGCCACCGCTTTCCGTCCCAGATCATCGCTCACGTTGTCTGGCTTTACGTCCGGTTCAACTTGAGCCTGCGCGAGGTTGATGAGTTGATTCTGGAGCGTGGCATGGACGTTTCGTTCGAGACGATCCGGCGCTGGACCGTCAAGTTCGCTCCCTTGATCGCCCACTTTCTAAGGCGACGGCCGCCGTGCCCCGGCGCTGTCTGGTATCTGGACGAAGTCGTTGTGAAGAACGCGGGCCGGTCATACCGGTTCTGGCGCACAGTCGACCAACACGGCGTTGTTCTTGAGGAAATCCTTCAATCAAGACTAGACAAGCGCGCCGCAAAGCGGCTTTTGGTCAAGCTGATGAAGCGCTGGGGCGTCGTGCCCAAGAGGATCATTACGGAGAAATTGCGATCCTGTGGTGTCGCCAAGCGTGAGGAAGCTCCAGGCCTTGATCATTGGTCTCACGAGGGGCCCAATAACCGCGCCGAAAACAGCCACCTGCCCCTGCGAAAACGAGAGCGGATGATGCAAGGCTTCTGATCGCCGGGTGAGTTGCAACGCTTCGTATCTATTCAGTCGGCAACCCGCAATCGTTTCTCCGTCCCAGCCCGCCGTCGTTCCGCTCTCTCCATCCGCGACCATCGGTTCGAAGCATTCGAGGCGTGGAAATCCGCAGCAAATGTCGATTGATCAACGACCGGCATGCCAAATTGCAAACTCGGCGAGTTAACGTGACATCACCCACGTGGCGCCTATCTGCCTGCCCCCCCGGATCTGCCATGACCTGTGCCCAGGCCAACAGCAGATCGTCATAGTCCAGCACGTTCTGCACAAGCTTTGCCCGCACATAGGTGCTGAACGGCGCGCTCGCTGTGCTTGACAGGAAAGGTCATTTTTCGTTTTCCGCATGCAATCGGAGTCAGCGAAGTGACAACAACATCAATTTTGCCTGACGTCTGACAATGGCAGGCGCGAGAAAGCAGTGGTTTGTATCATATGCGAATGGATTTGCCGATCAGCTAGGCGAGTCCAGCTCCGCCACGCCGGTGGCAAGGTTCAGCGCCACCAGGGTCGCCTTGGCCATGTCCTGCACCGATACCCATTCCAGCGGGCCATGCACGTTTTGCATGCCGCAGAAGATGTTGGGGCAGGGGGTGCCGAACTCGGTCAGGCGTGATCCGTCAGTACCGCCCCGGATTGCGCCGGACACAGGTTCCATCCCGGCCTTGCGAACAGCGGCGGTGGCGATGTCCACGGGTGTCATGTCCTTTTCTAGCCAGTAGCGCATGTTGCGGTATTGGTGTGTGATATCGCAGGTTATCCGCGCGCGTGGCTCAGTTTTTGCCACGGTTTCGCAGACCTGCCGCAGCAGCGCACCCTTGGCCTCCAGCCCTTCCATTTCAAAGTCGCGCAGGATGAAGTGCATTTCGACCTGCGCTGCACTTCCGGTCATCGACACGGCGTGGATGAAGCCCTCGCGGCCTTCAGTCGTTTCCGGTGTCATGGTGACGTGGGGCAGCGTCATCAATACTTTGGCGCCCAGATGCAAAGCGTTGACCAACTCGTCCTTGGCCCAGCCGGGGTGGATCGACACACCTGTGATTTTGACCACGCCGGCGTCTGCAGAAAAGCTTTCGTATTCCACGTCACCAGGCATTGAGCCGTCGAAGGTATAGGCGAAATCTGCCGCCAGATCGGCAGGCAGATTCTGGGTGACACCGCGCCCGATTTCCTCATCAGGGACAAATGCCAGACGGATCTTTCCGTGCGCAATATCAGGGTTTTCCAGCAGGTGCCGTGCGGCGGTCATCACAACGGCGACGCCTGCCTTGTCGTCAGCACCCAGCAGGGTGGTGCCGCTGGCGGTGATAATATCCTCGCCCACTTTTTCGGACAGAAACGGGAACTCCTCGGGCGACAGGCGCAGGTCGGGAGCGTCGGCAAAGCTGATATCGCCACCGTTATAGCCCCGATGCACCACTGGCTTCACGCCGCTTGCGTTGAACTGGGGGGCCGTGTCGACATGGGCGAGCCAACCTACCACCGGAGCGTTGACTCCTTCGGTCGCGGGGATAGTGGCCAGTACGACGCTGTCTTGGCTAAGGGTCACGTCCTGCGCCCCCATCGCCTTCAGCTCTGCCATCAGCAGACGCGACATATCCAGCTGGATAGGCGTGCTGGGCACCGTCGGGCTGTGCCCATCGCTTTGGCTGTCAATCACGGCGTAACGGACAAGGCGGTCTTCCAGTTCGGTGTCGAAATCAGTGCGCATGGCGGCTCTCCTGTACCCGCGGGGGATGTGCCGCATGTGGGATTGCTGTTGCCAGAGTGTCAAGGGACCGACCGCGCAATGCATGGGCGCAATGTGACCGTCTACGGTTAGAAAGACTGCACGGGATTGCCGGGTTAATTTCATCCGCCACAGTATTCCGCCAGAGTATTATGGCCCTTGTAGCAGGGATCGTCCCACGGTTGAAATCGATGCGTCCTTTACCCTTCAGGATGGTGTAAATGCCGCACAAGTTAAACGCCGATCGTCGTGACATGATCCCAAAGCAAAAGCATCGGGTGACAATTGGTCTGGGTATAACGAGGACTTGCGGCGACGCGGTTATCTGACGGTTTGGATCAGTGAAAAGACGCTCGGGGTGTGGTTGACGCAGCGTCGAATGACGCCGGTCGGACAAGCTCGTTACTCTGACCTTGCGATTGAGATTTGCTTGACGTTGGGAGCATTTTTTTCACCAACCACTGCGCCTGACCCAAGGCTTGATGCGACGCGTTTCGAGACTGCCGGGAGTTGGCATCACAGTGCCGGATTTTCCACCTTATCGCGCAGGAGCACTGAGGATCTATCTGCCCTTCATCAGCCGCAAAAGTTCTAGCACTGCGATCCGGTATCCCGGGGCACCAAGCCCGGCCATTACAGCCGTTGCAACGCCAGACACAAGCGAGTGATGATACATCTTTTCGCGCTTGTGAATGTTGGAGATGTGGAACTCGATCAGCGGTCCGGGGAACATCTTGAGCGCATCCATGATCGCCATGGAGTAGAAAGTGAATGCGGCGGGGTTGATGATGATTCCCCCACCGTCGTCCGTTGCCTCGTGGATCCAGCCGATCATTTCAGACTCGGAATTGCTCTGCCGGAATTCTAGAGGCCAGTCGCCGGCGGCATCGCGGCAGATTGCTTCGACCTCCACCAGAGTCATGTGGCCATAGATCTCGGGCTCGCGTTGACCGAGGCGGTTCAGGTTCGGTCCATTCAGGACATAGATCGGTTTCATTGCGGTCATCCCGTGTAGCCAAAGAGGCGCGGTAGCCAGAGGGAGATCCCTGGGACCAATGTGATCAGTGCCAACGCCGCGATCAGCACCAGCAGGAAGGGCATCACTTCGCGCACGATGCGCGCCAGCGGTTGACCGGAAATGGTTGTCATGACGAACAGCAACAGCCCGTAGGGGGGTGTGATCAGGCCCAGCATTATATTGACGACGCAGACGATCCCGAAATGCACCAGGTCGATCCCAAGGGCATTGGCCGTCGGGATGAACACAGGCACGACAACCAGCAGGATCGTGGTCCCTTCCAGTAGACAACCGAGTATCAGCAAGATCGCATTCACCATCAGAAGGAATTGCACCGGGCTCATGTCGAACCCCGCAAGGAAGGTGCTGAGGCTGGCCGGGATGTTCTCGATCGTGACGACGTAGTTATAGACCAGCGCCCCCGCGATAAGCATACCAATCGACGCGGTGGTGCGGGCAGAGCCGGAAAGCGATGCGCGCAGGGATGCGAATGACACGCTGCGATAGAGGAAGGCCGAGACCAGAAGAGCATAGAGTGCCGCAACGGCTGCGGCCTCGGTCGGGGTGGTCGCACCGCCATAGATGCCGCCCAGCAGGACGACAGGCATTATCAGGGCGGGCAAGGCGCGGAACGTGATGCCCGGCAGTTCGCCCACAGGCACAGGTGCCTCGACCGGGAAATTCCGCGCGCGCGCGGTGCCCACGATAATGCACGCCTGCGCCAGCCCCATGAGCAATCCCGGCAAAACGCCCGCAAGAAACAGAAAGCCGATGGAGGCATCCGAGACCAGTGCGTAGACCACGACCGGGATCGATGGCGGAATGATCGGCCCGATGACGGCGGAACTCGCGGTCAGCGCAGCAGCGAAGGCAGGTGGGTACTTGCCCCCTTCGGTCATCATCTTCTGCATCATCTTGCCGGTGCCTGCGGCGTCCGCAATGGCAGACCCGGACATGCCTGCAAAGATCACCGACTGCACGACGTTTACGAGCGCCAATCCGCCCCGGAACCGCCCTACGAAGGCGTTGCAGAAGATAAGAAGCCTCATGGTCATGGAGCCGGAATTCATAAGCTCCGCCGCCAGAATAAACAGCGGCACCGCCAGCAAGATGTAACTGGTGAACAGCCCGTTCAGGATCTGCTCGGCCGCAATGCCCATGTCCTGACCGGCCAGCAGCAGATACAGAATTGATGAGCAAATCATCGCGTGCCCAATGGGAAGCCCTAGCAGGGCCAGCACCACGATTGACACGACGCTCAGGGTGAACGGATCGAGCATCACGCTTCGTCCTTGCTGAACGCTGTGTCCGGCACCCGGCCCCGGAATGCCTGCACCAGAAGCCAAATGTAGCGAAGCAGGATGGCCACGACGAAGACGACGAAGATCGAGAACAGATGGTCATAGCGTATGTCTAGGTAGGACGTCTTGGTCACCTTCATGAAGGTCACAAAATCCCAAGTCGCGGGCAGAGAATATCCATAGAGGAACAGCAAGGCCAGTGACGACAGGACAACCATGATCCGCCTCACTCCGGGCCTCACGGACGAGTAGAGGATGTCAAAGCGGATCTCTTCCTTTTCAGGCACGACGAAGGCAGCGCCCCACAAGACCAGCCACAGCCACATGACGATGGACAGCTCCGACGCCCAGCCCACCGGCAGGTTCAGCAGGTAGCGGAACACAACCTGACAGATGAACGCGATGAACATCACCGCCAGCATGATCGACGCGATATCGTCCGCGCGCCGGTGCAACCAGCCGCCGACCGTCCTCAGACGCTCCATTCCCGCTCTCCCCCCTCAGGTCTGCCATGCCCGCACAGTGCGGCGGGCATGGCGTGACGCCCTTACAGCGCGTTGATCTTGTCCAGCATGCCCTCGGGCCAATCCTTAGAGATGTCCGAGTCTAGGTACATCTGCTGCGCATTGGTTCGGAAGGCCTCGACGTCGGGGGTCGAAATCTTCAGCCCCTTCTCCTCGAAGAACGCGCCAAGCTCTTCCTCGCGCGCCAGATGCTGCTCTGTGCTCCAGGCGATGGCCTCGTCGGCGGCAGTATCGAACGCGGTCTGCTCCTCTTCGGTCATCGCGTCATAGGCCGCCTTCGAGATCACCAGCAGGTCGTAGCCGACCAGATGCGACGTGCGCACGATCTGGGTCATTACCTCGTAGAACTTCATGTTCTCGATATTCGGATAGGGGTTGTCCTCCCCGTCGATGGCACCGGTCTGCAGGCCAGTATAGACCTCTGCATAGGCCATCGGCGTCGGGTTCGCGCCAAGCGCCTCGCCCAGGAACTGCCAGGAATCGCCACCTGGCATCCGCAGCTTTACGCCGCTCATGTCCTCGGGCGTCTGGACCTCCTTGTCGATGCGCAGACCGACCTGACGCGTGCCGAAATACGTCGGCCCGAGGATGTGGATGCCAAGCTGATCTTCAGCAAGCTTCTTCATTTCCGCCCCGGCATCGCTCTCGAAGAAGGTCTTCAGGTGCGCCGCGTCGCGGAACAGGTAGGCCGATGTCAGAATCGAGAACGCTGGGATCTGGTTTGCGATGTCCTGCGGGGCCACGTTGCCCATTTCCAGATTGCCGCGCTGGATCGCGATGATCTCGGTGCCCTGTTTGAACAGGTTTCCACCGTAGAACATCTCGACGTCGGCGGTATCGCTGACTGCGGCCTGGAGCTGCTGCATCATCTCGGCGCGAATATCCTGCTCTGAAAACACTGCCGAGAAGCGCAGCTTCGGCTTTTCCTGCGCCCGAGCGGGCAGTCCTGTGGTCAACGCCATAGCGCTGGCTGTCAAAAGCCCGAGGGCTGTTCTGCGTGTCGTCCTCATCATTGTCTCCTCCTTGATGATCCGTGAATTCAGATGCGTGGCATGGCGGCCGACCGTGTCAACTCAGCTTGCGCCGCGACGCGATAGGGAGCTTTCGGACCTTCGCAGCCTTCCGGCGGTTCGACGATCTGGAAGAAGATGCCGTCGCCCAAAAGTATTGAATGAAGCTGCACAAAGCAGGTCTCGCTCACCCGGTAATATCGCAGCTTCAGCGTCAGCCACAGCGCGCCGTCCAGTTCCGCGATTTCCTGAGACCGCACCAGACCGCGCGGTTCCACGACATCCACACATGGCTGTTTTGCCCCCTCGGAAAGAGAGCCACAGAACAGTGACAACGTCAGCATCTCTTCGTAATTCATCGTCTGCCACAGGTCGCGCAGAGCACTCTTGCGTTCGAAGAAGTACAGGATGCCTCCCCCCGCGCTTATGATCGCCGAAATATCATGCTCTTCGAAGCCTGAGGGCTGCGAAAAGGTGCTTGCCCCCACTGCCTCCGTGGCGTCCGCGTCGTCTACCGACAGGCCCATGTCGCAGATGTTCAGGCCGTTGACGGTATAGGCGGACTGAGTGAAGCCCCCAGTCCCGCTACTGAAGACAACGCGGAGCTCACCTTTGATCCAAAGCTCCGCCTCCTTAACAATCTGCCGCCCAACCCAGCTGAAACCGAGGCTTCGCAACATGGCTACAAGCACAGGCCGGTCGCAACCCATCGGGCGGCTGTCCGCGCTGGGCATCCATTCGTTGGTCACGAAAGCAGTCTCCTCCCGTCCGGCCCTCAACCGGATTTTGGCAAGATTGTTCGAGTTGGTTAATTCTGTCAACAAAATGTTCAAGCTGATTAAATTTTGGTCCGTTCCGTCACTGATGACGCGACTTCCGGGAGTCTTTTGACTAAGTAGACCTTTAACCTGCGAAGGAGACCGACGGACATGACGCAGATAACAGACCCCGAAGACGACACCGATCTGCCGCGCCGCAAGTGGAAGCAGAATCCCAATGGCGTGCGCAACGACATCCTGGAGGTCGCGCGGGAGATTTTTGCAAAGAAGGGTTTGTCCGGCACCCGGGTCGAGGAGATTGCCGCCCGCACGTCAACGTCCAAGCGGATGATCTACTACTATTTCACTGATAAAGAAGGCCTGTACCGCGAAGTGTTGGCTGACGCCTACCGCCAGACTCGAGAGGCCGAGGATGCGCTGGAACTATCGGGGCTGCCGCCCGCCGTGGCGTTGCGCAAGGTGGCCGATTTCACCTTCGACAACCACCGCCGTTCGCAGGATTTCATCAGGCTCGTCATGATCGAGAACGTCCACAACGCGCGCTACATGCCCGACGCCAGCAAAATGTCTGGTGAAAACTCCTCTGTCATTCGCATTATAGAGGAGATTTACGCGCAAGGGGTAGCGCAAGGCACATTCCGCCCCGGCATGACAGCGGTTGAGCTGCATTGGCACATCTCGGCGCTGAGTTACTTCAACGTCTCGAACCGAGCGACATTTTCACACATCTTCGGGCGACAATTGTTCGACGAAGAGGGCCAGGCAATCTTGCGACAGCACGTCGGTGACATGATCCTGATGCTGGTGCAGGCCTAGATGTCGCCTTGGCAAACCTTTGCCGACGGGATTGTCAGGTTAATTTCATCCGTCCCAGTGTTTAACCCTGCGGAAAACAGCCATCTGCCGTTTTGCAAACGAGAACGGACGATGCAGCGGTTTGTTTCAGTTCGCCCAGCAACCCGAAACCGTTTCTTCGTTCCATCCTACCGCGGTCCCGCCGTGACCATCGGATGGAAGCATTCGAAGCCTGAAAGCGGCGGCAAACATCGCCTGAAACGGCGACTTTGCACCAATCGATCACTCTGGCGAGTTTATGTGACAACTCCCTGCCACGTGCGGCACGAAGCGGAACTTGTCGCGGGCAAAATCGTTGTAGACGAGGTGTCTCTTTGGGTAAAAACCGTGTTCGGACCAGCGCGATGCACCAAGTAAAGTAAATCTGGAATTAAAGGGGAGACAGGATGATATTCAAGAACTTCAAGAACAAGGATCCACTAGACCAAGCGGCGCTTGCTGCTATCGGGGTGTTCGGTCTGTTTCTGGTTCTTTTTGCTGGATGGCATGCGGTGACCGGACCAGATCAGAGGTCGGCCTCCGAGACCTCTGCCGCAACACAGACAGCAATGGCAGACCCCGCATCTGAGACTTCCAACGAGCCCGAGCAGGTTGCCGAAACTGCACCTCAAGCGTTGGACAGTGCAACAACCGAGACCGCCGAAACAAATGCTGTGGATACGGCGAATTCGGCGCCGGAAGCCGAAGACACATCTGAGACTGCCGTGGCAGACCCTGCGCCAGAACCGGCAACCGAAACCGCCTCAGCAGACCCGGCGGCCAATGAGTCTCAGGACACCGATGCCGCAGAGCAAGCGCCTGCGGTCGAAGAAACTGCATCATCCGAGCCGGACGCACAGACGGAAACTGCGTCTGCATCATCAACGTCCGGGCAAGATGCAAATGCAATCGCCGCCTCTGACACAGCAGCGACCGCCGAAAGCGGCGCACCTGCGTCTACGGCTACGCCTGCGGAAACAGAAACTGCAGATGCGGCAGCGCCGGGCGACGCCGCGCAGAAAGCTTCGGCGGGTGCATGGTCCGAAGAGCAGATGGCCTTCCTTGATGGCGACGCAGAGGCTGGTGCCAAAGTCTTCAATCAGTGCAAGGCGTGCCATGTCGCCGATAAAGAGCAGAACCGCGTCGGGCCCTACCTCGTCAACGTCATCGGCCGCGACATCGCCTCGATCGAGGACTTTAAATACAGCCCGGCTCTTACAGATCTGAAAGGTCAGCAATGGACCCCGGAAAAGCTCAACGCCTGGCTGACCAGCCCTGGCGATTTTGCCAAGGGCACCAAGATGAGCTTTCGCGGCCTCAAGAAGGAAGAGGATCGCGGTAATCTTCTGGCCTATCTCTGGTCGCTTGAGAACTGATCCGACTTGCTGGGCCGACAAGCGCCCGCCCGGCAACTCTGCCCGAGGCGGGCGCTGTTTGTTTTCGTATTCAAGCGCCGATATGATATCACGGCTTCATCGCAAACACATTGGACTTTCACAGCCATTGATAAATTGCGCGACCTACGCAGCGTTCTGCCGTATCTGTCGACCCGGCTAAAATCGAACAGGTCAGTCGAAACGGTGCCCCACGAACTGGAACGGGTCGGGCAATCTGACTTGGTGCGAACCTCACCGGGTTTGACCTGAGACAGCTGCATACCTTTCGGCTCTATGGCAAGGCAGACCCGATGGCGCTATCTGTGAGCCCAAGCGGCACTGCATCATCCTGACGGGTCGCGTGCCGGAGCCCATCATGAACGCAGGAACGCAATGAACGCCAAACCGGGTCAAGACTCTGGACAGGACTCCGTGCTGACGCACGGCATTCTCAGCGAACAGCCAGAGGATTTGCTGCACGGCACCGGTCTGCGCGCCGCATGGGCGGTACTTCGCGAGGCGACGTTGCGGCTCTGGAGCGACGACGCCTTTGGCCTGGCAGGCAATGTGGCGTTTCGCGCGCTTCTGGCTCTGTTTCCGTTCCTCATTTTCACGAGTTCGCTTACAGCCTTTATCGGCGACCGATCAATGGCGGATCACCTGATAGAATTCCTGATCGCGATCATGCCCCAAACCTTGGTCGAACCCATCGTATCGGAAGTAAAACAGGTGATGACGGTTCAACGCGGTGGCGTGCTCAGCATCGGCATCCTGCTGACCATCTGGTTCGCAGTCGGCGGCGTCGAAGGCGTGCGTGTTGGTCTGAACCGCGCCTACGGCATTCGTGAAACCCGATCGGCTGTCGTGCTCTTTGGCGTGCAGGCGGCCGTGGTCGTCATGGCGAGCCTGGTGCTGACGCTCGTAGGATATCTTCTGGTCATCGCGCCAAGGGTTGGATCCCTGTTGCACGTGCTGATGCCGGACTTCGATCCGGCCTCGGTGACTTTTGGACTGATACGTTATCCCGCCGTTGCTGCCATTCTGATGGTGGCGCTTTTCCTGGCTCATGTGCTGTTGCCCGCGCGACGAACGCGTTTTTCGAACATCTGGCCCGGGGTCCTGTTCACACTCACTCTCTGGATTCTGCTCACCTCTGCTTTCTCATTCTACCTGCAAACGTTCGCCAGCTACGCAAGCTACTATGCCGGTTTGGCCGGTATCGTCGCCACCCTCTACTTCATGTACCTCGCCGCACTGATCCTAATTTTCGGGGGCGAGTTCAACCGTGCCCTCAGAATCCGTCGCCTAGCGCGCGTTCTGAGGGAGGGAGAAGAACGGCGGGAGCAGTCCGAAACATCGCAGTGACACAAGATCGGATCATCATGGCCACTGCGTTCATCTTGAAAAAAACATACGTGAGAATCAGTGATTCCGGTACAGATAACCGGTAGCAGGCCGAGGAGTGACCCGGAAAAGAAGCAGGACAACCCGTATGGCGCCAAAGAAAACCAAAGCTGTCCGGATTTCAGAGATCGATGGCAACAACATGCATCGCTACACGCTCCCGTTTCAGGAGATTGCCAGCGCGATGGTCATGGCGGACAAGGTCATTCAGGACGGCACCGTGGAGGCCTACCGCAACAAGAAGACCGGTGGGATGATGCTGGGATACACCTGCCCCGATTGCGACACGCATCACCCAGTAATCGAGATTCATGTCATGGAGGACTCGTCGCTTGAGGATGATCCCAGATACCTGATGCAGATCCAGGGCTGTATTCCCTATGCGGCAATGCTGGAGGCGAACGGTGGCATGCTGCACGTGGTGGAAGAGCCGCACCAGCCCAGCCAAGACCTCGTCGCAATGCTTGCGCATGATTTCAGGGATGACCATCCAACCGAAGCGGAAGATGTCTACGACCTGGTGAATGTCGCCGCTTCTGCGCTGCTGGATGGCGCTGCCTCGATCGCCCTCGACACCCTCAGTGGCATGACGGCCCTCGGCTACGTCTGTGACGAATGCGAGAGCGTTCACGCGGCCCTGATGGTGACCATGCCGCGCTTCAGGGACATGAGGTCCGCATCCGGCTACACCTTCCTCGGAAATCCATTCCTGGATATGATGCTGGAAGATTCCGGGGAGCGGAGGCACTGACAAGAGACGTGATCAGGTTGCCAGGTTGACCTCAGCATCATCGGATCCCTCACGGGACGCCTCTTTGAGCTCAGATTCGTCGGTCGTGGCATACTCTTTCAGTTTTCGGCTATCTAAAGCGGTTTGCCTTTGAGCTGAATCGTATGGGATTCCCATTTGATAAGTTATCGGAAACACTTCCGGCAGGAGGTGAAGGGTGCCGGTCGTTGATCAAGCGGCATTTGCCGCAGATTTCCACGCCTCGAACGCTTCGAGGCGATGGTAGCGGATGGTGAGAGCAGAACGACGGCAGGCTGCCTGTCGTCGCAGCTGCATCATTCAAGTACACCCGACCGGCAACAGTGCGGATTTTTCAGACATTGACTGACGGCACGCCCGCCACGAGTGTCTTTGTTAACAGCGCCCATAACCACAGGCTTCGCCATGTCCCGGATCGTCCGCTACCTGACCCATCCACAGGTTCTGATAGAGCCTCTAAAGGACGTCCGGGCCTGGTCACTGAACAAAGTAGGCAGTAACCGCGTGTCTTCATTGGCCGCTCAACTCGGATCTCTTTCCGTAACGCGCAGGATTGTCAGCAGTAACGAGACCAAGGCACTTGAGACTGCTACACCTCTCGCCTTGGCACTGGGCGTTGCGGTAGAGGTCCGGCCCCGGATGCACGAAAATGACCGCAGCGCCACGGGCTTCCTCCCACCACACGAATTTGAGGCTGTGGCGGACCAGTTCTTTGCCGAACCCGCAGCGAGCGTGAGCGGGTGGGAGACAGCAGAGGACGCACAACGCCGGATTGTGAGCGAGTTTGAGGCCTCTTTAACGGGTCCACACGAAGAGGATGTTCTGTTCGTCGGGCATGGCGGGGTTGGCACCCTGCTGTTCTGCGCCTTGTCGGGTATCAGGATCGACCGACGCTTTGACCAAGGCCTCGGCGGTGGCGGATGCTGGTTCGCATTCGACTCCCAAGTCCGGAGACCAAAACGCGAATGGCAGCCGATGGAAGCACTTATGACCGGCAGCTAAGGGCTACAGCCGCTTTGCGGCGGAGCAGCATGAAGACACCGGGGCGAAACCGCCTCAGGGCAGGCTGCAGCTGACGGCAGCCAGCCCTTTCACGACATTCGCGCCAGGCGCAGCAAGCGCTCTGCTGCAGTAGCACAATTAAGTGGTCTGATCCCCGGAAGCTGACGCTCGGAGCGCCTTTCGATCAATCGGTGATGCTGCCGCCGGTCCTTCCCCTTCAAACTGTCGCAGAAGTCATTTTGGTCGGTTGAAAATGCAGTCCATGGCCCCCGATTTCATCATAGATCGCCTTGAAGCGGTCACTGCAGCGCAAAGCCCCGTCAATAGTCTCGCGCCGGATCACCCCGTCACCGAAGGCAAGCGCAGTGAGCGGCCCCACGCCAGGGACAGTCATGAGCCGTCTGCAGGCCTTGGACTCCCGCACGAGGTGTTTGATGTCGGCATCGATGGCGGCGACAGCCGAGAGCACGGCTTCGCGTGCGCTGATCAGGCCGCGCATTGCGGCGGAGAGGCCGACGACGCCCTCGCTCATGGCCAGAACATCGCGGACGAAGGTCGCAGAGAGCCCGCGTGGCAATCTCGCTCCGAACACAACTGCCAGTCCGCGGATTTGGTTCTCCAGCATGATCCGCTGCCCCACCAGCTTCTTGCGGGCCATAATGAGAGCGCGGACCGCGTGGGAGGGAAGCGATTTGACGTGAACCTGCTTGAAGAACCCGGTCCGGGCCAAATGCGCGGGCCCCCTGGCATCATTGCGGTCGGTCTTGTGCGTGGCCAGGGTCTTGAGCGCATGGTAGACCTGATGGCTTTCGATACAGATGATTGGCACCCCGCGCTCGACCAGACCGTGGTAGAGCATCGGCACCATCCGACCGGTCTCGAAAACGACGGACCTGCAAGCAGGCGCTTTGCTCAACGCTGCGGCGATGGCTTCCGGCGTCGAAGCTGCCACAGTCTCACCGACAATCGTACCCTCTGGGTCGAGGACGCAAATGTGCGTCTTCTCAAGCGAGACATCCAAACCTGCGAAATAGTCCATAAGTCTTCTCCTCTAGCTGATGACCCTGATCTTATCAGAGGTCTTCGAAGAGCTGTCCGACCATTACCCCATGTTGAAAAACTCCGCTACGCGAAAAATGACTTGGAAAATTGGAATACTGTTCTCGCCAAAAGTTATTTCCCAAACATAGGTTTCATAAGGGCACTTTTTCGGGAAAATATTCTCGTGATCCGGCCCGTTTGGGCGAGGAGGTGATCTTTTGAACAGAATAAGCCCACAGCGGACTGTCAGATTGGTGCCCACCATATCCCGCTAGTGTTGTCCTCAAAGATACCATCGACCCTACGCGCAAGCCCTTCGAACAGTATCCTAGCTTGCGGGTGTGCTGGATCGAACTCAGTCCACCCCGCCACTACGAATGTGCCCTGATCGGTCTTGGTGACTTTCTCATCTTCAGTGCCTCCAAAAGACAACCGAGCATCGCAGATCGAAAGTTTGGTCCGCATGGCCGAAGGCGCACGCTGTGAAAAATCTTCGGCTTTTTCAATGACCCATTCTTCATCTTCTAGCTGCGCAAGGAACACGATGGGACTGACTATAAGCAATTGGGGGACGACATAGCCACCTAGGCGCCATTCTGTCTCGTTCACTTCGGCCCCCATCGCTTGCAGGTATTCCTTCACCTGAGAAAGCGTAAGTGGAGGGATGGGCTGTCTAAACCATATACGAGCTGCTTGCATCCACGACCTCCGGTGCGTCCTTGTTCTATTCGTGAGATGCCACGATTCAGCAACCGTCCGCTATTTCCTGTGTGGATGGCTCCCTTAACGGTCGTATCGAGTACCTCCCGAAGCAGCACTGCGCCGGGGTCGCCGGTTAAACGCTCTGAGCGCGTCTCAACGGTCAGAGATCTGTTAAATCCGGTCGCGACCTGTCGTAGCGTTTCACCCATGCGTGCGCCCGCGGCTGCTGCGGATTTTGTTTCAACAGCTTGATTCTAAGGCGCTTTCAGGCGTCCGCAACCTTCACGAAACGATTTGTATGGATCATCCGGGCTCAGAAGAAAAGCTTTTTGACTATTCCTGTCCGATCGAGTGGCATACCTATCGTATTTGACCTACACTGCTTGATAGACGGGCCGTTCCAAGGGGCGTACTGACGATGAGTGCCGAGGCGATTAGACATTTGGCTGATGTCCATTTAGTCGGACGCTACTTAGAGACGAGTCCCGATTTCTGCCCCGACGCTCCAACGCTTGCCTCGAGTCTTTCTGTTTTCGCGACCTCCGATCACTTTGTTGCATCCCTCGCCACGTTTGGATCAAACCTTGAATGCTTGTTTCAAGGTTATACGACACCCACAAATGCTGATGATCTCCGTAAAGCTCTTCTGGGCCGTGGCATCGACAATGTTCAAATTTTTGCGATTGATCAAATTCCGTTGCCGACGATTTATCAAGAACTCGGCGTCGACATGCCTGAAATAGAATTCATTCAGGCTGATGCCTGCGCCATCGGAGATCGGCTTGCGGGCCGTAAGTTCGATTTGATTGTGCAAGATTTTGTGTTGAATTGCATGCCGCCAGTTTATATTCCCGCTCTCTTGCAAGAAGCGCGGCGGCATATCAAACAACAGGGGATTTGCTTGATTAGCTTTTCGGCGGGCGCATCTAAGTTGCTGCAATGCTCCGCTATATCGGCTACTTCTCAGACAGATTGGCCGCAAGAGTTGACAGCAACAACGCGAAGTTTGGCAGATTTGGCGCGTTCGGACGCAGAGTTTTCCGATTTGGCTGAACGGTGGCTAGGTCAGACTATCTCGAATTCAAAGACGGGGGAGGTGATTCAGATTACCAGCCCGTCAGGCCAATTTGAGTTCTTCCTTTCCGAGGCGGAAGTGATGTGCATGATTGAGGCCGCAGGATTTGAAGTCTTTGTAGCAAATGTCAGCAGCGCTGTGGACTACAGCGGTCTTGCGTGTAGCAGATACCGCGTGATCGCCAAACCCAACTAGCACAGGTTCTCGACCTGTCTGTCGATCAGGGCGTTGATTGCGCGAGTCAGCGAAGGGATGTTTTCCTCCATAAAGAACTCTCCATGGGCACCCTCAACGATCTCTACTGCAAAACCCTGTGCATAGGCCTTTCTGAACGCAGTTTCAGGGTCTTCGTTCGTCAGGTAAGGGTTGTGACTGCTATTGCGCCCAAAGATCAGCCCAACTTGTTTGTCGTAAGGCCAAATACTGGCCTGTTCCATAAGAAGCAAGTGACGTACTTCACGACCGCGGGCGCGCAAAGCAAAGGCTGTCGCGCGGGCGATCGTGGCTCCTTGGCAATTGCCTCCCAATAGAAGAGGGCCTTGGGGTTGAAGAGAGATAATCTCTTCGCTGTATTGATGGGCAAGGGTCGCGATCGTATCGGGCACATGTTCCATGATCATATGGGCCGAACGCATTCCATGCAATGGGCGATCTGGGCCAAGGGCTTTGGCAAGAGCCTTCAGTTCTGGGAACCCTTGGAAACACCAAAACAAGCCGGGCTTCTTGCCTCCGCAATTCAGGGTGCGGATAAACCCTGACTGATCAATGTTCTCGCTTTTCCAAGCCGCCAAGAACGCCTTTTGCTTGTCCAAAATTCGTTCCGCGAGGTCGGGCTGTATCTTCCCTAGCGACTTCGGATCCGCTAACAGCGCCCTAATTTGATCCGCCATCGCTTCAATTGTCCCGATGGTTTCCAAGGCTTGTGCGGAGAGCCTCATTCCAAATGCCTTCTCTACAGCCATAACCATTTGCACAGAAGCGAGGGAATCACCGCCAAGTAGAAAGAAGTCATCCTGCACGGTCAGATCTTGGCATTGCAGAACTGCGCGCCATATCAGAACCAAACGCCGCTCCACACCGTCAAGTGATGCCGGAGTAATTGAACTGACGGGCATCTTTTGCGCCACAGGGTTGCGCAGGTCATTCCTCTGGAGCTTCCCGTTGCTTGACATGGGCAAACTATCAACACGGATGAACTCTTTGGGCACCATGGCGGAGGGTAACTTCGCCGCAATATCGGATCGGATCTGTTGAAAATCCAACGTGTGATCCGCAAGGACGAAGGCCGTCAGAACGGAACGGCCCGATATACCCGCCAAATTTACAACCGCGGCCCGTTCGATGCCTGCGCATGCATTGAGGTGAAGCTCGATTTCTACGGGGTCAATGCGGATTCCGTTGACCTTCATTTGATCATCTACGCGGCCAACAAATTCGAGAGAGCCATCTGGTAGGCGCTTTCCAAGATCACCGGTGCGATACATCCGCTGCTTGGTTCCATCCAAAAATGGATCGGGCGCAAATCGTTCTTCCGTCTGAACGTGGGAACCAAGATAGCCGCGGGCCACTCCAGCACCTGCGATGCAGATTTCCCCAATTGCCCCATCAGGCACCAATTTATCTTGCGCATCGCAAAGGTAAATGATGGTGCCCGCTACGGGAAAGCCGATGTTAGCGCCCACATCATCGGCAAAATCTTCCGTCGGGCCACGGCGCAAGAATTGTGCAACGGTGGAAAAGATGGTGGTTTCGGTGGGGCCGTAAAAGTTGAACAGCTTTTTTATCTTGGTGCTCTGGCGAAGGGTTGCAATCAGGCTTTGCGGTATGACTTCGCCGCCAAGTGAGATTACGCGCAAAGATTCTGGCAATGCGCCAATCTGTGCCAGACTTGAAATTACCGTTGGGGTGCCGCCAAGATTGGTAATGTGACCAAAATTCTTGGACCGCATGATCCCGGTCATATCAGCTTCTATCAACAGGCAACCGCCCAATGACAGCGTCGCAAAGATTTGGTGAATGCTCGCGTCAAAACTGATTGAGTCGATAAAAGGCGTAAGGGCCAAGTCATCCGCGTCAAAAAGCGCCTGCGTTGAAAACTGCAAGAGGTTGCAGACGTTTCGGTGTTCCACACCGACCAAGCGCGGGATTCCCGTCGAACCAGAGGTGAAGATCGCATAGGCAAGATCGCTGTCGTGCGTCTCTGCTTTCAAACTTACAAGGGGTTCTTCGAGTTCAAGTGCTTCGTACAAAAAGGCGTCAATGCGCATTGCCGGAATGCCAGCCGGTGTCGCAATATCGGCGGCATGATCATGTAAGATGATTGCCGCCCCCACCTGCTCGAACCCAGCAAGAATACCAGCACGCAACATTTTGGGGTCGATTGGAACAAAAGCTGCCCCCGCCTTAAGCGTACCCAACATGAGTGCAATCAATTGCGGGGTTTTATGGGAAACGAGAACAACCAAATCGTCTCGACCAACCTCGCGTTTTGAAAGAGCAAAGGCAAACGATTGGGCGAGGCAATCAATTTCGCGATAGGTCCAGACCCGTTCTTCAAGGGTCAAGCACGGTGAGTCTGGCCGGGTTCTGGCCCGCGCTTCAAACGCCGATTGTAGGCGCAAAGCCGTAGACTGTGTCACTGGCGTGGTGCCCTTTGATTGTTCCTCAATCGGGAGTCCTGCCTCTCGTTCCAAAAAACGAAGAACCATTTTACCCGTTTCATGGGCTAAACCGGGGCCCATAGTGACGACAAGGTCACCGGGGTGAGCCAGTTCTGCTACCTTTCGGCAAGCCTCTAACGCGGTCTTCGCCCGGACCGCTGGAACCTGAAGATTGTCCAAAATCGTCCATAACTGCGCTTCGGGATTTTCGTCGCCTCTCAGTTCACCTGCGCAGTCGATTGGCAGTATGATGACATGATCCGCCGAACGCAGGGCGATCGCGAAATCTGGCGCCAGGCGCGACAGTCGGCTGTAAAGCTGCGGCTGAAACACCGCGATAACGGCCCCATTCCTTCGGACTGTAGTGCGCGCTACAGAAAGAGTGGCTGCAACCTCTGTTGGATGATGTGCGAGATCATCGAACACGCCCACTTCGGCCATTTGCCCGAGTTTTTGCCAACGTCGGGGAATGGACTGAAATTCCCCCAAACTCTGTGCCGAGATCTCTGGCGAAACCCCGTGGTAAGAAGCCATGGCAATCGCACCAAGTGCGTTCAGAACATTGTGCTTTCCTGGCAGGTTCAAAGATATTTTGACGAGGTGACGTCCATTGTTCCAGACCTCAAAGATCGAAGTGGTTGGCGTCATTTCCAGAATGACGGCCCGCCAGTTTGTACCCGGCGACAATCCATAGCTTTCGACCCGATCTGCCATCTGCGTCGCTATAGCGGCTAGTGTTGGACATTCGGCACACAAAAGAACCCTACCGCCAACCGGAACACGTTGGATGAAATCGGCAAACGCGTCCTCTAGTGCCTGAAGTGATCCGTAATGATCGCTATGCTCATCTTCAACATTGGTTACAATGCAGTGTTGTGGCTGCCAGAAATCCAAGGCGCGGAAGGCTTCGCAAGACTCGTTGACAAAGACACCTTGCCCGCTCCATTTCGCATTTCCCCCAGCAAGGGATGGGCAGGTTTCGCCGATCATGTAGCCAGGATGAAGGTTTGCACTTTCCAGGATATGGGCCAGCAGAGCCGCTGTTGTGGTCTTACCGTGACTTCCCGCAACAGCCACAAACTCTTGTCCCCCAAGCAATTCAGCAAGAGCCCTTGGGCGCGAGATCTGGCGCAGTCCGATCGC
This sequence comes from Puniceibacterium antarcticum, assembly GCF_002760615.1. Taxonomy (GTDB): domain Bacteria; phylum Pseudomonadota; class Alphaproteobacteria; order Rhodobacterales; family Rhodobacteraceae; genus Puniceibacterium; species Puniceibacterium antarcticum. The sequence goes on along the minus strand of NZ_AWWI01000017.1, from coordinate 14,063 downwards.
CCTTGCCGCTACCAACTCGGGATTGTCTCGAGGCACCGCTGGGCTGAAAACCACCGTGTCTGCGCCCAAAAGATTTGTCGCGCAGTGCCCAATCGTTATCCCGGCTCCTTTTGTCCGTAGCGCGCCGAGGCGCGGATTGTCGGTTTGATCGCTACCAGAAACCCTTAGTCCTAGATCTAAACAAAGCTGGGCAAGCGCACTCATTCCCGCACCCAGAATTCCCACAAAATGAACGCCACGACTGGTCCGCAGACTGACAGGAAGATCCAAAAATTCAATCAATCGACAAGTCCCTTTTCATCCCATATTCGGCAATACGTCGAACCTCACCTAATACACGGTCACGTCCGATCACCGTCTGCGACCAATTGTGCGCCTGAAGGTCGGCAGGGTCCCGCGGTGGACACATAAAGAGCTTCACGTGACCGGGGAAATGCTTCCGTGCCGTCATAAAGGCGCGGCGCGTATGAATAGGTTTGCAGCAGATCGCAATGCGAGAAATCTTATCCCAAGATGTATGCTGAGTGATCACTTTTGCCGTGAAAAGAAAATTCTCCAACGTATTTCTGGCGTTGGGCTCTATCATCAGTGCCTCGGACGGCACGCCTGCTGCTAAGGCGTGATCACGGTAGATCCGCCATTCGGGTACGCTTTCAGGCGAAGGGCCGTGCCCACTGATCACGATCTTCTTTGTGAACCCCTTAAGGTAGAGATCAATTGCAGGTTCCACGTTGGAAATCGACGGAGATCCAAGGACAATGGCCAGATCGACCGTGGCTGGTTCGTCGTCCATGAAGATAAAGCTTGTTAGTGCTCTGATGGATTGCGCTTCGCACATTTGAATCGCCCCGGGTCTGTCGGAGACCTGTAACTTCATTTCACGCGACCATATCGAGCACATCGCGCTGTGCCTAGTAGGGCTGCTGCGCCGCATTGATCCTGAGGCCCGGAAACGCGCCGCTTCCCGCTTCGGGCGCGCCGCTGTCTGATCCCGCATTATTCACCGGGATGGTCTTGGACGCCGCCAGCGTCGGCTTGAGGTCGGTTTAGGCAGCACGTACACGCAACACCGAAGGGTGCGCCGTCGGCGTTTCGCGGCTTGGTTGCTAACGATATATTTCCGGCATCCAGAACGTGAAACGTCAGGCGCCGATGCGCATGCGTTCAGGGCCGCCCGAAGGCGTTGTAGGCGGTCTGAGGGTATGGGCGCCAAGCGGGGGCTCATGGACTGGCGCCGCGCAGGGTCTGGATCTGCGGCCAGAGGGCCGCCCAGAATGGCGCCACGGCTTCGGCGAGGATCAGGGTCATGCGGCGGGCCGAGATGAAAAGACGTCCGCCGCCGCGCAGAACGCGCTCGCGCAAGCGGCGCAGGCTCTACGGCGAGCCGGTCGCGTGCGCCATGGCGCGGCGGGCCACATGCATAGCCTGGTAGGCCAGCATTGCGATCAGCAGCCGCACCTCGTTGCAGGCAAAGGCATCGACGGCAGGCGCCGCCGTCTTCGGCTTTCTGCCGCGCAGGTGGGTCTTCGGCCGTTTGGTCGAGGACAGGGCTAGTGCCAGTACATCCATCAACTCGCCCATATGCCCCTCGGCCTTGCCGCGCTGGCGGTAATGCTCCAGTAGGGCCTGCCCGTTCATCTGGAAATGCGAGATCGAGGTGACGAGGAAGAACCGGTCGAGCAACAGGTCGTCGGGCCGCTCCTTGACCACGAGCACGACGCGGCGAGGCGCGTCCCACGTGCTGGCCTGATGTTCCAGATCATGGGTCCACAGCCGGGGTTCGGTCAGACGCCGTCGTCACGCCAGAGGCGTGCCTTGCAATGAAGGCGCCCCTCCGGGGCGGCCGGGCGATTCATGTGCAGCTCGGCCAGCCGGTCGAGCGTGGGGTTTGCGCGCAGACGGGCAACGTGATGGATCCCACGCGCCTCCAAGCCTGCCAGAAACACGCTAGAAGGAAAGCCCTCGTCGATGCGCACGGTGGTCATTTTGCACAGACTTGTCTCGGCGCGATCGACGACGTCGAGGATCACGTCTAGGGCGCCATCCATTGCCCGGCAGGCGATTGCGAAGCAATCTGCCGAGAGTGCGCGGTACTGACATTGCCCGGGCGCAGACGGGCGTCGAGCATGTCGCCGGTTGTCGTGCCGAAAGCACGCCTCTGGCGTGACGCGATGGACGTGATGAGCGGATGATAGATCCGGGCCCGATAATGGCCGCTCCACTCTGCCTTGGGCTGATGGCCGTGGACCTCGACCGGCAGGCTGTCCACGCCCAACGTAATGCGGGTGCGCCGCTCGCCACCTTTCTCAGAGCGCAGGTTGCGGCCTGCTAGTTCGATGGCCGCCTCGCGCAGAACCTGTCGGTTCTCCGGTCGCGCCAGCATCGCCGTAAAGCGCGACAATGTCGGCTGCGATGCCAGACCGGCCGAGGAACTGACCGCGAGGTGCATCGCGGGATCGTGCCGCAGGGCGTCGGCATCGTCTTGATCCTGCCAGCCCTGCGCCACCAAAAGCAACATGGTCCGCAGCAGAGACGGCAGGTCGTGGACGACGTCGCCCTAGCGGCGATCGTCCTTCATCCGCGCCGCCATCCACGGCACAATACCGGTCGCATCGAGCACCTCCAGAAGCAGCACCGCGCCGAGGTCGCCGGTCAATCTTTCTGCCCGAGTTTCAATCGTGAGAGAACGGCTGAATCCAGTCGCGACCGGTCATAGCGTTTCACCCATGCGTGCGTCCGTGGCTGCTGCGGATTTTGTTTGAACAGCTTGATTCTACGCCGCTTTCGGCCGCACGCAACCTTCACGAAACGATTTGGATGAATAAGCTGGGGTGATGCATCGGCGCTATCCCCTTTGCAAAGGCGACGCATTGCTGCGTATTTGACACGAACTGCCGCGACCGCCATTTAGATAGACACTGCCCGTCCGAGCGAAACCCTTCCGGAGATTTACATTGCCAAGACGAGTTCTTTTCCACAGGGAATTCAAAGCCTTCACAGGTGGGCACCTGAAGGTGTTCGACTACTTCAACCACACCCTCAGTTGTGACAACTACTTGGCAGAAATCCATTTGACGCAGAATAGCGCGACCGACCACCCTTGGCGCGGGAAACAGGGCGTTGTCAAAGACTATGACCCCGAAAATGCAGAAATCCTGTTCGTCGCCGGGATGGACTGGACGGCGCTGGCAGCGCACCCCGGCATCGAAGAGCGTGTACCGGTGGTCAACCTTGTCCAAGGCCTAAGACACGCTTCGCCTTCCAACCCGTTGTTCGGTTTCCTGCGTCGCCGGGCCATCAGGCTGTGCGTCAGCGATCAGGTGGCGCAGGCACTGAAAGCCACCGTCCTATGTAACGGTCCCATCCATGTCATTCCGAACGGCATCGATTTCGGATTACTACCCGTCAGCGATGGTATCGTTGATTGCGACATCTTCGTCAGCGGCTCGAAGCAGCCAAGACTTGCCTCCGACCTGACGGCGCGCCTGCAAGAACAGGGCTACACTGTAGACTGCCAAATAGAACATCTGCCCAGAAGCGTGTTTCTTACCCGTATGGCGCGCACGCGCGTGGTGGTGTTGCTGCCCCTTCCTGAGGAGGGGTTTTATCTTCCCTCGCTGGAAGCCCTTGCGATGGGTCTTGTCGTGATTTGCCCGGACTGCATCGGCAATCGCGCCTTCTGCATCGATCGGGTGACGGCACTGACACCCCCGCTTGACCTCGATCATCTGGTGGCCGCGGTCCATGAGGTGACACGCGATCCACTGCTCTCAAAAACGTTGCGCGACAAGGGCAAGGAAATCAGCCTTCGCCATGATATCCGGAGCGAACGCGAGACATTCCTTAACATCCTTGAGGACATCCGGCAGGCATGAACACAGATACCACGCAAGACATTCTGATAACCGGGCTGCCGCGATCGGGCACGACCTTGACTTGCCATCTTTTGAACAAGGTTCCGAACAGCGTGGCTCTGCACGAACCCATGTCGCCGAACCAACTGGAGGGCCTGGAAACGACCGAACTTCTGGGGACGATTGCGCAATTCTTTGCCGCTCAACGCGACCAGATCCTCACTAAAGGCACCGCGACCAGCAAGGCGTGGAACGGCGCAGTGCCCCCCAACCCGAGGGGAGACGCGGATGCACAGGGGCGCCGAACGACAATACTGAACGGCACTGAGATCGCGGTTTCCAATGTCAGCAGCAGCACCTTCCATCTTTATATCAAGCACCCCGCGTTCTTCACGGCTGCGCTGCCCGTGTTGATAGGCCGGTTCAGCTGCTTTGCAATCGTGCGCAACCCTTTGGCCGTGCTGTTATCCTGGCGCACGGCGGGCATGGCGGTTTCCGACGGTCGTATGCCCGCTGCGGAACAGTTCGATCCGCGTCTGGTAACCCTGCTGAACGCAGAACCGGATGTCCTGAACCGACAGCTCATTCTTCTTGATTACTGCTTTTCACAGTATCGCCGGTTTCTTCCTTCCCGGATAATCTGGTATGAAGACATCATTCGATCCGGTGGCAAGGCCTTGTCCCTGATCAATCCGGCGGCAAACCAGCTGGATGAACCGCTGAGATCACGCAATATGCTTGGCATCCAGACCGACCCTGCGGCAAAGGAAATCGGCATGCGGTTGCTTGAGTCCGAATCGTCGTGCTGGTCATTCTACGAAAAGGTGAATGTCGAAGCCTTGCTGCTTTCGCAATAGCGCCAGGCGTCACCACACGAGCGCGCAAGACGCCATAATCCGGTTCAAGAGACCATCGGCTCAGTATAGTTGCAACAGCACCAGTCTTCAAGTGATATCCCCGCCAGTTGGCCGGTCAACTGGATGTCATTTTCATAAAGGCCGCAAAGATACGAAAGGTCCTCGGCTTGCATGGGCGCCATACCGGTTGAATCGACTGAAACGATGTATTGGCTTACTGCGATCCCCGCCTTGGGCAGCTGCAGAAACTCCATCAGGCCATCAAGTTCCCTTTGCGTGTTGACCCAAAGATGATCCATGCGAAGAAAGTGCAATTGAGATTTGGAAAAATGCGCGCAGAGACGCGCGATCTGGGCCGCGTAAAACCCGCGCTCGACATAGGAATAGGTTCTGTGAACACCCGCCGGGGCGTTGGAAACACGGTCGCGACCTTCACGGATTGCAAATCTGAACGGAAGGTTTTCTGCCCCCCGAGTCATTTCCATCCGCCAATGAGAGTAGGCGCGATAGGCCGGATGGCGCAGGCAGACAATCAATTTTGCGTACGGATTGTAGGCGGCCAAGCGTTCGATTGAATTTGGCCAATACATGTAGATCGGTGTTGCTTCCCCGCGCAGAACATAGGCCTTTGACCAGTCAAAAAGCGCATGCAGTGACGAATGGTCCGGCGCGGCCCAATCAATGCCTTCATCATCGAAGAAATGCGCTTCCTTCTTGGCAGACATCTGAACACACCCGTGCTGTCGCAGCATGGTGTCCAAAGCAGTCGTGCCGGCCTTCTGGATGCCCGATACAAAGAAATCCAGCCGATCTACCCGCGCGGAACCCGCACCCTCTGGGTGATCCATGAAACACGCTCTCCGCAGAAATCAACATTATATTTTATATAGATAACTCCATCGTCAGGATATAAAAATCAGCAGATTACTTGGGGAATGCAGGATGAAATGCGTATCCACCAGTTCGCCTGCGCGTAGAATGCCCTCCCGTTTGGTGGTTCTGTCGCAAACTTTTTGGATTATGGGCCTGTTTACCAAGTTCGGCTTGAACAACTGCCATGTAGCTGAATAACGGAGATAAATCGGATATTTTTCTGGCTTCAAACTGCAGGAATTCGTAGAATCCAATTGAAATTTCTGCAGTTTGGATCCTGCCATGAAGCACCGTTCGCGTCCTAAGGAACAGGATGACCTCCTCCGCCCCCGATTGGTCGACATGATCGACATGCGCCACGATCTGGTGAAGCTGGCGGACTTGATCGACTGGGAATTCTTCGAGCGGGAATGGGCTGGTTTCTTCCCGTCGGCGACAGGGCTGCCTGCGACGCTGCCACGGCTTGTGGCGGGCCTCATGTATCTGCAGCATGCCTATCGGCGCTCGGACGAGGCCGTGATCGCCCGCTGGGTGGACTCCCCGTATGTTCAGCATTTCACAGGTGAGACGTTCGTCGGGAAAACAGCGCCCCACGCTGTTTTCTGATCCTCCTCACTCCAGCACACCCCGCCGATACATACGTCATCACTAAGCCGTTGGCGCGATCGTATCGGCGAAGAGGGCGCGGAGTGGCTGCTGACCAAGACGATTCAAGCGGGCCGGTCTGGCGGTATCATCGACGACGACAGCATTGCGCGGGTCTCCGTCGACACCACCGTGATGGAAAAGAATATCGCGTATTCAACCCCCTCCCGGCAGCATCCTGCGGATGCGCCTGCCGGGCAATGGACGCTCGGCTCTACGAAAAGGCACGGGTGAAGTTGGTCGCGCTTGCGAAGGAGCTTGGCCTCGACCTGCGCCAGACCTATGCGCGCAAGGCGCCGCGGCTGGCGATGCAGATCGGCCGGTATGCCCACGCGCGCCAATACAAGCGGATGCGCAAGGCACTGAGAACGTTGCGCGGATACACGGGTCGCGTCATGCGCGATATCCGTCGGCGGCTGGACAACATCCCAGCGGGTGCAATGCGCGACGGCGTGGCCGATATTCTGGCGCGCGTGTCGAAGCTGCTGCACCAGGCTCCGAAGGGAAAGGGCAAGATCTACGCCCTGCACGAGCCCGACGTCGACTGTATCTCAAAGGGGAAGGCGCGGGTGCGCTACGAGTTCGGCTGCAAGGTCAGCCTCGCCACCACGATCGACGAATGCTTCGTCGTCGGCATGCGCGCCATGCTAGGTAACCCATACGACGGTCACACCCTGGCCGAGGCCCTGGAACAGGTCGAGGCGCTCAGGCTCCACGGCGAGCCGGTCGCGTGCGCCATGGCGCGGCGGGCCACATGCATGGCCTGGTATGCCAGCATAGCGATCAGCAGCCGCACCTCGTTGCAGGCAAAGGCATCGACAGCGGACGCCGCCGTCTTTGGCTTTTTGCCGCGCAGGTGGGTCTTCGGCCGGTTGGTCGAGGACAGCGTGGGCGCCAGCACGTCCCTCAACTCGCCCATGTGCCCCTCGGCCTTGCCGCGCTGGCGGTAATGCTCCGGCAGGGCCTGCCCGTTCATCTGGAAATGCGAGATCTAGGTGACGAGGAAGAACCGGTCGAGCAACAGGTCGTCGGGCCGCTCTTTGACCAAGAGCACGACGCGGCGAGGCTCATCCCAGGTGCTGGCCTGATGTTCCAGATCATGGGTCCACAGCCGGGGTTCGGTCAGACGCCGTCGTCACGCCAGAGGCGTGCCTTGCAATGAAGGAGCCCCTCCGGGGCGGTCGATGGTGATCTTGCACAGGCTGGCTTCGGCGCGATCGACGACGTCGAGGATCACGTCCAATGCGCCATCCATTGCCCGGCAGGCGATTGCGAAGCAATCTGCCGAGAGGGCGCGGTACTGACATTGCCCGGGCGCAGACGGGCGTCGAGCATGTCGCCGATTGTCGTGCCGAAAGCACGCCTCTGGCGTGACGCGATGGACGTGATGAGCGGATGATAGATCCGTGCCCTGTAGCGGCCGTTTCACTCCGCCTTCGGCCGGTGGCCGTGGACTTCGACCGGCAAACTGTCCACGTCCAACGTAATGCGGGTGCGCCGCGCGCCACCGTTTTCAGCGCGCAGGTTGCGCCCGACAAGTTCGAGCGCCGCCTCACGCAGCACCTTCAGGTTCTCCGGTCGCGCCAGCATCTCCGTAAAGCGCGACAGCGTCGGCTGCGACGCCAGCCCGACCTCTTCCGTCAGCGGCGTCAGCCCGGCCGAGGAACTGATCGAGAGGCGCATCGCGGGATCGTCGCGCAGGGCGTCTGCATCGTCGTGGTCTCGCCAGCCCTGCGCCACCAAAAGCAACATGGTCCGCAGCAAAGACGGCAGGTCGTGGACGACGTCGCCCTAGCGGCGATCGTCCTTCATCTGCGCCGCCATCCACGGCACGATACCGGTCGCATCGAGCACCTACAGAATCAGCACCGCGCCGGGGTCGCCGGTTAAACGCTCTGAGTGCGCCTCAACGGTCAGAGAACGGCTGAATCCGGTCGCGACCGGTCGTAGCGTTTCTACCCATGCGTGGATCCGTGGCTGCTGCGGATTTTGTTTCGACAGCTTGATTATACGCCGCTTGCAGGCGCACGCAACCTTCACGAAACGATTTGGATGAATAATCCGGGATTAGAAAGGATAGTCTCATTTTTTATTTTCTCACGATTATGCCCATAAGTTAGCTGCAATGTACATTGCAGCACGCCTCTACCAAGTTAAAATGAAAAGACTCGGGCATCCTTCGGCTGTGTCAAATTGCGCAATCAACGAACGGCCGCTTACGGTGGATTATGTTCCAGCACCCACAGAAACCACAGGCAATAAATGGCTTTAAAATTCGCTTTGGGCGTGATTACACTTCCGAAAGGCGTTTCAAGTGTAGAGCCTAGGATGAGGAAAATGGATGACCGGTCTATACAACAAGGAACATGCATTTCTTTTTATCCATGTCCCCAAATGCGGCGGTACTAGCATCGCTAAAACCCTCAAAGAAAAAACGGGGTCCGTACCTTTTGACCGGATGCCGTCAATCGCAGCAGCTATGCAGAGTGAAAACAACCGTAGTGCCGAAATTGTCCACACTGTAGGCCATGCCCGTGCTATTGATGCGCGCACTGGATTGGGTGAAGCAGAATTCAGCCGCTTGGTTTCGTTCGGTGTGGTGCGCAATCCCTGGAACAGGATGCGGAGCCGATACCACTATGCTCGACGAGCATTTAAGCGGCCGCACCCGGCCCCGTTGGATGGTCCGTTCTCTGACTACGCCATTTGGGCCTGTTTGAATCGACCTTCGACTATGTGCGGCCGAATAGTCGATCATGATGGGAGACTAGTGGTAAGTCGTATCTTGCGTTTCGAGGCACTGACTGAAGATTTTGCGCGCCTGACAACCGAGCTTTTCGGGGATGCCGTCGATCTTCCGGTTGAGAACAAGTCGGAAAATCGCGATGAAGATCAATATTCGGTTGAAGCCGTCAGTTTGATGCAAAAGACCTTCTCCGCTGACTTTTTCCTCTTTAACTATCCCGATCTGCCCGGATGACGGATGGCTGCGTGCTTCAGGCCGTCGCCGTCACGCATCTTCAGGCCTAGGAAGCGGTGGACCTTAAGGCGTCACCGCTCTGTGCGCGGCTCGACGACCTGCTGCCGATCTCAATCCATCTCGGCGAAGCTGAATTGTTGTTCACCGATTCCATCCGTTACGCCGATCTGGCGCGGGCCGCAGTCGTGGCGATCGCACTGTCGATCTGGGAGGACATGCGGCATGCCTTCCTATCTTTCGTCTGCCTTTTTGCTGCAGCCGTGATGTGGTTAGCGCCATCGTTAACTTCCTGAGTCAGTAAATCATTGATGCGTCCCTCTGTATCAGCACGGCTTTGGAGCTTCCGTCCGTTGCAGACCGATGATCCCGGCTTGTGCGTCGCAGCGGCGTTTCCAGAGGGCGATTTGCCCGGTGTCGTGGCGCAGTTTCTGCGATGTAGACGGTAATTGCGCGGGGGCATCTGTGAAGGTGATCCGGGCGCCCTCCATCACCACGCCATGGCGGGCAAAGGCGTCCAAGACTTTAGGCATTACCTGCCCCTCGGGGTGGATTATCTGGCCCGCTGTGCGCTCCCAATAAGCAACGCTCGTGGCGTGAACGCCAGTCTCTGCGGCAAGCTGTGCCTGCGTCCAGTTAAGCCCAGGTCGGGCGGCTCTGAGGGTGTTGTGGGTCATGTTTTGCCGCAGTTGTGAGTTGCCTGTTCCTTGTCAGGCTATAAATAACGGCCTAATAAGCCAACTAAAACAGGCGGTAGGTTAAGGGCTACAAGCTTGGATATATTGTATGCGCCGGTTCCGGCCCATTGAGTCTTCACTTGCGGTTGGGGGCGACCGTGCGTCCGGCTGACGTTTTCGCCTTCGTGAGCGCTCACAATGAGCTCACTGGGGACTCCCGGATGAGCTCATTGTGAGGGAATGGGGGGCGACAGCGTAGGCCCATGGCATCAGCGCATCGATGTCCTTGTCGAGATGGCCGTTGGTGAGTTTGGTGAAGAGATCACGCAGGTAGGCATAGGGTTCGAAGCCGTTCATCTTGCAGGATCCGATCAGGCTTGCTAAGCGCGCCCAGGGACGGCCAACCTCATCGTGACCGGCAAAAAGCGCGTTGCGGCGGTTCATGGCCGGGCTGCGGATGGCGTTCTCGACCAGGTTGGAGTCGACATGGCCATCCTCAAGGAAGATCCGGAACCCTCGCGTTTCAACTGGTGCCATGCCTTGCGGACACCATAGACCTGATAGGTCTCTTCCCCGACCCGTTTGATTCCAGGGCGAAGTTCCGCATCGCGCTGATGCCGGGCCGAGGCTTTGGAAGGGTCCGCCCGTGGCCCTCCTGGACGCGGTGAAGGCCAAGGCAAAAGCCAGCGGCTGTGCCCTACACCCGCTATGTCCGGATGCTGCTGGAGACGGACGTGGCGCGACCGAAGTAAGGCCCGTCAATCGCGGGGCGTCCAGGACTTCCTGATCGCGGTCGTGGATGGCCTGAAGGGCTTCCCAGAGCCTATCATCGCGGCCTGCCGTTTCTTCGCCTTTCAGGACTTCCAGCGCGACTTCGTCTTGAACTCGGGCGCATACTGCTTGCGTTTAGACATCTCTGATCCACTGCTCGTTGAAGATCAGCAGACTGCAAATCGTAGCTTATGTCAGTGTCTGAATTTTTGGGGATAGTTCAGGCATCACCGATGGCGGTCGGAATCCCGGTTAGGATCATTCCTTTGGGGAGGCCCGTGGGCCGCCGGTCGTCTTGGATGTGGACGATAAACATGCACCCTCCCAAGGACGGGATGCGGCCTGACGGGTGCGCTGATCAGCGCCGTCGGATCAGGCGGCCCAGGGCGCGGACCGGGGCGCTGACACGCCAAGACGTGCTGGACAGGAACTCCTGTCGTTGTGTTTCCAGCTGACCACTTAGAGCTTCGGCCTCCTTGCGCGACTGCTCCAGTTGCTGGCGCGCGGCCTCGGTGGCGGCGGCGCGGTTCGTCACCGCGATCGTTTCACGACGGATCGTGGCCAAAGCGGTGTCGCGGTCGCGCAGGGCTTCATCGCGGGCCCGGGTGATCTGGGTCAGGCGGTCGGTGAGCATGTCCAGCTCCTGCTGCTGGCGGGCCTGATGAGCCTCGGCCTCGGCCTGTGCCTCGCGGGCGGTGTTGCAGTCGCGCAGGGCCTCGTCTCTGGCCTGGGTAATCTGCGTCAGGTGCTCGTCCAGCATCGCTTTATCCTTGGTCGCTTGGGTCAGGTGCGCCTCAAGCGCCGCCTTCTCGGTCTTGAGCGCCTCTTCGCGGGCGCGGGTCGGGGCCAGCTGCGCGGAGCGGCTCCGCAGGGCCTGCATGGCCCCCGCGAAAAGCCCCTCGGCCTCGTCAAAGGCGGCGGCGATGTCATCCAGCTGGGCGTGGTCCGCGGCCTGTTCGCCTTGGGCAGCCCACCGCTCCAGGATCTCCAGCGTCTGGCGGATCAGGCCGGGTACTCGGGCATCCTCCAGCACCGCGCGCACGCCGTCGTCGTGATGGCGCAGCGCGCGGTTCACGCGACTTGCCCCGTCCTCGGCCGGTCGCGGCCAGGGAAAGCCGAAAGCCGTCTCGGCCGCCATGGCCACGGCGGCAGGATCGCGCAGCAGCGCCTCGTAGGAGGTGAAGTGCCGGACCTGTCCGCGGCTGTGACGCTCGGCCTGCAGCACTTGCGACAGCCAGGTCAGCAGCGACAGGCCGGGGTCGATCTCGTCACGCCGCTGCAACGATGCCGCGATTTCGGAGGGGCTGCGATGGATGTTCAGATAGACGTAGCGGTAGCCTCCAGCATCCAGCACCCCCCGCCAGAACGGCAGCAGCATGCTGATGCGCGGGTCCTTGAGATAGATCAGCGACCCGTCGCCATATTCCGCCTCGATCACGGCGCGGGCCTTATCGTGGAACTCGGCCAGGCGGGGCGAAAGATGCACGTCGGGGCGCAGCGGGCGCCAGTCGTCCCACCGCGATCTCAGGGCGGTCAGGATCGCGTCGTTCAGCCGGAACACCGGTAGCGACTCGAAATAGCCAGCGGCATTCGCGTCCGTCTTCGGCATCGGCGTCGCAGGCCCGTGACAGCCCAGCCCGTCCAGCATCCCCGCCAACGAAGATGTCCCCGAACGGTGCATTCCCAGGACGATGACCGCCACCCGTCCGGGGCGGTTCGTGGTCGGCGCGTCGGTCATCATCCACCCTGTCGCTTGAGGGTCTGCGGGTTCTGCGCCTGCAGGGCCTCAAGCTGCTGCTGTTTATCCAGCATCCTCTGGCGGACAACCGCCTGATGGACCGGACGCGCGAAAGCCAGTGCACCCGCGCGGGTGGCGATTGCTTGCTCCCGTTGGCCCATCTGATCTGCTCCTGTCCAAACGCTGGATGGATTGAGGCGATACACGCCCATTACTTTGTCCATAAACCCGATCTTTCTGATCCTGTCGAGATAGAAGGCTAGTGCGATCTCGCTCAGGCGCGGATGATAGATCGACAAGGGCGAGCCCAGCAGGAGGCTGCGCCGGAAAATTATGGACGAAAAATTCGCGGTCAGGTTTAAGTGCTGGTTCCGCGCGAAATGTTCGTCGGCCAGCAGCAACGGCAGGTTTTCCTGACGTTGCTGCACCCGGCGGCTGTTCTTGGCCATGTCGAACAGCTCGATCCGCGAGAAGACCGCGCCCGCCTCGGGCTGGCTGGCCAGGAAATCAGCTTGCCGGGCATTTTTGTCCGGGTCGGTCCAATAGTCGTCACCCTCCAGGATGGCGATGTGGTTGCCCGCCGCCTCGCGGAAGCAGTGCTGATAGTTGGCCGAGACACCCAGATTGCCGCCGGTGCTGATGTTGCGGATGCGGGTGGGATAGCGCACGGCGTAACGCGCCATGATCCGCGCCGTCCCGTCAGAGGAGCCGTCATTGGCCAGCAGTATTTCATGCGTGCCGCGGCCGACGCCCGTGAACGGGCAGAACGTGACAAGGCTCAGAAGGAGCATGATGACCTGATTGGTCGGCCAATCCCACCGGACATCAAGCGAGACATGTACGCGTTCCTTGAGGGTTCATTCATGGGAGAGGATCAATCTCCGCTCGCGTACGTCGGATACGGTTTTGCTACTCAGGAGCATGTTGCCATCGACATCTTCGCCAGCCGCATGCCCGAACGCACACAGGCATGGCTTGCCATTGTTGCGGCGCTGCTGGCGTTCTGCTTTCTTGCCGGAGCGGCGTGGTTCGGAGCCCAGCAGATGCTGCGAGAATACGGCTACGGCGACCGCAGCAGTCCATCGGCATCCCGATGGACTGGTACTGGCTTCCACTGGTGGGCGGCATGGCGCTTGCGGCCGTCGCGAATCTTTGGCTGATCCTGTGCCAAGTCCGCGTCCTGCGGAGGATATGAGAACATGTCCGCCTAGCACACAGGAGTTGTCGGTCTTGTCGCGCTTCGGGCACTTATAGGGCTGCGGGTTCCCGTGGCCATCGCTATGGGCGCGGTCGGAATCGTCGGCGGTGTCTACCTCAACGGCTGGTTCAGCCTTGGCTTCGTGCTCGGCTCCCAGCCCTTCGTCACCTCGTCCAGCTATTCGCTGTCGGTCATCCCGCTTTTCATGATGATGGGGGCCTTCGCCTCGCGCGCGGGTCTGTCGGCAAGCATCTATCAGGCGCTCAACGCTGATAGGCCATTGGCGCGGTGGGCTCGCTTCGGCCACGGTCGCCGCTTGCGCGCTGTTCGGCGAGGTCTGCGGATCGTCGCTGGCTACTGCCGCTACCATGGCACGCGTCGCCATGCCCGAGATGACGGCCATCGGCTATGACCGATGACGTTGCCCCCTGCAGCTAATCCAGTTTGAGATAGACTCTGGCCCAACCGAAAGG
>NZ_AWWI01000016.1 GCF_002760615.1 Puniceibacterium antarcticum | reverse complement strand
TTGTACAATATGCGCCCTAACTAAACGGCGCAAACCGTACCACAAACCCTCGAATTTCTCTGAACCCGTTGTAGCTAGTGATCTACGCTGCAGCTCAGGGGGCGGTTCTACGGTTAGCGGCACCATTGCGCAAGCGTTTTTTCACCTTCTGGCAATTATTCTTTATTTCATTTTATTATATCACAAAATCAACACCTTAAACATGAAACCCCTCGAATCGACCAGTAAGATCGCGACACCCCTGTCCATTTTCACACTGCTCGACATCGAATCCCGTACTGAGACGCCCGCCAACATTGATGACGGGGGTAGCCTTGCCAGGTCGCACTCACGTCAAAATCTGACAGGCTTCTGCTCCCGCATCTTCTTCGGCTTGAAGAGCGTTGTTTTTAGCCCTCCACCCACTAACAGGCCGCTGAATTAGTCGACGCGCGTGAACGATATTCTACCGAAGGAGTAAATGCGCCCTTCGGTCGTCGACGAGAGTCCGAGACTTTCAGCCCTCATGCAGTCGTCTTCCGCTTCATACCTCCAGCAATCTGGGCAGTCGGGCCAGGTTATTGGCGGCCATCGTCAGGATGAAGCGGGACCGCACCCGTTCGACGCCGCGATAGACGGTTTGCGCCATGCCGCCCACGGTCTTGGCCCAGCCGAAGGTGAGGAGGATCAGAAAACGATCCGGGGGATCGTTTTCCCGACGCAAGTCAATCCGCTTTCGGTGCTTGATCGACAAGGCGTAGCCCTGATGTCGGGTCGTGCGCCCGTCGATCGCTGCCAGCACTCGTCGCTATGCGATACAACCCGGATCTCAAGACCAAATACGAAGACCTGCGTGCTGCTGGAAAGCCCGCCAAACTCGCTATCGTGGCAATCATGCGCAAGCTCATCGAAATGGCAAACGCCCTGGTCAAGGCAGACCGCCTCTGGGTCAAAAAAGGTGCTTGATCAAGACGGATACTCTCATGCGCGGGTTGGTTACCGCATGACCGTGGTTTCGTCTTGGGCTGCCTCGCTCTAAGGATCGGGCATCGACGACGTCGGCCCATAACAGGCGACGAGGGTTCCCCACCGTGTTCCGCCCCCAACCCTGCGCATCGGGCGGATCGAGGCCAGTTGGCTCTTCTCAGACTGACACTGTGGCGGCTCCTACTTGAGGAACCATAACTGTTTTGGCGATCGCCCAGATGAAGCCAACCATCTCGCGCGCGATGGCCGTGATGACCACCACCTTCGCCTTCCCCGCCGCAACCAGATGGCGGTAACGCTGGCACATCCTGAGTTGTCCCTTCCAGGCGATGTCGCGGACAGCCTGCGGTAGCGCCTCCAGTCGGGCAAGGAGCTTCGGGCTCACGCGGGCTTGCATGCGGTAACTCCAGGCGCCTTCAATCAGCGCGCGCCGGGCAAGGCCACTGCCCGCCTTGGTAATCCCGCCCCGCCGCACGCTGGCGCCGCTGGAATGCTCCGATGGGGTCAGTCCCAGATAGGCCATCAGTTGCCGCGGATTGTCGAAACGCTGAAATCTCCGACCTCGGCCACCACTGTCACCGCGACGATGAACCCAACACCGCGCATTGCCTGAACGGAATCCACGACCGGCGGGAGGCTCCAGCTCGGCAGAAGATCGGCGATCTGCCCCGTCAGTCGTTCCATCGAAACTGCGTCAAGGGCTTCTTCTTCAGTCCAGGAATCTGGCAAATTGGGCTCAAGATTAATCGTTCCGGATCAGATACCCAGATCTTGCAGATGTCTTCCTGAGGTTTGTGTCTGCCGAGCGCCTTGAGGCTGCTTCCAGATGGCCGATGTGCCCTTGGGGCGCGGACTTTCACGCCCCAAAGGCACACGTCATGCCGTATCTGCCTCTGCCTTTGATGACGTCCGGAACCTCCGCGTCACAAAGCCTTCGAAGTCGTCAATGAAGGTGTAGACAACGGGGATGACGAGCAGGCTGAGCAAAGTCGACGTCACCAACCCCCCGATCACGACAGTGGCCATGGGTTGGCGAAAGCTCGAGTCACCCTCGACCAGACTCAGCGCTGCAGGCAGCATGCCGCAGGACATGGCAACCGTCGTCATGATGATCGGTCGAGCCCGTTTGTGGCAGGCATCAACCAGCGCCTCGAAGCGGGTCATCCCAGACCTGCGGGCAACCAGCGCGTAGTCTACCAGCAGGATCGAGTTTTTCGACACGATCCCCATCAGCAGCAGCAGGCCGATGACCGCGGGCATCGAAAAGCTGGTGCCGGTGATGACCAGCGGGAATAGGGCTCCGCCGAGCGCCAGAGGCAACGCCATTAGGATCGTAACGGGCTGCAGGAAGTCCCGGAAGAGGATCACAAGCACCGCATAAACACAGAAGATGCCAAGCGCCATTGCGGTGCCGAAGCTGGAGAAAAGTTCCGATTGCCGTTTGAGATCACCCTGTTCGACAAAGCTCACTCCTGAGGGCAGGTTCTGGTAGCTTTGGAGCTGTTCTACCTCACCATTGACGTCAGACAGCGTCCGACCGTTCAGCTCGATCGTCACGGAGATGTTCCTTGAGCGGTCAAGCCGATTGATCTCGGATGGAGAAGAGCCGAGAGACACTTCGGCAATAGCGCCAAGCGTCACGTTACCGCCTGATCCAGCGACCGGAATGAGCTTGATCTGCTCCAGACTCTGGCGGGCCTGCTCAGCCAAGACGACCCGGATCGGTATCTGCCGTTCGGGTAGGTTCAGTTGGGACAGCGCAGAATCGTAGGCGCCCGAGGTCGCTACCCGGATCGCGTCGGAGATGCCTTTTGATGTGACCCCGTAAGATGCGGCGCGGGCCAAGTCGGGAGTGATCACTATTGCGGGCGACTGCATCGACGCAGAGGACGTGACATTGCCTATCCCCTTGATGCTGGCCCTCACCTCATCACCAAGATCGCTCGCGGCCTGCTCCAGCGCTTCGGAGTTGTCGCCCGCCATAGTGATCTGAAGTTCTGTGCCGTTGCCGCCCGAACCGACCTCGATACGGGCGCCGGGGATGTTCTCCAACGCGCCGCGGATATCGGCCTCGATCTCGGTCTGGGTGAAGTCACGGTCGTCGATGTTGGTCAGATCCACTACGATGGTGGCCGAGGTGACGGAACTGGTTGAGTCGCCGCCGCCCATGCCGCCGCTGGAAGCCGAACCGGTGGCCTGAAACACCGCCTGTACGTGATCGACATCGACCAGTGCCTTGGAAACCTTACGCGAGACCTCGTCGGTTTCTTCGATGGTTGTGCCCGGCGCGGTGGTGATCTTGACCTGGGTCTGGCTGTCGTCAGAGGCCGGAAAAAAGCCGGTCGAAAGCTGACCCAGCATCATCACCGTCAGCGCAAAGAAGAGTGTCACGCCAAGCACCGGGATCCAGCGATGCTTCAACGCACCCTTGATCACGGTCAGGTAGCTGCGCATCAGAATGCCGTCTCTTTCCTCTTCGGCCGGCTTGGTTTTCATCATATAGGCGGCCATCATAGGTGTCACAAACCGGGCCACCAGCAATGAAAAGAACACCGCGACCGAGGCCGTTATGCCAAATTGCTTAAAGATGATGCCAATGACCCCGCCCATGAAGGCAGTGGGCAGGAACACTGCAATCAGGGTAAAGGTGGTGGCGATCACGGCCAGCCCGATCTCATCGGCGGCCTCCATCGAAGCCTCGTAGGCAGGCTTGCCCATCTGCATGTGCCGCTCAATGTTCTCGACCTCGACGATTGCGTCATCCACAAGGATGCCGACCACCAGCGACAGGGCAAGAAGGGTGACGGTGTTGAGCGAGTAGCCCATGTAATCCATCACCAGAAATGTCGGGATGATCGATAATGGCAGGGCGATTGCAGCCAGCAAGGTGCCGCGCCAGTCCATCAGGAACAGAAACACCACGATCACGGCAATCACCGCGCCCTCGTAAAGCATGTCCATCGACGCGGCATAGTTTTGCTCGGTCGGCAGGATGGTGTTATAGCCTTCGGTGATCTTTACTTGGGGGTTTTCAGCCGCAAACCCTCGGACCGCCTCTCGCGCGTTTTCGGTCACGGAGAGGTCGGAATAGCCCGTCAAGCGCTTGATCTGTGCCGCTATCACCGGTTCGCCGTTCAGATAGGCCAGTGACGATAGATCAGAATAGGTGTCGGTGACGGTGCCCAGCTCATCAAGCCGCACCCAGTTGCCATTTGGCAGCGGGATCGGAATCGCGCGCAGATCCTCGACGCTCTCCGAGGCGGCGAGCACCCTGACCGACTGGGACGCATTGCCTATCTCGGCCTTGCCTCCGGAGAGATCCCGCTGCACGTCATCAAGCTGGGCATTCACGTCAGAGGTAGAAAGGCCCAGACCGTTCAGCAGCAACGGGTTGAGCTCGACTCGGATCTCGCGGTCAACCCCACCCAGTCGGCCCACTTCGCCGACGCCGTCGACCGACATCAGCGCGCGTTTGAAATCGTTGTCGATGAACCAGCTCAGCTCAGCGTCGTCAAGCTTGTCAGAGCTGACGACATAGGTGACCAGCGGTCCGCCGGACAGCGTGGTTTTGGAGACAGTGGGGGCGTCCATCTCGTCAGGCAGATCGCCCTGGGCCTGATCGACGCTCGACTGCACTTCGTCCGCAGCAACCTGCACATCCTTGCCCACCTGAAACGCGACAGAAATGCTGACCGAACCGTCAGTGATTGTGGTAGTTACCGAGTCGAGTTGATCGAGCCCGGTCAGCTGATCTTCGATCTTGCGCGCGACCTCGGTTTCAAGCTGGGCGGCTGCCGCACCGTCGAGACTGGCGGATATCGAGATGGTCGGCAGCGACATGTCCGGGAAGTTCTGCACGTCGAGCCGGTTAAAGGCCATCAGTCCGGTGATGGTCAGCAGAGCGAATGCGAGGATCGGAGTAACCGGGTTCTTGATGGACCAAGCGGAGAAATTCATTAGTCGGCCTCTACTTGGTTTTCAATGGAAGCCGCAGCGTTCTGCTCTGCCTCACCTGTTGCGACATTTGTGGCGTCGGAAGTCTGCGCTGCCGTTGCAACCCGCACAACCGACCCATCGGACAGAAACGCGCCACCCGATTGTACAACCCGCGCATCGACCGACAGATCGCTGGTGATCTCTACCCGGTCATCCTGGCGCCTTCCGGTCTCGACCCGCACCCGCGATACCGTTGGCGTTTCACCGTCTTCCAGCGTGAAGACGTAGGAAAAACCGTCCTGCATGACCACGGAGGATGAGGGCACCGATACGGCCTCACGTTCACCAATCTTGAAGACACCCGAGATCATGATACCGGTCTTGGGCTGTACCGTGCCGTCGGGCGGCGTCAGCGAAACATAAACGATCACCCGTCCGTTGCTTTCCGAGGCAGAGGGCGAGATCCGCCGCACCTCACCGGCGATCTCGCCGATCGGGGTGGGAATGCTGACCGGCGTGCCGACATCGACATTGCGCAATTGGTTCAGCGGCAGCTCGGCCTGCCATTCCACGCGCCCATCGCGCACCATGCGGAAAAGCTCTGCGCCCGCGCTCACCACATCGCCAATAGCGGCACTGCGAGAGGAAATCACGCCGCTGGTCACAGCCGTCACGACGGTATGGTCGAGGTCCAGCCTGGCCGAGGCAAGCTGCGCTTCGGCAGACGACACATCGGCCTTTGCCTTGCGCTCTGTCGAGAGATATTCTGCGGCCTGCTGCTGCGAGATCGCACTGCCGCTGCTGAGTTTGCGTGCGCGGTCCGCATCGGTGGTCGCAAGTTCGACGGACGCACGGGCCGATTCCAATTCAGCCTCCAGTTGCTGGATGTCGTTTTCCAGCGATCCGCGGGAAAATTCGCTCAGCACGTCATCTTCGGCCACGGTGTCACCGACGTCAGCATTCACCGATACAATCATCTGCCCCCCCACCTGAGCGGAAATCACCACTTCCTGCCAGGCCGCGAGCCAGCCGTTGGCCTGCACCTCCACCGGCCAGACATCCCTCTGGGGTGTTGTCACGGCAACTGTGAGGGCAGCAGCACTTTGCGTCGTCTCTGCAACACCCAATGCGGCGTCGTTTTCTTTGGTCATCGGCAGCACCAGAACCACCACGCCAATGGCAACGACAGCGGCCACGCCACTCAGAAGGAGTTTTCTTTTTCCGGTCATTTTTTAGCTTTCAATTTGACTTGGCACGGCAGGCGCCGATGGCACCCAGCCACCTCCGACTGCCTTGTAAAGCGTGATCCATTGCACCAGCAGCTCCTTGCGCTGGCTGATGCGGGTGATCCGGGCCGACTGCACCTGCCTGCGCGCGTCTTCCCGGTCGAGCAGGGAGACCCCGCCCGCCTTCCAATCTTCGTCCACCGCATTGAAATAAGCCTGATATTGCTGCACCAGACTTTCGGCACTGGTCAGATTTGCGCGCGCAGCCTCAAGGCGGGTAAGCGCCCCTTCGACCTCTGCCACCGCCGTCAGCACGGTCGAGCGATAGCTCTCGGCTGCAATCAGGGCGTCCGCATTCGCCACGCGGACCTTTGCCCGGGACTCGCCGCCGTCAAGAATTGGTAGCGACAGCGCCGGGCCAAAGGACCACGACTTCGAATCTGAGTGCGTGACACTGCCGCTAAGGTCCAGCGCGGGATAAAGGCCCGCCTGAGCGACCTTAAGGTCGAGCAGTGTGGCGGCAAAGCGCTTTTCAGCCTCGATGACGTCAGGCCGCTGGCGCAGCATGTCGGCGGGTACGGATGCGACCCGAAAGTGCTTTGTCGCAGGAAGTCCGCCACCCTTTGCGAGCGTCGCGTCGATCTGCCCCTGGGACACGCCGACCACCTTCGTCAGGCTCTGTGCGGCCACTTTGCAGTCGGCCCGCTGTGTCGTCAGGCTGATCTCGGCGCTCGCCACATTGGCCCGCGCGAGCGACAGATCCGAGGATGCACTCATCCCCGCGTTCACAAGACTGCCTGTCGCCGTCACGGTTTCCTGCTGTGAAGCCAGGGCATCGCGGTACTCGGCTTCTGCAAGCTTACAGGCCCGGTAATCCACGTAGTCATTCGCCACTTCAGCCGCGAGCGACACATAAGACCCAGCGTACGAAACCTCCTCCGCCCGGGCCCGTGTGGTTTCAGCGCGCGCGCTGTTGCGCAATTTTCCGAAAAGATCGACTTCCCAACTGGCGTCCAGAGCCGCGGAACGACTGTTGCTGCGCCCCTCCAGTTCCGTCTCGGTTGCGGTGGCAGATGCGGTGCCCGTCACACTGGGAAAAAGATCGGCCCGACTCTGCCCGGCCTGCGCCCGAGCGGACATCACGCTCGCCGCAGCACTGCGCAGATCAGGACTGTTCGTCCGGGACAGAGACAGCACTTCGGTCAGTTGCCGATCGCCGATACGGGACCACCAGTTCACATCCACAGTTACGCCGCCTTGGGGCACAGACGTGCTATAATGGTCCGCGACGGCCTGTGCCGCATCGGGCTGGATCAGCGGCACGCTGCACCCAGCCAGCGCGCAGGCACCAAAAAGGGCAAGGGCAGTTTTCATTCATCGGCTCCGATACTCACTGGGGTCGGTATGCCGCAGGGAAATGTTAAGTTGTGTCAAGTCTTTGCAAAGTTATCAAAAGCTGGCTATCCGAACCCTGCTTTGGCGTTAAGGTCGATGCAGAAGGACTAGCCGACCATGATAAACATTCTGCTAATCGACGACGATTCCGAACTGACTGGATTGCTCGGAGAGTATCTGGAACAGGAGGGCTTTCGTGTGGCCATCGCTCAGGACGGCGAGCGCGCATTGGGACGCATCGTGGATTCCCGCGCCGACATCGTCGTCCTCGACATCATGATGCCGAAAGTAGACGGACTGCGGGTGCTGCGCCGCATCCGATCGGAAAGCTCGGTTCCGGTTCTGATGCTGACCGCGCGCGGAGACGAGGCCGACCGGATCGCAGGGCTCGATCTGGGTGCGGACGACTATCTTGCCAAGCCTTGCTCTCCAGCCGAACTGGCCGCGAGGATCCGCGCCATCCTGCGCCGCACCCTGCCAGTGGAGGAGAAGGCGAGCGAAAATTCGGGCGTTCAGCGTGAAGGGCCGCTCAGCATAGACCGGCATCGCCGCATCGCCACATGGGCCGATATCCCGATCGCGCTGACCGGGGTCGAGTTCAACATTCTCGATGTCCTGATTGCACAGGTCGGTCGGCCAGTGTCGCGTGCAGAGCTTTCGCTACAGGGGCTTGGCCGCCCACTCGCCTCTTACGACCGCGCCGTTGACGTGCATGTGTCCTCAATCCGGCAAAAAATCGGAAATTTTGAGGACGGCCGATCCCCCATCCAAAGCCTGCGCGGCGTGGGCTATGTTCTTGTCAAGGAATGACCGGCCATGATCGTCAGGGTCTTTGCCTTCTTCTGGTGCGCAAACCTGCTCACCCTGCTGCTCTTTTCCATACTGGTGAACCTGGTGGATCTGAGGCCGCCCCAGGACATCCGGCTTAGGGTAGAAACAGCACTTCTCGAAAGCCAGTTGACGCTTGTCCACACAAACTCCGGCTCAGCAGGAGTGCGGGCACTCTGGCGCCAGATCGCACCCGCCCATGAGAGCTATGTGCTCAAGGACAATGCCGATTGTGCTGAGCCGAATGCAATCGGCAGGACCGAAAATGGCTGCTTTCGACTGATCTACACGGGTCCTGAGGTCAGTACATTTTCCCTTCTGAAGCCGGCCACGATGCCGCTGGTACTGGGCGCGTTGATCAGCGCGATCATGGCGATTTTCCTCTCGAGGTGGCTGACCAGACCGATCCGTGATGTGAGCAGGGGCCTCAAGGCGATCGCCGGAGGCCGTCTCGACACCCGCATTCTAGACGGCCTGCGCACCTCAAATCGCGAAATTCAGGATCTCGGCAGAGATTTCGACCTCGCCGCAGAGCGGTTGCAGGCTCTGTCCGAAGGCCGCAACCGCCTTTTCCATGACATCTCCCACGAGATCCGCTCGCCGCTTGCCCGGCTGCATGCCGCCGTCGGGCTGATCGAGGTGAACCCCGCCCGGGGCGCGTCCCTGGTCGGCCGCATGGAGGGCGATATTGCGAGGCTCGACCATCTGGTTGACGAAATCCTGACGCTGGCCCGGTTCGAACAGGGCGAACAACAGGGCAAAGTTCAAAGGATCGACTTGCTGGATCTGATCGAGAACATTATCGCGGATGCAAATTTCGAAGGCCGACTGAAGAATGTAAGCGTAGGGTATCGGGGGAGCGAAACGCTGGAACTTCTGGGCAATCCGGAACTGCTGCACCGCGCCTGTGAAAATGTCGTCAGGAATGCCCTGTCCCATTCGCCGCAAGGCGGAACCGTCTCTGTCACCGGAAGCCGGGTTGGCGAATACATCATGCTTGAGATCGCTGACGAAGGGCCGGGAGTACCCGAAACGGATTTGAAGAAGATCTTCAACCCCTTTGTTCGCGTGGACAACGCCATTGCGTCCCAAGGGATTGGCCTCGGGCTTGCGATCGCATCGAGCGCCATTCGCTCACACGGCGGTGAAATAGGGGCGCACAACCGCACGCAGGGTGGGTTTCTGATCCATATGGCGATCCCAGTTAGCTCGGTTGCTGCTCCGACGACCTGAGCGGTGACGAAGTCATGGCCTTTGCATTAACCCCAACTTCGCATGGAACACTATACATCGCTCTGCAAGGCGGCCGGTAAAGACTTTCGATGCAAAACAGTTGCCTGATGGTAGGCTTTCCGGCAAGCGGCATACCCATCGACAGAAAAAACGCTCCATCCTCCGGCGAACATAGGCCCTTTTGCTTCAGATCTTGATACTTTGGGTCGATTTTCTGGCAGGCCATATCGTGAGGACGCATAACTAGCGAGACCGCCGCGCCACGAGCTATTTCAGCACACAACAGTCTTCGTTTGCACCATCTCGATGCGACCAAAGCGCCCTTTTGCAGGCAAAGCCAATCGTCAGGTCACACAAATTCGAGTATTACCCCCCCCGCCAGCTCAGGCGCAACCGCATGTCCCTCTGCAGTGGCACGAGAGTTAATCCCTGCACGCTCCAGACACTCAAGCACCTGGCCCATGGACAAAACGCTGATCTGCAGCACCGCATACCCGCCGCGGGCCGTCGCATTGATCCAGTCCGCCGGGTATCTCTGCTCCAGCGTTGTCCGCTCCATCAGATCCAGCCGCGCCGACTGCGTGCCCGTAGTGACAGAGGCTCCACCCGAAAAGTGTGTCACGCTGGCGTCTTTCCAGAAACGTGCAAACCGACCGGCCTCGGCACTGGGCGCGGCACAAACCGCCTTCAACGCAGAAATCCCTGTGGCGGTATTCGCGTGTCGCATGAGGTCCGGCAGCCAGACGGTTTCCGGTGTCTTGTGCTGGCACATGAACAGCAGGCCGACCGGCACATCCAATTTCCTGAAATTCAGGGTCGAAAAAGCGGCTCGCCCCGTGGTTCCATCCGCCAACGGTACGGCACGCTCAAAACTGTTTGGCACCTCAGTGGAAATGCCCAGATCTGACAGCGTGAGGGCCGCCGCCTCCGCATCTTCAATCCGGCAACAGACCGCATGCAGCCCCGGCCCATCCCGTTTCACCGCCTCAAAGCGCGGGCGGTTCAGATCGGTTTGCTGCAGGATACCCAGAAGTTCGACATAGTCGTGCTGCAACATGATCGTATGGTTTGCCGTGCCTTTTGCTGGCGGATGCATGCCACGGGACGAAAGAGTGAAACCAAGCCGCCTGTACTGCGCCTCAGCGGCGTCAAGATCTTCACCCATGATCAGGACATGGTCGATACCGGTGACAGGATGGGTCATGGGCGGAGTCCTTGTTTTGCGCGCCGCGCCGGGCGGATACGCAGCAACCAGATGAAGAGAACCGTCAGCAGAAGAAAGGCAAGACTGAAGGGCTGGGTGAGGAATATCAGCGGGCTGCCTTCGGACACGATCAGTGACCGGCGCAGGAACTCCTCGAAATACGGGCCCAGAATGATGCCCATCAGCAGCGGCAGGAGGGGATAGCCGAAGCGACGGAACCCGAACGCAAAAGCGCCGATGGCCAGCGCCATCCACATCTGAAACATGGAATAGGTCGAGGCATAAACACCCACCACTGACACCATGGATATCACGCCATAAAGGATGCCCCGGTTGATCCGCGCCAGCCGCATGTAAAGCGGCCCGAACAGCAGGACAGAGACGAAGATCAGCAGCGAAGCCACAACAAGTGCCGCAAACATAGGCGCGACAACGTCGAAACTGTTGGCAAGCAACCCCGGTCCTGGCACGAGGCCGTGGATCAGGAAGACGCCAAAGATGATAGCTGTCACCGCATCCCCCGGAATTCCGATGGTCAGCAGCGGCACGATGGCCCCGCCGCACATGGCGTTGTTCGCGGCCTCCGATGCCGAAAGCCCCTGGATCGAACCCTTACCGTATTCCTCGGGCTTGCGGGCCCCACGCTTGGCCTCAGCATAGGCGATGAAGGAGGCCATCGAGGCACCTCCACCCGGGAGCATCCCGATCAGCACCCCGATGACCGAGCTTTTGGCATAGGTCGCGGCCCCCACTTCACGCAGGTCGGCGCGGCTGGGAATGAAGTCACGCGGTCCAAGGCGTTTGTGCACTTCGGGTGCGTCGGCAAAGGCGATCTTGCTGGGGGTTGCCGCCTGAACGAACAGTTCGCAGATGGCGAACAAGCCGATCACGGCGGGCAGTAGCGTGATGCCTTCGATCATGTAATAGCTGCCGAAGTCAAACCGGCCCACCGGCACCATAGGATCAATCCCCACGGTCGAGATGGCAAGCCCGATCGCCATCGCCATCGACGCCTTCCAGAGCGAGCCTGAACTGACGATGGTCACGGTGACAATCGCCAGAAGCACGAGCGAGAATTTGTCCGGCGTCTGGAACAGCAAGGCGACCCGGCTGATCGGTTCGGCCAGAAACATCAGCAGCACAGACCCCACCAGCCCACCGATGAGCGAGGCAAAGGCAGAAAGGCCTAGCGCGCGCGGCCCCTCGCCCCGCTTCATCATGGCGTAACCTTCGTAGCTGGTCATGACGCCCGACGGCGCGCCGGGGATGTTGACGGTGATACCGGTGATCGATCCGGCGTATATGCCCGCCATGTAGATGCCCATGACCATCACCAGCGCCTGGGTTACCTCCATCCCGAAGGTGAAGGGCAATAGGATAGCGATGGCGAGCGTCGCCGTGAGGCCGGGAATAGCGCCAAAAAACAGCCCCAACATGAAGCCGCCCACCAGGAACAAAAAGGTCATCGGTTGAAAGAGCGCGGCGAAACCGCCACCAAGGTCTGCAAGCATTGCTTCAGCCCCCCCAAACCGGCAGGAACAACCCGAAAAGCTGCACGAAGAACAACCAGCCAAAAGCAGTGATCGCCACCGCCGTCAGCGCCGATTTCCACGCCGCATCCTTCCAATTGCCTGAGAATTCATAGTTGAAGAACAGCGCGATCAGCAGTGTGTAGAAAACTGTACTGAAAAAGTACCCAATCCAGGGAAAAGCCAGAAGGTAAAGCATCGTCAGCACCAGCACGACCTGCGGTCCGACCTGTGCGAGGCGCGGCACGGTATCCGACTTGGGTTCTTCGTCGATCACAGGCTCCACCTCTGTCAGCTGGGCGTGCAGGATGCGCAACCCCGCGAGATACATGAACAGACACAGCGCCACAGGCAGAAAGGCCGGACCCGGTTCTCCTCCAGTGGAAAAGGGAATGCCAAGCTCAAGGATCTGGCTGGCGTAAATGCTTGTCAGCACGATCAGAAAGATCGCGAAAGCCGCTTGAGTGTTGAAACGGTAATGCGACATGCGCGTATTCCCTGTCAGGGTAAGATGTTTTGGCAGGCCGGCGGCCGACCCGCAAAAAGGGCGCCAACTCGCGGTCAGCGCCCCCGGTTTGCCTTACTGCTCAAGAATGCCCTGTTCGATCAGGCTGCCAATCAGCGCAAATGCACGTTCCTGCGACCGGGCAACATAGGTCGTTGTCTCTTCAGGACCCATCCAGTGCGGCCCCATCGCGGTCTTTTCCGCAAGTTCTTGAAACGCGGGGTTTTCAAAGACCTGCTCAAAGGCGCTCACCAGCGCGGCGATGTCGTCTTCAGGTGTCCCGGCAGGCGCAGCAAGCAGGCGAAAGCTGCCCCAGACCACGTCATATCCAGCCTCCTTGAAAGTCGGCACATCCGGCACATCGGCGCTGCGCTCGTCGGCCATGACGCCCAGCACGCGCAAATCGCCCGAGGCAATGGCCGGATAGGCGGCAGAAACCGACAAGCTGGCCGCATCGGTCTCACCATTCAGCAGCGCCTCGCGCTGCGGACCAGACCCGTCGGGATAGGGCACATGCCGCACGTCGATGCCTGCCGTATCGGCAAAGTCCAGTGCCGGAAGGTGCCAGACACCACCGGTGCCGACGTTGGAAATGGTCAGCTCGCCCGGCGTCGCCTTGGCCGCCTCGACAAATTCACCAAGTGTGTTCCAGGGCGAATCCGCCCTCACCACCAATGCCGTGGGATGCACGGTGACCGAGCCGATATAGGAAAGGTTCGCGGTGTCATAGCCCGGAACCAGATCGAATTGCGGCACGGTGATCACGCTGTCCCAGGTAAGTGAGCCGATGGTATAGCCATCCGGGCGCGACCGCATCAGGCGCATGGTGCCCACCCCGCTTTGCGCGCCAGTGATGTTCTGGGTGTTGATGCCAACGCCCAGCGGTTCTTCGGCAAAGTTCAGGAAACTGCGCATCACCGTGTCGGTACCGCCGCCGGCAGACCAAGGCATGATGTGCATGATGTCGCGCTGCGGATAGTCCTGTGCCTGTGCCACCAACGGCAGCAACAGCGCCGCGCCGACCAGACCGGCCTTGAGGGTCGTTTTGACTGTCATATCCTTGAACTCCTTGTTGTTGTTTTTTTGTTTTATCTTTCGTGGGACGTCAGCCCATCCAGCGCCGCACTGGTGCGCGGGCTTCTTCCAGCGGCTGGCAGATGATATCGACCAGCGTCGGCCCGTCATGGGCAATCGCCTCGCGCAGGACCGCTTCAAGCTTGTCCGGGTCCTCAACTTTCCATGATTTGACGCCATAAGCCGCAGCGACCGCCGCCTGATCGGTCCGGTTGAATTCCACGTTGTAATAGCGCTGATCGCAATCGTCATGCTGGCTCGCCTTGATCCAGCCGAAATTGGAATTGGAAAAGACGATATAGGTGATCGGCGCGCGGCAGCGCGTGACGGTCTCAAGCTCACCCACGGTAAAGCCGAAGGATCCATCGCCCATCATCGCGACAACCTTGGAGTCTGGCCGACCGAACCAAGCACCCAGAGAGGCTGACATTGAATATCCCAACGCGCCATGCGCTCGGTTGGTGATGAAATGCCGACCCGCCTTCGGCAGAGTGTAATACGCCGAAAAGTATGGGCAGGATGTACCGGGATCGGACACGACCGTTGCATCCTCGGGCAGCACCTTCTGCAGCGTGGCGATGATGCGTTCGGGACGAATGGGCGCCTCGTTGCTGTCTGCCAGTTCCGCGAAACGGTCGAACTTGCGCTTGCGAATATCGGCCACAGCTGCCGCCCCGCCAAAACTTTCTTTCCCCTGTCCACGCCGGTCCAGCTCGGCATTCAGCGCCGCCAAGGACAGTTTCAGATCACCCGGAACGCCAACTTCGATCTGATAGACAGCGCCCAAAACCATGGGATCCACGTCGAACTGCACAACGCGCGTGCCCGCCGTTGGCGCCTCCCATCGTGACGTTGTCGTGGACCCGGCACGGCACCCCATGAAGATCACGAGGTCAGCGTTCGCCATCGCCTCCCACGTCTCGTCCGTACCACCGTTAGAGCCTACGACACCGACGCAGTTTGGATGGGTTTCCGCCAAGGACCCCTGGCCTGAAATAGAGGTCGCGACCGGAATATCAAGCCGTGTCGCCAGCCGGTCAAGTTCGTCCATCGCGCAGGAAATGACCACACCGCCACCGCAGACGATGATCGCCTGTTTGGCCGACAGGATGGCATCCGCCGCCGCACGGATCGCGCTATCATCCGGTCCCATACGATAGGCAGGGTAACTTGAGAAAGAGGGATCAGCCCAGATATCGGCCTCGGGTACCGCGTCATACTGAATGTCGTAGGGCAGCCCCAGGTGCGCCGCCCCCGAGCGACCGGTTGTCATGGCGCGGAACGCCTGCCGCACCATGCGAGGAATGTGATCGGCACGGCGGATCACGGTGTTCCACTTGGTCAGGGGCCGCATCAGCGCCTCCTGATCCACCTCAGTCAGCGGGTAACGCCCATAGGAGGCAACAGAGACATCTGTCGTGATGCCCAGCACGGCATAAGAGCTTTCCGAAGCCTCAATCAGTCCCGGCAGGATATAGGTGGCACCGCCCCCCGACGGCCCTTCGGCCACGCCGACGCGGCCGGTGACACGGGAATAACCATCGGCCATATAGGTGGCGCTGCGTTCATCGCGGGTCAGCACATGGGTCATGCCGTGGTTCAGCTCCCGCATGGCATCGTAGAACGGCAACGTCGTGTCACCGCATAGGCCAAAGATGTGCTTCACGCCATGCGCCTCCAGCATGCGCACCATTGCCTGTGCACCGTTCTGTGCGTTCCCCGTCTGCTCGTTCATCTTCTGTCTATCCCTGCGGCTGTCGCCCCGAACGGAGACGATCCGATCGATACGCAATACTGTGTTTTATTCTGTATACAGAGCATCATTCAAAATTATGCGCAATGCATTTTCTGTTTCGTCAAAATAGATACAGGAACAAAAGGTCTTCGCGCGCCCGTCGGTTTTTTTTCAAGGCGCTATAAAAATGACGAAAAAATCAGCCGTTCAGACAGGATCTATCGCGAGGTCAAGGAGATGGCCGCCCACTTCGATTTCAACCCGATACGCGCATCAATGAAAGCGAACTTCCGCTTCGCCTCAACGTCTCTCGCCCCCCCGGAGCTAGGTCACAAACAACGTCAAACGCGCCTTCTCCCTCATCTACCTCCCACAAGCGTCTTGAGACAGGTAGACGCGATCTTAAGGTCTTTCATCTCTCCCGTTTGGCCGGGTCATTCCCTGAGGTTAGAATCGACATAACGTGCACGTTCAGTCCCTGCCGCACAGACATTTCTGCTCACCGGGCTGTGCTTAACTTCACTCTCACTTTGGTTGTGTCGCGGTCCGACTTGGAAACAATCGGCTCTGAGCGCGTCCGCGCTTTTCAGAGAGGCGGCGCGCAAATCTTTCGGCTCGTCTCCAAAACCCGTGACACGCCAGCCGCGTATGGATGCGCTGCTGCCATCGGGCCAATCAAGCTGCTGGTACTTAATATTGTAAGCCTGGCCCAATGCCTGGCCAACCCAGCATCGTGCAGCTGCTTTCGGTCTAGAAAATCACTCACACCTAATGAAGACCCAAAGGGGCGACCCGGTGGGTTTGACGCGTGGATGGTTGACGTGGGATCACCTCTTGAGTCCGTTCGTCGACTGCACCGCTTCCGAACTTCAATCATTTCCGTCACAGCGTGATGCAAATGCACATTGCTTGGGCGCCGCATACCCTCAATAAACGTGTACTATGCGTGCAGCATAGTTAATTATTGCATCATGCGATGCGGAATATCAGCATTCGATCATGACTGAAACATTGCCCCCTCTTTCAAACCTTCAACCAAGCGATGGCGATGCCCGCAGGTTTTCGGATGTCGACGTTCTGCACGGGATGCTGGGCGCGTCAAACGATGCCTGTTGGTGCATGGAGTTCAGGACGCCAGTCGATCTTACGGCGTCCGATGAAGCGGTGATGCGCCAGATATTTGACAACGATCCGGTCTGGCGGCTCTGCAATCCCGCAATGGAGCGGTTGTATCATCTGCCTGCAGGGCAGAGCATGAATGATCGTCCCGTGAACGAGATCTTTCCAGAAAACGCCAGCAATCGGGATTTCGTGCGCACCCTTATTGCCAATGGATTCGAGGTCGATGCGGCCCCGGCGCTGGACCGGGGTTATGACGGGGTCGAGATCTATGTCGAAAATGACGTCCGCGCGCATATCGCCGAAGGAACGCTTTACCGGATGTTTGGAACGGTGCGCAATGTTGCCAAACACCGGCGTCGCGAGCTGGCGTTAGAAATGCAGCTGGTAGCCCTCACGTGCATGATTTCAGCCATTCCGACCCCCTTTATCGCCGTCGATGCTGTCGGCGTGATTGAGACAGTAAATGACGCCGGAGCAGCCTGGCTGCGCGGTAACGCAGAGGCATTTGTCGGGCAGTCGCTCGAGTCAGTGCTTCAAAACGATGCACTGCAGGCCGATGTGCTGCGGGCCATGCGCAAGGTGCGGGCTTTGGCCATCCCGATCACCGAACGGCTTTACAACGCAGAAGTGTCGAGCCTATGGCAGTTTGCCCCGCGCGAGACACCTGGTGGCACCGGCTGCATTGTCATGATCCTCCCGGACCCGATCAAAGCAGGCGCGTCATGAAGCACAGCATCTGGCCCGAACATCCGCTTTTTTCGGTAAAGGCCCGGCGGGACGCCGCAGCGCGCCTGGAACTCTTCGACGACGGCCTACTGCTGCTGTCTCCGGATGGACAGATAACGCAGATGACGTCGGAGGCAGAGCGCCAGCTTGGCCAGAGATTCGATCCGTCAAAGGCGGTGCAGCTGCCGGATCTTATCCCCGGAGTGAGCGGCTGGGAGGCGCTCTTGGCCGCAGTGGCCGATCAACGCAGCGCTGACTGTCTGTTGCAGCGTGACGATGGGCGCGAAATTCTTGCCGTGTTGCGGCAGATGCCGGGCCAGAGCGAAACCGCGCCGGTGCGCATGATCGTGCTGCGCGATCTGAGCGCGCTTGACTACCGCCGGGACCGTGCGGGCGGGCAAAGTCCGGCGCGCAGCCCCGTCATGGCGGAAAAGCGGACCAGACCCGACTTTGTCACCCAGCGGCGCCTTGCACCCGAATTGCACAAGGTTCTATCGCGCGGCGAGCGCGCGATGCAGCAGGGCGCGCGCATTTTGATCACCGGTGAATCCGGGGTTGGCAAGACCGAGATCGCCAAATTTCTGCACGGCACAGTGGCGGATGCCGACGCGCCTTTTGTCGTGGCAAACTGCGCCTCATCTTCTGACGCGCTGTTTGCAAAGGCCATGTTCGGCGGTGACGGCATGCCCGGGCTGATCGAACAATCCGAAGGCGGAACGCTGTTTCTGGACGAGGTGGCAGAGATTCCGCTGAGCGCGCAGGCGCTGCTTCTGCGCTTTCTCGAAGATGGGCTGGTCACCCGCCCGACGGGTGGGGCGCAGCGTGTGATGGATGTGCGGGTGATCGCTGCGACCAACCGCGATCTGCGCCAGATGATCCGCGAACGCGCCTTTCGCGCCGATCTCTATTACCGCCTGGCAGTGGTGCCTTTGCGCGTACCGCCGCTGCGCGACATGCCGACGCTGACCGATTACCTGATCAGCCGTTTTTTGCAGACCATCAACCAGCGCCGCAAGACACCTGTACTGATCTCGCTAGGGATGCGTGAGATTCTGGGCGATTACAGCTATCCGGGCAATATCCGCGAACTTCTGAACATCGTGCAAAAGCTTGCGATCTTTCTGGAGGAAGCTGACGACATGGCAGAATTGATGGAGGATCTGTTGTCCCCCATCGACATCCCGGACGTAGAACGCGCCGGGGCTGACACGGGACCCGTCTCAGCAACCTACGACCTCAAATCAGAAGTCCGCCGCTACGAGCGAACACTGATTGACCGCGCGATCCGCATCCACGGCAGCAAACGCAAGGCAGCGCAGGCGCTTGGCGTGGATATCGGAACCATCGTGCGGAAGACGGCCGATCCAGTGGCCGCCAATATAGATGACACCAACAGAACACCCAACAGCGGAGAAACAAAACAATGACAAACAGACTGACCTTGCTGGCGCGCACCAGCCTCACGGCCCTGTGCGCGACCTCCCTCGCCTCAAGCGCCCTTGCCGGTGAGCTGAATATCCTGACTTGGGAAGGGTATGCTGACCCCAGCGTGATCGCCCCTTTCACCGCCGCCACGGGCTGCGAAGTGTCGGCCACTTACGTTGGATCAAACGACGATTTCGCTCCCAAACTGGCGGCAGGCGGAGGGGTATTCGACATCGTGACGCCGTCGATCGACACCACCTATTCCCTGATCGAGGCAGGGTTCGTTGATCCCATCGACATCTCGCGTGTGCCTGCATTTAACGACATCTATGAACAGTTCCGCACCGCCGATGGCATTCTCAAGGATGGCGAGGTTTACGGCATTCCCTACGCTTGGGGTGCTGTGCCCTTCATGTATCGCAAGGACAAATTCGACACGCCGCCAACTTCAATCAACGCGCTGTGGGACCCTGCGCTGAAGGGGAGGATTTCTCTGTGGGATGACAAGAGCGCGCTCTATGTGGCTGCGCGTCTGAATGGTGACATGAACATCTACAGCCTCTCTGACGACGAACTTGCCGCCGCAGAGGAAAAGCTGATCGAGCAGCGCCCGCTGGTGCGCAAATACTGGGCCACGGCAGGCGAACTTGTAGATCTGTATAAATCTGATGAAGTCTGGATCTCGAACACATGGGGCGGCTATCAGTCCGGCCTGCTGGCGGCTGACGGCATCGAAGTGGTCGAGTTCATTCCAGATGAAGGCGCCGAGGGCTGGATGGACAGCAACATGATCGTCGCGGGCACCCCGAACGAGGAATGTGCCTATCAGTTCCTGAACATGGCAATCAGCGCCAAGGGGCAGGAAGGCGTTTTCAAGGTAAACGGCTATTCCTCTACTAATCCGGTCGCTGCAAAAGAGTTCATGACGGACGAGGAATTTTCCGCTCTGCATCAGGACGATCCCGACTATCTGAACAGCCTGCTACTTTGGGAAAACCTGGGCGCGCGTCTGCCTGTGTACACCAATGCCTGGAACGCAGTGAAGTCTCAGTAAGTCCTTCTTTTCGTGCAAAAGGGTCCGCAGGTCACGCTGCGGCCCCTCCTCTGACGGCGGAGTCGTGGAAATGCGCAATATTATCGAGATCGAAAACCTGACAAAGACCTTCGGTCACGTGACCGGAGTGGATGACATATCGCTGAACGTCAGGCAGGGCGAATTTGTGACCCTGCTGGGGCCGTCGGGCTGTGGCAAGTCAACGCTGCTGCGGATGATCGGCGGGTTCGAAGAGCCCACAAAGGGGCGCATCGTTCTGGACGGGCAGGATGTGACCCATGTGCCGCCCAACAAACGCGCGGTGAACATGGTGTTTCAGGACTATGCCCTCTTCCCGCATCTGTCGGTGGGCAAGAACGTTGGCTATGGCCTGCGCGTCGCCGGTCTGCCGCGCCTCAAGGTTCGCGAAAAAGCTCTGGAGGCTTTGGCGCTGGTCGGGCTTGAGGACCGGTTCGATGCCGCGCCGCATACCCTGTCTGGTGGTCAACGGCAGCGCGTCGCACTCGCCCGGGCCATCGTGCGCCGCCCCAAGGTGCTGCTGCTGGACGAACCTCTTTCGGCGCTGGATGCCAATCTGCGCGAACAGATGCAGATGGAACTGAAGGCGCTGCACACAAAAATGGGGCTGACATTTATCCTTGTCACCCATGATCAGACCGAGGCGCTGACCATGTCCGACCGTATCGTGGTGATGCGGGGGGGAAAGATCGTGCAAATGGGCAGCCCGGTCGACCTGTATGAACGCCCCGCAACAGGCTATGTCGCCGGTTTCATCGGCTCGACGAACCAGTTCCGTTCGAGCGTTTTGGCGGGTGTCACGGGGCCGGTGGTGCATTGCTTTGGCCAATCCCTCAGCGCGCCCGCAGGCGTGCGCCCGGGCCAGCAGGCGCTGTTCGGCTTTCGCCCCGAAAAGGCGCTGGTGCAGTTCGGGGAAGACGTTGGGGGACCTGATACGCTGCGCGGCAAGGTGGCCGACAGCCTGTATCACGGTCAAAGTGTTCGGCTGATGATCGACCTTGGCGCAGGGCAGGTCATGGTTGATCTGCCGATGTCGGGGACCGCGGCCCTGCCGCAGATCGGACAGGCGGTCAGCCTGCAGGTTGATTCGGACAAGATCATGATTCTGGCGGATGAGGTCGCGGCATGAGGCGGGCACTGCGCCTGAAACGCGCGCTGGTCCTCTCGCCGCCGTTGCTGTGGACCTTCCTTTTCATGTTCGTGCCTTATGCGATCCTGCTGGTCTATAGCTTCTGGAGCCAGAATTACCCAACCTTCGTGCCTGATTTCCAGCTCGGAAACTACGTGCTGATCTTCACCGATCCACAGTATTTCCGGGTCATCCTGCGCACCCTCAAGATCGCTTTCTTTGTCTCGCTCGGGGCGGCACTCATCGCCTATCCCTACGCCTATTTCCTTGTCTTCCGGGTACGCACTCCCAGCCTGCGGCTGGCGCTGTACATGGCCGTGGTCGCTCCGCTCTGGGTGTCCTATCTGCTACGCGCCTACACTTGGAAGACGATTCTGGGGACGACGGGGATTCTCAATTCCTTCCTGATGTCCACTGGCATCACGTCCGAACCGTCGTCGGTTTTCCTTTACAATCAGACAGCGATGATCGTGACGCTGATCTATGTGTTCATCCCTTTCATGGTGATGCCGATCTACGCCGTGCTGGAAAAGATCCCGCGCAGCCTGAAAGAAGCATCGTCGGATCTGGGAATCGGGCGCGTGCAAACCTTCCTGAACGTGACGCTGCCGCTTTCAATTCCCGGCATCGTTGCAGGGTTCACCATGACCTTCTGCCTGACCTTTGGGGATTTTATCGCGCCTTTCCTTGTGGGCGGACCGGACGGTCAGATGATTGCCAACGTCATCGCCTCGCAGTTCGGTGCATCACTCAACTGGCCGCTCGGTGCCGCGCTTGCGCTGATCATGCTGATGATCGTGCTGTCCATCATCACTGTCTCTGAGAGATTTGAGCGTCTTGGACAGGGGAAATTCGCATGAGCCGACCGCAGTACGAGCGCGCGGCATGGGTTGTCGGCATCACGCTGATCCTGCTTTTCCTTTATCTGCCCATTGCGGTGCTGGTCGCCTACAGCTTCAATGAGTCCCGCTCGCTCACCTGGCCGATGACCGGATTTACGATGCAGTGGTATCAGAAGTTGGCGGACAATAGCGCGCTGATCAAGGCGTTCTACAACAGCCTCTATGTCGCTGTCTGTGCTACGACCCTCACTCTGATGATCGGCATTCCCGCGGCCATCGCGCTTGACCGGATCGACTTTCCCGGCAAGGGGTTGTTTCGCAAGCTGATCCTGCTGCCCATCGCCCTGCCGGGGATCATCACCGGAATTTCCATGCTGATCCTGTTCCGCCAGCTTGGCTTTCGTCTTAGTCTGGAGACGGTGATCATCGGTCATGCCACGGCCTTGCTCGCCGTGGTGGTGACGCAGGTCTATGCCCGCTTGCAACGCCTGCCCGCCAGCCTGCAGGAGGCATCGGCGGATCTGGGCGCGTCAGGATTGCAGACATTTTTCCTGATCACCCTGCCCAATATCAGGACGGCGGTGATCGGCGCGGCCATGCTGGCCTTCACGCTGTCATTTGATGAAATCCCGGTGACTTTTTTCCTGACTGGCCGCGACAACACTTTGCCAATGTTCATCTGGTCGACCATGCGCCGGGGCCTCACACCCGAAATCAACGCCATCGGAAGCCTGATCGTGCTGATGTCCATCGTGCTGATCTTTATCTCGGTCCGTTTGCAGCGCGACACAAAGATAAAATGAAATCAATGAAATACGACGGGAGGCTGCTATGAACGCATATCCAAAGATCAAAACCGACGTGACAAAAGCCGCACTTATCGGCGGCGAATGGGTGGACGGGTCCGCCGGCACATTTGCGGTGCAGACACCCCATGACGGATCGATCCTGCACGAGGTCGGCAGATGCAGCGCAGCTGACGCCGCCCGCGCCGTTGCCGCGGCCCGTGCCGCACAGCCGGCCTGGGCCGCCTTGTCGGTGATCGAACGCGCGCAGATCATGCGGCGCATCCACGCTCTGTTTCTGGAACGGGCCGAACCCATCGCGCAGATGCTGAGCGCAGAGATAGGCAAGCCGATCACCGATGCCCGCGAAGAGGTGTTCGAATACTCGGTGCCGTCCTGGTCAAAATCAGCAGAAGAGATACTGCGCCACCGCGGGCTCTCCTTTCCATCGACGCAGGAACGCACCACAAATAAGCGGCTGGTGATGAACCACCGCCCCCTTGGCGTGGTGGCCGCGATCACGCCCTATAATTTTCCGACCGACATCTCCTCGATCGCGCTCGCGCATATCGTGGCAGCGGGCAACACGGTGATTTGGAAGCCATCAGAATATGCCGCCGTCTGCTGCGCCATGCTGGCCGATGTATTCAAGGATGCTGGCCTGCCCGACGGTGTGATAAACGTGGTGCAGGGCCATGGCGATGTCGGCGCGGCGCTGGTCGAAAGTAAAGGCGTGGACGGCGTGTTCTTTACCGGATCCACCGCGACGGGCCGAGGCATTGCCGAGAAATGCGCGCTGCGCCCGCATCTGCTGGAATTGGGTGGCGACGGGCCCTTCATCATCCTTGCGGATGCCAATATAGACGCTGCGGTCGATGGTGCGATGAACGGCTGTTTCTACTACGCGGGGCAGGTCTGCACCTCGGCCGAGCGCCTGTTGGTACATGAGGCGGTGTATGACGAATTCCTGGAAAAGTTTCGTGCCAAGGCGGCATTGCTGAAGATCGGCAATCCGGCGGATGAAGAGACCGAAATGGGACCGCTCTGCAATGCGGCCACGCTCAGCCGGGTCAAGGCACATGTGGAGGATGCGATAGCCAAGGGAGCACAGATCGAACAATTCGGCCGCGAAGAGGGGCTGTATTTCCCCGCCACCATTCTGACCGGTGTTACCACCGACATGCTGATCGCTCAGGAGGAAACCTTTGGCCCCGTCGCGCCGATCATCAAGATCTCGTCAGCGCAGGAAGCAATTAAGATCGCGCATCAGTCCGGCCTGGGCCTCATCGCTTCGCTCTGGACACAGGACCTTGCCACCGCCTGGCGAGTCGGCGAGGCGCTGCCGCATGGCACGGTGAACATCAACGAAACCTCGAACTACTGGGACCAGCTGGCACCTTTTGGCGGTGCGGGTCAGTCCGGTGTGGGCCGCGAGTTGTCACAATGGTTTCTGGAAACCTTCACCGAACGCAAGCTGCTGGTCTTCAACCTCAGCGGCGAAAAATACGACCGGCGTGCCGAGGGCGGCTGGTAGCCACTCTTTCCGGCGGGGGTGATGGCACCCCCGCTGAAACCATCCACAGGAAAGTCATCAACATGGATACACACCTCTTGATTGGCGACCGGTTAGAATCCGGCGCGGCCCCCGGCGACACAGTGCTCAATCCCCGCACCGGCCTGGTGATCCAGGACCAGCCCGAGGCATCGCCGCAACAGGTTGATGCAGCTGTCGCCGCAGC
Source organism: Puniceibacterium antarcticum (assembly GCF_002760615.1). Lineage (GTDB taxonomy): Bacteria > Pseudomonadota > Alphaproteobacteria > Rhodobacterales > Rhodobacteraceae > Puniceibacterium > Puniceibacterium antarcticum. The sequence goes on along the minus strand of NZ_AWWI01000016.1, from coordinate 105,187 downwards.
ACAGGCCGCCTTTGCCACATGGTCACGCACAACCCCGGCTCAGCGGTCGGGCTATCTGCTCAGAATCGCTGATCGGATCGAAGCCGAGGCGGAGGACTTTGCAAAGCTTGAGGCGCTGAACTGCGGCAAGCCGATCAATTGCGCGCTGAACGACGAAATGCCTGCCATCGTGGACACTTACAGATTCTTTGCCGGGGCTGTGCGGACCATGACGGGGATGCTGGCGGGCGAATACCTCGAAGGCTATACTTCGATGGTGCGGCGCGATCCGGTCGGGGTCGTGGCGTCGATTGCGCCTTGGAACTACCCGCTGATGATGATGGCCTGGAAACTGGCCCCGGCGCTTGCGGGCGGCAACACCATTGTCTTCAAACCGTCCGAGATGACGCCGTTGAGCGCCCTCAAGATGGCAAAGATCCTTGCCGACGTCCTGCCGAGCGGCGTGGTCAATATAGTGACCGGTCGCGGTCAGACCGTGGGCAGCCATCTGGTGAACCATGCCGGGATCGACATGATCTCGCTGACCGGCGACATCGGAACCGGATCCAAGATGATCCAGGCGGCGGCCAGCAGCATCAAGCGCACCCATCTTGAGCTGGGCGGCAAGGCGCCGGTGATCGTGCTGGACGATGCCGATATCGCAGAGGTGGTCGAAGGGCTGGCAGCCTTCGGATTTTACAATTCAGGTCAGGATTGCACCGCCGCCTGTCGCGTCTATGCCAGCGATTCCGTCTATGAAAACCTTGTCGCGGATCTGTCGGGCGCAGTGGACGCGATCAAGTACGATCTGGCCGATGACACCGAAAACGAGATGGGACCACTGATTTCAGGCCGTCAGCTGGACCGCGTGTCAGGCTTTGTGGAACGCGCACGCGAGTGCGGCCATATCGAGATTGCCACGGGCGGAGCGGTCCATGGCACCGGATTCTATTACAAACCAACGGTGGTCGCGAACGCCGAGCAGAGCGATGAGATCGTGCAACGAGAGGTGTTCGGTCCCGTCGTGTCGGTGACCCGCTTCAACGATTTGGAACAGGCGGTTGGCTGGGCCAATGACAGCGGCTATGGCCTTGCCTCCTCGGTATGGACAAAGGATATCGGGCGCGGGATGCAGATCGCATCGCGCCTGCGCTATGGTTGCACCTGGGTGAACACACATTTCATGCTGACCAACGAGATGCCACATGGCGGGTTGAAACGGTCGGGTTATGGCAAGGATATGTCGATCTATTCCCTTGAGGATTACACCACCGTCCGGCATGTGATGGTAAAGAACTGAAGCGTTTCCGGTTTTACCCGGTACAAACAGCATCGGATTTCGCGCTCGACCAAACGGGAAGGCCGTGATTATCCGATGCAAGGTTGCCGCAAAATCCTTAAGGCTGCGCGGCGACAAACCCTTTGGCCGCTCAAAAAACCAGATATAGCTCAGGAGCAGTGGTCTTGGATCAATTCAGGAGGGACCTATGCCATTCGGTGGGGTCGATTGATGCCCGCATTTCGCAATCTCTATTCCATGGCAAGGATCATGTTGCGCACCACAGGATAGATCTCATTTTCCCACCTGCGTCCGTTGAAAACGCCGTAGTGCCCAACATTGGCTTGCAGATGATGCCGCTTCAGGTGGGGACGCAGTGATGTGCACAGATCATGGGCCGCAGCGGTCTGCCCCAAACCGCATATGTCGTCCCGCCCACCCTCGACGGTCAGAAGCGCTGTCTTGCGTATTGCTTCAGGGCGCACCTTTTCCCCGTGAAAATGGAAATCGCCGGTGGCCAGTTCAGCACGCTGGAATACCCTGTCGATGGTTTCGATGTAGAATTCCTCGGTCATGTCGAGCACCGCGAAATACTCGTCATAGAAATCCTTGATCTTTGCGGCTTCGCTCTCTTCGCCGGCCGCCAGATGTGCGTACATCTTGCTGTGCTGCGTCTTGTGACGATCCATGTTCATCATCAGGAAAGCCGTGAGCTGCAGGAAGCCCGGATAAACCCGACGCCCGCCCCCCGGATAGCGCCCCGGCACAGTGGCAATCACATTGCGCTTGAACCACTCCAGCGGCTTTTCATCGGCCAGTTCGTTCACCGCCGTCGGACTTTCGCGAACATCCACCGGGCCCGCCATCAGCACCATACTGCGCGGGGTTGCGGGGTTGTTCTGCTCGGACATGACGGCAACCGCTGCCAGTGCCTGAACACAGGGCTGGCACACCGCCAGCAGATGCGCCCCGGGGCCGATTTCTTCCAGGAAACGGATGATATAGCCCACATATTCATCGACGCCGAATACGCCGGCGTCTCGCGGCACATCCCGCGCGTTTTTCCAGTCGGTGATATAGACATCATGGTCGCGCAGCAGCGTCTTAACCGTTCCCACCAGCAAGGTGGCGAAATGACCCGAAAGCGGCGCACAGACCAGCACCCTTGGCTGCGGCGTATCAATGTCACGTTTGAAATGAACAAGCTGCCCGAACGGCAGATCGCAGACCACCTCTTCGGTCACCCGGACCTCGCGGTTTTCCACCTGCACCTTGCCAATGCCAAAAGCAGGGCGTGTATGGCTCAGCTTGAATCGGCTCAGCATCTCCAGCGCCGCCGCCTGTTTTCGCGCCACAGCCCCGAATGGACCGCTGCCAAGCGGGCTGAGCGCCAGCCCCAGGGCAGAGGCGCTTCTCAAAGGGGCGAAAAAATCATCAAGTCCTTGATACGCAGCATAAAGCACGGGTGTTAAACCTCCGGGTTGCTGGAAAACGCTAGTCACATCGCGACGCATCATGCGACAAGAATCCTAATGACCCCGCCGGTTCAAAGGACGGACAGGACAAGATGGCACAGGCAACGCTTACGATTTCATCGAAGAACTATTCCTCGTGGTCACTGCGCGGCTGGTTACTGTGCAAGTTGTCCGGTCTGAATTTCACCGAAGCGCCTGTTGATCCTGATGATGCCGACTACCGGCAAGAGCTTTTGCTGCTGTCACCATCCGTGCGCGTGCCGCGCCTGACCCATGGAACGGTCGCGGTCTGGGATACGCTCGCCATAGCCGAATATCTGAACGAGACCTTTCCCGATGCGGGGCTCTATCCAAGGGACGTGGCAAGACGGGCGCATTGCCGCGCGATCTCGGGCGAGATGCATTCCGGCTTTTACAATCTGCGCTCAGCGCTGCCAATGAACCTCAAGGCGCGCCACAAGAGTTTCAAGATGTTTTCTGGCGCCCGCCCCGATGTCGACCGTGTCCGCACAATCTGGCAAGAGTGCCTTGATGCCTACAAGGGGCCTTTCCTCATGGGCGACACACCTTCGGTCGCCGATGCCATGTTCGCCCCGGTCTGCACACGATTCCGCACCTATGCGGTGGACATGGGCCCACAGCTTGAGGTGTATATCGACCACATCCTCGCCTGGGCACCGATGCAGGAATGGACAGGGGGCGCGCTGGCCGAACCGGAAGAAATCCTCGAACTCGAAGTTGAATTCTGACGGCGGAAAGGCGGCTTTTTCCAATCGGTTTCAAGCGCTTGCAAATCCGTACACGGTGACGCAGATGGGTGATATCATCGGGTTGTTGGAAATGGCGTGGCAGCGCAACACTCGCAGTATGATTATTCAGACCAACATGCTGGGGCTCAACAGCTTACGTTTCCCCCGAGAGGTGGTCGCATTCTCGATCAAACCCCTCCACGGCCCGCGCTATATCCCAGAACCACTGCCGCAAGCAGCCCGTTGCCGGAGAGATAGCCACTGTCGCCCGTACCGGAGACACCACAGGCCGCACCGCCCGCAGCAAAGAGATTGGGAAACAGGCTCCCGTCCGTGCCGCGCACACGACCATCTGTATCTGTTTCCAGACCGCCCTGCGTGTGAAACAACGCGCCGCTCACCTGCACACCCATATAGGGAGGAACAAGCGGCTGCATGTCGAACTTTCGCTCGAAACGATCATTTCCACCGACAGGCCGCGCGGCAATCTCCTGCGCCAGCGCGGCTTCTGGCACACCAAGCAGCCGCGCAAGCGCTTCACCACTCTCCGCTGATTTTATGGCGCCCTGTGCCTCTGCCTGCTTGAAATCAGCGAACTGACGCGCGATCTCAGCAATGCGGTGATCAAAGATCGCAAAGGCCCGACCATCGGGCTGGGACAGCACGGCGCGGGCCGCTTCGGAATAACCCTGGCTTTCGTCCCAGAAACGCTGTCCGTAGCTGTTGATCTGAAACCCGCCTTGGGTGATCACCGCCCAGGTGATCAGAATGCCATGCGGATGCGCCACATTGCCATGCCCCTGATAGGCGCCCAGATTGCGCGTCGCCGCACCCAAAGCCTGCCCCCAGTGCACTGCCTCACCCCGGTTGCCATCGTGACCGAACCAGACAGCGTCTTCGATATCCGGCATATACCGCGCCACCATCGCACGATTGCCGCCAAAGCCGTTGCAGGCAAGGATCAGCTTGGCGCAGCCGATGGATTCTGCAGCACCATCGGGACGTTCCAATCGCACGCCGGTGATCTTGCGATCACTGTGATACAGGGTGACGGCGCGGCGTTCACAAATGATGTCGATACCCCGGTCCTCGGCCGCTGCGCGCAACCGGTCGATCAGTTCAGCCCCAGACCGCGTGGGCAGACCGTGCATCCTGCGGCGGCTGTGACCCGGGTAGTCGAAATCCGTCACCACCGAAAACGGCAAACCAATCTCATCCGTCAGCCAATCGATCACGGGCGCCGACCCGCAGGCGAGTGCATCGACCAGATCGGGGTCATTTTCCGACTTGGCCTTTTTCTGGATATCTGCGGCAAACAAAGCCGCGTCATCGGTGATCCCGACCACAGCCTGCAGACGGGTACCCGCAGCCGGGATCAGCCCCGCAGATAGCGCGGTTGATCCTTGCGGGACTGCATCAGCCTCGATCACCAGCACCTCCTCGCCCGCCTCTTGGGCGGCGAGAGCCGCGACAAGGCCGCAAGCCCCCGCGCCAATGATCAGCGTGCCGGTCTCAAAATCGAAACACTCGGGGGTTGGGGCGATGTCAGCCATCTGCGGGACCGTATTTGCGGCCGGTTTCAAGCAGGGCAGGCGTTCCGATCACCGCATTCAGCCCGTCGAAATCGAACATCCGGTCCGCAAAGCGCCGGTTCGATCCATTGGCCCGAAGGCTGGCATAATAATCCTGCGCCGTCCGCGCCAGCGCGCGCACGATTCCACCTGGAAAGATCACGATGGAAAACCCCATCTTCTCCAGATCCTCTGACGAGGAAATCGGCGTCGCACCCCCCTCGACCATATTGGCTAGAAGCGGGATGCGTCCGGCAAAGCGTTGCGTCGCAGCCTGCATTTCCTCGACCGACCGCAGCGCTTCGATGAACAGCACATCCGCCCCCGCCTCGACATAAAGCTCGGCACGGTCAAAGGCGGCGTCGATCCCTTCGACAGCCACCGCATCGGTGCGGGCAATGATCAGCGTCTCGTCAGAATGGCGCGCATCGGCCATCGCCGACAGCTTGCCCACCATTTCGGCGGCAGAGATCAGCGATTTGTCCGCCAGATGGCCGCAACGTTTGGGGTAGGTCTGATCTTCGACCTGCAGCGCCGAGGCGCCGGCGCGTTCATACTGGCGTATGGTCCGCTGCGCGTTCAGCGCGTTGCCAAAGCCGGTATCGGCGTCAATGATCACAGGCAGATCGGTCCTGTCCGCGATCAGTGCCATCGTATCGGCCATTTCAGATGCCGTGGACAGCCCGATATCGGGCCGCCCAAGCCGGGTATAGGCGACGGCAGCTCCGCTCAGATACAGCGCCTCGAACCCTGCCTCGGTGGCGATTGCAGCGGTAAGGCCATCATAGACACCGGGCGCGGTCAGGATGCGGCTCTCTTGCAACCTAGAGCGCAGGCTCATGCCGCCCCCTCCAGCCAATCGACAGCATCAGCGCAGGTCATTTGCGCGCCAAGCGAGCCGAGAGAGATCAGCGTCGCCTCATGCACTTCTGAGCGGAACGCAGCGCAGCCATCGCTCAGCAGGATGGTATCAACGTTGCGCAGATGGGCGTCACGCAGGGTCGATGCGACGCCGCCATTCGTCACGATCCCACCAATGATCAGCGTGTCGATGTCCAGAGCGCGCAGGATATATTCAAGACGGGACTGATAGAACGCGGAATAGGCAACCTTTTCGACGGTATAATCCGCCGGGGCCAGATCCCCGACAAGGGAATGGCCAAAACCGCCCGGTGCAAAATCGCCTTTGGTCAGAAAGGGACGCAGTTCTTTGAGATGCGGCGCAATCAGTGGTTCCCCCCCGGGTCCTGGCACCAGCGTGAACTGCGCCGACACATAGGTACCGCCCTTTGCCCGTAACGCATCGCGCACCGGCGCAATCCGCGACGGCAGCGCCTTGATGCTCTCCGCACCCTGTCCCGCGCGGCCATAGGCCCCTTCGGGATGCAAAAAGTCGTTTTGCAGATCAATTGTCAGCAGAGCAGTCCGTTTCGGGTCAATCTGAGAGATATCCATTATGCGTCCTCCCGCATGATGATGGTGTTTCCATAGCTGTCGACGCGCCCCATAAGCCCCGGTTCAATCAGCACTGTTGTATCTGGCTGCTCAAGAATGGCCGGGCCGTGGATTTCGGCGCCCACCGGCAGTGCCAGACGATCATAGATCGCCGTGCTGAACCATTGGGTGCCAAAATGCACGTCGCGATGTCCTTTGAGCGCGTCCCCGGTCCGTCCGCCCACCGGCGCCAGTGTTGAGAGATCGAATTTGGGGCGTTTCCCGGTCACGGCAGAGCGCAGGTTCATCACCCGGCGCACGCCTTTGTCCAGAAGGCGACCGTATGCGGCCATATAGGCGGCATCAAAGGCGGCAGCAATCTGCGCCAGCGTGGGCGCGACGACCGTCGTGTCGTTCACTTGGACCGTCAGCGGCACAGACACCGTGTGGGTCTGCCCCAGATAGGCCATATCCAGCTCAAAACTGATATCGCGGGATTCGAACGTGGTGCGTGACGCTGTCAGCATGGCCAGCCCCTGATCCACATGACTTTGCATAAATCGGCAGAGGCTGGTCGTGTCCAGAGTACCGGCAAGGCTGTTGATCGTCTGGACAAAATCCTGCCGCATATCAGCAATCACACAGCCCATGGCGCTGGTGACACCAGGATACCGCGGGACGATGGCCCGGCCAATGCCCACATCAGCCAGCATCGCGCCTGTGTGCAGTGCGCCGCCGCCACCAAAGGGCATGAAGGCAAAGCGTTTGGGATCAAAGCCGCGTTCGATGCTGACCAGCCGGATCGCCCCGGCCATGCGGCTGTTGGCGACGCGCAGAATGGCCTCGGCAGCCTCTAGCGTTGTCAGGTTCAGCGGCACGCCGACATGAATGTCGATTGCCTTTGACGCGGCTTCGACATCCAGCCGGGTCAGTTTCCCGCCAATCGGGTTGTCAGGGTCGATGCGCCCCAGAACCACGTTGGCATCCGTGACCGTCGGGCGCGTGTTGCCCAGCCCATAGGCCACAGGCCCGGGGTTGGAGCCGGCACTTTCCGGCCCGATGTTGAGCAACCCGCCCTTGTCCACCCAGGCGATGGACCCACCGCCGGCCCCGATTGTTGTGATCTCGATCATCGGGGTGCGCACCACCATGCCGAAATCAATCGAGGTCTGCGGCGACAGGATCGACTGCCCGCCTGAGATCAGCGACACATCAAACGATGTCCCGCCCATGTCGCCCGTGATCACATCGGGAAAACCCGCCGTGTCGGCAATATAGGCGGCCGCGATGACACCAGCGGCAGGGCCGGACAGGGCTGTGCGCACCGGCAGCTGACAGGCCGTGCCAACATCCATGACGCCGCCATTGGACTGCACGATCATGAATTCGCCCTCAAAACCGCCCCCTTTCAGCGCACTTTCAAGCCGGTCGAGGTAACCAGACACCTCGGGTTGCAGATAGGCATTCAGCGCCGTGGTGGAAAACCGTTCGAATTCACGGATCTCTGGCAGGATTTCATGAGAGGCCGACACATGCGGCGTCGGCCAGATCTCGCGCAGCGCGGCCACGGCAAGGGCTTCGTTTTCGGGGTTGGCGTAGGAATGGGCAAAGAGAACCGCAACCGCCAGACATCCCTGATCCAGCAGCTGCTGCGCAGCGTCACGCACGGCCTGCAGATCAACGGGCACGCGGATTGTGCCGTCTGCCAAGGTACGTTCTGGCACCTCAAGGCGCAGATCACGCGGCACGACGGGTTCGAAATCACCGCGCAAACCCCAGGTCCAGGGCCGGTCACGGCGGCGCATTTCCAGCACATCGCGCAGACCCTGCGTGGTGATGATGCCGATCTTTGCGCCCTTGCGTTCCAGCAGCGCATTGGTGCCGGCCGTCGTGCCATGCACAACCACCGCCACATCCGACAGATCACTGACGTGCCGGCCGATACCATCCAAGAAGCCGCCAGACTGGTCGGGCCGCGTGGTAGGCACCTTGGCAACACTGGCAGTGCCTGCAGCTTCGTCCAGAACGAACACATCCGTAAAGGTGCCACCGACGTCGACGCCGATCATCTTCTTGCCGCTCATGCCTGCTGCTCCTGCCATGCGGTTCCATAAAGCCGAACTGCCTCGGCTGTGCTCAGAAAGCCAAGCGCGACATCCCGCGCCACAGCGGCCGGATCACGGTCTGCGGCCGGCCCGTACCCCCCGCCACCCGGTGTCTCCAGACGCACCGCTTCGCCCGCTTTCAGCGGGATGCCGCGCATCTTGGATGTCATTGGCGGATAGGCCAGCGCGCCGTCCTGATCATAGGAAAACACGTTCATCGCTGCGGCCCCGCCACCCGCGACACCCTGCGGGGCAAAGCGGCCGCGTTCCCCGAACAGAAACGCTTCGGCACCGTTTTCTTCCAGCACTTCGATCTCATAGACCGCGCCCAGACCGCCACGGTGCTGACCTGCACCGGCGCTGTCGGGACGCAGGGCCCATTGCCGGAACATCACCGGATAGGCCGCTTCCAGAATCTCCATCGGCGGGATCGTCGCGGTCGAGATCGGCGCATTACCATGGTTCAAACCGTCCGACTCCAGCGATCCGCCATGCCCCCCGCCGTAGAAAGAAAACATGACCCAGGGTTGGCCATTGCTGCGCCGCCCGGCAATCGACAGCGCATTGATCGTCCCATAGGCATTGGCAACAACGCGGTCCGGCGCCGCCTGCGCCGCTGCAGAAAAGATCACGTCGATCATCCGCAGAATCGTTTCCGTATAACCCCCGACCGGCGCCGGGAATTCCGCGGCAAGCAGTGATCCTTCGGGGATTTTCACCTCGATCGGGCGCATCACGCCGGCGTTTGCGGGCAGGGCGGGAAAGATGTGCTTGATCGCGACGTAGGCCGTGGCCACCGCGGTCGGCAGCGCGATATTCACAGGTCCAGCGCAGCGTGGCGCCGTTCCCGCAAAGTCCAGCACCATGCGATCACCGCGGATTTCAAGCGCGACCGCAATAGGCAGCGCCTCATCCTTGATTCCGTCGTTGTCGAGGTAATCCAGCGCTTCCCAGCGACCATCGGGCAGGGCCGCTAGTTCGGCCCGCATCAGCGTTTCGGCGCGATGTCCCAAGGCCTCAAGCCCGGCACTGACGGTGTCCACACCGTATTCATCCAGCAGCTCATCCATGCGGCGCACGCCCAGATCAAGCGCACCAAGCTGCCCGTTCAGATCCCCCATTGCGGATTGCGGCAGCCGGGTGTTGCGCATCAGAATGTCGATAATGTCCTGATTTACCTCCCCCTTGCGGGCCAGACGGACGGGTGGCAGCACAAACGCCTCCTGAAAGACATCCGTGGCTGCAGGGTTGTAGTTGCCCGGAACACCGCCGCCCAGATCATGCCAGTGCCCGACCGAGGCAAGGTAGCAGAACAGCTCGCCATCGCGGAAATAGGGCCGCACAAGACGCATGTCATTCAGATGCGTGCCGCCCACATGCGCGTCGTTGAAGATCCAGATATCACCGTCTTCGGCCTGCCCGCTTGCGGCGGCCTTTTCGATCACCGCCTTTACCGCAAAGGACATGACCCCGACAAAGATCGGCAGACCGGATTTCCCCTGCACCAGCGTGTCGCCGGTGACAGCATGATAAAGCCCGTGAGACGCATCATGCGCCTCGGCAATGATCGGATTGAAGGCAGAGCGGAACAGGGTTGCGTCCATCTCGTCTGCAATCTGCTCCATCCGTCCGGCAAGAACTGCCAGCGTGATCGGGTCAATTTCTGTATGCTCGTTCACGCGCGCACCTCTGCCATATCGTTCCAGACCTCTTGTTTGATGATTTTTCCGCCCGCGACCTCGAACCGGTCAATGAAACGGATTGCGTGGAATGCGGTGCCATCCAACCAGACACCCGACAGCGTACCGCGCATGTAAACCGTCGCAGCCTCAGCCGCGCCCTGGAATGCTTCGGCCGCCTCATAGGTCTTGCGCACCTCACGGTAGCGCGGCGCGGACCAGTCGATGAGTTGCTGCAGATCGTGCATCGCGGGCGCCCCGGGAAAGTGCATCACAAAACCCCGCCCCAGAAACGTGCGGGCCGCGTCAAGGTCACGCGCCTCCATCGCATCCAGATAGCCACGCACGATCAGGGCCGGATCAGGCAGCGCGGGCGCAGGATTTCGTGGGATGCGACCCCGCATGTACTGCGCCGGGCTGCGCTCATGGATCATGACTGTGATCGCCTCGGGGGTCGCGGGCACAACCAGACGCACCGCATCTGTCAGCGCCTCCCCCAGACGGGTCTTGTCCGCATCCTCATAGCCCTTCAGCAGATGCAGTTCGACAATCGGCATGGCGTCGCTCCCCGGCAAGTTGTATTTTTTGTAATACATCTTAATGTTTATTCAAAGCATATTTTTAACGACACTTCTGATACAAATTTCTTGCGTTTCAAAAAACAACCGATACCCTGAGACGCGAATGACGGGGAATCTGCCGATGCGCGATCACGTAAAGTCCAGCCTTCCCGAAGGCGGAAAGGCCCGCCGGGTCTACCTTTTGCTGCGCGACGAAATTCTCAACGGTGCCTATATGGCCGGTGGCATGCTGCCCGGTGAACAACGGCTGGCGCAACAGTTTGATGTCAGCCGGGTCACCATACGGCGCGCGCTGGACGCGCTTGAAGCCGACGGGATGATCGACCGCCGCGCGGGCAGTGGCACCACCGTTCTGCCCGCGAAAGAGGCCGGGACAATTGCCGCCGACATGACCACGCTCATTCCTCAGCTGGTCGAGCTGGGCCAGCATTCCGCCCGGCTGCTGTCGTTTTCCTATGGCCCAGCCCCCGAGGTTGTTGCCCGGGACATGGGACTTATGCCGCAGGAGCGGGTTCAGCGCGCGGTCCGGGTGCGGATCGCCGATGGCAGCCCGTTTTCGCACTTGACCACCTATGTCCCCGAAGACATCGCCGCGAATTATTCCGAGTCAGATCTTGCGGCGACGCCGCTCTTCCGACTGCTCGAACGGTCCGGCGTACAAGTTGAGGCTGCACACCAGACCGTCAGCGCAGCACTGGCCACCCCGGACGTCGGCGAAGCGCTGGAAGTTGCGGTCGGCTCTGCCCTCTTGTCGCTCAGACGGATCGTGCGCGACATCAACGGGCGCGGCGTTGAATATCTGTCGGCCCTTTATCGCCCTGATCGGTTCCAATTGGAAATGACGCTCAGCCGGGTCGGCAAAGGCGGCGCGCGCCATTGGGAGCCGGTGATTGGCGGCAAAGGCGACAGCGCGTGAGTCTGACGCTGCTGGACAAACTCTGGGCCGCCCATGAAGTGCGCCGCAATGAGGACGGGCAGTCCCTGCTCTGGGTGGATCGCCATCTGGTGCACGAAGGGTCCCACCACGCCTTTGGCAAGCTTGCCGCCCGCGGCCTGCCAGTCGCTCAACCGGATTTGACGTTCGGCGTCGCGGATCACTACGCACCCACGGGGAATCGCAACAGGATCACCGACCCGGCCATTGCAAAGATGCTGGAACGGCTGGATACACATGCAAAGCAACATGGCATCACGCTATTCGGGCTGGATGATCCGCGTCAGGGCATCGTGCATGTCATCGGCCCGGAACAGGGTCTGACCCTGCCGGGGTTGCAGATCAACTGCGGCGACAGCCATACCTCGACTCACGGCGCGTTTGGTGCGCTTGCCTTTGGCATCGGCGCGACCGAGGTTGCGCATGTGCTGGCCACACAGACCGTCTGGCAGACCAAGCCGCGTGCGATGCGGATCACCATTGACGGACGCCTTGATCCGATGATCAGCGCCAAGGACATCGCGCTGCACTGGATCGCGTTGCTGGGCACAGACGGCGCTCGGGGCCACGCCATCGAATATGCGGGCGAGGCTGTGCGCGCCCTGTCCATGGAGGGGCGGATGACCCTGTGCAACCTGTCGATCGAAGGGGGTGCACGGCTTGGCATGATCGCGCCGGACGAGGTGACATATGCCTATATCAAGGGCCGCCCCTTTGCGCCCGAAGGGGCCAGTTGGGACGCGGCCCTGATGGAATGGGCGCTGCTGCACAGCGACGAAGCAGCCATTTTTGACCGCGAAGTCAGCATTGACGCCGCCGAAATTGCGCCAACCCTGACCTGGGGCACGACGCCGGAACAGGCGCTGCCCATTACCGGAACACTTCCCGATCCCGCCGATCTGCCCGAGGGCAAGGCGCGCGCGGCCTCCGAAGCGCTTGACTACATGGGGCTGCACGCCGGGCAGGCGCTGGACGGGGTGCCGGTGGATCAGGTGTTCCTCGGGTCCTGCACCAATGCACGGATCGAAGATTTGCGCATCGCCGCTGCCGTTCTGCGCGGGCGCACGGCGAGAGTTCCGGGCATCGTCTCGCCCGGCTCCATGCTGATCCGCGCGCAGGCCGAACGCGAAGGGCTGGACAGGGTGTTCATTGATGCAGGGCTGGACTGGGTGGCGTCCGGCTGTTCCATGTGCGTCGGCATGAACGGCGATCTGGTTGGCGCGGGCAAGCGCTGTGCATCGTCAACCAACCGCAATTTCCGGGGACGACAGGGTAAGGGCGCACGCACACATCTGATGTCCCCCGCCATGGTGGCCGCGGCGGCCGTCACCGGCACACTCACCGATCCGCGCCCGCTGATGAAAGGGCGGCTGTGATGGCGGGATGGAGCAGACATGACGGCACCGCCGTCGCCTTGCCGCGCGACAACATCGATACGGACCAGCTGATCCCGGCACGGTTTATGTCCGCCTCGCGCGCAGAAGGATACGGGCAATTCCTGCTGCGCGATCTGCGCGAGGGCGATCCGGACTTTCCGCTCGACCGTTTCCCGCAGGCCAGCATATTGCTCGCGGGGCGCAACTTTGGCTGTGGCTCGTCACGCGAAGCAGCGGTCTATGCGTTGGTCGATGCCGGGATCCGCTGCGTCATTGCGACAGGTTTTGGCGACATTTTTGCAGCCAATGCCGTCAACAACGGGCTCTTGCCCGCCCGGCTGGCAGAAACTCCGGCGTTGATGCAGGCGCTGGCGGGCCGCACAACCAGTGCCTCCATCGATCTCGAAACCAGCCAGATCGCACTCAACGGCGCGACCCTGCAGTTTGATCTCGCTCCGGTCTGGCGGACAAAGCTGATCAATGGCTGGGACGACATCGACCTGACCCGCGCCCATCTGGACGACATCCGCACCTTCCGCGACCAGCGCCACAAACGGCATCGCTGGAGCTGGCCCGCATCACAAAATCCTCAGGACTGACAGGTTCAGTCCTGAGGAGGAAGCGGGCCTGCGCCCATCCAAAAGCAACGTCGGCTTTGAACCGGCTTACAACAAGGAGACCCAAATGAAATACACAGTCATCAAAGGCCTGGCAGCTGCGTCCATCGCGCTCGGCAGCCTCACTGCAGCAGGCGCCGCTCAGGCCGAAGATACGATCTCTGCCGTTCACGCCTTCCCCGAGACGCTGATTTACACCAAGAGCTTTCTTAAGTTCGTCGATGAGGTGAACGAGGCCGGCCAAGGTGTTGTGCGCATCGACGTGCGCGGCGGACCCGAAGCGATCGGCATGTTCCAGCAAGCTGATGCCGTGCGCGACGGTATTGTCGACATGGTCTACACGGCCAGCTCCTTCTATGGCGGCACCGTGCCTGAAAAGGACGCTCTTGTGGCGTCCAACATCACCGCCGTCGAGGCCCGCGCCAATGGCGGGATCGCGCTGATCGACCAGATCCATCAGGAAAAGATGGGCGTGAAGTATCTTGGCTGGTTTGATTCCGGTGTCTGCTACAACCTCTGGACCAAGGACGCGCCGAAGCTGGATGCAGAGGGCAATCTGGACATCAGCGGGCTGAAGCTGCGCGGCAATGCGGTCTACAACGCCTTTTTCAAGGACTACCTGGGCGCGCAGGTCATCGATCTGTCGACCACGGACGTGTTTGCTGGCCTCGAGCGTGGCGTGGTAGATGCCACCGGCTGGACCCAGATCGGCCTGATCGATCTGAAATGGAACGAGTTCCTGAACTACCGGATCGAGCCCTGCTTCTTCTCCACCGATCTGGGCGTGATCGTGAATCTTGAAAAATGGGACTCCCTGTCCGACGAATCCAAGAAAATCCTTCAGGATGTCGCCATCGCCCATGAAAAATCCAGCGTCGAAGAAATGCGTGCAAAACGTGACGAGGACTTTGCAGCGCTCGAAGCTGGCGGCATGCAGGTGATCACCCTCGAAGGCGCCGCCGCGACAAACTACCTCGCCGCGGCGCGCGAAAAGACCTGGGATCGCATGAAGGGCCTGATGGCTGAAGCCCCTCAGGGTGATGGCAATTACGACACGCTGATCAGCCATTTCTACGACGCCGACGCCGACAAGTAATCCGATGATGTGCGGCCCAGTGGGGCCGCACGCCCGTCTGCACCCGGAAAGGAGTGGTCATGCGCCTGCTGACCCGAGCCTACGATACGGTTCTCTATGCGATGGCATCCGTGGCCGCTGCCATGCTGATATGGCTGATGGTCTCGATCGTCATCTCTGTGTTGATGCGCAATGCGGGGTTCCAGCCCTATGCATGGCTGTTCACATCTTCTGAATATGCGGTGCTTTATCTCACCATGCTGGGGGCGCCCTGGCTGGTCCGTGAAAAGGGCCACGTTCATATCGAATTGGTCACAGCGACCCTGCCAGCTGCGATGCAACGCCTCGTCTCGCGTGGTGTAGCACTTGCCTGTGTGGGGGTTTCGCTGATCCTCGCCTGGAAAGGGCTGGAGCTGGTTCTGACCAATATCGCGCGCAATGACTATGACGTGCGGGCCTACTACTTTCCGCGCTGGATGCTCACGATCTCATTTCCCATCTGTTTCAGCCTGATGGCTGTTGAATTTGCACGCTTCGTCTTTGGCAAGGAATTGCTGCATTCGGGCCAGGCCGGAGTACACGAATAATGGACTGGTACGAAGCATTGGGGCTGCTCCTCGGCTCCATCATGTTCCTGATGGCCCTTGGGATGCCCGTGGCATTGGCCTTTCTTGCCGCCAACATCCTCGGTGCCTGGATCTTTATGGGGGGCGAGCGGGGCATCAGCCAGCTGCTCAACAATGGGCTTGGATCGCTGACGAGTTTTGCGCTGGTGCCGATCCCGCTTTTCCTGCTGATGGGCGAGATCTTTTTCTACACCGGCCTTGGCGAACGCATGTTCAATGCCATAGACCGTCTGCTGGGCAAGCTTCCCGGCCGACTGAGCTATGTCACCGTGATCGGCGGCACCGGATTTTCGACGCTTTCTGGGTCTTCGATGGGCTCGACCGCGCTGCTCGGCAGCCTCATGGTCCCCGAGATGAACAAGCGCGGCTACAAGAAACACATGAGCATCGGCCCGATCCTCGGCACCGGCGGCCTTGCCATCATTATCCCGCCCTCGGCGCTGGCCGTGCTGCTGGCGACGCTGGCACAGATTGATGTAGGCGCATTGCTGATTGCAGGGATCATTCCGGGCCTGATCCTTGCCTGTTTGTACATTGGGCTGATCTATGTCCAGACCAAGATCGATCCCGACGCCGCCCCGGCTTATGAGGTGTCGCCGATGCCGATATCGGCCAAGCTGATGCTGGTCCTGCGCGATGTGGTGCCTATGATGGGCGTGATGGTGCTGACGGTGATCGGGATGATCAGCGGTTTCTTCACACCGTCCGAGGCTGCGGCCTTCGGCGCGCTGGGTGTGCTGATCCTTGCTGCGGTCTTTCGCTGCCTGACCGTCGAGGCGATCAAGAATTCCGTGATCGGCGCGCTTAAAGTCACGCTGATGGCCTATCTGATCGTTTTCGGATCCGCGACCTTCAGCCAGCTTCTGGCGTTTTCCGGCGCCTCTTCCGGGTTAATCCACTGGGCCACATCCTTTGATCTGGCACCGATTTCCATGTTGCTGGTGATGTTCGGGGTGCTGCTGATCCTGGGCATGTTCATGGAGCAGATTTCAATGATGCTGCTGACCGTGCCGATCTTCTTTCCGCTGGCCGCCTCGCTCGGGTTTGACCCTGTCTGGTTCGGCCTGATCATGCTGCTGGCACTTGAAATCAGCTTTACCACACCGCCTTTCGGCCTGCTTCTGTTCGTGATGAAGGGGGTCTCGCCGCCTGAAACCACCATGCGCGAAATCTACACGGCCGCATTCCCCTTTATCGGTTGCTCGTTGCTGTTGGTTGTACTGCTGATACTCTTCCCGCAATTGGCGCTCTGGTTGCCCGGCTGATCCTCAAGAGCGTTCCCGCTCAGCGGCTGGATCTGCTGAGCGGGATTTATCACATACGTTCCAGGGTGTTGTCCTGTCGACCCGCCAGGCAGCACGGCCACACTCCGACAGCGGCGGGCGTCAGCCACGTAGGTGCGGCGCACTGACGGCAACTTCTGAACTCAGGGTGAACGCATCTACAGCCAAGAGTAATTGGCAACGCGAACGCTCTCGGGGGCGTCAGCGTGACAAAAGGATCCTCTCGATCAGGCTCTGCCTAAATCAAGCCCAGAACTTGTGTCACGATCACATCGTGATCTGAAAGCGGGCGGCCGGTTTCATCCAGAGAGGAGCGGATCTCGGTGTCGCCGATCCGCAGCCCGCGGGCCAGAAACCAGTCCAGCTTCATCGCCCGGTCTGGCCATCGCGTGATCAGGCTGGGCCGTGTCGTGGCCTGATCTTCCGCCCCGCCATGGGCTGTGAAACCGGCGGCGCGGGCAAGGTCGAACAGACCTTCGGCGCGCCAGTCGCCGTCATTGTGATTTCCCGTATTCAGATCGCCGCCGATAAGACAGGGCAGCCCCGCAAACTCGGCATCAATCACTGCCAGAAGGCCCTGAACCTGCGCCGCGCGATGGTCGGGTCCGCATGCGCTTTCAAGATGGGTCGAGACGGCAAGGAACGGCCCGGCTTCGGTGGGTATGATCGCACCGACAGCGATGCGTTCTCCAAGACGCGGTTGTTCGGCATCGGAAAACCACTGACGTTTGCCGTATAGCCTGACGGCAAACGGCGAGCGCAGCCCGGTTTTCGCCATGAGGCCATTGCCGTGATAGCCGCGCGCATTGTGGTCATCGACGCAGAATTCACGCTCCGTGGAAGAACCAAGGCCAAGCTCCAGAAACTCCACGCCGTAGGCATAGCCCATGCCAAGTGTCGCAGCGACGTCGCGGGTCGTATTGCGCTGTGCGGTGCGGGCCATGCCGTGGTCCATCTCCGAGACCAGCAGCACGTTACAATCTGCAACCTGGCGCGCCGACGCCTCGGGAAACAGGCAGCGCTCCAGATTCCAAGCTCCAACCGTGATCGGAAGCGCCAGCGATGCAACGCCGGGCCTCCCCCCCACCTCGATCAAATTCATCCCGGGCACGCCAGCCATATGCGCATCGTGGGTGTCGACATCCCGCGAAAGGCCGTGCAGCGCCAGCTCTGCCGCCCCAGGAACCGGCAGGTCGGACACAGTGTCCCGTATCATAGCGCAAGCTCACGCGCGGTTTGACGTTTGCTCTCGATCCGCTGGCCCGTCGTCGTATCGAAGAGATGCAACCTGTCCGGGTCGATGGCCACGCGGACCGCGCCCTGCACCGCCGCCTCGCCCGTATCGATCACCGCCAGCGTCTGCGCGCCGATGGTGCCGTGAACAATGCGCTGCGCGCCCAGCTCCTCGACATGCTCGACCATCATCGGCAAACCCTCCTTTGCGATGCGCAGATCCTCGGCGCGCAGGCCCAGAGTGACCGGACCGGCCATGTTGCCGATCTGGGCGAGGACATGCCCTTCCAGCGTGATCGCGCCATTCTCGATAAAGGCGTCAAGCAGGCTCATCGCCGGCGCCCCGATGAACGACGCGACAAACGTGGATGCAGGTTTGCGATAAATCTCAAGCGGGGCGCCGATCTGTTCGATCTTCCCCTGGTTCAGAACCACAAGACGGTCTGCCAGCGTCATCGCCTCAAGCTGGTCATGCGTCACGTAAAGCGAGGTCGTGCCAAGCCGTTTCTGCAGCTTGCGGATCTCCATCCGCATCGAGACACGCAATTTGGCGTCAAGGTTAGACAGCGGCTCGTCGAACAGAAAGGCCGCAGGCTGGCGCACGATGGCACGGCCCATGGCAACGCGCTGGCGCTGGCCACCCGACAGGGCACGGGGTTTTCGGTCAAGGTATGGCCCCAGCTCAAGCATGCGCGAGGCTTCGTTCACCCGCTCGGTGATGGTGGCCTTGGACGCGCCACGGTTCTTCAGCCCGTAGGCCATGTTGTCGCGCACCGTCATATGCGGGTAAAGCGCATAGTTCTGGAACACCATTGCGATGTCGCGTTCGGCCGGGTCAAGCGTGTTGACCACCCTCTCGCCGATGCGGATTTCGCCGTCAGTGGTCGTCTCAAGCCCGGCGACCATCCGCAAAAGCGTTGATTTTCCACAGCCAGACGGGCCGACGAGAACGATGAATTCCCCATCCGCGATCTCGATGTTGATCCCGCAGACTGCCGGCTGGTTCCCGCCCGCATAGGTCTTGCCGACGTTCCTGAGTGAGAGATGTGCCATTATTTGTCGCTTTCGGTCAGGCCCTTGATGAACATGCGCTGGAAGATCACCACCACCGCAACCGGGGGGATCATCGCCAGCACCGCCAGGGCAAAGGCTTCGTTGTAATCGGGGATCTGACTGCCGATCCAGACTTGCAGGATCGACTTGATCCCCCGCATCAGGGTGTAGAAACTCTCATCCGTGGTCATCAGCAGCGGCCACAAGTACTGGTTCCAGCCGTAGATGAACATGATGATGAAGATCGCCGCCATCATCGTGCGCGACAGCGGGACCAGAATGTCGATGAAGAACTTGTATGGGCCCGCGCCGTCGATCCGTGCCGCTTCCAGCATCTCGTCCGGGATCGAACGGAAAAACTGGCGGAAAAAAAACGTTCCCGTGGCCGAGGCCAGCAATGGCACAATCAGGCCGGTATAGCTGTTGAGCAGACCAAGCGTCGACATCACCTGATAGGACGGCATGATGCGCACTTCCAGCGGCAGCAGCAGCGTGGTGAAAATCATCCAGAACAGCAATGTTGCAAAGCGGAACCGGAAATAGACCAGCGCATAGGCTGCCATCATCGACAGCACGATCTTGCCCACCGCAAAGCCGAGACCCATGATCATCGAGTTCATCAGCATCCGCATCCCGGTGACATCTCCGGTGAATCCGCCCCGGTGGGTCAGGACCTTGCCATAGGTTCCGACGGCATCACTCCCCGGCGTGAAATAGAGCCCGTTGGAATGGATATCTATCGCACTGTGCGTCGAGGACATGAACGCCATCACGACCGGCGCAATCAGGAAAAGCGCGCCGATGATCAGGATCAGGTGGTCGAAAGGTTTTATTCTCTGCATCATGTCACCCGTAATGGACGCGGCGTTCAAGAAAGCGGAATTGCAGCACCGTCAGCGCCGCCACCACCACCATCAGGATCACGGACTGCGCCGAAGACCCGCCGATGTCGTTGCCTTTGAACCCGTCCAGATAGACCTTGTAGACCAGCGTGATCGGGTTGTTCGCCGGCTTGTCCTTCACCACCACGTCGATGATCGGAAAGGTGTCGAACATCGCGTAGGTGATGTTGATCACCAGCAGGAAAAAGGCCGTAGGCGCCAGCAGCGGCAGGGTCACGTCGCAGAACCGCCGCCATCCGGATTGCGCATCGATCAGCGCGGCCTCCCGCACCGAAACCGGCACGGATTGCAGGCCCGACAGGAAAAAGATGAAGTTATAGGGGATCTGCTTCCAGACAGAGATGGTGATCAGCGCAAAAGCAGTATCCCAGTAATTTATGCCAACCCGCAGGTCGTGGCCGAAAAAGGCGGCCAGATCGGTCAGCGGGCCGATGTGCATGTCAAAGAACATCATCCCGATCAGACCGGCCACCGGTGGTGCGATCGCATAGACCGAAATCAGCAGGGTCTTGTAGGTGGCCGCGCCGCGGATCACCTTGTCAGCCTTGACCGCCAGCAAAAGCCCGATCCCCAGCGACAGCCCTGTCACCATCACACAGAAGAACGCTGTGAACATGGCGGTGCTGGCGTACTGACTGGATGTCAGCGCATCGGTGTAGTTTTCGGTGCCCACAAAAGTAGAGCCAAAACCAAAGGGATCTTCGATATAGAAGGACGATGTGACAGCCTGCACCGAGGGCCAGTAGAAAAAGATCACTACGACGGCAAGTTGTGGCAGCAGGAAAAGCCAGGGCGTTAGCGGGCGGTCGAACTGAACGCGCTTTGCCGGGTTCGGCGTATCGGCGCTATACCACGCGCGCAGGCGCGACAGAAGCGCGCCATTCGGAAGTGTGGTGCGGAGGGGGGAGTCGGTCACTTGGCAAGCCGATCTTGAGGTAAGGGGCGGAGGATTGGCAGGGCGGCGCTGACCCGCCACGCGCAGGTCCAAATACGAAGCGGGGCCCCGGGCGTCTGCCCGGATCCCCGCCGTTAAAGCAGGCCGTGTTTCAGCCAGATGTCTTTGCAAAGCGCGCCAGAAGCTGGTTGCCTTCGTCCTCGATGATCTGGAAGCCGTCCTTGACACTCACTTCACCCGAGAAGATGCGGTTGAACTCGCGCTCCATCACCGTGCGGATCTGCGGGTAGAACCCCATACGGTACCCCTTGGACCATTCGCCACCCTTCAGCATCAACTGCTGGATGCCGACTTCGGCCACCGGCTGCTCGTCGTAATAGCCTTGGCTCTTGGCCAGCTCATAAGCGGCTTCGGTGATCGGCACATATCCGGTGGCCTTGTGATAGAACACCTGGGTCTCGGGCGAGGTCAGGAAGGTGAAGAACTGCGCGGTGCAGGTGTTCTCTTCCTCGGACTTGCCCGACATCGCGAACAGGGCTGCCCCGCCGATAAAGCTTTGCGTGCCCGCACCTTCGATCGCATCCCAATACGGCATGGGAACCGCCGAGAATTCGAAACCGGTCGATTTCTGCAATCCACCGAAAGACCCGGACGACCCGATCCACATGGCGGACTGGCCTTCCTCGAACGGCTTGAGGTTGTCAGCCCAGCCCGCGCCGTAGAACCCGAACAGACCTTTGTCGGCCCAATCCTTCAGCTTTTCGAACATCATCACCTGATTTTCGTCGGTGACGATGATCTCGGTGCCTTCGATCGCATCATAACCGTTGTTGTTCGTCGCGAACTGCTGGTTGTTGCGCGATTTGAAATTCTCGACCATCATCCAGGTCAGCTGCGACGCTGTCATGGGCGTATAGCCCGCCTCTTTCAGAGCCGGCGCAATCGCTTCGAACTCTTCCCAGGTCTTCGGCGGCGCGACACCGGCCTTCTCGAAGGCTTCGGTGTTGTAGTACATGATCGGCGCAGACGAGTTGAACGGCATGCCGACGAACTTGCCGTCGCTGTCGGCATAGAAATTGCGCACGCCTGCGATGAACGCGTCGCGGTTGAACTCTTCGCCAGCACCGGTGATCAGATCCTCTGCCGGGATCGTAGCACCTTTGGCGGCGATGATTGTCGCGGCACCTGCGTCGAACACCTGCAGGATGTTGGGCTGTTCGCCCGAGCGGAAGGCGGCGATACCAGAGGACAGGGCCTCTTCATAGGTTCCGCGCGATACCGGCGTCAGCACGCATTCAGACTGCGCTTCGTTGAACATTTGCGAGATTTCGTTGATCACCTCGCCGTTGCGGCCGCCCATGCCGTGCCACCAGCTGATATTGGTCTGAGCCATGACCGAAGAAGCGGTCAGGGTAAGTGCGATCGTTGTGGCCGCGGTCTTCATCATATCGATTGTCCCTTTGACAATATATTATTGTTTGCTGGGCGACCCTTATGCGCGACCTTTGACAGTTTCGTTTCGCTTTCATGACAGTTTGGTAACCGGGCGATATTGCGCTACTGGCACGCACGGCCCTCTGGACAGAGCAGCTGAGGCCACATTGAAGCCCCTTAGAGTGTTCGGGTCATCCTTCAGCTGTAACTGACTGCGGACATGCGACGTCAGGAACGCTGGGGCCGACAGCGCCTGTTCTGACTACATGCCCTGACCGGTCAACGTGACAGCACCACGATCTGATCGCGTCCACAAACCCTGCGCTGGCTCAACCGACAGATTTCGCAAACAGGATCCATTCCTTTGCATCGACGTGCCAATCGCCCTTTACAACCGGACGTCGGGCAATCTCGCGATAGCCCTTGGCCGCATAAAGGCGCAGTGCGTCCGGATGCGTGTCCTCGGCAATCAGGCTGATTGTCCCGCATCCTGTGCGTCGCGCCACCTCTTCAGCATAGACCAGAAGGGCGCTGCCCAACCCCTTGCCGCGAAACGGTTCATAAGTCGCAAGCACGTTCAGATACCAAGACCCTGGCGCAAGCGCTTCGAGTTCAAGCAGAGGGACGAAGATCGCAGGCGTGTCCGGATCAATCGGCCCCGGCTCACCCTCGGCGGGATAACCCAGAAGGCAGGCCGCAACCTTGCCGTCCACTTCGGCAAGCGATGCGTTGCGATACGAAAAACTGCCGGTTTCCCGCGTGGCCCGCTCCCGGCCATAGGCCCAGGCATCCCCATCAGCGCCGACCGATTTCTGCCAGAAATGCAGCGGGAGATCATCCGCCGCCATATTGATGAAGCGCACCAGATGCTCGGCGTCTGATGGCTCTGCTTCGCGGATCAACATGCTCGTCCCCTCTCCACTATTTCCTGCATCCTGGCCATGCCGGTTACAGTCATCAGTCATTCATTGCGTCTTTTCCAGCCGTTTCAGCTGGCAGGCCGACGTGTCACAGGCGGGCTTTCCCGCCGCCAATTTCCGCAAGAAAAGCAAGCCGCATCGTTGTCCCTTGCCAGCTTACCGCAAGCACCCTACGACGAATCCACGACCAAAGCGCAATCTTAAAGGGACTGACATGAGCGATATGGTTTTCCGTTTTCCCGCACCGGGCCCCGACCCAATGATGACCGATCTTGAAGGTTGGACTAAGATCGAGGGCAACCCGACCATGAAGACATGGGTCCAGCATACCTCCATCGACGGCAGCGTGATCAGCGGGACTTGGGAAGCAACCCTTGGTACCTGGCACACGAGCTACAAGTTTTACGAGTTCGTGCATTTGATCGAAGGTCAGATCACCATCACGCCCGAAGGCGGCGCCCCGGTGACCCTGCAGCCGGGCGATGCGTTCACCGTCGAACCCGGTTTCAAGGGCACATGGACGATCGAAAAGCCAGTCAGGAAGCATTTCTGCATCAAGCTGAGCTGATGCAGAACAGCCTTCTCTGACTTAAAGCGTCCCGCCTTTAACCTGAAACACACTCATCGCATTTCGCGTTAGAGGCGCAGCCGACAGACAGCGAAAAAGGGATTCAAGTTTCAGGCGGGATGCTCTAGGCGCAGCGGAATGATCCCGCCGCTGCGTACACGCTTGCACGTCGTTCGGCAGTTGTGCCTTTCGCCAAAATCACAATCGTGACGCTCTTTCGGGAAGCGACGACCGGCGGACGACCAAATCCCGCCACCAATGCCGGGTCAGTTCTCGCGGCAATCAGCACATTCGAACCCCGTACCACGGACAGGGCATATCGACCGTCGCGCAAGGACAAAGCCTGCGCGCCAAGGCGATGCGCGCTGCACTCTGTCTGAATTTGCGGGGGAATCTCTGTTCGCTGTTGAGCCTCCTTTGGCGCAGGATTCGCTCTTAACTATCAAAAATTAAATAGAAATATCCATACAGGTCAAAATGGCCTGTCAGCATCTTCCGGGACCCAAATCGGGATACCGCGGACAGATTGAGAAGGTGTGAATTTCAAGTTCACATTTAACTCACGCGCATTCACGGTCGTTCGCGGGCATCGTCCTTCCAGACAGAACCGCCGTGTCGGCGGCAGATGCCAGGAGGGGAAACAATGAAACTCGAAGACCTGATGGGATACGTCATCAACAAGCTTTACGAAGGGCTGACAGGTGGCACCGCGGACCTGCCGTTGCCCGCCAACATGAAGCTCAACTTTCTCTCCCCCGGGATGCCGATCGACGAGAGCTTCTTTGATTTTGCCATCGCTGGCCCCTATGCCGGGCCGACGCAATTAAACCTCGAGGATTTCCGCGAATTGGTGGAAACGCTCAGCGGCCCGAAAGAGAACGATGACCCTGACGCGGGCGACGCCGAGGCGCGCCCGATGGGCATGAGCCCCCAGGACGCCCTCGAAGAGGCCAAGCGCATGTATCAGCAGCACCTTCTGGGGTGCTGGGAACAGTGGTCGCGGCTGGTGGATTTCATCCCCGTTTCCGAACCAGCGCCCTCCGACACCGGCTGGGCGGCCGACCAGAGCGCGGGCAAGCACAAGCATATCTCGGTCGTCTATGGCCAGTCCAACCGCAAGCTCAGCACCGTTTACAAGGACACGCTAAAGCTGTGCAAAGTGGCCGACGATGCGCTGACCCCTCAGGAAAAGGCGCTGCTGGAACGAATGCAGGCCCTTCTGACCATCCAGGTAGAGGTCGAGGATTTCCTGACTGGCAAAAAAACCATGGAACCGCGGCCAAGCCCGGCCATGGAAGCCTACATGAAATACAAGCAGGCCTACGAGGAGGCGGCGATCGACTACGCTTCGCGTCTGGCGCGGGCCAGTAGCGGCACCGCCGCCGATGCTATCGAATGGCAGAGATCGGGTGGCATCTATCGCCAGCGCGCGCTTCAGGCCCAGAGCGCCTGGACCGCACGCGGTTACAAGAACGATATAGAGCGGGCTCAGGCAGCCATCAGCCACATCACCGGTCAGTCCATGGTCCTGTGGAAGGACATGCTTCTGCAGACCGTTCTGGATCTGGAAAATTCCACGACCGGCGCTTACGGCTACTCCTTCTCCCCCGCAAGCATCATTCCCGGCGCATTTGCCCGCTCCTCCGGCTGGTCGCACTTTTCCGAACGCTCGCTGAAACGCACGGTCGAGCGCAGCAGCAGCAGCAGTTCGGGTGGGGGCCAGTTTGGTCTGTCTCTGGGCGCCTTCACCATCGGCGGTGGCGGCGGCGGCGGCAAAACCACCAAAACCTTCAATTTCGACAGTTCCGATTTCGGTATCGAATTCGAATACACCACCGTTGAAATCGCGCGGTTCGCCTTTGAGCCCAGCTTCTTCATGTCGCGTGGCTGGAAGCCGAATGATACGTTTGTCCGCGACTACAAGACCGACAAGCATTCGGACGGCACCAGCAATCCGAATGGCGCGCTGATCGGCTATCCGACCAAGGCGCTCTTTTTGCGCAACCTGCGGATCTATTCCAGCGATATCGTGAAGTACATGAAATCGCAGGAAAGTACGGCGCAGGGCGGCGGATTGGTCGGCATCGGCCCCTTCGTGATCGGTGGCCGCTACCAGCAGGCCAACCGCAGCTCAAAAAGCAATTACGAATATGACGGCGCGTCGATCAAGGTGAACGGGATGCAACTGCTGGGTTTCATGTCCGCGCTTTTCCCCAAGACCGCCGATCCTTCGCCCGACATCAAGAACTGGATCTGATGTCATGCAGACAGGTCTCCACATAGGTCTCGCGGCGTGGCTTCATGCCAACTGCGACGGTGCGGGGTTTGCATCATGGCCCTCGGCACCCCATCAGACGGCGCTGGCCCGCTTGGAATCGGCGCAGGACGGGGCCGATATGGCCCGGGTCGCAGAGTTTTCCCGCATGGTGAATTTTGCGGCGCAAAAGGACCAGCCGGCTGAACCTTTCGCTGCAACCGCACTATGGCATGTCCACGCCCAAATCATTCGGCGCATGATCTTCGCCGAGCGGGCCTGGACCGAGTGGGAGACCCGCGAATTCGACGCGGCCCGCGCAATGCTCTACACCGAAGGTCCGCTCGGACTTCCCCAGATGACTGCGCGCTACAGTCTCTATCAAGAGCATTCCAATGGCTACACGGACCTCGTGCTAACCGACGCCTCTGATCTTGAGATCTCGGCGGCAATGACGGCCTGGATCGTAGAGGGCTCGAAACTTGATATCGAGGCGGCGCAGGCGACCATCACGCGGCTGGCAGGCCGGTCGACCCTGCCGCTGGCTGATGCGGACAGGCTGCGGGTCGATGGGGTCCTGCCTGTGGATCCCGCAGGTCTGCCCTATGCGATGACGGGCTTTTCACCGATATCAGCCGTGTATGAGGCCGGATGGCTCAACGCCGAGGTCGATCTGCAGGACCTGCAGCGTGCGCTTGACCACAGTCCCGCCGGTCTGCGCGCCTGGCAAAGCTGGGTCGGCACGCGCATGGGCAGCGTTCGCTTTCGCTACGCGGTGCTGTCGCTGCATCGTGACTGGCTGACCGAAGCGATCTATGCCGCCGATGACTGGACCCTCAGCGGCTCCGGCGTTTCGGACGGCACCGGCGCGAAGGGCGTGCTGCCAGCCATTCCCAATCGTGTCTACCTTGTCAGAGAGGCAGAGTTGCGGCTCGAAAACCCGCGGCCAGCACCCGCGCCACGCCCCGCCAACCCCCTTCAGCCCGGGCGCGCAGTGGTCTTGCGCACCTCAGTCCCGCTTGTGATGGGTCAGATCGCAAAGCCGGCCGCGGGGGTCGTCACCATGCAACCGCGCTCCCCCGTCGTCACCGCCGCCGTGCTGAGCAAAGACGTCCTTGCAAGCGCGACAATCAAACCTCTCCCCTCCAGGGCCTCGGTCAGACCCGCAATCGCCGCATCCCTCAGCACCGTAAAACCGGCGGCCCGCGCGCCGGTCGTCAGCAGCCCGCTAAGGACAGGCAAAATCGTCCAGCTCCACAACCCCCTCCTGCAAAAGATCGACGGGGCGCAGATCCAGACGCGTCTGACACTGGCCCGCAGCCTCATCGCTGCACGCGCAACCAATGCACCACCGGCCAACCCGCCCCCTACACCGCGCGATCAGACCATATGGGTCGTCGGCTTCGGGTGTGACCCGCTGCCCCAAGCCCCAAATGCCAACCCCAGCTACCGCTGGCCCGCCAACACTCCCGTTTGACAGCCCCAGAAGGAGGAACAACCATGCTCCGTGCCAACCGTTTCACCACCGTCGTCACCGACTCCGCCGCGAAACGCCTCGAACGGGCGTCCAACAACGAAGCCCCGATCGCAAGGCGCGAACGGGAACGCGGCGCCATCGTCGCGATCCAGACGGCCCTTGCAGAGCTCAACAACGGCTACATGGCCGGTGCCGAAATCGACGGCGCCTTTGGCCGCCGCACCGAAGCCGCCGTCGAGGCGTTTCAACGCGATTACGGGCTGATCGCCGACGGGGTTGTCGGGCGCCAAGTGCTGACCCAGCTCGACGACATCTTCGCAGGCGAAACCGCCCGCAAGCCCCAGGGCGTCAGCCTGCATGTGGGCGTAGATAAGGTCGATCCCAACCATTACGGCGGTGATCTGGCGCTGCCCTCCTGTGTCAACGATGCCCGCGAGATGGAGCGGATCGCCCAGCGGCTGCAGTACGAAACGACCCGGCTTGAGAATGAAATGGCGACCACGGCCAATTTCGCATCCTTCATGCGCAATGCGGCGGCCAACCTCTTTGCCGGCGACGTGGCTTTCATCACCTTTTCAGGTCATGGCAGTCAGGTCGCCAATCTGTCCTCGGACGACGAAGGCGACGGGCGTGACGAGACGCTGTGTTTTCATGACCGCATGCTCATCGACGACGAACTCCATGCCCTCCTGACCGAATTCAAGGAAGGCGTGCGCATACATCTGGTCTTTGACAGCTGCCATTCCGGAACAGCATTCAAGATGGTTGCCGCCGATCCCGCAGACATGGCGGATGTCGAACGGATCGCCCAACGCACCAAATCCATCGAAATGCTGAAGGCCCCTCTTGCTCTGACCTTGCCCGGTGTTGATCCCGTGGAAGCGGCAAAGGCGTTCATCCCCATCACCTCGAAATCGCTTGAGGCAGCTCTTGATGGGGAAGATCCCGAACTTGTCAAACTCCCCACCCACTCCGATGAGCTGATCGAGAAGACAGCGGATGTTTTTGCCGATCTTATCGCGCGCAGCACCGTTGGCGGGCCCAAATTCGTCGAAGGCTCGCAGTTCTACGAGCGCAACAAGCAGGTCTACGATTCAGTCCGCACCGCAGTCGGCAACAAGGAGCGCGAAGAACTGGCCTGCACCCTCACCGCCTTTGCCGCCGCGATGGATCATCAGACCACCCCGGCGGGCAATCCCCTCTCGCTCTTCACCTTCAACATTTCGCAGACCTGGAACAGCGGCGGGTTCACCGGAAGCTACAGCCAGTTCCACCGCGCGGTTCTCAGCCGTTCGCGCCCCGATGCCACGCCGCAGCTTTCGCCCGACGGTTCGATGGGTGCTGCTGCAAGGCTCTGCGAAAGGCCCTTCGCCCTGTGATGCACTCGGGTCAACCTGCTCCTCTCCCGGTCGGTTGACGAACCCTCCAGTGCCCCAGGCGGGCGTATCTGCGGCGTTCGGAAACGAGCGCCGCAGAGCGTTTTGAAGCGCCCCAGCTATCCCGGCGATCAAAATGTCCCGGTGCCTCTCAGGCCTGCCGTACAGCCCCTATATTCAGCCTTCGAAACGTCTGCCACAAACCGCAGGGGCCAGGGCAGACCCCTGCCGCGCGGTGCGCCGGGCATCTGTCTCACTCTGCGGAATGGGCGTCATCGCATCAAAGAGCGCACCGCCAGATGCGACACTCGCGGCCATCAGCCGGGTGACGGATGCGGCGGCGGCACTTGTGCCTTGCAACCGCGCGCCTGATCCTGACAGAACGCCGATGGACGGCAGACCCGGGCGTGCCGGACCCTGATCCGATACGGCACTCAGCGTCGGAACCACTCCCCTCGTAACAACGCCGTCGGACGTAAATCCCAACCTCCCCGCACCCGAATAGGCTGCGGGGCTGCCGCTGGTGCCGCAATGACCCGCGACGCGGGTCACCGATGGCGCTGAGCCTATGCCGTTGTAGCACCCGAAGCCCGTCACCACGCTCGGGGTAGCGCCCTCTGCCGCCATATCCACAAGCCTGCTCTGTCGTCCGAACGTGTGCAGCGCCACGGGATCGTCATCGCGCTGGACCCAGATCTCGACAGGGTCCTGCGGCACATTGCTGCCGGGCCAAAGCGTCACCGTCCAGCGTCCGGCAGGCGCACGCCGCGGATCGCCGCTGACCGTCACCGTAGGGATCAGCGCCAGCATCACCCGCCAGCGCCGCCCAAGATGCCGATCCGCCGAGATCTGCCCGATGTTCTGCCCGCCCTGCTCGATCTCGTCGAACCGCCGGGGATCGCCTCCAGCAAGTGCTGGATCAGCCGTGACAGACAGCAATGCTGGCCGGTCCAGCCCATGCCCCTCTGGCGGGGCAATCTCGACCCGCCAGCCCTTGGCATCAAAACCCTCGGGCCACCAGATTTCGAGGTAAGAGGAGGTCCGGTCATCCGGCAGGATCTGCCATCCGACACGGAATGGCCCACCAAGCCGCTCAGGCGGGATCGCGGCGTGCATATCCTGCGCAAAGTTGTTGCCCGTCGGCATGACGATGGCGGTTTGAGACTGACGCGCACGCCTGGCCGTCAAAAGATCCTCCATCGCCCGCTCGATACCTGTCTGGCCATCATGGCCGTTGGCCGACCAGCCATAGCTGAAATTCACGACAAGCGGCAGCATCCCGACACCGAAACCCTCGGCGATCCGGTCAGCACGATCAAAGATGTAATGTAGCGCTGCCAGCATATACGCCTCCTTGCCAAATCCCGAAGTGTCCCAAGCCACCGTGTTGGGCAGCTGTACCCCGACGATCCAGGCCCCGTCCGGCAGCGGCGACGCGCCGACAAAGGGATCGTTGCCCGCCGCGATTCCGGCCATGTGTCCACCATGGGTGCCGTGGTGGCGCAGGGCCCCGCCAAGTTCGGGCAGACCGGCATCTACGGCGCCGGCCGCGCGGTAAATCGCCCGCTCATGGGGCAGATGCGCGGTGCGCAGCGCGTCGATCTGCCCGTTCGTCAGCTCGCGACCAAACGGCACGGCGGCGCTTGGCTCTGCCCGGGCCGCCTGCAGCCAGACGTTGCTGACGCGTGTCTGTCCCTGTCCGTTCAGAAACGCCCGGTGCGCGAACGGCAGGCCATCATCGATGACACCGATCACGACCGAAGGCACGGGGCGGTCATGCGTCCAGCCTTGTGATGCTGCCCCCGCGTCATACTCTGCGGTCCAGGCCGCAGGATCGACGGGAAAATTCATCCTCACGCGCGGCCCGCCAAGGCGCGACATCGCGCGGGACAGCCCGACATCATCGGGCGCCGTGTCAACGCGAAAGGCAAAGGGCACAACCTCGGGCTTTGGCAGTCCCGCCCAAAGCGGCGGGATCCGAAGATCGCTCAGTTCACAATTCGACAGGGTGCCGCCCCGCTCCATCAGCGCGGTCATGTAGCGCAACTCGCCATCGCGGATCGCCGGAAAGGCAAAAGACCGCCCAAGTTCCTGCGAAAACACCCAGCGTTCATAAGGTCCGGTATAGCGGTCTATCCGGGTTTCCCGCGGCCCGTACACTAAAGCCCCCTCTCGCTCACGGCCTTCTGCCAGAGCCAGGAAAAGCCCGGACGATGCGCCGGGGCAATCGTGCCCGTCTCTTCAATCCCAAATGTTGCGGCCGTCTGTGGTAGCGCAAAATCAACATCGGCAAAATCAACCGCCCCCGGGGTCAGGGTCGCAGTGGCCGCCTCGGGGTCATACCGGAATGCCGTCACGCCTCCGCATCCCGCATTCGCCCGCGCAAGCACGGTCTGCCCGACCACCCGCCCCAGCGCCGCCCCAGCCCAGCTGTCGATCGGGTAATGCACCCCGGCGACGGTGCGGTTGACGGCAATGCGCTCGGCCAGACCCGTCAGGACCCTATCCCGGGCGTCCCCATCCGACAGATGCCCCCATTCGCGCAGCAGCGCCCGCAGCACGGTTGCCACGGCATAAGCCTCGGTCGCATGGGCGGACGGGAAACTCGCATGGCCCGGCGTCGGAATCATTGGCAGGATTCCCGCATCCATCTGGTCGGGGCGGCGCACGGCAAGGGCATGCTTGATGATCATCGCGGTATGGGCAGCGGCGACTTGGGTCGCTGTGATCAGCTCGTAGGTCTTGTTGTGCCGTGCCACGTTCAGCCCAAGCAACATTGAAAAATAGGCGGTGGGAAACCCCAGTTGCGATCCGATCTCGGCGCTGCGGTCCGCGCGCAGCGCGGCATAATCCGCAACGATCCTGCCTTGTGCGCGCAGTGTGTCCGGCTGCGGTTTCACGAAATGCGCCACCATCGCGCCATCGACGCTCAGCGCGGCTGTGCGCGCCGCCTTGTCGACTTGGTACGACAGCCCCGACACGAACTCCGACACATAAAGACTGCCGCGCACCCAGGCGGCCCAGGTGTCGAAATTATCCGTATCGTTCATGGGCATCTCGTCCACGGCCGGCTGGTCCACCCCCAGTGTCAGATGGTGCAGACCTTCTGCCGTGATCTGCAGACCCGCTGTCGTCATCGGATCGTGTCCGCCCGTATCCCCAGAACCCAGAAACCCGCCAAGCCCGGTGAACATGCCCGCGCCGCCAACCCCCCCAAACCCCCCGAAGCCGCCAAATCCTCCAAAACCCCCGAACCCTCCAAAACCACCGTTCTGTGCCATCACCTGCTCCCTTTCATGAATGTGGCGTCAAGAAATGCCGGATGCCGACAGCGCATCAATCACGATGCGCCCGGTCCGATTGTGCGCCGACGGGTGCATGCGTCTGTACTCGTCGAGCGTGAAGTTGGGAAACCGCCGCTTCAGATCCTCTGCGGCGACGCGTGCGTCCTCACCCCGGTCCAACTGGTGCAGCGCGGTGATCCGCGAACGCAGCGTCGAGATATGGCGGTCATTGGACTTCATCGACGTCTCAGCCAGATCCAGCGCGGTCTGCCAGTTGCCCGCAGCCAGATGCGCGGTCGCCGCGATGCTGTCGAAGTAATAGCCGAACGGGTCGATGGGCGACAAAAGCCGCGCCCGGCGTGTCGCCTCGATCGCGGCCTGACCGTCGTCGCGAAAGGCCATCAGCGCACCGCGCAGCAGCCACGACAGGCTTTCATTGGGATTGATTTCCTGCGCGGCGCCATATCGGACCTCGGCAATATCCATTCGCGCCATCACGTTGCCATGGATGAACCCGTCCACGGTCAGTCCAAAGCTCGATTCAGGGTCCAGGTCCAGCGCGCGCGCCGTGCAGGCCAGCGCTGCAGCCGTGTCCCCTGCCCTGTCGGTTGTGTAACCCTTGAAGACGTTCAGCGCATGCCATTTCCCAAGCCAGGCATGCACATCTGCCGCGTCCGGCGCACGCAGGGCAGCCTCTGACAGATAGCCGCGCGCGGCCATGAAATCGCGCAGCGTAGGGCGGTGCATCAGGGCCACCCCGGTCAGCACCAGCCTGTGATCAGGCATGTGCGGCAAGGCCGTCTGGCGCGCCAGCCCCACCGTGGCCTCCGCGATGCTCCGACCAATACTGCGCACCGTATGCTCGATCCGCGCGGGCAGCTCTCTCAGGAACGCACCCTCAGGACAGCTGAGGTTGCGGTTCCACATAAAGACACCTGTCTCTGCATCGACAAAGTCGAAATCGCAGATGATCTCGCCGCCCGCGCGCCGCAAGGTTCCGGCACACAGATAGTCGATATCCAGCGTGGCGCGGATCTCGACCACATCAAGCAGACGCTTGGCCATAGCGCGGCACGACAGATGCGAAATGACCGACAGGATCGAAGACCGCGACAGCATCCGCGTCATCTCTTCGGCAACCCAGTCAGCAAGAACCCTCAGCTCCGGGTCACCATCCGGCACGAACAGCGGCAGCGCAGCGATACGTGGCAGGAAACGCCCGCGGGGTCGCGGGCGCACCGCCCCGCACAGGCTGGCCACAGCCCCGGGATCAGCACGGATCCCATCGCGCCAAGCAAGGAAGGCCGGTGTGCGGATGTTCAGATCGTCAAGAAACGGGCCATCCGGTGGTACGCTTTGAAACTGCAGGCGGTCGCGATTAAGTTCGATATCCGTCGTGCTGACCGAAAACAACTGCTCAAAAGCGGGGCCAAGCAGCTTGCGCAGATCTGTCAGCGCGCGCCGCAGATTCTGATGACCGGCGTCATAATCCGCCGCCCCCCAAAGTGTCTCCTGTAGAAAGCTTCGGGTCCGGCGCCCCATCGGTGCCGTTGCCAGAAGGGCAAACAACGCCCTGTGCTTGACTCCCTTGACCTCAAACGGTGCAG
This sequence comes from Puniceibacterium antarcticum, assembly GCF_002760615.1. Classification (GTDB taxonomy): domain Bacteria; phylum Pseudomonadota; class Alphaproteobacteria; order Rhodobacterales; family Rhodobacteraceae; genus Puniceibacterium; species Puniceibacterium antarcticum. The sequence goes on along the minus strand of NZ_AWWI01000016.1, from coordinate 71,421 downwards.
GGCTTGTCACACGAACGGTGCAGGTTCCAAAGAATGAGATTTCCAGCATACAGGACATGACCCAAGAAGTTCCCTTACGTCAACTATCGCCCGAATAGCATATTAAACAAGCGGCTCACACCATTTTCACACCCCTCAAAGTGTCCCAGACACTATCGTCACAGTGGACGGGCGACGAAAGGAAAGGACGCGGATCATGGCGACAGACGACCGGGGCAAAATCGTCGATTTGTTCGATTTCTTCCAAAGATGGCCGTCTCTCCGGCACGCAATGATCGAAGTCTGCTCTGGATCAGAAATTTCACCCCATGACAGCGCCACCCTGCGCTGGATGATCGAGGTCGTTGATCGCGTGGGGCCAAGGGATCTTGATGGAACATGAAGGGCCTTGTCAGAGTCCCGTGCCGCTGCCCTGATATCTTGCTGAGGTGACGAGGATCAGCAAAAAGCTCAGAGGAGTGTTTGTCCAACCTGCATTGTCCGTTTTCCAACGAACCCTGTTAGGATCCGATCAGACTCGCCCCTGCCCGGAACCATCCAGAAGACGATACGTTGACTTGTCGATTCCCTTGCACCCAGGAGCGATCACATGGACAACATCAATCCCCCGGACGACCATCCCGCCACCACACAGGATCCGGACACCCCATATGACCATCACCCTGCTGGTGGCTGGGGTTCACTGCAGGGGATTGCCCGCATCGCCGCAGACTCCCACACCTCTGCGGTTGCAGCCAAGATCCTTGCAACGCTGAACAAACCCGGTGGGGTCATGTGTTCCTCATGCGCCTGGGCAAAGCCGAAAGACCCCGGCACCTTTGAGTTCTGCGAGAACGGCGCAAAAGCCACGATGTGGGAACTTGACCGCAACCGCGCCGGGGCCAAATTCTTTGCCGATCATTCCGTCACAGAGCTGCAAGGCTGGCATGACCACGATCTTGAGAAATCCGGACGGCTGAGCGAACCCCTGCGCTATGATCGCGATCAGGACCGTTACCTCCCGGTCAGCTGGGATGACGCCTTTGCCGAAATCGGCAAAGAGTTGGCCGCGATGGCACCCCAAAAGGCCGTCTTCTATGCATCTGGGCACGCAGGCCTTGAAGCGTCCTACCTTTACGCCCTGTTCGCGCGCGCCATGGGGCATCAGAACCTGCCGCAAAGTTCGAACATGTGTCACGAAACGACCAGCGTGAATCTGCAGACCTTTATCGGCACACCCGTCGGCACCTGCACGCTGGAGGATTTCGAACACTGCGATACAATCTTCTTCTTCGGACAAAACACCGGCTCAAACAGCCCGCGATTTCTGCATATCTTGAAAGCCGCCGTTGAACGTGGCTGCCGCATCGTGACCTTCAACCCGGTGCGCGAGCGTGGCCTGATCGAATTCGCCGATCCACAAAGCCCCGGACAGATGACCATCACAAAACCGACGCAGATTTCGGAAAAATACTATCAGGTGCGCCCCGGAGGCGACATTGCCGTGATGACAGGCCTGATGAAATGCGTCCTCGAAGCCGAGGATGCCGCACCGGGCACAGTGCTGGATCAGACGTTCATCGCGCAGGAAACCACCGGCTTTGACGAAACCGTTGCTCTGGTGCGCAACGCAAGCTGGACCGAGATCGAGGCACATTCCGGCCTGACAGAGGGGATGATCCGCGAGGCGGCAGAAATCTACCTCTCCGCAGATAACGCCATCGGGATCTACGGCATGGGGCTGACGCAGCATGTCAACGGCTGGCTCAATCTGGGGATGCTGTGCAATCTGCTGCTCATGCGCGGCAATATCGGCAAGCTGGGCGCCGGGATTTCCCCTGTGCGCGGTCATTCTAACGTGCAGGGTCAGCGCACGGTCGGCGTGGGCGAAAAATCCGCCCAGATGCCTGCGGATAAATTGAAGGACCTGTTCGGAATAGATGCCCCGACGCAAGAGGGGCTGAACGCTGTACATGCCTGCGAGGGCATTCTGGACGGCCGGGTCGAGGCGATGATTTCCCTTGGCGGCAACCTTGTGCGCGCCCTGCCAGACAGCGCCCGGATGGAAGCGGCCTGGCCCCGGCTGCGCCTGACGGTACATGTGGCAACCAAACTCAACCGCTCACACCTCGCCCCCGGGCAGGTGTCGTACATTCTGCCCTGCCTTGGCCGCACCGACCGCGACGTTCAGGCCTCAGGACCGCAGGCTGTTTCGATGGAAGACACCTTTTCGCACATCTACGCCTCTCTGGGCGGTGCTGAACCCCCGTCGCCGGATGTGCTCTCCGAACTCGCCATCGTGGCGGGACTTGCCAAGGCCACGCTGCCCGCAAATCCCCGGCTGGATTGGGACGGCTGGGTTGCCAACTATGACCAGGTCCGCGACCTGATTGCACAGACCTACCCCGACGACTTCGCGGATTTCAACGGCCGGATGATGCAACCGGGCGGTTTTTATCGCGGCAATCCGGCGCGCGAGCGCAACTGGAAAACCGAAAGCGGCAAGGCCCAGTTCACCCCGCCAACAACGCTTTCGGCACTGGGAGAGGACCCCGGCGGCGATCCGGTGCTGACGCTGATCACTCTGCGCTCCAACGATCAGTTCAACACCACCATCTACGGCTTTTCCGACCGGCTGCGCGGGCTCAAGGGCAGCCGCGAGGTCGTGCTGATAAACAGGGCCGAAATGGCGCGGCTGGGCCTGAGCGAAGGACAAAAGGTCAGCCTGATCACGGCGATAGAACCAGACGTCGTGCGCCGCGTCATGGATTTTTCCGTGACGCCCTATGATCTGCCGGATGGCTGCGTTGCCGGCTATTATCCGGAACTCAACCCGCTGGTGCCCTTGTCCTATCATGAAAAGAACTCGCAAACGCCCGCCTACAAAGGCACACCTGTCAGGATCGTGGCATGACGCTGTATCTGCTCCTGCACGACAACACTGCGACACAACCACCGCTGATCTAAGAGGGGCCGGTCGCGCTGACCTGAAACGGCGCGACCCTTGCGGTAACAATGGCGACGACCAAGGATCTTGACAACTTCGCGCTTGGCCTCGCGCTGATAAGGCGCAGTCCGCACCCCTGACAAAGACCTGCGGGAGCGTGAATTCCGTCGGCATCGCAGCGCAGCGCGTCATGTCCCGGTCGCGCGCACTGCCTGTTCTGCCGCCATGACCCGGTATGACATGGATGACCTGTGTGGGGGCGCGGATCGTCTGCGGTCCGCTCGGTGGGACTGATCTGGATCAATATGCATTGCGGGGATCTTCCTATCATTTGCAAAAACAAAGGGACCCGAAGCCATGTTTGCCAAAACGACCACGATGCTCCCGCAGTGTGATGGCTGCAGCCGGCTCGACGAAGCGGACCACCGGATCGCAAATCATCTCGCAATGCTGGGAAGCTATGTGCGATTGAAAAGCGCCAAACTGATACGGCAGGGCGCAACAGCCCCGGTAGGCGAAGCCGTTCTTGTGCTCAAGGCGATCGGGGTCCAGATCGATGCGATTTCTCAGCTTCATCGGTTTCTGGCAGTGCAAACCACGCCCCGCAACCTGGATTTGCAAAACTATTTGGTCAACATCTGTGCGGCTCTGCGCTCGGCCGTCGCTGAAGATGTCCAGATCATCGAGGATTTTGGCGCCGGTTGCGCCCTGTCACCACAAGACATGCTTCCCGTCGCCCAGATCGTGACCGAAGTGATGACCAATGCGATAAAACACGGTCAATCGGGGGCTGGCGGCGCCATCATTCGGGTGTCCTGCCAGAATGATAACCTTGGGTCGATCCTGATCGAGGTTTGCGACAATGGCCCCGGCCTGCCGGCGCCCGCAATGACCAAGACCCCCCCCGGACTGGGATTGCGGATCATCGAGACTTTGGCCGACCAGGTGGGTGGCAGAATCGAATATCTTTCGGGGCATCAGGGGCTGACAGTTCGGCTCACCCTTCCCGACCTCGCTCTACCGGCATCTTTGGAAGGTGCCAGTGTGCTCTCCTCTGACATGCCCGCGCCACGGCCATGACCTGCACCCCGCGAAGATCGATGATACAGCTCAATGCAGCGTCGGCGCGAGCATGGTACGCAAACAACCAGATCAGAATGTTTGGAGCAATGAATGAGCGTGACACTTGCTTGCCTCACCTGCGGACAGGGCAACCGGATACCAAAAGCGAAACTTGATGCAGCTCCCATATGCGGGACCTGCGGTGCCGGTCTGCTTGCGGACAAACCCACTGAAATTGCCTTCGATGTTCTTGAGAAAGCAGCGCGGATCGACACTCTGCCGCTTGTCGTGGACTTTTGGGCGGCCTGGTGCGGCCCGTGCAAGATGATGGCGCCCGAATTTGCCAAAGCCGCCAAAACGCTGAAGGGGCGCGCGCGCTTCGCCAAGCTGAACACCGAAACCTATCCGCAGGCAGGTGGTCGATACGCGATACGCGGCATCCCACTGCTGATCGCGTTTCGGGGCGGACGTGAAATCAAACGGCAGGCCGGGTCGGTCGCGTCGGCGCAAATCGTCGAATGGGCCTCTGCTTTGGGCTGAGAGTAAGCCAGAGCCAGCTCTTCAGTCAGCGCGCCGCGGCAGTCTGTGCAAAGGTGATGGTCCCGTGGAGCGCGGTGTCGCCGCGCTCCACGGTCTGCGCTCAGCCAAAGAGCGCGTTGCAGATCAGCAGCATGATCAGGGCAGTGGCCCAGGCCAGCGTTGTCGGTACCGACCAGAGCAGCATCTGATGCTTTGCGTTCTTGACGCCCAGCATCCGGTTGATGACCCAGAAGTAACTGTCGTTGAAATAGCCAAAGACCATGGACCCGATTGCCGCCGCTTGCGCCGCGAAGACCATGTTGACGTCCGGGATGTTCATCAGGATCGGCGCCGAAATCGAGGCCCCCGTGATCATCGCCACCGTTCCGGAGCCTTGGATCAAACGAACAATCGAAGAGATCAGGAACGGGATCAGAATCGCCGGGATTGGCAGCCCTGCGATGGATTGCCCGATGACATCTCCCGCACCGGAATCCCGCAGAACGGCGCCAAGCGCGCCACCTGCACCGGTGACCAGCAGAATGATGCCCGCGCTTTCGACACCCTCTTCCATATAGCGCAACACTTCTTCACGCGGCCTGCCGGGCAGCAGCGTGTAGGCCGCAACCATCAGCCCAAGTGCGACGGCAATCACCGGGTTCCCGAAAAATGCGGTTGCCTGAGCAAAGAAGCCAGTCTCCGCGCCGGTGCCTTTGACCATGGCCGAGGTGATGGTGTTCAGAAAGATCAGGACAATCGGCAGCATGATCGGAAGAACCGACAAGCCAAGCGAGGGCAGTGTCTTCTGGCGCTCTCCGGCAGCCTTTTCGAACTGCTTGTAGGGGGCCGCGATATCCTCGCCGGTGTCCTGCAGGATCATCGCCTCTAGACGCGGACCCATCATGCGAGCGTATAGAACCAGCACTGCCATGCCCGGGATCGTAAAGATGACACCCCAAAAGATCATCAGGCCAAGGTCGACATTGTAGATCCCGGCAACACCAAGCGGGCCAGGCGTCGGCGGAACCGCGTGGTGGGTCAGCATCAGACCCCCGGCAAGGCTGATCCCCAGCGTCAGGATCGAAATCCCCGACGAACGGGCAAGCCCCTTGATCAGCGGCGTGAGGATGACAAAGGCGCTGTCGCAAAAGATGGGAATCGAGACGAGATAGCCGGTCAGAACCATCGCCCAGTCTTCGCGTTTCTTTCCGACCCAGCGGATCAGCGAATAGGCCATTTGTTCGGCCGCGCCCGACACTTCCAGGATCCGCCCCATCATCACGCCGAAACCGATGACAAGACCGATGGTGGACAGGGTTTTCCCAAAGCCGGTGGTGATCGACGTGATCACATCGGCGGGCAGCATTCCGCCAAAAATCCCGGCAATGGACGCCGCAGCAACCAGTGCCACGACGGCATGCACCCGCGTTTTGACGACAAAGAAGATCAGCAGGAAAATGGCAATCACCAATCCTGCAATCAACTGAAACTCGGAACCTGTTTCTGACATGAAAATACTCCTCCTCTGCGCCCATGGCGCTCTTTGAAAAATAGCCGTCCGCGCCATGCGCCTGTTGGGGTCGCATCTCTCTCGAAGCTGACGGGCTGGTGAAATCTAACGGGGCCGTGTCAGGCCGGGCGAACCTCCGCGAGGTACTGCCGGACCACCTCGTCAAAATCGGAATCAGAACCAAAGCCCAGCGAACGCGCGCGCGCATCATCAAAAGCTCCGGGCCAGCTGCAGACGATGTCCGCGACCCGCTTCTCGGATGTCACGGCGACAAGTCTCCGTGCCTCTGCACCGACAAGACGCTCAAGGCTGTCCAGCATCGCGGCGGGCGTGACCGTGATCCCCGGCATGTCCAGAACGCGGTCCGCGCCCAGATCGTCTGCTGTCAGATCCGCGGCCAGCGCAAGGTTGCGCACGGCTGTGTCCGGCGATGAAATCCAGAGCCGCGTCTCCAGCGGAACCGGACATTCCGAAGCTTCGCCCGCGACAGGTTCACGAATGATCCCCGAAACAAAGGACGACGCCGCCGAATTGGGTTTGCCCGCGCGCACGCAGATGGTCGGAAGGCGGCAGGTCAGCCCGTCGATAAACCCCTTGCGCGTGTATTCCGACACCAGCAATTCGCCGATCGCCTTGCCGCACCCATAAGAAGAACCCGGTCGTGTCGCCATACCTTCGGGCACGATCTCGGGCATCACTCCACCAAACACGGCCAGAGAGCTGGTAAAGACGACGCGCGGCACATGATCAAGACTGCGGCAGCGTTCCAGGATCAGCCGTGTCGCATCGATATTGATGTGCAGACCGACGTCAAATTCCTGCTCGGACTGCCCAGAAAGCACCGCCGCGAGGTGATACACGATGTCGGTGTCATCTTCGATGGCCTGTGCGACCGCCGCTGCATCGTCAATGGACCCTTCGATGCTGGTCACGCGATCATGCACGACAGGGCATTTCGCCCGGTCCAGGGAGACGATCGAGACGTCCTCTTTTGCGGCCAGCAATGCCTCGATAAGGCGGCTTCCCAAAAAGCCGGCGCCACCCGTAACGGTGATTTTCATGACAGATCTCCCTAGGTTTCTTTCAGTTCGGCGTCATCTGCGACAACAACGTCGATATTCGTGTCCCGCAGGCTCGCCACGACCTCCGGGTCCATTCCTGAGTCGGTCACCACTGTGTCGAAGACGCTGAGCGGCAGGATGTTCAGGGCGGCGACCATGCCGTATTTCGTCGAATCCGACACCAGAACCGACCGGTTTGCCTGCGCAATGACGGCCGCCTTGACCGGCCCCTTCAGCTCGGACGGCGAACTGAGACCGGAAATCGTCCAGCAGGATGTCGAGATGAAGGCGATGTCATAGTTGAACCGGGTCAGGGCCTGCGCCGTCGCGCCGCCGACGCAAGACTGGTTGGCCCGCTCGACCATCCCGCCGCTGTGATAAAGCGCACAGCTGGAATGGGTCGACAGATAGGCGCAAATAACAAAATCATTGGTCACCACGGTCAGATCCGACCGCTCTGCGATACGGCGCGCAATCTCCAGCCCCGTGGTCCCGGCGTCGAGATAGACAACCATGCCGTTGCGCACCATGGACGCCGCCGCAGCGCCGATGGCTCTTTTCTGCGCCGCGTTGATCGCAGCCTTTTCCAGATGCGGCAGCTCCTGATTGAGCTTGCGCGACAGGCGCACTCCGCCCGTGACCGACGCGACGCGCCGTGTCTCTTCCAGAACCTGAATGTCGCGCCGGATGGTCATGTGAGACACCCCCAGCAGCTCGGTCAGCTGCTGGATGCTGAGGACGTCGCGTTCGGCAAGCTGGGACAGAATGAACTGCTGGCGCTCGGCGGGGATCACTTGGAACCTGCTCCGCGTGGCAGATAGGGCGCGGCCCAGCCCAGACCGTCTTCCGTCCCGGCGCGCGGGTTGTATTCGCAGCCCAGCGGCGCGTCGAAACCGACGCTGTCGAACGCCTTGAAGATCTCGGTATAGTTCAGCTCGCCGCTATCAGGCTCGTGCCGGTCGGGGACACCGGCGATCTGCACATGGCCATAGGCACCCTTCAGCCGCTCGATCCGCCGGATGATGTCGCCATCCATGATCTGCGCATGGTAAACGTCGAACTGCAGGAACACGTTGCGCCGCTCAAGCCGCTGGATCAGCTCCAGCGTCGGATCCTGATGTGACAGGAAATAGCCCGGAACGTCCCGGTTGTTCAGCGGCTCGATCGACACCGCAAGGTTCGCCGCCCCAGCCCGGTCCGCCGCAAGGCGCATGTTCTCGACCCAGACCGCCTCGCAGGCGGCGCGGTCATGGTCATCGCCGGTGATCCCCGACATGACGTGAATGCGCGGGCATCCCAGCGCGGCGGCATAGTCGACGGCCAGACCAACGCTTGCCTCGTGTTCGGCACTCTTGCCCGGGCGCGCGGCAAACCCGCGTTCCCCTCCGGCCCAGTTCCCGGCAGGCGCATTGATCAGCGTCAGGCTCAGCGCGTTGCGCTCCAGCCGCTCCTTCACCTCTTCAATCGTGTGATCATAGGGAAACAGGAACTCGACAGCATCGAAACCGGCGTTTGCGGCCCGGTCAAAGCGATCCAGAAACGGCGCGTCCGTGAAAAGCATGGACAGGTTTGCAGCAAGTTTTGTCATCTCAGTATCCTCCGCCCAGTTCCGATATTTCGGCCTCTGTCAGGTAATGAACTTTCTCCTGACGCAGGACGAACAGCAGTTTTGCCGTCTCTTCGAGCTCTTCTGCGTTGTTCACCGCATCGTCGATGTCGCGCCCCAGAACCACAACGCCGTGCGATGCCAGAAGAAAAGCCTGCGCTTTGCTCTGTTCGGCAGCCTGTGCCAGGTCCCGGCCAATCTCGGACGCGCCGGGACGGTAGTAGGGAATGACCGGCATGTGACCGATGCGCATCACGTAATAGGGTGTGAAGGGACGGATCGCGTTGTCGCGCGGCAGATCCTCAAGACAGGACAGCGCCGTCAGATAGGTCGAATGCAGGTGAACAATCGCTTTTGCCTCGGGGCGCACCTCGTACAGCGCGCGGTGAAACGAAAATTCCTTGGACGGTTTCGGGCCGGGCGTTGGGGTGCCATCGGCCCCCACAACGGCCAGATCGTCAACCGACAGCCGCCCAAGGCTGCTGCCCGTGGGGGTCACGATAAACCCGCCCTCGTCACGACGGACGGACACATTGCCCGCGCCGCCGACCGAATAGCCCCGATCAAAAAGGCTTTTGCACAGGAACACCATGCGCTCTGCCCGGGAGTGGTCATTCATGACTGAACTTCCTTGCGAATGGACTCTGGCTGGCAGTCGAGGAAGAAATCTTCAGCCCCAAAATTTCCCGACTTCAGCGCGAGCGAGATTGGCCTGTTGACGGCGCGCACCCACGGAACGCCCGGGGCGATCTGGGGGCCGATGGCAAAGCCGCTGACGCCAAGGCCCTGCGTGACCGATCCGGATGTTTCGCCACCCGCGACCACAAAGCGGCGGATGCCGCCCTCGGCAAGGCGTGCCGCCGCCACAAAGAATGTCCGCTCGACAGCCTCGGATGCGGCGCTGCCGTGGCGCGCCTGAATCTCGCGCAGGCGCGCGGGATCCGCCGTCGCCGTGATCATCGGTGCTGCTCGGCCGTCCTGCGGTTGCGCCAGGACCCAGTCGGCAAGTTCGATGCCATAAGCCTCGGCATCGGCAAGGCAGCGTTCCACATCCACGTCATGGGTCGCGGCCAGCTTGCGATAGGCCGCAACCTGCGTGTTTGTCATCTGCGAACAGGACCCTGAAATGACCACACCCGGCCCATCCAGGGGGGCGCCGGCATCAGCGGCTTCCTGTGCCTGCGTCCCGACATTCAGCGCCCGCGCAATACCTGCGGCAAGCCCGGACCCACCCGTGACCAGCGGCATGTCACAAATCGCCTGGCCCAGAACATCCAGGTGCGCGTCCGAAATCGCATCCAGCACGACGTAACTGCAGCCGTCGGCCTTTAACGCCGCGATGCGCTGACGCACGGCCTCTGCGCCCTGATCGACGACAGTTGCCTTAACCAGACCGCACCGACCACTGGATTGCGCCTCCATCAGACGGATCAGGCTGGAATCGCGCATCGGCGTGATCGGATGATCGCGCATGCCGGAATTCTGCAAAAGCTCTTCTGCGACAAAGAGGTGCCCCATGTAGACAGAGCGACCGTTCACCGGAAGTGCGGGACAGATCACCGTCACCGTTTCCCCCAGCGCCGCCATCAGCGCGTCCGTGACAGGTCCGATATTGCCCTTTGCGGTCGAATCGAAGGTGGAACAGTATTTCTGAAAGATCTGCGTGCAGCCCTGCGCGCGCAACCAGTCCAGCGCGGCCAGGCTTTGCGCCACCGCCTGCTCGGCCGGGTTGGAACGCGACTTCAGGGAGACCACGATGGCTTCGGCCTGCACGGCGTCATCGTTTTCGGGAACGCCGATCATCTGAACACAGCTCAGCCCCCCAGAGACAAGGAAACCGGCAATGTCCGTGGCACCGGTAAAGTCATCCGCGATGACGCCGATCTTCACGACTTGTCTCCAGCGGTCGGCAGGTCGATCCCCGCAAAGGTCTTGATCACCGCGCTGTCATCTTCCTTGCCGTATCCCATGTTCGACGCCTGCTGAAACATCGCAAACGCAGCCGAGGCAAGCGGCAGCGGAAAGGCATGTGACCGCCCGGTTTCCGTCACAAGGCCAAGATCCTTGACAAAGATATCGACCGCAGAATTCGGGGTGTAATCCCCGTCAACCACGTGGCGCATGCGGTTCTCGAACATCCAGGAATTTCCGGCGGCGTTGGTCACCACCTCATACATCGTCTCAAGCGGAATGCCGGCACGGGCGGCCAGCGCCATCGCCTCGGCCCCGACGGCAATGTGCACACCGGCCAGCAGTTGGTGGATGACCTTGACCGTTGCGCCCTGACCGATGTCCGGGCCAATCTCATAAACCTTCGCCGCCACAGCGTCGAGCACGGGCGCCAGCGCATCAAAGGCCGCTCTCGGGCCCGATGCCATCACCGTCATGTCGCCGCTCGCCGCTTTCGCGGCACCGCCGGAAACCGGGGCATCCAGCATCAAAAGACCGCGGGCGGTGATATCGAGGCCAAGCGACTGCGCATCCGCGGCAGACTGCGTGCAGCTCACCATGATCGTACCACCCGGCCGCATCCGGGAGGCAATGCCCGTATCACCAAGGATGGCATCCCGCGCCTGCGCCGCGTTGACGACAAGAACAATCGCGGCGTCGAATTCCGTCGTCAGCTCTGATGCGGAAACGGCGACAGCTTCACCACCGGCCTTTGCAAATGCGTCAAGGCGGTCGCGGCTGAGGTCAACGCCACTTGTCGCCAGACCAGCGCGCAGGCACGACAGAGCGGCCCCCATGCCCATCGAGCCAAGTCCGATAACGCAAACCCGGAATGTGTCTGTATTGCTCATTTTCGCCTCCCTCTTCGAATATTTTCCCGCAAAAATCACAGAAATGCGCATGTCGCAACACGGGTTTATAAATTCGTAACATATAGTGATCATATATTCACACGTTTAAATCATATCTGCACACGCCCTCCGAAAGCGACGTTTACAGCTGGATCGCGGCATACGTGGACACGCCGCACAGCCGGTTCCATCGCGACGTGACGGCAGCCAACCCTTAGGCAAAGGCCGCGGCACGCCCCCGGCTCAGGGCAATCATCGCCGCCGCTCTTTCCCGAATGTCGGCGTCCAGTCCGGGCAGCTCCGGCAGGACAATGTCCTCCACCGCTTGCACAAAGCGCTGCACCAACCCGTCGATCACAGCGCCGGCACGGCCCGCAGGCAGTCCGGCAGTCGCGGCCACCTGCAGGAAATCACTGCGGCGCAGGCGGTCATCCTTACCGTTCAATTTCAGCGCCATGCGATCATGTTCAAGGTTGGGAAACACTCTGGTCGTGACCGCATCATAGAGCGGCGCCAGACGAATGCTGCTGAACCGGTCCGCCGCCGGTTCGGCCACCTTCAAAAGCGCCATGTTCTTCAGATGCATATCCCCGTCGCCGATCAGCCAGGCAAACACCGCCCGCTGGATTACCAGAACCAGATCCTCCTCAGGGGATGTGGACAGCGGCCGCACGGCACGCGCAATCCGCTCGATGGTTCCGTCATATTTGGCCTCCGGCGGCAGATCGAGCACTGAACACAAATCCTCCAGCGCAAGGCGACGCCCATCCCCGGGCGCGGTGCGGATGTCAAACCGTTCGACCAGCAAGGCCGGGGGCATCCCATCCGGCATGGGTACCAGCGCAGTCTCCGGCGCCTCCAGCCCCGAGGCGCGCCCAAGCGCCATGGCCAGATATTCGATGACCGGCAGCGCCTGAAAACCGCTTGTGCCCGCAGGCTTCAGGATATGCGTGAACGGCAGGCCACTGCTGGGGGACAGTGCCCCGTCCTCATCCAGAAACATCGGGGCCTTGATCTGGACACCGGACAGGCGCGGCGTATCGGCCCGCGCATAAAGACGTGCCAGCCCTGCTTCGAAATCCGCCTCGAACCTGCCACGCCCCGGACCGGCATAGCGACCTGTGAACACGCCGTCTTGCGTAAATCCGGTCAGCCGCCCTGCCAGTATGTCGGCGGGAAGCGTGACAAAATCAGCCTCACTTTCGCTGACCATGATATTGGACATATACCGTTTTCCCGAACGCAACACGCCCCGCTCATCGCTGTCGTTCAGGACCCGTTCCAGCCAGCCCTCGGGCAGCAGCGACAGGATAAAGGGCGGCAGCTTGCCGGGAATGCGCTGCTGCACAAGCGGCAGATCGAATTCTGCCCTTGGCTGCCAGCGCCATTCAAAACCGTCATGGCGCAACTGCCCGATCGGCTGGCCATGCCAGGCCACGGCAAAGGTGATCGCGGCTTCGTTGCGCACTTGTACTGGAACGGCGGTGCGCAGAAGATAGCGTTCCGCCTGCTCGCCTTCGCGATACCACTGGTTTTCACGGGCCAGCGCCCAAACCGCATCGGCGGCCTGCATGGGTGTGCCGTATTCCTCGCTCAGCCGTGCCGCGACGCCCATGCGCATCACATCGTCCAGCGACGCTGCATGTTCACTACGCTGGCGAAAGCCCTCAAGAAACCGCTGTCGCAGCGCAGAGACAGGCATCCGGAATTCCCCCGCGCCGTCGTCAACGATGGCCGTCGCGGTCGCCGGATGCTCCGGGGCGATGTTCTGGATGATCTCCAGCGCCCGGATCCTGGTACGCTGGTTGCGCTTACCGCTCAGGAACAGACGCCCATCGCGCGCGGGAGCAAGCAGCGCGGAACTGGCACCTGAAAGATAGGCCTGCGGATAGAGGTAATGCGCAATCCTCACCGCATGACGCAGGACCGTCCCGTCGATATCATCATCAGAATCGACATAAACGCCGCGCATAAGCTGCACGATCCTGCCCGTCTGCGCCTGATAATGCGCGCGGGTCTTGTCAAGGTTTTCACCGATGAGATAGAGCAAAATTATAACTTTCACGTATGTGGAATGCGCGAAAGTTATAATTGACCACGGCATCCGTCAAGTGGATCAAACCTTCACGCATCTCACATGCGCGAAGGTCAGAAAATGAGCCCCGCAAAACCACAGCTCAGACCGCCCATCTTATGACTCGGCCAGCACCCCGTCATCGACCAGCTGATCCCGATCCGGCAGATCGCGCAGGGACTCCATCCCGAACACCACCAGAAACTGGTCGGTCGTCACAAACGTATAGGGCGCGCCGCGCTGCGGGCTGCGCGGGCCGGTGCCAATCAGTCCCTGGGCATGCAGCCGCCCGATCAGATCGCGGCTGATCTCCTTGCCAAAGATATCCTTCAGCCCGTCGCGGGTGATCGGCTGGTGATAGGCAACGGCCGCCAGCACGGCAGTGTCAAAGGTGCTCAGGTCCAGATCCTGCCCAGCCACATCCGCCGCCGCCCGGATCGCGTGCGCATAGGCGGGGCGCGTGCGCAGCATCCAGCCGCCCGCCACCTGCGCCACCTCAAAAGACCGCCCCTCAAGATCCGCCGCCAGATCCGCAATCAGCAGATCAACCGACGCCCCCTGCCCCACCACCCGGGCCAGAGCGTCGCGTGAAACGGGCGAGGCGCTGGCAAACAGCACTGCCTCGATCCGGCGCATCCAGTCACGCCAGCGCAGCTCTGCCGGCAACTCTTCCAGTTCACGGTCTATCTCTGATTTTTCCCGCGCCATGCTCAGACCCCGTACAGGCGAAAGGTGTCGCGCCCGGTCAACTCGCGCACCACGCCCAGCTCCACCAGCCGGTCACACAGCCGTCGCGCGGCGCGGTCGGACATGAAGGATCTGAGGTCCGAAGGTGCCACCGCATCGCGGCTCAGGAACATCTCGACCGCCCGCGCAGCACCCTTCGCGCGCAACTTTGGTGCCACGGCGTTCAGCCGCGCGGCCCGGCGCGCCAGATCCGTCGCCAGCTGGATAGCCTCTGCACAGCTGGTGCGCACAACACGATGGCAGGCCTGCCGCAACTCTTCTCCAGTTTTGCGCAGATCCCGTGATTTGATGTTCGGGCTCAGCAGCGGCACCACATGGGTCCAGCCCATCCTGCGCGCCAGGGCGGCATCAGCCAGGATCAGTGCCGCAAGGTCTGCGCGTGGATTCTGGGCCAGCACCGCCTGCAGAACCTCGGCCGACCGACCGACCGGCGCACCCGGCCCCGCGCCCAGCCATCCGGCGATATCGTCCACATCCACTTCCGGCAGGGCCTTCTGCACAGCCCCCGCCGAAATCCGCCGCGCCCCTGCACTCCGCCATTGCTGATACACCGCGCCCGCCGGACCGGGCAGATCACCGGCGCGCATCAGATGCACGGCGTCACGCAGCTCCCCGGCCCGTTCGCGCCGACCGCTCAGCCCAACGCAGGTCTCTGCTGCGCGCAAGGCCATACGCGCACGCAGCAAGGCTTGCGGCACCTCCGCACGCACCAGCACAAGGTGCAGCGCACTCAGCGCGGCACCTGACAAAAATGCTAAATCCTCGGGGGTTTCGTCGCGCGCCCCGGTGACCCAAGGCGGCATGCGGGGCAAAGTGTTGAGGGGATCCTCGATAGGAGTCTGAACAGGTTTCATGGGACGACCCTATCCAACAGCGGCGCTTGTTACCAGATAATATCAAGCCTAAACGCCGTAGAGCTTATGATCATTTAACGTCCAATAACCTTCATTTATCGGACATGTTAATAAGGTTTGTTTAAAACCCCATTACAGCCGCTGAAATTCAAAACAAGGCAGCAAAAATCAGGATATCAGCCGTGTGGTGCGCTTGATCAAACTCACTGATGCTCCCAGCGCGCCGGGGGATCGGAGGCACGCATCCCGCCTGTCCAACCGGCCAAGGATCAGCGGGGCGCTGGTTGGGTAACGGCCGAAGCCGCAAACCCAGGGGCTGAGGTTTCGCGCGCGAAACCTCAGAGTTTTTCCAGCAGGTGGCGGATGTGATCCATCACCGCATCAACCATATCGGAATCCACCGCACGGCCATGAAACCGGATGGCATAGCCTTCGGGGCCGCTGACCTTTTCGATGGAAACGCCGTTCGCCAGCGACACCACCGGACCTGCCTTGGGCTTGCGCGCAACCTTGGGCCGTCCGCCACGCGACGGGTCGGGCGCTGCCCCTTCCGCGCTTTCAACAAAGGGCAGCAGGACACTCCATTCTGCCTCTGGCCCGTCCACCTCTGCCTCGTCAAGGGCGTCACGCATGGCGTCCCCCTGCCCTGCCCGCAGCGCCGTGGCGATGCGCAGACACTGGCGTTCCGTCAGCGCTGTCGCGTAGCGCAACATGTCACCCAGTTCATCGTGGATCAGCGCAAAGCTGCGGATCTTGGATCTTTTGGTCTTTGACCCGCTCTGGAACAGCGTCGTGACGGCCTCATCAATGCTCGCGAACACGCCGTCATGCACCGACACAGCGGCGGCTCTGCCACGTTCATACTGGCTCAGACCGACGCGGATTTCATTCTCTTCAATCATCGCGACCAGCGTTGCGGCAATAGAGTCCGGGGCACGTACAAAGGCGGCGATCGTGCGGTACTTCTCTCCGCCCGTCATGGCATTCAGCTGGCGATAGGCCGCCAGCCGGCGAAAGCCCGAGATCAGCGCATAGCGCCCGGCGGCCTCTGGGTTGGAGGGTTCAAACACCTCGATCGGGAGGCGCAGACCATTGCGCGTGATCGAATCGATCAGCTCTCGCATCTCTTCTTCGTCAAGGTTCATCCGATCGCGGGTCAGCGCATCTGCGGTCACCTCATGGATCGGGATCTCGCGCGCGACCAGCCCCTTTTCCATCGCCAACCGCATCGCCTGGGCATCGACCTTGTCGCGCGCCACGGCCTCTCGGGCCAAGGGGGGCAGCGGATCGGAATTGAGTGCGGCATCCGCAACCACATCCGCGATCGGAGGCCGGGTGCTGGGGCGCGAGGTTTCGCGCGCGAAACCATCTTCAATTTCCCTCAACGCCTCAGCAGAGGGAATTTCCAGCTGTCTACGCTTTGCCATTCTGCGCCTCCTTCATCATCTTTTCATCACGCCACCATGCGCCGATCAACAGCTCCTTGAATTCGGCGTAGGTCCGGTCAAACGCCTCGCGGCCCCGGGTATAGGTCTCTCGGTTGTAGTTGCGGTAATCGGCCTCGTAGATGCCGGACACGCTTTCGCCGGCCTGCCCGACCATGGCGGTGTATTCCTGCCGGTAGGCGTTCATCATGTCGCCGAAATAAGCCTGAATTACATTGGCCATATCGGTCTGCTGGCTGGCGTCGAACCGTGTGATCAAGGCACGCACCGCATCCCATTCAAACTTCATTTCGGGCAGGCCCGCCCGTTTGCGACCCGCGTTCTCGCCATCCTCGATCGACGCGAAGGTCGAATAAAGCATGTCAAAGAACCGCCCGGTGGAATCGAATTCAAGGAAGGAAGCCCCCAGAGGCACCAGCAGGATATCCGCCGCGGCCAGTGCGTTGATGGTGAGATAGCCAAGCGCAGGGGGGGTATCCAGCAGGATGATATCGTAATCCTCCAGCGCGCCACCCTGATCAAGCGCAGAGGTCAGCGCATCCCAAAGCGGCCAGCTGCGCAGCGCCATGCGCCAGACCGGGATCTGGAATTCCGCCCAGTAAAGGTTGAGCTGCGCGCCGACAAGGTCGATATTGGGCCAGTGGGTTTTCTGCACCACGTCGCGCAGCGAAACGTTCAGCGCCTCTGTCAGGGTTTCGTCCAGAGGGTAGGGAGCATCACCCGCCGCCTCGCGCACCCGGTTTTCCGCCACAAGCTGGGTGGCGTAATCCTTGGCCAGCAAGGGGAAAACCGTCTGCCATTCATCGGCCACCTGACCGCCCATGATCGACGTCATGGAACCTTGGGAGTCGAGATCGATCACCAGCACCTTGTAGCCATCCAGCGCGGCGGACATGGCAAGGTGTGCGGCAGTCGAGGTCTTGCCCACGCCGCCCTTGAAGTTCGCAACGGCCACCACCTTGGCGGGCAGGCCTTCGGGACGGTAGGGGCGGTATTCCTTGGTGCTGACACCCTCTTCGGCAAAGTGGTCACGCAGCTTGAGCACATCTTCAAGCGTGAACCAGCGCGCGTTGCCGGCGCCTTCGCCCTGGGGCAGGTCGGGGTATTTGTTCAGCACCCGGCGCAGATGGGCGGGGGCGACGGGAATGAGGTAGCGACAGATTTCCCAAGTCGAGAATTTTCGCAAGCGCTTGCGCCCGTCGGGGGCATAGCCACGCTTGGCCAGATCATCGCGTCCGCGCGCGGCAAAGGCGGCTGCCTTGGCGAATCGGGCGGTATCCACGGGGTCGCCAAGACGGGTCGACGCGCGTTCCGGATCGAGGTTAAAGTAAGGGGGCAGGGGAATGTCGGGTTTGCGTACCATATGTTCGGGTGCCTGTATCAGATCGCGCGATTTGCGCTCTATCGTGCAAATCATCGCACATCTTGGATGTGATGTGAAACAGCATCTGTACCCGCACATAAATGAGTCCTGACGCTGGTTTCGCGCGCGAAACCCCCCTTCATCTGGTTAATCCCTCAAAAAGAACGACACATAAAGCTTGTTAATCTTTAGATGTCTTTACAGACTTTGAGGGATAAGTCCTGTTCGTTATCAAGATGTTAAGAGTGTCTAGGGACCCGTCCACGGGAAGATGGGCACCCGTTTGCGGGGGCATGGGGACCCGTCTGCAGGACAAGGGACTCCGATTCTCGGGAAGAGGGGGGCCAGCTTGCGGGGCAGGGGGGCCAAGTGCATCAAACAGAGTCTGTTTCGGCCTGTTGCATGAGTCCGGCAGCCTAAAATCCCGCTTGCAAGCACGCATTTCAACCATAGGAACCCGTTTGCGGGATGATGCCCTACCGTAAACGGGTCCCCAAAGAGGAATTGTCGTCAGGTGCCTATTGAGGCATGATAGAAGCGAGCAGAAGACCGTGACAGATCCGGATCAGCGGACACGGCAAGAGGGCAGAGCGATGGCGCAGAAGACAGTCCCGCAGGACAGGCTGACCGGACCGCTGCGGCGGCAATCGGTGAAAAAGAATGTGGCCGCGATCCACGTCTCGGGCAAGCTCACACTGCTGCAGCGCAAGCTGTCCAATGTGCTGTTGCTGAATGCCTATGACTCTTTGATCACGAAGCCCAAACATCAGATCGATGCGCGTACGCTGTGCCTGATGGTGGGCTACAATTCCAACGACATGGACACGCTGAAACAATCCCTGCGCAGTCTGGCCGAGACGACGGCGGAATGGGACATGCTCGACACTGAGGGGCGGCAGGAGTGGGGCGTGAGTTCGCTGCTGTCCTATGCGAAGCTCAAGGCCGGGATTTGTGAATATGCCTATTCGCCCGCGCTGGCCGAAAAACTGCACGACCCGAAGGTATTCGCGCTGATCAACCTCAACATCCAGCGGCGCTTCACCAGCGGGCATGCGCTGGCGCTGTATGAGAACTGCTATCGCTTCGTGCGCACGGGGAGCACGGGCTGGTGGCCGATTGATCTGTTCCGTCGACTGATGGGCGTCGATGGCAGCGAATATTACGAGAGCTTCAAACATCTGAATGCCAAGGTGATCAAGCCGGCGGTGAACGAGGTCAACAAGACGTCGAACATCCTGCTGGTGCCCGAGTTTCGCAAGATGGGCCGACAGGTGACCGAAGTGCGGTTCCGCATTCGCGAGAACCCGCAGCTGGCGATGCTGGATATTGATGATGGCGAAGGTGTGCGGCAGGGCGTGGTCTATCACCGGCTGGTTGCGGTTGGGGTCAGTGACCGCCTGGCGCGGCAGTGGATCGCCGAACATGACGAAGACTATGTGCGCGAAAAGCTGGACTATCTTGACGGGCGCAGCGGCGTGGAAAGCCCGGTGCGCTATCTGACGGCTGCGTTGAAGGGCGATTACCGCGACGCGCCAAAGGCTGAGCCGGTTGCGGAGCCGGGGCCGCAAGGACCGGAGCGGGACGCCGAACTGAGCCGCAGGCGGCAAGCGCGCGCGGCGCAGATGGCGCGGGTGCAAACTCTGGTTGCAGGACGCAGCCCCACGCAGCGCGATGCCGACAAGCGGCTGTTTGTGGCGCGGGTGCGCGACGCCGGGGACCGTGCGGATTTCGCCCGCAACGGCTGGAGTTCGGCGGCGAACCTAAAGGCCATCGTCGCCTTCTGGGAAGAGATGGAGCCGGGGGCGTTTGACGGGGTGTGATGGGTTTCGCAGCGGTGCCGCGATGCTGACAGGTCTGTGCTTTGGAAGCTCTTGATGGCGCGAACGGTGCTTGCAGGGCCTGTCTGAACCTCGCGCGCCGTCGGGGGCAGCCGAAGCTGCCCCGCAGTTTTACCAGCTGTTGTAGCCGAGGTATTTGCCGGACATCTCGACCTTGACCCGGTCGCCCTTTGGGTGTTCGACGCGGGTGACGGACATGTCGAAGTCGATTGCGGACATGATGCCGTCGCCGAACTTTTCCTGAATCAGCGCCTTGAGGGTCGGGCCGTAGACCCCGACGATTTCGTAAAAACGATAGATGCAGGGATCGGTCGGCACCGCCTGTGTCCAGATCTTGGTCGGGCTTTCGGCCAGCAGGGCCTCTGCCCCTTGGGGCAGGCCCATGACGCTGACCATCAGTTTGGCCTTTTCGGGGGGAAAGGCGTTCATGCCCATTGCCGCGGAATGGGTCCAGACCGGGGACATCCCGATTTTTTCTGCAATGCTTTCCCAGGTCATGCCGGCCTGCTTCTTGGCCGACAGGATCATGGCGGTGACATCTTCCTTGGTCATCGTGTCAGTCATGGCATATTGGTCTTTCATGGTGGTTTCTCTTGTCGTGGTGAAAAGGGGCGATGCTCAGGTGATCACGGCGCGCAGCCGACGCGGCGCATCGCCGGGCCCGTCGGCCGCGGGACCGGTCCTGTCGATCCGCACCGTTTCGGGCCGGTTGGTCGCAGACCCTTTGGCCTTGCCGGAAATCTCTTTCGAGCGCTGGCCGAGGAAGTGCACGAGGTGGTTGCGGATGGCGTAGTAGTTGGCATGTTCGACGATATCGGTGCGGTTGCGCGGCCTGGGGATCGTGATTTCGACCGATTCCGCCACGCGTGCAAAGGGGCCGTTGGACATCAGAAGGATGCGGTCGGCGAGCAGGATCGCCTCGTCGATATCATGCGTGATCATGAACACCGTCTGTTCGGTGCCGCCCCAGATCTTGAGCAGCTCGTCCTGAATGGTGCCCCGGGTCAGCGCATCAAGCGCGCCGAAGGGTTCATCGAGAAGCAAAAGCTTGGGGTGGTTGGCAAAGGCCCGCGCGATGGACACCCGCTGGCGCATCCCACCCGACAGTTGCGAGGGTTTGCGGTGAATCACGTCGCCTTCGAGCCCGACCATGGCGAGGTAGTTCTTTGAATGGTCGATGACCTGCTGTCTGGACCATTCAGGATGGCGGGCGGCGACGCCGAAGGTCACGTTCTTGAGCGTGCTGAGCCAGGGCAGCAGAGAATAGTTCTGGAACACCACGCCGCGATCCAGCGAGGGGCCCGACACTTCGAACCCGTCCATCTTGACCACACCGCTGGATGGTTCGGCCAGACCCGCGAGGATGTTCATAATCGTCGATTTTCCACAGCCGGAATGGCCCAGAATGACGACGAATTCGCCCTTTTCGACGCCGAAGGTGGCATCCTCGAACACAGTCAGATCGCCGCCCTGACCGTCAGGATAGATCTGCGTCAGGTTTTCAACGCTTAGAAACGGTTTGGACATCCGCACATTCCTTATTCCACATAGGCCACGGCGCGCTGCACGACGCCAAAGGCACAATCCAGCAGCATGCCGACGATACCGATCATCAGGATCGAAAAGACCACAGAGGTGAGGTCGAGGTTGTTCCATTCGTTCCAGACGTAGTAGCCGATGCCTGTTCCCCCAACGAGCATCTCTGCCGCGACGATCACCAGCCAGGCGATGCCGATGGAGATGCGCATGCCGGTCACGATGGTCGGCGCGGCGGCCGGCAGGATGACGGTGAAGGCGGTGCGCAGATGCCCGAGTTCATGGGTGCGCGCCACGTTCACCCAGTCCTGACGGACCCCTGCCACGCCAAAGGCGGTGTTGATCAGCATGGGCCAGATCGAACAGATGAAGATCACAAAGATCGCCGAGGCCTCTGAATCCTGGATGATGAACAGGGCCAGCGGCATCCATGCCAGCGGAGAGATCGGCCGCAGCACCTGAATGAACGGGTTCAGTGCCTTGAAGGCCACTTGGCTCATCCCGATGAGGAATCCCAGAGGAATGGCGACCAGCGCCGCCAGCAGATACCCCGTCAGAACCCGGTAGAGCGAATACCCGATCTGGATGCCGATCCCCTTGTCGTTGGGGCCTGCATCGTAGAACGGATTGCTCAGCTCTTCCCATGCTTTGACGATCACCTGACTGGGGGCGGGAACGCCCGCCCTGGGTGCGCCGCCGCCGGTCAGGCGTTCGTATTCGGTCAGTTCACCCACGGCCTGCTGTGCCGGAATGGCGGCCTCCCAGATCAGGATGGTGACCACCAGCAGGATGACAGACAGAAGGGCCGCGCGTTGGTTCAGGCTCAGCTTGGCCATACCTTAGCCCTTCTTGATCGCGAAGCTGTCGACATAGGCCTCGGGCGTGGCGGGATCGAAGGTCTTGCCCATGATCATGTGCGACTTGTAGGTGACGTCAGGCGCCTCGTAGCCCAGATCGTTCATCACCTTCTTGCAATCGGCGGCTAGGTAGACCTGTTCGGCCACGGCCTTGTAGTCGATCTCGTTCTCGATATAGCCCCAGCGCTTCATCTGCGTGAGGATCCAGACGCCCATCGAATGCCAGGGGAAGGGGTCGAAGTCGATTCTGTCTGGCACCTGCTTTACCTCGCCCAGCCCGTCGGCATAGGTGCCGGTCAGCACCTGTTCGATCACCGTCACAGGCTGGTTGAGGTAGTTGGTCGGTGCGATGGCCGCCGAGATTTCCTTGCGGTTTTCTGGCTTGCTCGCGTATTGGGTCGCGTCGATGATAGACTTCAGCAGCGCGCCATAGGTGTTGGGCAATTCCGTTGCAAACGACAGCGGTGCTGCAAAGGCACAGCAAGGGTGGCCTTCCCATATTTCCTTGGTCAGCAGGTGGATGAATCCGATGCCTTCGTAGACCGCGCGCTGGTTGAACGGATCCGGCGAGAGATAACCATCAAGGTTTCCGGCGCGCAGGTTCGCCACCATTTCGGGAGGTGGGACGACGCGGATCTGAATGTCGACATCCGGGTCGAGGCCGAATTCGGCCACGTAGTAGCGCAGCAGGAAATTGTGCATCGAATATTCGAAAGGCACGCCAAAGGTGAAACCCTTCCACTGGGCAGGATCGCGCTTGTCCAGGTGCTGGTTCGACAGCACGATGGCCTGCCCGTTGATGTTTTCCACGGCGGGCATGATGTAGGGTTCAGCCACCGACCCGGCCCCCAGCGTCATCGCCAGTGGCATGGGTGTCAGCATGTGGCTGGCGTCGTATTCGCCTGCCAAAGACTTGTCCCGTGCGACCGCCCAGCCTGCGGTCTTGATCACCCGCGCGTTCAGGCCGTAGCGTTCATAAAAGCCCAGAGGTTCCGCCATGATGATCGGAGTGGCGCAGGTGATCGGCACAAACCCGATGTTCAGGTCGGTCTTTTCCGGCGTGCCGAGATTGTCGAGGATCGCGGCCTTTGCCGCGTTCATCGGAAATACCGAAGCCAGCGCCGCCGCCATCGTGGAGCCGCCCATCATCCCCATGAAGGACCGACGCCCAATATCGCTTTGGCCAAAGACAGAGCGCACAATCGCGCTTTCGACAGCGCGTTCCAGCATGCCTTCAGAGGTCGAAAGGTCGATGGGGTCTGTGCCTGCAACTGCGGTGGTGACGCAGCTGCTGCAACCGCAGTCGGCGCCGTGCCGCAGATCGGTCTTCGACGAGAACGGATTTCCGAGGCTTTTGATGGTCATCGCACACTCCAATGCATGGTTTGGTTAATGTTGGCGGACGGGCCAAGCTTTCAGAAGGGAGTGGACGGGAAAAGGTGAAATCAATATTCATGAATTATTTCAGTATCCTAGGTCATGTTAACGCTATCGACGCTTTACGAAATTCCGTAATTTACGATTTTTCGTATTGCTCTGCCTGCCGTGTCCGGGTTCAGTTCGCGGATGAGCGAAACGCCAAGACAGCACGATTCCCTGATGAGCGCCGCCTTTGGGCCGACGCTGCTTGTCGATCTGGGTGCAGATACCATCCTTGCCGCAACACCAGAGGCTGTGGATCTGTTTCAGGATGCCGCTCTGGTGGGGTCGCGGCTGTCGCCACGTGTTGCTGCGGATTTCACCCAGCTGATCGTTTTTATCGATGAGGTGTTTCACCGCAAGGAGGCCTGGACCCGCCGGGTTGAACTGCAAACCGCGCAGTCCCGTCGCCTGAACTGCGAGCTGCACGGGCGACCCTTTCCTGATGCAGGGGCAGAGGTGCTGTTGCTCAATATCATCGACCTCGACGCGCTGGACCACCGCACCGAACTGGATGAGGCGGCCAAGATGTATGGCGGCGGCCTGCTGGAATGGCAGCGCGCGCAGGCGTTCTTTTCCGAACTGGAACGTCAGAACCAGCTGATCCTCAACGCGGCTGGCGAAGGAATCTATGGCGTCAATGCGGATGGCAAGACAACCTTTGTGAATCGCGCTGCGCAGGAAATGCTGGGCTGGACGACGGATGATCTGTTGGGTCGCGACATCCACAACATGATCCACCATCACCACCTGAATGGGGCGGTCTATCCATCGCAGCATTGCCCGATCTATCGGTCTTTCCGGTTCGAGCAGGTCAACCGCATCGGCGACGAAGTCTTTTGGCGCAAGGACGGCCGACCGATCCGCGTGGAATACGTGTCGACCCCGATCTACGAAGGTCAGGTTCTGGTGGGGGCGGTGGTGATCTTTCGCGACATCACGGAGCGGTGGGAGAGTGAACGCAAGCTGCGTGATGCCATGGAAGAGGTCGGCGCCTTGCGCGACAGCCTTATGCAGGAAAATGCCTATCTGCAGGAGGCGATCAACATCGAGCGCGCGCACCACGACATCATCGGGCATTCGGCGGCCATCCGTCAGGTCATTGCCCAGATCGAACTGGTGGCGCGCACCGACACGAATGTCCTGATCACCGGAGAGAGCGGAACCGGCAAATCGCTGGTCGCCTCGGCCATTCACAACGATAGCAGTCGCAGCCGCCGCCCGATGATCCACTTCAAAGGCGGTGCCGTGGCGGGGGACATGATCGAGAGCGAATTGTTTGGCCATGTGCGCGGGGCCTTCAGCGGGGCGGTACGTGACAAGCCGGGCAAGCTGGAACTGGCGCATGGCGGCACGCTCTACATTGATGAGATCGCGGACATTCCGCTGCATCAGCAGGGGCAGATTCTGGAAACGCTGCAACGGCGGGCGGTCACCCGGCTGGGCGATGACCGCGAGCGCGCGATTGATCTGCGTGTCATCGCGTCGACAAATCGGAATCTGGAAAGAGAAGTGCAGGCCGGGCGGTTGCGGCATGACCTTGTCCTGTTTCTGAACGTCTTTCCCATACAATGCACGCCTCTGCGTGAACGCAGTGCAGACATTCCGCCGCTGGTGTCACATCTTTTAACACTGGCCTGCAAAAAGCTGGGGCGCCCGCAACCGATTGTCACCGAAGGCATCATGCGTAAGATGCAGCAGTATGACTGGCCCGGGAATGTCCGGGAACTGGCCAATGTCATTGAACGCAGCGCTATCGTGTCCCATGGGGGCAAGCTGGTGGTCGATATTCAGAACCCGTCCGCCCCCAGCCTGCGCAGTGCGTCGACACTTTTGACCGAGGCCGATATCGAACAGATCCGTATCGCCAACATGATCGCCTGCCTGAAAGAGACGGGTGGCCGCGTCTCTGGCGCCGATGGTGCCGCAGCGTTGATGGGGATACGCCCCACCACCCTTTATTCACGCATCCATAAACTTGGGCTGTCGTCCGAGGATTGGTAGAAATTCAGGGGGGTATTTCGTGGCGTTTTCGGGCTTTGTTTGTCGCTGGACAGCCCTTGCGGTCGCGTGCGCCAGATCCTGCGGAATGGCGCGGCAAATGGGTCGCATTCTTGAAGCGCCCCGCCTTGAACTTGACCCGCTTGTGCGCTGTCTGCCAGCTGCGCCTGCGACGCGAAAAGCGATGAGTGTGTTTCAGGTTCAAGGCGGGACGCTCTAAGCCTCGAAAGCCAGTCAGTTCGTCGCTAGATCAGTGGAACTGGCTCTGACGCATCTGCCGAGTCTATGGCAAGATGCAGGGGACATTTGCGGTGCCGCTCAGCAAAAGCGCGCCATGCAGAAATGGAGGTTGTCACATGCCAGATCAGCAAGAGCGTGATATCACGGCAACGAGCCTGATCGGTGTTCTGTCCGAAGGGTCTGCGCTATCAGAGGTCAGGATCATCGCGATTGCAGGACGGCGCAGTCATGACATGGTTCTGGCGCGCGGACCTTGGTGGTTGTCTGGCCAGCACAGGTGTACACATGAAGCGATCCTGCAACGACGGGGGCCCTGAGAGATGTACGCAGCGATACACCCCTTGCATCCGACTGGGCGCATGACGGATGAGTAGTCTGCTGCCAAGCATCGGGTCGATGGGGATCTGGGGGTACTGGGTCATTGGTCTGATGACGTTTTTCGAGGCGCTTGTCCTGACCAGTGTGTTTTCACCGGGGACCGTTGTGGTCGTCCTGGGTGGGGCGCTTGCGGCGCGGGGCATTTTCGACATCGGCGACATGATCTGGTTTGTCGGGATAGGCACCATTTGCGGCTCACAAGCCAGTTTCTGGATCGGCACCAAGGGCGAGACGCTTTTTGGTGAAGGGCGCGCGGTTCTGTCGGTTGCGAACCTCGCGCGGGGCAGGCGTTTCTTTGCAAAATACGGTGCTGCAAGCATCGTGATTGGGCATTTTCTTGGTCCGTTGCGGCCCATCGTACCGGTTGTCGCCGGCCTTTCGGATATGGGGTTGCGCCAGTTCACGCGCTGGAATGTCATAGGCGGCACGGCCTACGCAATCACGATGGTCAGCGTCGGCTATTTCTTTGGAACGGCGATCGGTCTCTTTGGCGGCTGAGCGGCTGCATCGAGGTTTCTCCATTAAATCACCCCCCTTCCGCCGAGACCAGCCAGAGGTTTGGCGCAGGTGCTGGATCCATATCACGCAAGCAATGGTATCGCAGGGAGAGCAGACGCCTTTCGGGCGCTGCATATTGGTTGAGGCGTTCGTAAGGAGCGGATCGCCAATCCAACATTTCTGAACAAGATGGCAATGCCATTCAATCGCTGTAAGCCCCCGGATTCCAAAAATGGAATCACGAAGCATTGCAGATAGCACAGAATATCAATCACCTGTCCAATGTTAAATTTGATTTAAAATAAAATGCGCGCTAGACAAAAAAACAAACACGGTGCTACGATAATTTAAGTTGCAAAGGTATGAAACACAATCGTGCAGGTTGCGGTTTGACGGCTTCGCCGAAAAGTCAGGACTTTTGAAATTTTACGGCGTCCGGTGCATGTTGTGGTATTGGAAATTTGCCAATTTTTTGGTTGTTGATGGTTTGCGTGCGCCCATAAAAGGGACCGAGTGATTTGAGTTTTTTGAATACATCTGCCAATATTAGCGGAAGCGAAACGTCAATCGCGATTGCGCCGCGCCCGGATGATATGACGCCGAGCAGACCTGGGGGCGTGTCGAATCCGGATGTGCATATGGTTAACGCGACACCGGTCAGGATCACGTCCGTTCAGTTCGAATATCAGGGAAAAAAGGCTGATCTTCTTGAGAATATTGCGCCCTACGAGGTCGCAGCGCCCCCTGACTATATCATGGGTCTTTATCAATCGGCGAAACAGCTGAGTGCCAGCAGCGTTATGGCTTATGCTTTGACAGTCAATTTCGAAACGGGACCAAGTTTCACGCTCACGCTGAATTTGAGCACCGCATCGCAAGGGTCAGAATATCTGACATTTTATCTAATGGCGCGCGGAATTTTTGTTGTCAACGATGTCGGTGATCCACGCGCCGTGAGTTGGGTGTAGCCATGGCTGGCACGAATACAGTTCTTGGGGCTGTTTCCGTTTTCAATTCAACGGCAACACAGATCTATATCACCGTGAATAACGGGGCAGACAGGTTTCTGATATTTCCGGCAGCGACGGCGACCGACTGGATGCCCTCTGCTGTGCGTCCGCCGCTGAGCCTGTGCAGTTATCCCGCGCCCGGAGTGATCGGAGTGGGACCAAATTACGTCTCGATCACACCTGCAACCGCACCGGGGATCGCGAATGCGACAATCGTCGTGCCGACAAGCGTGCAAACGGGCGATGCGTTGCAGCTCTACCTGGCTGCGGAATCGAGCGACGCCAACATGTGGATGTTGCTGTGCAACGGCGAGCCAGTGGCAGGGAGTGTCCATATCGAATGATCCAACCCTGAAACAATGACCAAGACCCAACGAGGAGAAACCAATGTCCAAAGTCTATATCTTCAACGCGGCGCCGATCAGTCTTTACATGACGGTCAACAACGGCCCGAAACGGTTCACCGTCGCGGAATGTGATTCCACCTCCTGGGCGCCAGGTGTGCCCGCAGCCGCTGACCTGCCAGTTTTCACCGGCAGCGCGTCCGGTGCCCCCGGTGAGTTCAAAGTGGGCGTCAACAGCGTCGAGATCACTCCGACCAGCGGGGGCGGCCAGTCGAGCGTGAGCATCACGATACCGACGTCCGTAAACCCCCGCGATGAGCTTCAGATTTACATCTTCTGGGCCAGCACCACGAGCGTTTCCTGGATGCTGCTTTCTGATGGCGCGCCAATTCAGGGATCGTTTGTCATTCCCTGATCTGCCGGTTCTTCCCTGCGCCGTGAGGATGCGGCGCAGGTATCAGTCCCACAAGAGGTGTCGGGTTGTGACATATGCGACGGGCAGCGACGGACTTTCTTTCCTTGATCCGATGAAGGATCTGGGGGACGGTCTTTATGCTTTCAGCATTGCCGGACCGATGTGGCTTTACGTGCTGACAATGGCCCCGCCGCAAGCCGGGGCTGCACTGACCTTTGACAGGTTTTGGCAGACGGGGGTGGGGTGGTGCCTGTTTACGCCGGTTGATCTTGCCCAGGTCGATATCCCCGCATTTGCCACCGAAGCGCGCAGGAAATTGCCGCCCATCGTCCCGCAAACGGGCAATGCCAACGCTTTTGTCTGGCTGCGTGCCGCGGGTGATTTCGACAACAAGATGTTCATGCAGTGGATCCCGGGTTCGAAGCCGCGGGAGGGGACCGGCGGGTGCAGTGCGTCATTCGACTGCGACAGGTTCAGCATTGCCCTCAATGCGCAGATCGGCGCGAGTGGCGCCCTGTCCTTCCTGCTCAACGACAAGGGCGGCGGCGCACCGGCATCGATGACGCTGCTGTGTGACACGGCAAACGTGTCCGTCACCGTGGATGGTTTGGTGCAGACCGCCGGGTATCCGGTGAATCCGCGCAAGTGGGATGACACCGCCTGGGTTTGCCAGATTGCGTTTGATGGTCCGCAGACGGGCAGTCTGGCAATGCCTCTGGCGCTGGATCTGGGCACGCTGGCCGATCAGTTCGGTCTAGAGACCGTCTATCAGTACAATTCAGCCCATATTGCCGATGGTGCGCCGCGCAGCGATGATCTGCACATTCTGCGGATGCCCCTGTTTGCGCCGAAGGCACCGGCCCCGACGGATCAGAAGGGGCTTTGCGCCTTCAACGTCTTGCTGAACCCCTACCGGCCCCACAGGCCTGAAGCTGCCGGTCTGCGCATCGACCGAGCGGGCCGGATGCTGGGCGGGACAGAAGCTGCGGGCCCTTCAAACCAAGCCAGTCAGGTTGCCAATGCCCGTGCGTTGGTGTCGCCCTATGGGGCTGCGGTGAATGGGGCGGTTGTTGCGCTGACACCTGCCGATCCGCTGGAAGAGGGTCTACCCTTTGATGCCTATATCGGTGGTGGCTTTGCCTACTCCCCACCTCTTGCAGCGGTGCCGGGTGACGCCGCGCCCACCCCGATGAGCCCCGCCGGGGTGTTCCTGCCGTCCATGGAGACGCCGGGGGAGCAGCGCACCCGTGCGACGGCCCAGGCACCGCTGGCGCGCCCCATCGATATGATGCCGGGATTGTTTGCGTTGGATTTCGTCCGGCTTGCGGAAGGGGACCGGATCAATTTCGAACCTCAGCATCCGGCCTACATCCCCCCGCCGGACAGCGCCCCCGTGCAAGGTGGCCTGACGACTTCCTATGTGTCGGTGCGCAAGGGCCCTGCCACCACGGGCCGCGCCTATTTTGGGCAATCGCGCACCGCCAATCTGTTCTTGCCAGACGAGACCGCTGCAGAAGGGTTTTTGTTCGCCGCGCTTGCCCAGCTGTCTCCGCTTGAAAAAACGCCTGCCTTTCCGATGCTCTTTGTCGGCGCCGTTTTTCTGGAACACCCCGGACGCGGCCCGATCAACCCGGATGTGACAGCCGCGCTGATTGGCCGTCTGGATCAAAAGGCGCTTGGCCCGAAACGACACAGCAGGTTGCTGGATGCCCCGAACGGCGCGAAGGTGATATTGCCAACAGCCCTCAGCGTGCGTGAGCGCATGAACGGGTCCGACACCCATCCGGTGATCACGCCACAGGGATATATCGTCAATGTAAATGCGAACGGCATCTTTACCGATGTGACGCTGGGAGTCGGCACCGGCACGGCGATATCACCTAACGCCTTGCGCTTTGATGGCACGGGGGATCCAAAGAAGGTCGCCCCGGCGGTTTCAACGCTGCTGACCCGCGAGAACCTGTTTCTTGTGGCGAGCAAGGTGGATCCCGCCTGGAATTTTCAAAACCGGATTGAGGTGGCGGGATTTGAATTTGCAGTGGCCCTTGATGGTGTGTGCGGCGGGATCGAAACAGGGTCCCGGCCCTCTATCCTGATCATCAAGCTTGATCCGGTCCGGACCCTGCGTGAAATGGCGCTGGACCCGACATCCTGGACCGATGGCGGCGCCTATGTCGATGATGTGGACGGGATCGTTGCGCGTCTGGCGGCATTGTTTGCAGCCGCCGATCCCGAAAAGGCCGTTGTGGGCGAAGATCCGTTCACGGCCTTTCGCGGCTTGCTAGACAACGCCGCGTGGACAGGGGTCATCGCATTTGACACACCGATAGATGGCAACGGGATGCCGCCGGATCTGCAAATGCTTCTGGGGGGGATCCCCGGGCAGCTGGTGGCGCATCATGTCGGTATCCAGACCAGCAAGGTCACTGCCGCGAAGGTTGCGCAATCGTCGGTCTTTGGGGTGATCAACTATCACCGTGACGCCAGTTCTGACACTGATGGCCCGCCACCCGAGGACCCGCAGTATGAGGTGGCGGAGCTGGTCGCGCAGATCGGAAATTCAGCCATTGTGCAACTGCATGTCACTGTGGATCTGATTGTCAAAACGCTGCTGGGCCGCGACGTCGTCCTTCCCGTCACGCAAGAGAATCCAAAGGGCGACACGCTCAGCATCAAGGGCCGGTATCAGGTGCACGGAGATATCGGCAGGGTGATCTTTGTCAGCGAGAACGCCTTTGTCTTTTCCCCGGTTGTTTCCGGCGACGGGACGGTTCGCATCGTCGAAAGCATCCGGATCACCCATGCCAGCCTTGTGCCCGTCACTGCCGGCGAGGCTGGTCAAAGTCGTGTCGAGGATGCGGATGTGACCCATGTTGCGGCGAATTTCACGCTGGATGGAGAGTTGTTTTTCGATGCGGATCCATTTGCAGGCTCTGGCGGGCTGGACCTGTTTTCCTATGGCACGCCGCTGCCCGTAGCAGGCGGAAAAGAGCATGGGTTGGCATTTTCAGGACTGACGGTTTCGATTGATTTCGACCTTGATGCGCAGGGGGCGATGATCGCCAGCAGCAAACAGGTGCTGTTGCATGAAACGACGCTGACGCCAAAGGCGACACCCACGGCGGTGCGCCCGCACAGCCTGCTGGGCAGTTTGCCGATGCAGCTTACCGCTTTTGAAGTGGCTGATCCTGCGACCAAAACCAGGGTTGCAGGCCGCGCAAAGGCGGTGAATGTGCTGGAGTTGATGGCCCCGAGGCCTGCCGATGATGGACCTAGCGGCGACGGTGATGCCCGCTCAGCTGCGTCGCCTTTTACGACGAACACGCCGACTTATGGACTGACCTACAACATCTCTTTGGGATCATTGGGGTCGTTGTCGGATGCACACGCAGGCATGTCGGCTGCGCTGACCATTGCATGGGGCCCGTCGCCCACCGTGCCGGATAGTGACGCCGCCTGCGTCATGGTCGCTTTGCCGTCCCTGTCTGCGGGGTATCAGGGGTTCGATCTTCAGGGGTTCATCTCAACCAAGTTCCAGACAGCGAACTTGCTCAAGGTGGCCATGGACGATGGCCGCAACGTCTATGCGATGTCGTTTGACAACGTCCAGCTGGCGGTCTTCGGCTTTGGCCTTCCGCCCGGCGTGATGATCGATTTTGTGCTGTTCTCAGGAAATTCCGCAGATGCGCAGGCAAAGGTCACGGATGCCAGCAGCATCGGCTGGATGCTTTCTGCCACGACAGACAAAGGCACGGAGGCGCAGGATGAGCACGGTCAATGACCTGATGACGTATCTCAACAAGAGTCTTGCGCTGGTGCTGCCCGTCCTGCCGCTCGGCCGCTGGACGGCGGCGTTGACGAGCTTGTGGTCGGCGCCGGTCGAAAATTGGGCCGATGGGGAGCCTGTGCCCGCCATCGTAGACGTTGTTCTGCCCGTACCCATCACCATGCCTATAGCGGGTGGCAAGCTGCAGATGTCCGAAGCGCATATTTCAATTGCAAAATCCGCCTCTTTCAAGGGGGCGGGCAATCTTCCACCGCAATCGTAAACAAGGAGATTTACCATGCTAGATGACCCAGTCCCGAGCACAACCGCATCTACAGCCGTTTCCGTCAGTGCAAGTTTCATTATCGGTGGCCAGAACGTCAAGGTCACGAGTCAGGACATCACCAAGATCGCGGAACAGGGGTTCAAGTTTTCGCTTGCAGCCCCGATCACCTTTGGCACACCGCCGGACCTGCTGAAATGG
This sequence comes from Puniceibacterium antarcticum, assembly GCF_002760615.1. Classification (GTDB taxonomy): domain Bacteria; phylum Pseudomonadota; class Alphaproteobacteria; order Rhodobacterales; family Rhodobacteraceae; genus Puniceibacterium; species Puniceibacterium antarcticum. Next base: position 38,667 of record NZ_AWWI01000016.1, on the reverse strand, counting down.
ATCAACACCGAATTTGGCGCCAAGATTGATGTTGATGCTATCCAGAAGGCGATCTCGGAAATCCCGTTCAAATCGATCAGCAGTATCCTTGATACATTCTGGAACATGTCGCTGATTGTCGAAGTGCTGAACATCGACACCAAGGCGGGCCTGTTCGAGATTGCCATCCTGCTGCAGGCCAGCGACCCCAAGCCCGATCCGATCTTCGGGATCTTGCAGATCGACTCCCTTGGCTTTGGCGTGACCCGCATCGGCGCGCCCGACCCTGGCAGCTGACAGACGTAAACCAACACGGTCTTGCACAATGGGAGAAGAGAATTGGCAAACGACGAAGGCAAGATACGCGTCACTGCTAAGGTCAATCTGACCCTGGGCGACCCCAATGACGGGTTTCACCTGCAGGCGCAGCTGCAGGCCTTTGGTGGGCCGATGTCTTTTTCCATCGCGTCACGCGACAGTTTCTCGTTCAAGCAGATGTGGGACCTTGCGGGGAGTGCACTGGACGACACGTTTGACGTTTCGCTGCCCACGATTCCCGAAGGGCCGTGGGACGTCTTTACCAACGCGCAGCTTTACCCCTCGTTTTGGTTCGAACCCGGCGGTGACAAGCCGAACATGCAGTTCATGCTGACCTTCAAGAACGAGATCAAGGTCGGCGGCCCTTCGAAGATCGGGCCTGTCGATATTCTGATCGAACCCAGTTTCACCGTCAAGGCGCTGATGGTCGGCTATAGCCCGCAGGGTGGTCTGGGGGTTTCCGCTTCTGTCGAAATTCCTACAACCACCAAGGATGGTGCCGGCGGCACGGTCACAAAAGTTGTGGATTACCCCTTTCCGGTGCCGGCGCAGAAAAGCAGCCCAACCTTGAAGGTGCATTACCTTGGGCTGGGTCAGCGCATCGGGCCAAAACCGGTCCTGAACACAAACAGCGAAAGCCCGCTGACGGAGATCTTTGACAAGATCGAAAAGACCTTTACCGTCAACGACCCAAAATCCGTGCTGACCGATCTGGCGGAGAACTATTATGACACCAGTCTGGGCTGGTTCATCGCCGCCGACATCGAAATCAAGGCGTTTCGTATCAAGGTGCTGTTCAATGATCCCGCGATGTATGGGCTTGAGATCACCGTTGCGGATGATCCGCCCACCTTCCTGTCGGGGCTGAGGTTCGAAATCCTTTACCAGCGTATTGGCCCCAACCTTGGGGTCTACTATGCGGCCGTCGAATTGCCGACCGCCATGCGGCGCATCCCGATGGCCGGGTTTGTTCTGGTGCTGCCGGGTTTTGCGCTTTGGATTTACACCAATGGTGATTTTCGGATCAATGTCGGCTGGCCGGTGGGACAGAATTCGATCGGGATCAGTTGGCAAATCCTGACCGGCTGGGTCGGTTTTTACTTTGCCAAGCTGCGCAGTGGCAACAATCCCGGCGCCAACCCGACTGTGCAGTTCAATCCAATCCTGGCACTGGGGATCGGATTCCGGCTTGAAGCGGGGATCAGCATCGACGCTGGCGTGTTCTCTGCGTCGCTGTCGATTTCGGTCACCGTCACCATGCAGGGGCTTTTGGCCTGGCGCGAGGGGCATTCGGTCGCGAGCGCACCCGAGGCCTACTGGTTTGCCGGCACTTTCGAAGTGCAGGTGCTGATCAAAGGTGCCGTTGATTTCAAGGTGATCAAGGCCTCGGTCACGATCAGTTTCTCGTTCAAGGCCGAGATCGCCTTGGAAAACGGCTATGGCACGGAACTGTTGATCAATGCACAAGTCACGGCACGCGCCAGCGTCAAAATCGTGTTCTTTACGGTTCATTTCTCTTTCCACACATCCATCACGCACAAGGTGACGCTGACCTCTGGGGCGGCGGGGATTGCCTCTGTCAAAGGGCCGCAGCAGGCGGGGTTGAACGGGCTGTTGAGCGCGGCCGAGAATCGGGTGTTGGAACAGGTCGCTCGCAGCGGGGCCAAAGCGCAACCGGCATTGCGTACAGAGCTGCCGCCGCTTTTCCCGCCACCTCGGTTGGCACCAGAAATCCGCAGCATGGATGCGAGCATGTTGGCGCGGACAACCGTTTCGGACCGCGTGACGGTGCATGCGAAATTCGCGCTTCAGGGTACGGCGCTATACGGTGCAACGCCCGCCGACGATACATTTGGCGCTGTCGGTCTGTTGCTGTTGGGGGGGCGCGATCCGGGCAGCACCGCACAAGCCGAGACACGCACCGATTTCGAAGATATGGTTGCGCGGATGGTGTGCTGGTTGCTTGGCGATCAGGACGAGACATTCACGGTCGATGACAGGTTGTCTGACCGTCTGCGGGCCTTGCTGAGCACGTTGAAATCCACCGATGCGATGGATTTTGCGGTCACCATAAAGCAGTTCTTCATCGACAAGGTGACGTTCAGCATCACCGGGGTCGATGGCGCGGTGATGCCGAGCGAAGAGGATGTCACAAAAAGCTGGACCGCACTTCCGATGTTCGATGTGCTGACCCTGACCACAAACGGCATCCCGCGTGATTTCAACAGCTATCAGCCGATCCCGGACAACTATGAAAAAGCGGTCGATCTTTATTTCGAAGGATTGAGCCTTTTTGGCGATCAGGCCGATGATGGTTTTGCGGCCCGGGCCGTGCAGCCCGAGGCTGTCAAGACCATGGCCGGGTTCCTGTTAGCTGACTATTATCTGATGCTGGCGCAGCATGCGATCACCGATCTGCATGATGCCGCGCTTGCCTATGAAAAGAAGACCGCGCCCCAACCGCCAGAAGAGTCTGATATCCAAGTGCCCGACCCCGAGCAGGTTGAGCTGGACGCCTTGCTGGAGGCGTTCGATTATGCATCCTGTGCGGGCTTTGTGTCGCGCGCCCTGTTAGGGGGGCAGCAATTGCCCGATCCCGCGCAGGTGCCCGATACGGTCACACCCGAAAACATCCACAACGTTCCGACGGGCGCAATTTTTGCCCTTTCAGGTCAGCAAAGTGCGGTTGTGGCGACCGGCGCTGCACAGACCGTGACAGCAACCCTGACGATCAGCGAAGGGGTGAATGCGCCCGCCTGGCTTGAGCTGATTGGTGGCGTGGACGCTGCCCCTTTGACCGCCACCCTGCCGCTGCCCGAAAGTGTTCCTGCAAAACCTGTGCCGGACTGGACTGGCACAGGGCTGGTCACGATTCCTGACGGTCTGCTGCCCGCAGGCGATGCCGGCGCAATCGCGTATTCTCAGCTGTCCCCGCTGGCTGAAGTGGCCATGCGCCTGACGACCCGCAATCAGACCGTCTGGACGGCGAAGGGTGGGACGCCGAAAGCCATCGTGCAGCTGCCGACCCCGCTTCTGGCCCTTGCAAACACCCAGGAGGCCCTGTCCGCCACCTTGGAAATTGCTCAGGATCCCGGCAGTGCGACGCCCGCAGTTGCAGCACCGGGTATGGGTGGGCTGATGTTCGATTTCCCTGTTGCTCAGGTGAATACAGGTCAGCCGTCCGCGAGCGATGACATGGCCGAGTCCGGCGTTGCACCCAACCTCTATCAGATCTGGGCGACTGATGATGTGTCGCGCAAACGTATCCAGCAGGTGATCGAGGCACAGCTTTCGGTCAAAATCACGCTCTTGTATGTGGATGCGGACGGCGAGGGCGTGCAAAGCGATGATCTGGATGCGGGCGTGCTGTTGTCGCGCGCGAACCTGTCCACCGAAAATCAGGCCAAGGCGGTCTCGAAAATGCTGATTGCACGCAGCGGGGCAGAGGGTAGTGACCCGTCGTTCGCGCTGCTGGCGGAGGATCCGCTGGGTTTCCTGCGTCTGATCTGGGAAGTGTCGGTGGTGAACGCCACAGGCTTTTACTTGTTCTACCGCACCAAAAACGGAGATGGCCTGCCGTCGCGATTGTTTGCGCAGTCGGGCACAACTCAGGACAGCCCCGGTCCGGCCCCGATAGATGGAACCAACGGTCAGACCGCCAGTTTGCGCGTTCTGGTCGAATTTCAGAGCACAGCCACAGCCAGCGTTCCGCTGCCCGCCCCTAGCAATTGCATCATCTCGGAGGCGCTGGTGGAAAAACCCGCCGCGATGAACCTCTTTGCAGCGGGAACTGCGCTGAATTCCTGGCATTCGCGCCTGAGTGCTGGCGAATTGGGTTTTGAGCTGGAGTGGGACGGCCAGAACGCGGCAGAGCCTGTCATAGGCCAGATCAACCCTGCGGCGCTTTATCAACTGATCCAGTTCAATGTTCAGGGCCAATCGGGCAAGGCGGGCGAAATCTGGAGCTTGCCGCTTTCGCCTGTGCAGGACACCAGTGCTGATGATCCTGACACGACCCCCGATCTGGCGGCGCCTGCAGGAACGCAGCTTTATCGTCAGGCGTTCGAAGCATACCGTTTCTTGAATGAGGCCCTTGTCGCCGCCGATGCCGAAAACGTCTATGCTCTGGCCGGAGCGGAGGTGGGATTACAATATCGACTGACCGATATCTTCGGCAACGCCCTGCCTGCCCAGGCGCGGGCAACGGAAACCGGCGTCTATCACGATCCGCTTTTCAACGTGACGCAATGGCCGATGGTGCAGGCATCGCATTACTTCACCACTCCGATTGATGGCAGCACGGATCACGCACTGATGGTGCTGTGTATGGCCTTTGATACCAAAGGGCTTGACGCACTGGTTGACACTGCGCTGGAACAGGCGGCCCTGAGCGGCGGTGACAGTTCTGTTCAGCTTGTATCGCTGGCGCGGAAATACGCGCTGATTCTGGATCAGCTTACGGATCCGGGGACCACGCATCTGTTGAGCTCGTCCCTGCTGGACGACGCTGATGGTATGGACGTGGCGCCGCAGCTTATTGATTTTGCGCGGAAGATCCTGGATCTGATTAATGCGCATCTGAGCGGTGCCGTGCCGGTGAACGCCCGGCAAGAGGTTGATCCGCTGGGTATTTCGCTGCAAACGCGGGTGCCCTTTTCCACCGTTGCTGGCCTGCCGGACAATATCCTGCCCGTCACTGTCGGCATCACTGCCCGGCGTCATGCGAACCTTGCGCCAGATCTGGAAGAGAGATTGCCCGAAGCGGTCGTGAGCACCGCCGACATTGTCCCACGCCGGGGTGAAAGTTTCCCGGACATGACCAAGCCACGCACGGACGGGATGCTGTGTCCGCCAACCTCGGATGAGCAGAAAGGCACGTCATCGCTGATTGTTTATGCGCGCAATTTCGAGTCTGGGTTCAAGGGGTTCAATGGTCAGGGCGGCATGCTCAAACTTGCAGAGCGCGCCGGTTTGGTCGCTGATACGGATAGCGATGAGGTCCAGACACTTTGGGCGGTACGCTTTGCCGACAGTTCGGAAAAAGATGCGCCGCCTGCCGCTGGAATCCGCGCAGAGTTTGACCCGGAGCAGATCACATATTTCGCCTTGCCGCCGCTGAATATCGAACCGATCAGCCGGGCGGTGGATCATGTCACCTATAATGCGATCGACATGGACCAATGGTCGCGCCAGACCTTTAGCGCGATCGACAGCCTGTTTGAGCCCGCCCTGAACGTTGCCATCGCCCAGCTTGCCGCCTTTTCGCCGCTGGTGCCCGATGTCGAGGGCGCGGGCGAACATGTGCCTTCTGATGTGCTGAGCTCTGCCAAACGCGTGATTTCCAAGGCCATGTCGCAAACGCTGGAGCCGATTCTTGTGGACGCGCCTGTGGGCGAACAGAGCCGCGCGGCAGAGCAATTGGAACAGGCAATGCTGACGCGCCTGTCGGCGGCTTATGCCGTGTCCACGGTGTTGCAGGTGCCCGCAGTTGTCTCCGTGCGCAATTCCGCTGGTGCTCTTGATTCCGGGGCGCAGCGTCCGCCAGAGCTTTTTGGTCGGGTGGGGCCGCCGCTGACAGATGGCAAAAGTGGCGCCACTGCAAAGGTCTATGATCTGAGCGGCGGACGGCTGGATGTGTCGAATGGCACGCAATGGGCGACCGTGATGGTCAGCGTGACAGATCAGGGTGCGCAGCGTTCGCTTGAACTGCCATTGGAATATAGCATCAGCGCCTTGCAGCACGACTTTGAATCCGGGGATGCATTCGAGGGCTACATGCCGTCGGCATGGCTGAGTTTCGTGCTTCCGGGCGATGTGCTCAATATTGCGATCACGGGCCAGATGCCTGTTTCGATCCCGATCCCGCTGCCATTCGAGCCGTCTGCCCCCAGCCTCACCACTCAGGCGGCTGCGGGTACGGACATGAGCTGGAAACCGGGGGATGGGCTGAGCGCGCTGATCGAGGACGCCCTGAAGTGGCGCTATCAGGTGGGCATGCAGGCGCCGATTGTGGCGCAGGATCAGCTGTATCTGGATGCGATCTTTGGCACCGGCCAGGTGGCGCCGCATGTCAATGGCGCGGGGAATGTCAATCCTGTCAACTTGCCGCTCTTTGATGCGATGGCGCGTTTCCTTGCGGGCTGGGCGGAGTTCGCAAAGAACATCCCGTCAATCCTTGCGGCGGCAAGCACCAATCCGCCAGACGAAGCAGCGCAAAAGGCTGCCGGGGCGCAAATTTCGCAGATCACGACATTGATCCGCGATATTGCCGTTGCCTGGAATACGCGGGTGATCGAAACGCGCAGTGTTGAGGCCGAACCCGAAGTGATTCACTATCGCCTGCGGATTGAGCGTGACAAGGACACTCCGGATGATCTGAGGATGACCTTTGCGGGCTGGACGCTTGTCACTGGGGAGGTTGTCAAACCGGGGCGGTGGCCGGTTATCAGCTTTGTCCCGCAGTCGGGCGGCAACAGCCTTGATTCCTGGAAGGTTGATGGCGACACCGCCCAACGCATCGACGAAAACGGGCAGCCGTGGTGGGTCGTGAGCCAGACCGTACCGGCACACGTCTTTCCTGAATATTTCCTTTTCGACTGGGACGGTCTGGATTTGAGCAAGCGTCAGTTGGGCCGTGTGCAGACATGGGTCCGCCGGAATGCGGAACTGGTCGCAGATCACGAAACCTCTGCGGCCTTTGTCTACGAGACGGACGCCGTGAGCTTTGCCAGCCCGGGGATACCGCTGATCGACCGCAGCAACCTGCCCGACGTGCCTGTAGACCCCGACAGCACGCTTGTGTCAGTCTTGACGTCGCTCCTGGAACCGCTTGATTTCGGCGATCCAGCGCAGGAGCCGTTCATTCGCTTTCATGCGGAGCTTCGATATGATCTGAGCACGCCGCCGGGGGGTAGTGGAAAACCGTTGCAGGCGACCTATCCGCTTCTCCTGCTTCCCAATCTGGTCTTGGGCGACGATGTTTCCGAAAATAATACGGTCACTCCGCAGATTGCTGCCCAGCAGATCGCCGCTGCGCTTGCAGTTCGTTATGCGATGTTTGCAGGCCGTGACATGCAGGTGTATCTGGTGCTGTCGCTGACGCTATTCGGCTCTGAACAAGGTCAGCAGGTGCCCCTGATCAATATCGCGGGGCTGCCGCTTGACGTGACCAAGGTGCCAATGACGTGGTGGACGGCGCAAAGCTAGACCCGACACAGCGGAGGATGATGTCGGAAACGTTCATCTGATCACCACCAGTGGCATAGGTCGGGGTGCGCACGACAATGCCGAACCTTGATCCGTCCTTGCGCCGCTGCAGAATGGATGGCGCGTTTTGCGCATCACGATGGCAGCCTGCCAAGGCGTGTCGCTGATGTCGTTGAGGGTCGTGCCACCCATGCTTTTGGAATGGGCGTTCAGGGTGCCCAGAGGCAAAGCCATTCTGCCAGTTCAAGGACGCACGAGCAGCCAGAGCGGCCCCGGCTGCCAGCGCACTCGCCGCGGGGACCGGTCTGCGATATGCACCGTCACCGAACCCGCCAGCTGCCTCGCGTGAAAAAGACGGGCAATCACTAGGATCGCGCGCGTCTTCGTCGTTTGTCTTCAAATCAGACGATTCATCGATCCAGGTTGAGATCTCTGTCCTTCCCGCCTAAAAGTCGCCATCTGAAATCTGGGTGGCTGTTCGCTCTGGGCTCAGTCATGCGATTGGGATGTTCCTGATTTGCTATCGTGTAGGATTCGCCCCTGATCATGTCGCGTCTGAACCGCAGAAATATCGGGGCTGTCTGGCTGCATCGCACCAGACGTGAAGCCCGGCAGGCAGTGTCAGACCTTGGCTGGCTGGCGGACATTCCTTTTTACATCTGGCTTAGGCTATTGCTGATTCCGGCGCTCATAACCCTGTGGTCGATACTCGCACATATGGCGCCTGATGGGTTTCTGGCGGGACCAGAGCTGACAGTCAGGGCCTTTTTTTTGTTGCTAATGGATGATCGGCGCGACTTTCTGGTGGCGCTTGGTTCGACGCTGATGACCTACTTTGGCGGCATCGCACTGGCAGCTCTTGTAGGCATCCCGCTCGGCTATGTTCTGGGCGCGTTCCGAACACTGGGGCGGAGCAGTGCGCCCTATCTGCATGGGATGGCGGCAACACCCGTTGTGGCGCTGGTGCCACTCATCATTCTGCTTCTCGGCCTCGACTGGCAGGCCAAGGTCCTGATCGTGTTTCTGTCTGCGGTGATGCCGATCCTGATCAACACCCAAGCCGGTGTCCAGCGAACGGATCCGGAGTTGCTGGAAATGGCGCAGGCATATGGACTTTCTCCGTTCGGGCGGTTGCGCCATGTCTATATGCCGTCTGCTTTTCCGTCGGTCATGGCCGGGATGAGGCTGGCGGCTGTGGTCGGGTTGTCAGCTTCGGCTATTGCAGATCTTTATACGGCCATGACCGGCCTCGGTGCGCTGCTTCAGGGGTATGGTAACAGCTATCGCATGGACCGCTACTTTGCAGTTGTCCTGACCTATTTCATGATAGGCGCGGTCACGACCGGTCTGCTGACCTGGATTGAACGACGCCTCACGCCTCCGGGGGCACGACAACGGCTGACCCATTAGCCGCACTGAACTGAAAAGGACTTCCATGTACGCGCTTCTCAAGAAACTGGCTCTGTGTTCGGGCTTCTGCCTTGTTGCATCCGCAGGGATCGCCGAACCCTTCCGCATCATCGTGACGGGGACCGAGACGCCGCTTGTTCCAAACTCGATCCTGTTTCTGAGCAAGAGCGAGGGCTACTTTGACCGGGCAGGAGTGGATGTGGAGCTTGTCGCGGCCGCGCAGACACCCATGGCTGTCGCAGCGCTGCGCGCAGGGCAAGGCGAAATGGCCAATATCTCGCTCGACAGTGTGATCTCGTTGCACCGTGAAGGGGTGGAGGACGTGATCGCAGTACATTCGTCGGACAAGGCAATCCCCTTCGTGATCGCGGCGAAAAAGGATGTGACTCTCGCGGATATGGCCGGCGCGGTCTATGGGATCGGGCGCATGCGCAGCCTTGATCACGAGATGTCGAGCCGGGTGCTGGAAGCATCCGGCGTGAACGTGGATACGCTGAAACTGGTACCACTGGGGAACCCGCAGACACGGGCTCAGGCGCTTCTCGCCGGGCGCATCGACGCAACGACGTTGTCCATCGGCAGTTTCCTCGCCATGCCCGGACATGAGAACTTCAAGCTGCTGGTCGATGCCGATGCGTTCTTTGCGCTCGTGCCGATGGTGAGCAAGGTGAATGTGGTCAGCACGGAAACACTGGCAACACATGGCGACCAGGTGACAAAGGTGCTGGAGGCACTGACGTTGGCAGCGCGGGATTATGCGCAGGATCCGGAAAAATGGGTTGCGGCCATGCTCAAGGCGCGTCCGGATGTTTCGCGCGACACGCTTGAAGCGCTGGCGCAGACGTACAAAGCCAGCTGGACGGTCAACGGTGGTTTTCAGTTCGATGAGCTGCTGTTCTCTGCGCGCAATACACAACATACGTTCAAGCGCGAAAATGGAGAGGATACGCCGTTCCGTGTCGAGCTTGAGAACTGGGCAGATTTCAGGCCCATGGATGCGGTGCTGGAAAAGATCGGCACATCCACACTGGGCGACAGGGTCAGCCGGTGAGTGAGCGCCTTGTCACTCTGAGTGGTCTTGGACACAGCATTGAGGGGCAAAAGGTGCTCGATAGCATCTCTTTCAGTCTGGATCGCGGCGAACATGTCGCGATCCTTGGCCCGTCTGGTTGTGGAAAGACAACGCTGCTGCGGCTGATTGCGGGTCTCGTTCCCATACAACAGGGTCAAATCGAGATGCAGGGACAAGTGCCCCGTGCTGGCCGGGACAACGTCGTGATCTTTCAGACGCCGCGCCTTTTGCCGTGGCGCACCGTGTACGACAACATTGCGATCGCGCTGGGACAGCTTCCCCCGGCTGAGCGGAGGCAACGGGTGTCCGGACTCTTGGCGCGGCTGGGGCTTTCCTCACGTGGCGACACCTGGCCGGAACAACTTTCTGGGGGGATGCGTCAGCGTCTCGCACTGGCGCGGGCACTGGCGATGAAGGTTCCACTTTTGCTGCTGGATGAGCCCTTTGCGAACCTCGACCCCTTGGCCCGCGAGCAGATGCAGGAAGAGTTGCTGAGCCAGGCGGACGCAGAAGGCAGGGCTTTCATCACCGTCACCCATTCGGTAGACGAAGCTTTGGCGCTTGGTGATCGCATTCTGCTTATGCAGGCCAAGCCGGGCCGGATCCTGCGGGAGTTCACGCCAGGACTGCCGGGCAGGGGTGGCGCGCGTCGTAAGGCTGCAGACTTTTATCCCACGCTCGCAAGGATTTCGGACGCATTGCGCGCCGCTGCCGCAGCGTAGTCGCATCCCTCTGGCACAAATGAGAAACGGCACGCAATTTTGCGTGCCGTTTGCCGTCTTGCTTGCTTTTTGGCGCGGGGTCAGTCGAGCGTATAGGCGATGACGGAATCCCCAGGCGTGGTGCCCAGCGATCCGTGACCCCCTGCAGCGATGACGATGTACTGTTTTCCGTCCTCACCGCGATAGGTCATTGGCGTCGCCTGGCCACCGGCGGGCAGATGCATTTTCCACAGCGTTTTGCCGGTCTGCATGTCATAGCCCCGGATGATGTCATCCAGCGCTGCACCCGTGAAGGCGACGCCGCCCGCAGTGGTCAACGTGCCGCCATGGGCCAGCATTCCCATCTCGAACGGGATGGGGAACTTGATGCCAGCGATCTTCTGTCCTGCGACGGTCCCGTTGCGATACTTCCACGCGGTGGAGCCATCGGTCAGGTCGACGCCGACACGTACGCCCCAAGGCGGCGTGTTGCAGGGAACACCCAGCCCCGAGCGCAAGTGCTTGATCGACACGGCATAAGGCCCGCCGAGGTTTTCGTTGCCGGGCTTGGATTCACCTGCCGCACCACCGTTGGAGAACATGCGCTTGTCATAGTCGCCTTCGGGACGCGGGAACAGCTGATAGCGATAGCCGAGGTATTGCGGAGTCGCGATCATCCAGTGATTGACCGGGTCAACCGCAACAGAACCCCAGTTGAATACCCCGATATTACCGGGCCAGACCAGCGAGCCGGTCTTTGTTGGCGGCGTGAACGGATTGCCATCGTAGCGAATAGAGCGATAGTCGAGACGGCACTGGATCTGATCGAACGGCGTGGTCCCCCACATGTCGGCCTCGGTCAGCGGGGCGGGCGTGAAGGTCAGGGATGACATGGGCTGAACCGGGGAAAGCTGCTCACCCTCGATATCAGTCTCGGTCGAAACCTTCATCTCTTTCATCGGCAGGATGGGATCGCCGGTGCGGCGGTCCAGAACCCAGATGTTGCCAATCTTGGTGGGCACCAGAATGGCGGGAACATCTTCGCCGTTGTGGGGCAGGCTTAGCAGAACCGGCTGCGAAGGGATGTCGCGATCCCAGAGATCATGTTTGGCGGTCTGGAAATGCCAGACCATCTGCCCCGTCTTCAGGTCCAGCGCGGCGAGCGCATCGACCATCTGTTCTTCAACTTCCGAACGGCTGATGCCGACCTGGTCAGGTGACGCATTGCCAAAGGGAATATAGACCAGCCCGAGGCCCTCGTCGGCCGAAAACTGCGTCCATGCAACGGCCGAGTTCGGTTCGTACATCTCGCCCGGTTGCAGCGGAGCGGTTTCGTCCGGCTTCTTCGCGTCGAATTTCCAGATGATCTGGCCGGTGCGCACGTCATAGGCACGGATCACGCCCGACGGGTTGTTTTCATAGTAGTTGTCGGCAATCGCACTGCCAAGGACGATCAGATCGTCGGTCACAAGCGGAGCCGAGGTTTGCTGGTATGTCGCGCGTTCAAGATTGGGCATCTGTGCCTTCAGATCGACGTATCCGTTGTCCCCGAAGGTGGAGCAAAGTGCGCCGGTGTCGGCATTGACAGCGTAGAGCCGCGCATCCACAGACGATGCAACGATCCGGCGCGGACATTCAGCGATTGAGGCCTCTATCGCCTGAACTTTGGCGGGATCGGCATCGGCGGGGGCCGCATAGCCGGTCGAGTCATTATAAGACACGCCACGGCATGTCTGGTGCTGATATTGCGGATCACGCTCCATTTGCGGATCAAAGGACCATGCAAGATCACCAGTGACCGGATCAAGGGCCTGGATTATGTTGTGCGGCGTGCAGAAATAGAGCAGGCCATTGACCTTGATCGGTGTCGCCTCGAAGGTATATTCGCCCGAATCCTCATCTGCCTTGCGCAGATCGCCGGTGTGGTGTTCCCACGCAACTTTCAGACCCGATACGTTGCTGGTGTTGATGTCCGACAGGGCGGAATAGCGCTGGCCCAGGTTGGTGCCGCCGTAGGCGACCCAGTCTTCGGCCGGGTATGCGACGCCGCTGGGGTCGACCGCGGTGTCCGAGGCATCGGCGACCGGTGTCAGAGTGCCCTGCTTTACGACTGGGTCTACAAACCAGGAAACAAGACCCAGAACAATGATGGCCGCTACGACGGCGCGCAAAGCGAAGGGGCCGCTCGTGAGCGCAGGCTTCCAGCTGCGCAGAGGTGCATCGCGCAGGCTCTTGACCACGGGCGGCAGGCAAAGAAGCAGGCCGAGAAAGACGATCAGCGCGCCGCGCGGGATCCACTGCCATTTGTCAAAGCCGACCTCGTAGAGCGTCCAGATGAAGGACACCACGAGTGTCAGCGCATAGATCCAGAGGCCGTTCTGGCGGCGCCGCATCATCTGCAGCCCCGCGATCAGCAGACCTAAGGCCATGATGACGTAGAAGGGGCTTCCGCCGACCAGGGCGAGTCGTCCGCCATAGTAGAGGATTGCGGCCCCCAGCAGTGCGGAAAGCAATCCGCCAAACTGTGCTAACATTCCGTTATACTCCGTTGTTTTCAAAGGATGGGGACTGGCCGGCGGAAAAAACATTCTGCAACACCTAGTCGCGGTCGCCCTTGCCCCGCGTATACGTCCACCCCTTGGTATATGACAGTATGCCGCACTCAATTCATGCCGGACATGCGCTGAGCGACTAGCTGCCCCCGGCTGCCGGATGATCTTGTCCGGTGCCGTCAGTCTGCGGGGCATTTCGCTTGCCGGTATTTGGCAGCGGTGGATTCAAAGGCATTGGAAAAATCAGTTTTCCGTCAAGGGCGCCCGCGACAGTTACGGGGAAAAGCAGTGCGTCACTGCCTGAGCAGGTCAAATTGTGAACAGATCGCTTCTGAACCCGCCTTGGCACTACCTTGGGGTATTCCGGTTACGGCAAAATGCATCATCACAGTGACTGCCCTTGCAAGTTTCAAGGGCAGTCCAAAAGTGGCAGTATGGTCTAGAGACCTCTTGTCAGAGGCCCTTGATCATGCCCCCATCCACCCGCAGCATTGCGCCGGTGACATAGGCCGCCTGTTGTGAACACAGAAAGCCGACCAACGCGCCAAATTCCTCGGGCTTGCCATAGCGGCCCAGAGGAATGGTCTTGCGGCTTGCCTCCTGCACGGCAGTGAGCGATGCGCCGGTTTTGTTGGCCTTGATCCCATCCAGCTGGGCCAGTCGGTCGGTGGAGATACGGCCAGGCAGCACCATGTTGACGGTGATGCCCTGCGGCGCGACCTCTTCGGCCAGAGTCTTGGACCAGCCGGCAATGGCACCGCGCACACCGTTCGACAGGGCGAGGTTGGGAATGGGCTGAACGATGCCCGAAGATCCTATGGTGACGATCCGGCCCCAGCCTTTGGCAATCATTCCGGGCAGAACAGCGTCGGTGATGGCAAAAATGGGTGTTGCCATCGTCTCGAACGCGATCTGCCAGGCGGCGATGCTTTGGCCCTGTGCGGGACCCGCGGCGGGACCACCACAATTGTTCACGAGGATGTCGACCGGCTTTTCTTCAAGGCGCTGGACAAGTGCGCTGACGCTGGCGGGGTCAGACAGATCCAGCACCAGTCTTTCCATGTTTTCCCCAAGCGCTTCGCCACTGCGAGAGGCGGCGATCACATGCGTGCCTTCGGCCGCCAAGATCGCCGCAGTTGCGGCGCCAAGTCCACGGCTCGCGCCCAGGACCAGCGCTGTCTTTCCAGTGAGACCAAAATCCATCAGTTCAGTTCCTTCAGTCGTTTTTCTTGCCGGGCAAGCAGGCGCTCGATCTCGGCGGTGGCTTCGGGGGCCAGACTCGCGCCCGGCGCGCGCAGCGCCGCAGAGGTGATCGCACCGCGCTTGGCCAGCACATATTTGCGCACGGCAAGGCCCGCGCCCGGTTGCTGCTCGTAACGCACCAGCGGCAGATGAGCGTCAAAGATATCCTGCGCGCGGTCCATGTCGCCAACACTACTCAGCCGTACGACATCTGCCAGCATTTCGGGGTAGCCAAAACCGGTCATCGCGCCATCTGCGCCACGCGCCATTTCTTCGGGCAGGAACACCCCGCCATTGCCGCATAGGATCGAGATGCGTCGCCGTCCGTCAGCTTCGGCCTTGCGCAGTCTGGTGATCTTGGCAAGGCCCGGCCAATCCTCATGCTTGAGCATGACCACCTGTGGAATATCGTCGATGATCCGGCCCAGTACCTCGTCTGAGATATGGATGCCGGTTGAGAGTGGGAAATCCTGAAGCACAATTGGAACATCCGCGCCCAGAGTATGTGCGACCTGCGCGAAATAGGTGTGAATCTGCGGATCGGTCCTGAGCGACCCCGGCGTTGTGACCATGCATCCCGCCGCGCCCATGTCCATCACGGCGCGTCCCAACTCGCCAATAGCAGCAAGGCCTGGGGCTGAGACACCAACAACGACGGGCTTGCCTGAGGCCCGTTTGATCACCCGCTCGGCGACGGCGCGGCTTTCGGCCTGAGTGAGTTTTTGCGCCTCGCCCATCATGCCAAGAATGGTCAGCCCGTCGGCGCCCTTGTCAAAGTAGAAATCCACCACCCGGTCGAGACTGTCGAAATCGATAGCACCGCTGTCGGCAAAGGGGGTCACAGAGATTACATAGACGCCCTTGGCGTCTGAGGTGAGCAGTGTCATTTCCTGTATCCTTGTTTTAAAATCACGGTGTAGCGTCCGGATGTGTAAACGGTGAAACTGCTGCCCGACGGGCACGCAGACAGGCGGGAGGGATTAGGCCGGAACCGGCATCTCAAGCCTGCTCAGGGCGTCGCTTGCCCGGTTCATGGCCTCTTTCAGACGCGCATCGTCCAGCGCATAGGCAAGTCGAAGATGGCCAGGCATGCCAAAAGCGGAGCCTGGCACCACGCCGATCTGGCCCTGCACCAGCAGAAAGTCAGCCACATCCATGTCGGTTTTAAGCACATGGCCGTCCGGCGTGCGCGCGCCGAAAAGACCGCTGCAATCGACAAAGACATAGAAACCGGCAGGCGGAGTCGGGGCGGTGAGGCCGGGCATGTCCGCAATTGCCGAGATGACGATATCGCGGCGGGCTTTGAGCCGGGCGTTGCGCTCGGGCAGAAAATCCGGTGCCTCGTTCAGCGCGGCCACGGTTGCGGCCTGCGAGATCGCAGATGCGTTGGAGGTGCTTTGGGATTGCAGGATGTCCATGGCGCGCACCAGCCATTCCGGCCCGGCGGCATAGCCAAGGCGCCATCCTGTCATGGCATAGCCCTTGGACACACCATTGACGGTCAGAATCCGGTGGGCCAGTGCGGGTGCGACCTTTGCCGGGGTGGCAAAGGTGCCCTCATGGACGATCAATTCGTAAATGTCATCGGCCATGATCAGCGTGTCATGACTGGACAGCACCTCGCAGAGCGCGGCGATATCGTTTTCCGAGTACAGCGCGCCGGTGGGGTTGTTGGGCGAATTGAGGATCACCCATTTGGTTTTGGCGCTCAGCGCTGCGGACAGCACCTCTGGCGTCAGCTTCCAGCCCTCTGCCAGTGTCGTGGGTGCGATGACCGGCGTGCCACCCGCGAGGCTGACCATGTCTGGATAGCTGACCCAATAAGGCGCGGGGATGATCACTTCGTCGCCCGCATCAAGCGTCGCGAACAGGGCGTTGAACACCAGCTGTTTTGCGCCATTGCCCGCGATGATCTGTGACGGGTTGAAACGCAGACCATTTTCCCGCTCGAACTTTAGGGCGATGGCGGCTTTCAACTCGGGCGTGCCAGAGCTGGCGGTGTATTTGGTCTGCCCGTTGCGGATCGCGGCGATGCCCGCCTCTGCGATGTGGTCGGGTGTTGCAAAATCAAGTTCGCCCTGTCCGAGGCTGATGATATCATGCCCTTCGGCCTTCATATGCTGAAGTTTCAGGGCAAGCTCAATGGTGGGTGAGGGGTGGACGGCAGACATCCGACTGGCAAGATAACGTGTCATGGGTGGGATCCTTGGAAGGTCAGGCGGGGGCAAGCGCGGTGGCCCGCTGCGTTGCGATATATTGCTGGCGCAGCTGCTGGGTGAGCGCGCCGGGATGACCGTCGCCGATCACCACATCGTCAACACGTACCACCGGGACGACAAAATTGGTGGCCGAGGTGATAAAGGCTTCGCGGGCGGCGCGCGCCTCGTCCGGGGTAAAGGCGCGCTCTTCGATTTCGATGCCGTGGCTCTGGGCCAATTCGAGCACAGAGGCCCGTGTCACGCCAGCCAGCAGCGCATGTGACAGATCCCGCGTCACGAGCCGACCGTCGGTCGTGATGATATGGGCGGTGGCAGAACTGGCCTCGGTCACAAATCCGTCTTCGTGCAGCCAAGCGTCATCTGCGCCACGGGACCTGGCCTCCATCTTTGCCATCGAGGGATAGAGCAACTGCACAGTCTTGATATCGCGGCGTCCCCAGCGCAGATCTGGCAGCAGAGCGACAGAAATGCCTGTCTCGGCCGCGCGGTTGTTCAGCACATCTTTGGCTTGGGTGAACATTACCAGCGTCGGCGGCGTATCCTTGGGTGGGAAGACAAAATCGCGCTCGGCGACACCACGGCTGAGCTGAAGATAGATCAGACCGCTTTGCATCTGGTTGCGGGCAACGATTTCATGGTGCGCCTTCAGCAGGGCGTCATCATCCAGCGGCAGGGTCAATCCCAGTTCTGACGCCGAACGCCGCAGCCGGGCAGCATGTCCTGCGTAGTCAAGCAGCATGCCGTCAAGCACGCAGGTCACCTCATAGATCGCGTCGCCCATGAGGAAGGCGCGGTCAAATATCGACACTTTTGCAGCGTCTTCGGGAAGCCATTTGCCGTTCAGATAGACAGTTCTGGACATGGCTCAGCTCCGTCCAGGGGTAGCAAAGGGCGCGATGGTCACGCCGTTGTCTTCCAATGCGTTGCGCAGTGCGGCAGCGATCTCGGGGGCGCCCTGTGTATCACCGTGAATGCACAACGTCGCAGGTTCGACCGGCAGACGCTTGCCGCCAGTCGTAGGAATGCGCTTGTTCAGTACCATTTCAAGAACCTGATCGATGCTTTGCTGGATGTCGTGGATCACTGCGCCGGGTTGGCTGCGCGGCGTCAACTCGCCGGTGTTGGTGTAACTGCGGTCGGCGTAAATCTCGCAGGCGACCGTCAGTCCGGCCTTTTCGGCGGCGCTGTAGGTTTCGGAATAGGGCAGAGAGACATAGACAAGAGAGCGGTCCAGCGAAGCCACGGCGCGTGCGCAGATGGCGGCAAGCTCCGGGTCGATGGCGGCCATGTTTCCCAGAGCGCCGTGAGTCTTCACATGGGTCATGGGGTGGCCCTCGGCGGCGGCCATACCCTGCATTGCGGCAATCTGATAGATCAGCTGCGCTTCAAGGTCCTCCGGCCGTTCGCCCGAGATTCGGCGGCGCCCAAAGCCATAAAGGTCCATGAAGGACGGATGCGCCCCAACGGCGACGCCTGCCTCCTTGGCAAGCTGGATGGTGCGGCGCATGACCACCGGATCACCCGCATGAAAACCGCAGGCCACATTCGCCGTTGTCACGGTTTTCATCATTTTGGCATCGTCGCCGATGGAATAGGCGCCGAAACTCTCGCCCATATCGCAGTTGAGGTCCATGATGACCGTCATTCGCTCGCTCCCGGTGTTGGATCGTCCAGCTCTATCAGAGTGCTGGAGTGGGTCAGATGTTTGCTTGGATTGCATATCGGATACAAGTGGTATACTGAAATTGCAAGCAAGGCAGGAAAGGTTTTTGAATGGGCACCCTCGCGCATGAGAAAAGCGGTGGAACCGCTGCGGTACCGGTCTTTCTGGCCGTTGGCGACTCTGCGCTTGCCGTCCAGTTTGGCGAGGCTGTCGATCCCGAGGCGAATCGCAAAGTGATCGCGCTCGCAAAGGCTCTCGATCTGCATCCGATCACCGGAGTGGTCGACTCTGTGCCGACCTACCGGTCGTTGCTGATCTATTACGATCCCGCTTGTCTGCGCGGCGCCGCGCTTGAACAAGCCCTGAAGGTGCGCCTTGCGCAGCTTGAGTGTTCGGCTGAGGTGGCGCGCCTGTGGCAGGTGCCGGTTGTTTACGGCGGGGCAGTCGGAATGGACCTTGCTGTGCTTTCTGAGGAAAAGGGGATGAGCGCTGAGGCGTTGATTGCCCTGCATGCCAGCGCCGAATATCGCGTCTATATGATCGGCTTTGCGCCGGGGTTTGCCTACCTTGGCGGGTTGCCCGATGCATTGCACACCCCGCGCCTGCACATCCCGCGCCAGTCGATCCCGGCGGGTGCTATTGGTATTGGTGGCCAGCAGGGCAGTATCAATTCGATCGCTGGCCCCTCTGGTTGGCGCTTTGTCGGCTGGACGCCCTGGCGCGCCTTTGATCCTGAGCGCGCAGCGCCCTTCCTGTTTGCGGCGGGGGACCGGCTGCGCTTTGTTCCTGTCTCCGCGTCAGAGGGGGCGCGCATCGCCGAAGACATTGCTGCCGGGCGCAGGAGTGCGACACCTGAGGTGGCACAATGAGCCTTGAAATCCTTTCGGTCGGGCCGATGCTGTCCGTGCAGGATCACGGGCGCCACGGACACATGCGGTTTGGTGTGCCCCGTTCTGGTGCGATGGATCGCCCCGCCATGGATCTTGCCAACGCACTTTGCGGAAATCCGCTTCACAGGGCTGCGCTTGAATTCACCGCGCTCGGGGGCAATTTTCGCGCGGGGCGTACCATGCGCATTGCGGTGACGGGCGGTGATTGCGAAATACGGATCGGCCAGCGGGTGCTGGCGGCGGGCCAGAGCCATTCCGTATCGGTGGGTGACGTCGTGAAGATCGGTGCGCTGAAAGGGGCCACTTGGGGGTATCTGGCCGTATCCGGGGGAGTCGCCGTGCCCGAGGTACTTGGTGCGCGGGCAACGCATCTTCGCTTTGCGCTTGGCGGTGTTGAGGGGCGCGCCCTGAAGGTGGGCGATGTGCTGCCCCTGGGCGAGGATGACGGCAGCACTCTTTGCTTACGCCTGCGCGATCCCATGCCACGTCCGGGCCCACTGTCGCCCGAACGCCCGATCCGCGTGGTGCTTGGCCCGCAGGATGATCATTTTGCCGCCGAGGTGCTTGCCCGGCTTGGCAGCGCCCGTTTCACCGTCACGCCAAAGCGCGACCGTATGGCGATGGTTCTGGGCGGCGCCACACTGCCTGCCGCACGGGGGCATGACATCGTGTCGGACGGGATCGTTGCGGGGGCGATTCAGGTGCCGGCATCAGGGCAGCCCATGGTGCTGATGGCCGATTCACAGACCACCGGAGGATACCCAAAGATTGCCACGGTCATCTCTGCCGATCTGCCGCGGCTGGCCCAGATGCCGGTTGGCGCAGAGCTGCGCTTTGAGGTTGTCACGCGCGACATTGCCGAGGATATCTTGCTGGCAGAGCGCGCCCGCATCCGCGACTGTCTTGCCGGACTGGTGCCCGCCAGCGGCGCGCTGCTTGGATCGGGTTTTCTGCTGTCGTGCGATCTTGTGGGGGGTATCGTTGATCCCGAGGCTGTGATGGGGCGGGATCTGGAGAGATTGGAGGGGGAGCAGACATGAGTGGGATGAACCTTGCGGCGACCGCCTATCGGGAGCTTATCAGAAGGATCTTTGAAGGCGAGTTGAAGCCCGGGGATACACTGCAGGAATCCCTGCTCTGCACGCAGCTTGCCATGTCTCGTACCCCGATGCGTGAGGCCATCGCGCGGATCCGCAGCGAAGGTTTGGCCGAGCAATCCGGCCGGTTCCTGCGCGTGCGCCGCATCAGCGCGGAAGAGATCGATGAGATTTTTTTCCTGCGCCGGACACTGGAGCCTGCCGCCGTGCGCGCCGCCACCGGACGGCTTCTGCCCGAGCAGATCGACGGGCTGGAGCGTGAGGTGCGCGCGCTCATCGACGGGGATGCGGCCAGAGACGATATGCAATGGGAGGTAGATCGCGCCTTTCACGGCACAATTGCGGCGGCTGCCGGCAATCCCACAGCCGCCAAGGTCATCCGAGATCTTCAGAGGCGCACCTGCATTTTTGATCACCGGATCTTGCCGGAGCGCTTTCTGCGGGGGTGCGAAGAACATATGGGCCTGCTTGACGCCATTCGGCGGGGTGCCCGGGATGAGGCTGCGGCCCTGATGGCTGCGCATCTCGATCATGCCCGCGACGCAATCTTTGATCGTCTGGACAAGGCCCAGATCGCTCTCTCTCACAAGGGTATCCGAACATGAAATGTCTTATCGTTCAGCCTGTCCACGAAGACGGGCTCGCGCTTTTGCGGCGCAGTGGCATCGAGCCGGTTGCCTGCAACGGCACGGATCCGGCCAGCATTGCCCGGGACGTGCTGGGCTGCGATGCGGCGATCACACGTGATGCGGGCTTTCCGCGTGAGGCGTTCGAGGCCGCAGACCGGTTGCGTGCCGTGGTGGTGCATGGCACCGGGCACAACGCGGTCGACAAGGAAGCAGCGCTCGCGCGAGGTGTTCTGGTTGCAAATACACCTGGAGCCAATGCTCAGTCGGTTGCGGAACTAACGCTTGGTCTGGCTCTGGCCCTTGCACGCGGCCTGCACGTGGCAAATCAATGGGAGCGCGATGGCAGGGCGGGCTTTCGCGAATCCACGCAGTTTGCAGAACTCTCGGGCAAGACGGCGCTTGTGGTGGGCTGGGGCAGCATCGGCAGCCGCTTTGGCCAGATGGTGGCCAGTGCATTCGGGATGCGGGTGCTGGTGCATTCCCCCCGTGCCCGCGACACCGGCAGTTTTGTCCGTGTCGATCACCTGGAGGATGGGTTGGCAGAGGCAGATCTGGTGACGCTGCACACGCCGTTGCGCCCCGAGACGCATCACATGATGAGCGCCGCGCGCCTGGCCGCGATGAAGCCCGGAGCGCTTCTGGTCAACGTGGCGCGCGCCGAGCTTGTGGATGAGGCGGCTCTTGCCGCAGCGCTGGAGTGCGGTCAGATCGGTGGCGCCGCGCTTGACGTCTACAGCCTCGGTGCACCACGCGGGCCGCTGGCCGAATTTCCGAACGTCATCTTCACGCCCCATCTTGGCGGCACCACCGAAGAAGCGCTGCGCCGTGTGGCCCTGGGCGCGGCAGGTCACGTGATAACCGCACTGACTGGGGGTATCCCGGACACCGCTCTTACCCCGCTCGCCGCACCAGCCTCACAGGAGGCAAGCGCATGAGGGACGTTCCAACCGTTACGCCGCCACGCGAGGTCATTGCCAGAACGATTTCGCGCGTTCTGGCACGGGTCAATGCGATCTCGGCAGCTGGGCCGGGCTGGACGCGGCCCGCCTACAGCCCGCTGGAGAGTCAGGCCCATGCGGTCATCGAGGATGAAGTCAGGGCGCTTGGCTGTAGCGTCCGGCGCGACGCGGCGGGGAACCTTTTTGCCACTCTGCCGGGGCAGGATCGCATCGCACGACCACTTTATATAGGCTCGCATCTCGACACAGTCAGCCAAGGCGGCGCCTATGACGGGCAGGCGGGGGTTGTTGGCGCATTGGCAGTGCTGGCGGCGTTCCGTGCGGCAGACATCATTCCGCCAACGGATATTATCCTGATCATCACCCGCGCCGAGGAAAGCGTCTGGTTTCCAGTGTCCTACGCAGGATCGCGCGCTGCTCTGGGGCGGCTGTCGCCCGAAGATTTCGAGGCGCCGCGGTCGGATACTGGGTTTTCGTTGTCCGAACATATGGCCATGGAAGGGTACGACTCCGGGGCGGCGCGCGCACTTACCCCGCCAGCACCGGCGCGATTTCTGGAATTCCATATAGAGCAGGGTCCGGTGTTGCATGACGCGGGCGAACCCTATGCAATTGTCGATACGGTACGCGGCGGATTGCGCTATCGCACTGCGCAGGTGCATGGCACCTGGGCCCATTCCGGCGGCGCCCCACGCGGTAGCCGCGCCGATGCAGTGGTTGCGCTGGCCGAGCTGATCCTGCGGATGGATGCGGTGTGGGAGAAAATGCTGGGCGAAGGCCACGATCTGACCGTCACCTTTGGCAAGGTCGATGCAGCTTCACCGCAACATGCGATGGCGAAGGTTGCGGGTCAGGCGGCGTTCTGTCTGGATCTGAGATCGGATATCACCGCCACGCTTGAGGCTGCGAACGCGGCTTTGCTGGAGCAAATCATGAAGATCGAAAGTATGCGCCCCGGTATCCGCTTTGATCTTGGCGTGCAGAGCCGCTCGGCCCCGGCGCGGCTGTCGTCCGCTATGGCCGCGTTTGTGGCTGTGGGCGCTGCAGCGCAAGGGGACAGCCCAAGATACATGCTGTCGGGTGGAGGACATGACGCCGCGGCCTTTGGCGCTGCGGGCTGGGACAGCGTGATGGTCTTTATCCGCAACTGGAACGGCAGCCATTGCCCGGAAGAAGCCATGGACGAGGAGGATCTGGCCCGCGCCGTGGCTGCGGTCTTTCTTGCCATTGTGCAGGAGGGCGCGGGGTGAGCGGGGCAACACTGGCAGAAACGGCATATGAACAGATCCGCGATGACATCGTCGCCGGGCGTATCCCGGGCGAAACGGTGCTGTCCGAGCGCGCGCTGACCGAGACACTTGGCGTTTCGCGCACACCATTGCGCGCGGCGATTCAGCGGCTGGAGAACGAGGGCATCGTGGACCGGCTGAACAACGGCGTCGTGCTTGTACGCTCTGTCACGGTCGAGCAGCTTTTGCAGATCGTGCAGTTGCGTCAGGCGCTGGAACGGGCCGCCGCAGGGCGCGCGGCGCGGCATGGCACCACCAAGGCGCTGACGCAGATCCGCGCCCAGATGCAAGAGATCGTTGAGGGCACAGTGACCACTTTTGATACCTTTTGGGAAGCCGATGGCGCCTTTCACCGCGCTGTGGCCGAGGCGGCGCATCTTGTGATCCTCCCCTCTATTCTGGAGGAGCAGCGCGCAATTGCGCGGCGCTGCTCGCTGACGCGAACCTATGACACTTTCGTGGACCAAGCGCGCGAACATGTGCAGATCGCAGATGCCATCGCCGAGCATGATTCCGAGGCAGCAGAAGCCCTGATGGCGGCGCATTTCGACCATGTGCGTACGCGCTTTCTTGGTACGTTTTCCACAAGCTGAGGACCAATATGGACCAGATCACAGAGCCCCCGGCGTCCTTCGCAGGCAGTGCCGCTGTTTTTCCGCCTGCGGAATTCAGGGTCCGGGCCGCCACCCTTCAGGCGCGCATCCGCGCCGAGGGCGCCGATGCGCTGCTGCTGACCGGGCCGGAGAATATCTTCTGGACCTCCGGTCGGCAAACGGCCGGCTATTTTGCCTTTCAGGCGCTCCTGTTGCCAGCCGAGGGCGCGCCGGTGCTGCTGGTGCGCCAGCTTGAAGAGACCGGTGCGCGGAGCGACATCTGGTTTCCGGACATCCGCATCTGGCAGGATGGACAGGATCCGGTGGCAGAACTGGCGCGCCTTGTGCTGGGGCAGGGTGTTCGGCGCCTCGCGGTTGAGCGTTCGGGCTGGTTTGTCAGCCCGCAGATGATGGTCAGTATCGAGACGGCGCTGTCTGATGTTGTGTTGCTGGACGGTTCGGGCTGGACCGAGCGCTTGCGGGTGGTGAAATCCGCGCGGGAGCAGGACGCAATCCGCCAAGCGGCACGCTATGCCGAAGCCGGTATGGCGGCGGCGCTGGAGGCGTGCCGCGCCGGGGCCAGTGAAAACGAGGTTGCCGCTGCGATGACCGGCGCTGCGATCCTTGCCGGGTCCGAGGCGATGGCCATGGAGCCGCTTGTCAGCTCTGGCCCGCGTTCGGGCATTCCCCATGCAACCTGGCGGCGGCGGCGCATAGAACCCGGTGACGGTGTGTTTCTTGAACTCGCCGCCAGCCATGATCGCTATCATGCTGCGCTGATGCGCGCCGTGTGGATCGGCACGCCGCCGGAAGAGGCGCAGCGGATGATGGACACCAGCCTCAGCGCGCTTGATGCGGCCCTTGGCGCGATGCGGCCGGGTCAGCCCTGCGCCGCCGCGCATGCGGCCGCACAAAAGATCATTGACGCGGCAGGCTTTACCACGGCGTTCCGCAAGCGGGCCGGATATTCGATGGGGGTGGCCTTTGCCCCGGACTGGGGCGAGGGAGCGATCCTGTCGATTTTCACCGGCATCGAGACGTTACTTGAACCCGGCATGGTATTTCACCTGCCGATCACCCTGCGCGATTATGGCCGGTTCACCGTTGGTGTTTCGGAAACTGTGATCGTAACTGAAGCCGGGGCGCAGCCGCTCTCCACCCTGCCGCGCCAGATCACTATACGCTGACAGACAACCAGAAAGGACACGACCATGAAATCCCTCTTTCACCTCGCCATACATGTCACCGACCTTGACGAGACACGCGCCTTTTACGGCGATGTGCTTGGCTGCAAGGAAGGCCGCTCGACCGACACATGGGTCGATTTCGACTTTTTTGGGCATCAGCTGTCGATGCACTTGGGCGAGCCGTTCAAGACAACCCGCACGGGCAAGGTCGGCGATCACATGGTAATGATGCCGCATATGGGCGCTGTGCTGAGGCTGGACGATTGGAAGGCGCTGGCCGAACGTCTTGAGAAGAAGGGCGTCACATTTGATATCCCACCTGTTATCCGCTTTGAGGGTGAACCGGGCGAGCAGCGCACCATGTTTTTCTTTGATCCCTCGGGCAACCCGATCGAGTTCAAGGGATTTGCAGATTTCGACGGCCTGTTCGCAGTCTGAGCAAAAATTTCGCGTCTAAGCAGAAAGCCCCCGGGGATGTATCCGCCGGGGGCTTTTGTGTATTTTCTGCTGATGTCCGGGGTCAGCGGCGCATCATATCCGGGACAAGGCTGACGATCTGCGGAAATACCGCGATCAGGAAGACAAAAGCTGCCATGATCAGGAAGAATGGCATGGTCGCACGCGTCACCTTGCCGATACTGTCGCCCGTCAACCTCTGTATCACGGTCAGGTTGAAACCCACAGGTGGCGAGATCTGCGCCATTTCCACGACGATCACGATGAACACGCCAAACCAGATCTTGTCATAGCCTGCCGCTTCGACCAGCGGCAGGGTGATCGGTAGGGTCATTACGATAATCGCCATGCCCTCCATCACCATACCCAGCAGGATATAGAACACGAGCAGCACCGCAATCAGCATGAGCGGCGACAAGCCCCAGCCATTGATCACCCCTGCGATATAACGCGGCAGGCCCAGATAGCCGATCGCGGTGGACAGGAACATGGCGCCGATCATGATCAGTCCAATCATGGCGGTGTTTTCGGCAGCCTGACGCGATGCGCTGAGCAGCCCCCTGAGGTCAAGTTTGCGTTGCGCAAAGCCGATCACCATAGAGCCGATCACACCTGCTGCGGCGGCCTCGGTCGGGGAGGCTATGCCACCATACATGGAGCCTATCACGAAGAAGATCAGCAACAGAAGTGGGCCCAGATCAACAAGGGCGCGCAGTTTTTCGAGAAAGCTGGTCGGGGGAGGGGCGGCACCAACCTTCTCGGGCGACAGAACAGCCTGCAAACCGATATAGCCCATATAGGCGGCGGCCAGAAGGATGCCGGGCAGGATTCCCGCCATGAACAGGCGCAGGATCGATTCCTCGGCCATGACCCCGTAAATGATCATGATCGTCGAGGGAGGGATAAGAAACCCCAGTGTTCCGGCCCCAGCCAGCGAGCCGATTACCAGATTGCGGTCATAACCGCGCTTGAGCAACTCGCCGGCAGTGATCCGGCCCACGGTCACTGTGGTTGCAGCGGAAGAGCCGCAAACAGACGCGAACAGCGTACAGCCCAGCACATTGATATGCGCCAGCCGTCCCGGTACGCGCCGCAGCCATGGTGTCAGCCCGGTGAACAGCGACGCAGAAATGTTGGTGCGAAACAGAACCTCGGCCATCAGGATGAACAGCGGCAGCGCCAAAAGTTCGGGCGAGGACAGAACATTCCAGGATTGCTGCGCGAGCAGCTTCACAAAGGGCATCTGCGGACGGAACAGTTCGAGGATCACCGCCCCCGTCGCGATCAGGCCGAGGCCGATCCACAGGCCGGATCCAAGCAGCAGGATCATGATGCCCGCCAGGCTGGTTGCAATTTGCGTCATCGCAGATCCTTTCAGAAGGGGTCTCTGCCCGCTTCGGTCTTCATTCTATCGCGGCGCCTTCGGCGAGACGTTCGCCGCGCGCCAGTCGAAGCAGTTGCGCCAGACACTGCAGGGTCAGGATGATGGCTCCCATGGCAACAAGGCTCTGTGGCCAGGCAAGCGGTGTGCGCATGACAGTGGCAGAGGTCGACCCACGCTGAAACGACAGCAGGGCCATTTCGCTCAGTGCCCAGGCCAGTGCCGCGCAGGTTGCCAGTCCGGCGAGACAGGCGCCGAATTCAAGAACCCGTGACGCTGTGTGGGGCACCGTTTCCAGCAGGGCAGTGACGCGGACATGCGCACCGTTGCGCAACGCATCCGCAGAGCCCATCATAAATGCGGCGCCCATGGCATAGGCTGCATAATCCCACGAAAAGGCTAGCGAGCTGCCCAGCAGATTGCGCGAGATTATTTCCGCCGTGATCAGCCCGAGGATCATCAGTAGGGCAAGACCTGCGACAAGATTGGCAAACCGGGTCAGCGCATCAATAGGGACGATGATGGCGTCAAAGGGTTGGCGTGGCAGCGTATCAGAGCTTTGGTCCGTGACGTTCGCCATCGTTGAGGGCCTTTTCAAGCTTTGAGAAAGGAGTGGCCGCGCCAGATGTCCGGGCACGGCCTGCTGGATCACTCTCCGCGTACGGCGAGATAGTCGTCAATCACCGGCGCCGCCTCTGGAACGCGCTCCTTGAACGCCTCCCACAGCGGACGTGCCGCGTCCATCAGTTCGGCCTTGAGGGCCGGGGAGGGGGAGGAGACGGTCATGCCGTTCTCTTTCAGCGTTGCGATCTTGGCGACGTCTTCGCGGGCGGAGTTCAGCCAGAAATCACCCTCAAGCGCGGCGGCGGTGGTTTCGATGGCGGTCTGATCTTCGGGGTTCAGGGCGTTCCATGCGTCAAGGTTGACCGTGACAATGTTGGACGAGGCTTGCCAGTTGAAAGTGCTCATGTTGTCCAGGAATTCCCAGAACGCACCATCCACTCCGGACGAGGACGAGGTTGTCACGCCCTTGATGGTTCCGGCCGCCAATGACGGTACAACCTCGCCCCAAGGCATTTGCAGCGGCGCCGCACTGAGTGCCTTGAAGAAAGCGTCGCCATTGGCGTCGACAACGCGGATGGTCAGACCCTGAAGGTCGGCAAGTGTGTCGATCTTTTGGGGGGAGTAGACCGCCTGACCCGGCCAGGGTACCATATAAAGCAGCTTTTGGTTCATGTCCTCTGCGATCTTTTCGACCATCGGGCGGTAGAATTTGTGCAGCAGGGCGAGGTCGGGCAGAGTGGGCGCAAGGAAGGGCAGGGTTTCGACCCCAAGCGCCGGATTTTCGCCAACCTGCTGGCTCATCAGTATATCTGCAATCGGAACCAGACCGTCGCGCACGGCGGCCATGCCCTCGGGTCCCTTTATTCCCAGCGCGCCGCCAGAGTGAACTGTGATCTGCACCTCGCCATCGGTGGCTTCCTTGACCTGCTCGGCAAAGGCAATTGCGTTCTGGGTATGAAAGTTCCCTTCGGGCCAGACGACGGACATATCCCAGTTTGTTTCTGCGGTGGCGGCCGTGCCCAGCAGGAGGCTGACAGCTGCGGCGCTGAGCCCGATTGCATATTTCATTTCTCAAACCCTCTTTGATATCCCGGAAGCGACCCCTCTGAGAGCGGCCCATGATGCTTTCAGTATACCACATGTATCCACAGTGAAGTGTTGGGATAGGGCAATGCTGCGCCGTACAATGAAAGACCATATTTTGAGCTAATTTAAGCTCCACATGTGTTAAAATAGGCGAAAAAGACACAAATGGATTTCCTGTGTCTTGTCCGCTTAAGATCGCGAACAGCTCAGTGAATTACTCATTGCTCGCCAAAGAAACCTCTGGCGGCTGCACGCGGCGCAGACTCAGCGAAAAAGATTGAGACTTTGAGTGGAAATACATCAGCGAACAGTTCCAGCGCCTGTTGGCTGACAAGGGAATCGCCGACTCAATGAGCCGGGTCGGGCAAGTCTGGGGCAATTCAATTCGGCGATGGAGGGTTTCTACAGTTCGTTGAAGGTCGAGTGGGCGGCCCGCAATGTCACTCACATCCGGGATGCAGCCCGTGCTGACGAGTGCAACCACGTGAAGCGCTTCTACAATGCGAGGAGACGCCATTCGAAGATGGGGTATCTAAGCCCGATGGCGTTCGAGAAGCGAGCTATGCAAACCTAACCCGGTGGCCATAGAACCGGCAGCAGCTCGGCCGGACCAACTGTAGAACAGAGCGGTCCGGCACTGTGATCAGAGTTGCACGCCTTTGGTAAGTGCCCCGTCAATGACGAGGTTGGTACCTGTGGTAAAGCTGGACGCCGGGCTGGCGAGGAAGACGACGCCGCGCGCAACTTCTTCAGGCTTGGCCATGCGGCCTGTGGGGTTCAGGGACAGCGCCTCGGCATAGAGGTCCGGCATGTTCTTTTCGATGTTCTGCCAGATCCCGCCGTCGAAATAGGTGTTCCCCGGCGAGACGGTGTTGGCGCGGATGCCCTTGCCCGCAAGCTTGAAGGCCAGCCCCTGGGCGTAATGGGTGATCGCTGCCTTAAACGCGCCATAGGCCGGGCCGGTGAAGTCGATTTCGCGCCCGGACACCGAGGAGATCAGCGTGATCGAGGCGGCGTCGCTTTTTTCAAGCCAGGGCATGGCGGCATTCACCAGACGCACGGAATGCATCATGTCGGTGTCGAAACCGGCCTTCCAGGCGTCTTCGTCATCTGCCACAGCGAGGGCCGAGACATTGCCAATCACTATGTCGATCCCGCCGAGAGTCTCAGCGGACTGGGCGACCCATGCTTCGAGGGCTGCCTTGTCCGAAACGTCTACGGCGGTTCCCATGGCTGTCGCGCCAGTGGCCGAGAGCTTGCCCACCGCTGCATCGACATCTGCGCCGGTACGGGCGCAGATCGACACTGCGGCGCCTTCGGCAATCAGGATTTCGGCGCAGCGCAGGCCAATGCCCTTGCTGCCACCGGTGATGAGGGCACGCAGCCCCTTCAGACCCAGATCCATCTGTTCAGCTCCTTGCGTTTATTTCAGGTATTTCTTTTCGATGCCGGCGGCGAGGCTGTATTTCGGGTCAACCATATTGCCCAGCCGCACCTTGCCGCACATCGTCAGCAACATGTAGGCGTCAGATTCCGATTGTCCTGTTTCGGCAGCGACCCAGCGCACCAGTTCGCGGTAGGCGATGCGGGCGGCGTCTTCCATCGGGCGGGCGGAGCCGATGAACATCATCTTGTCCTCGGTCTCAAGCTGCGGCCAGGAGTTTCCGTGTCCTTTGATCAGGTCGATGTGGATTTCCACGGTGGCCGGGATTTCGAGGGCGACACCGCAAAGTTCGCCGTCCCCCTGAATGGCGTGGCAGTCGCCAAGGTAAAGATAGCCGCCCTCGGTGTTGACCGGCAGGTAGATGATCGAGCCGGGTGCCACATCCGGCACATCCATGTTGCCGCCGTAATAGTCAGGCTGCAGAGACGATATCGCCTCGATCTGGGGCGAGGTGCCGATGGTGCCGATGAAAGGCTCGTAGGGCAGGGTGAGGGTGTCGGACCAGTGAACGCCGTCTTCGTCCACGACGACCTTTTTCACCTTTTCGGGCAGGGGCGCATTGAGCAGGGCCGTATCACCCGTGGCGACGAGACCGCCGAATTCGCTCAGCATGCAGGTGGTGCCGACGGGCTGTGCCCCGCGCGGGGTGATCGAAATGATGCGCACGGCAAGCGCATCGCCCTTTTCCGCGCCCTTGACATAGATCGGTCCGGTCTGCGGGTTCAGGAATGGAAAGTTCAGCAGAGACGAGGGGTTGTCCACGACTTCGGTGATTGCGCCCTCAAACGCGTCGTGGGTTTCGACGGTGACCACGGCGCCCGGTTCAACCTCAAGCACCGGTGTTGCGTAGGGGCCGTAGACGTAGTGGAATTTGCCCTGATCTTCGATGGTGATCTTGTGGCGGGCGCCTTCGACGCCTTTTGCGACGCCTTTTTGCGCCATGATGGATGTGCTGAGCCAGGACATTTTATGTTCCCTTTGTTTAGGTGTTGTGTGGTGGTCGTCGGGTTTCAGATGGTCAGATATTTGCGCACTTCGCTGCGGGATCGGATTTCGTCGGGGCCGAGATCCGCGACGATGCGGCCCTTTTCCATGACGTGGCCACGGTCGGCGAGCGACACGATCAGGTCAAGGTTCTGTTCGACCAACAGCACGGCCACGCCGGTTTCTGCGTTCAGAGTGCGCATGTTGCGCGCGATATCCTTGATGATCGACGGCTGGATGCCTTCGGACGGTTCGTCCAGCAGCATCAGGGCCGGATTGCCGATCATGGCGCGGGCGATGGCGAGTTGTTGCTGTTGTCCCCCTGAAAGCGTGCCGGCGCGCTGTCGGCTGCGTTCCTTGAGGATGGGAAAAAAGCGGTAGACCGTGTCGTAATCGGGTGTACCGCGCCCCTTGCCGGCCACTTCGCCCACGATCAGGTTTTCGCGGATCGTGAGTTCGGGAAACACCTCGCGCCCTTGCGGGATATAGCCGATGCCGTTGCAGGCGCGGGTGTCCGCGCCATCTGCCGTCGCATCGCGCCCCTGAAACTGGATCGTGCCAGCGCTGGGTTTCAGCAACCCTGTCAGCGTGCGCATCAGGGTGCTTTTGCCCACGCCGTTGCGGCCGACCACGGCCACAATCTCGCCCTTGGCGATGGCCAGATCGACCCCTTGCAGGACGGTTTCGCCGCCATAGCCCGAGCGGAGACCGGAGATTTTCAGAAGCGGCTGATCAGACATCGGCAGTCCCCAGATAGATTTCCTGCACGCCGGGGTGATCAATGATTTCGGTGATCGTGCCCTCGGCAAAGATCGACCCGAAATGCAGTACCGTTACCCGTTTCGCGATTTGTTCGACAAAGGCCATGTCATGTTCAACGGCCAGAATGGTGATGCCACGCCCGTTGAGCTCGTGCAGCATCTCGCCGGTCTTGCGCGTCTCGTCCGGGGACATGCCTGCGGTCGGCTCGTCGAGAAGCAGAAGCTTGGGTTCGACCCCGACGGCCATGGCGATTTCAAGCCATTGCTGCTGGCCGTGGGACAGGATGCCTGCGGGGGTCATCTCTTCTGCGCGCAGGTCGGTGAAATCGAGCATTTCGCGGATGGTGGCCGAGAGGCTGTGACCGTGTAGGTGATCCTGAAACGCGACTTCGAGGTTCTGACGCACTGACAGTGCCTTGAAGATACCGGGCACCTGAAATTTGACCGAGATGCCGCGACGGATGCGCTGGAAGGATCGCAGGCCGGTGATGTCGCTGCCATCAAAGGTGATGGTGCCAGCATCGGGGGCGTGTTCGCCCAGCAGCAGGCGGAAAAAGCTGGACTTGCCCGCGCCGTTCGGGCCGATCAGGCAGTGCATCGCGCCTTTGGACAGGGAAAAATCGATGCCATTGGCCACGACGACCCCGCCAAAGGCCTTGCGCAGGCCCTGAACCTTGAGGATCTCAGTCATGTCTTGCTCCTCTGGAAAAGGCGGCCCAGAAGGGTCATGGCGCCGACGATCAGCCCCTGAGGTGCGGCGAGAACGGTGACCAGCAGCAGCGCACCCATCACGACCAGCGCATACTGGCTGCCATAGATGGTCAGGGTCTGGAAACCTGCCAGCACGACCAGCGTGCCGATCAGTGTCGCGGTGATGTCGCGCCGCCCGCCGACAGCGACCCAGACGATGGGCAGTGCGGCGGATGTCAGCCCCATGCTGGAGGGGGTGATATACTGACCCCAGGCGGTGTAGAGCGCGCCGGACAGGGCGGCAAAGGCACCGCCGATGCCAAAGGCCAGCATCTGATAGAGCCGCACGTCATAGCCAAGCATCCCCACGCGGTGCGGATTTTCGCGGATCGCCACCAGCACATTGCCAAAGGGTGAATTCAGCAGGATGCGCAGGCCGAGATAGCAGATGACGACCAACCCGAGCAGCAGGTAATAAAGCGGTGGGCCGGGATAAAGCACGATGTCACCGCCAAACCACGGCAGGGTGAGGGGCGGCATGCCGGACATGCCGTTGAAGCCGTTCAGGCGCGCCTCTCCGATGCGCCACTGGGGGCCGGCGGTCTGGGCCATGAAGGTTTCCAGCACCAGCGTCACCGAAAGGGTCACGATGCCGATGAACACGCCCTGAATGCGCCCGTAGAACATGAAATAGCCGATCACCAGCGCGAACAACCCGCCAATGGCCACCGACAGCAGCAGCGCCACGATGGTCAGCCCGTAGGCGGTGCCAAGGTTTATGGTGATCACGCCGTAAGCATACCCGGCGAGGCCAAAAAAGGCGGTTTGCCCAAAGCTGAGCGCGCCGGCATAGCCCCAGACGACGCCCAGCCCCATGGCCATGAAGGTCCAGATCAGAAAGTAGGCGGCGTTGCCGACGGTCCAGGCGTCGGCGATCAGCGGATAGGCGGCAGCGACGCCCAGAACCAGCGCGGCGACGGTCCAGAAGGCGGGTCCGCTGCCCATGGTTTGCGGCCCCTCAAGGCGGGAAAACAGTCTGCGAGCGCGGCTGCGCGGTACAGTGTCGGTCGTATTCAGGGTCATCTGGTGGTTCCCTTGAGCCAGCCGGAGAGACCTCCGGGCAGGATGCGGATGACAAGGATGACGGTGACCAGCAGGCCGATCTGACCGAAGAGCTGGCCATACCAGGCCGTCAGCCCCGCCTTGATCAGGGCAAGAATTGCGGCGGCAGGGGCCGCGCCCACAAAGATATCGGCGCCGCCGACAACCACGGTCACAAAGCTTTCGACCATGAAGGTGGAGCCCATGGTCGGCACCATGGTCATGGTCGGCGCATAAAGACCCCCGGCGAGCCCGGCGAGTGCCGCGCCCAGACCAAAGGTCAGCCCGTACATGCGCCCGGTGTTGACGCCGAGGGCATGGGCCATCTGCGGTTTCTGGATCGTCGCGCGGGCGATCACGCCAAAGCGGCTGTGGTAGAAGAGGACGTAAAGCCCGCCGAGCAGGCCGAGCGCGCATGCCATGAGCACGAGGCGGTAAAGCGAATAAGAGCGTCCGCCGACGTCAATACTGCCCAAGGGTGTGCCGACGCCCTGCATGGTGGAGCCAAGCACGATCAGAACGCCCTGCGTTGCAATCAGGCTGATGCCCCAGGTTGCGATGATCGAATCCAGCGGACGGTGATAGAGGTGGCGGATCACCAGCCGTTCGACCAGCATTCCGACCAGACCGGCCACAAGCGCACCCGTGAGGATCGCCAGCGGAAGGGGCAGACCGGCGCGCGCCGCACTGGCCGTCACATAGGCGCCGCACATGATGAATTCGCCATGAGCGAGGTTGATTACCCCCATCATGCCAAAGATCACCGCCAGTCCGGCGCAGGAAATCACCAGAAAGGCAAAGGTGTCTCCGAATTGATAGAGCATGCCAAAGACGCTCTGGAACAGGGCCATCCGCTCGGACTCCTTTTTTTGAAAAATGCGGGTGTGCCGGACAGGGGGACCCGCCCGGCAGGTCTGGTCAGAGGATCACTGCGCCGGGGGCGGCGAGGACGGGGTATACTGCGCGCTTGGATCGTTTTTCGTCAGATCGCAGCCCGCATCGCCCAGCCAGTAGGGTTCGATATCTTCCCAGACCTTGGGGAAGGTGATCGAATGGTCGTCGTTGACCTTGGCCAGATAGATCGTGTGGGACATGTGCTGGCTCTTGGGATCCAGGCAGACATTGCCCGAGGGGCCGTCAAAGCAGACATCGCCTTCGGCCAGAACCGCGCGGACGGCGTCGTGATCGGTGGTGCCCGCCCGTTCGACCATCTGCTTGTAGAGGTTCATCGCGATGTAGGAGTTTGCGGCTTCCTGGTTGATATAGGGCTCATCCGGGAACATCGCGTGAAAGCGTTCAACGAAATCTTTGGATGCGGGTGTGTCGATCTCTTCGATGTAGTTCGTGGTGACATACATGTTGGCGAGGCTCGGCGGGGTAAAGCGCTTGTGCTCGTAGCCCTGACCGACGTTCACCGAAGAGGCCATCGGCAGGCCGACATTGGCCGAAGACGCCTGTTCGTAATAGGAGGCCTGCGCCGCGCCGACCAGCAGGGTCACGACAAAATCCGCATCAGACGACTGGATGTTCTGGATCGTCTGGCCGAACTGAGACACCCCGAGCGGGATGAATTCTTCTCCCGCCATGGTGCCGCCGTTCTCTTCAACGATATTGCGCACCCATTCAGCGGAGATCTGACCAAAGTTGTAATCCGCAGCAAGCGTGTAGACGTTGGGGCCGTATTCTTCCATCATCCACGGGATCAGGGTCGAGAATTGCTGTTCCGGCACGGCGCCGGTGACGATCATGTTGTTGTCGCAGACACCGCCTTCGTACTGGTTGTTGTAAAAGGCGAGGCCGTCAAACTGGTTGACGATGGGCCGGTACGCTTCGCGCGAGGCCGAGGAAAAGCCCGCAAAGACCACATCCACCTTGTCGGACTGCAGCACCCGGCGCATGAATTCCTGATAGCGGCGGTTGTCGGACTGGGTGTCGTAGATCACCAGTTCGACGGGGCGGCCATTGATGCCGCCGGCGTCGTTGATTTCCTTGGCGGCGAGCTGGATGGCATGCACCTTGACCGTGGTGGCAGCGGCAAAGTCGCCGGACTGGTCTTCGAGAACGCCGATCTTGATCGGGCCGTCCTGAGCGAAACCGGGCGCTGCGGCGGCAAGCGCCAGGGCAGCACCGGCCATCAGGCTGGCAAGGTTGGGGCGTGTGCGTGTCATGTGTGTTTCTCCACTGTTGCGTGATTGGTCTGGTCGGGTCGTGCGCCGGTTATTCCGGTCTTGATGCGCGAGTTTTTTGCGGCCCGGGGTGAGGGCCGTCTCCGAGGGCATGTCGCGCCATGTCCTCCATCGGAATTCTGCGTTCCATCGCCTCGCGGCGGAGCCATTCGTAGGCGTCCTCTTCGGACAGACCGCAGAGGGTCATCAGCTGCAGGACAGCTTTCATCACCACACGGCGCCCCGCTAGGCGGCGGCGTAAGGCCAGCATTTCCTGTTCATGGCGCATGCGGGCAGCGTGTTCGTTTACCGCCAAAAGGAGGGCCGTGAAAATGCCGGCACTGCGCACCGGCTTCAGAATGTGGCTCGCGGCTCGGTGGCGGATCACCCGCGCCAACCGGCTGGGGGCCTCGCTTCCGATGATGGCGATCAGCGGCCGCTCGCGCATGACGTGTGCATCCATACAGGTGTCCGCGCCATCATCTGCATCGAATAACACCACATCGAATATGTCGGTGCTGTCGGTGGGCAAGGCCGGACTCTCGGCGATGATGACCTCAAGCCCCAGCTTGCCCAAGGTGCGTTCCAGCGTGTCGCGGCCTGCGTCGGGTGCCATGATCACCAGAGCGCGCAGCCCGCGAAAGTTCTTGAGGATTGAGCGGCTCATTTGATCAGCCTGAGATCGGGGCCGTACTTGTCGTCGGCCTCGT
This sequence comes from Puniceibacterium antarcticum, assembly GCF_002760615.1. GTDB lineage: Bacteria > Pseudomonadota > Alphaproteobacteria > Rhodobacterales > Rhodobacteraceae > Puniceibacterium > Puniceibacterium antarcticum. The sequence continues at coordinate 2,319 of NZ_AWWI01000016.1, read as the reverse complement.
TGACCCAGATCAGATAGGGGTCGGGGCGGACAGCAACGGGATGCTCCATCAGGATGTCAAAGGCGCCGTCGGTTCGTGACCGGCCGATGCGTGGCCGCATCCAGCAATGCAGGTTGTCAGGATCTACCGTAACCCGGCCTTGCGGGGCGTTGAAAGTCAGGCCCCTGACGGCCTCGCGGACCTCCTCGAACCCGTCACTGCCTGCGCGCGCGACGGCGCGGGCCAGAAGATGCACTGCCACATAGGCCGCTTCCGCATCTGCAGACGGTTGCCCCAGATGCCCGAAACGCGGGGTCCAAAGCGCGGCAAATTTTCGATTTTCGGGTGAGGAGATAGTGGAAAAATAGACAGAGGAGGACAGGTGCCCGGACGCAGCGTCGCCTATCAGCGGCAGTTCGGCCTCGGACAGGCTGCAGCTTGCGGCCGGCATTTCGCGAGGCTGGTCGATCCCTGCAGCACTTGCCGCCGCGCGCAGCATGTTCAGAAACACGAATCCCGACTGGCCTATCAGGGTCGTGAACACGAAATCGGGACGGTCGGCGACGATCTGACGGACGATATCTGCCAGATCGGTTTCTCCCACGGGAAAATACCGCTCACCGAGGACTGAACCGCCCGCAGCGTTGATCGCGTCGCGCAGGATTCTGTTGTTTTCCCAAGCCCAGATATAATTCGACCCGACCATCCAGCCGCGTACCCCGAAATTCTTCAGTAAATGGCGTGACAGTGGTATGATGTGTTGGCTTGGCGCCGCACCACTGTAGACGATGTTTTCCGAGGTCTCGAAGCCTTCGTAGTGGGAGGGATACCAGAGCATCGCATCCGACTTTTCGAAAAGCGGTAGCACTTCTTTGCGGCTGGAAGATGTATAGCACCCGATCACGTGACGCAGGCTCTGGTCCTGCAAAAGTGTGCGTGCACCTTCGACATAGCCCGCGAGGTCTCCGGCAGGGTCTACTTCCGCCGGTTTTATGAACACTGGCGCATCTTTGTCAGCGTTGATCTCTTCAATCGCAAGGATCGCTCCTGCGCGCATGGCCATGCTCACAGCCTGATAGGACCCGCTTTGGGAAAAGAGCAGGCCGATTGAAAGGTCGAGACGCCGCATCATTGATCACCAAAAAAGAAAAGCCCCTGCCAGCGGTAATCGCTGCAGAGGCCATGTTGCCTTTCCGCATGATGCGGAAATGTGATTCTAAAATTACGGCGGTCTCGTCATTGAGCCCTTGGCCGAGTGATTAAGACCGTATTAAGAAGTCACAGCATTTGGCAAGAGAATTGACTTGAATGACGTGTTTCTGTCGTCCCATCTGCTTACTTTATGGGCAGATGGCATGGCTGAACATCTTATGTATCTTTTTCCTGCTATAGTTTGACCGTCGCAGCTCTCGGCCAGAACTGGCGACCAGTTGGAATACAGCGCTAAACGCCTTGTGGCACTACCATGTTCTCTGAACCGGGCTGTTCCCGTCTATCTTGGCCTTCCGGCGTCAAGTTTTGCGCGACAGCAAAGCATAAGAAAGAGAAAGTGAGATGATGGTTAAGATCACACTTTTTGGGTTACCCGACCGAACATGTATTTAGCTGCGATTAAGATCGCCGATCAGCAGGCTATTCTGATGTTACATCCAGCCCGGGGTCTTCTGGTGCAGCAACGCACCGTGCTGATCAATGCGCTGCACGCTCATATGGCAGAGTTTGGCAGCGTTGCAGCCAGAGGTCAGAGCAAGATTCGTGAACTCATCGTTGATCTGCGGGATGACCTTCACACCATCCAAGAGATCGCCAGAGCGATTCTTTTTATTCTGTTCCTGTCCGTCGGATCTTTTCGCGCGGCCCCTAGTGTGGGTCCTCGGGGTAGATTCTTCGGCCCGTGGTCAGCGCGCTGGCTGCCAACATGATGCTGGTTCGAGGCGTTTCCGATGTGCCTATCTCATAGGCGTTCTTGCCTTTGCTGGCGCGCGAGGAGTGCAGAGATCTGCTGCAGCAGATTGAGGAAAAAACAGTGCGCATTGACGCGAGGACCAAGAAGGCACATCAGCTTGCTGAAGACGGCGAAACGCCTGCAAACCCTACCAGGCGTCGGCCCTATCACGGCCTTGGCTTTCGAAGCCTTTTCACCGGACATGAAAACCTTCCGGCGTGGAGGGGACTTCTCTGCATGGCTGGGGCTCGTGCCACGGCAGCATTCCTCAGGTGGCAAAGAGCGATTGGGGCGGATCACGAAAGCAGGTCAGGCGGATATCAGGCGCCTGCTCATCATCGGCGCAATGTCACGGCTTAATCGATTGGGTCGATCACGCATCGCGCAAGGGTCGT
>NZ_AWWI01000015.1 GCF_002760615.1 Puniceibacterium antarcticum | reverse complement strand
CGAATGCCTCAACTACTTCATCGCCGCAGGATACAAACCCGATTGAACGCGACATCCTCTAAATCGCCCGGCCACCCTGCGGCGGTTGCAATGCACAGCATCACCGGTCACCACCTTACCCATGAGCGCAATCCGTCCCAGAGCCTCGATGGCCGCGTCGAGCTCTGTGCCCCGGGTCGGCGGTCACTGTCGCCAGCGTAAGGCGAAGCCGTGAGGCATAGGCTGATACCATCATGCGGCCTGCGCACTCTCATCCTCGTCACGGGCGCCGCGTAATGCCTTGCCGTCGATGGCGATGACATCACCGTCCTTGAAAAGCGTGGCCGCATCGACGAGCACTTTGCCAAAGGCGGCATCAAGTGCTTTTGGATCAATCACCCGGAAGACCTCAGAGAAGATGCCCTGCGACGGGATGGCATGCTTTAACTTTAGCAAATCTCTTAAAAGGCGCTCTTTTGCGCAACCGAAGGCAGCCATCTCGGCGCATGAGTTCGACCCGCACAAAACCGATACGAAAGCGATGACGAGCAGTTCCCCGAGATCGTGGCGGGAGTTACTGGCCCGCAGATCTGGGACGACGTCGAAGGCCGATAGAAAAATCTGCATGATGATGATGGCTCACGGGCGTTATCCCCAGTTCAGATTCTAACTCGTCTTTGCGTGCAAGAGCCGCCGCTCACGCCCTCAGTGCAAAACGTGATTCCCTTGCATTATTCATTGCCTTTGTATCTGCTTTTCAAAGGTCACCAGATGGAGTAGGCATCCCAATCTTTGGAGATTTGGGACAAATCATGGCACAAAATGCCACCATTTATAAAGTTGAGCTCTCAGTCTCCGACATGGATCGCAACTATTATGAGACCCATAAACTGACTCTGGCTAAGCATCCCTCAGAGACGGATGAACGGATGATGGTGCGCATTGTCGCTTTTGCGTTAAATGCACATGAGCATTTGGAAATGACGAAGGGCCTTTCAACGGATGACGAGCCAGATATTTGGCAAAAAAGCCTGAGCGGCGAGCTTTATGTGTGGGTAGCCCTGGGACTTCCAAGCGAGAAGGTGATGCGTCAATCCTGTGGCAAAGCCGACAGAGTGATTGTCTATCCCTATGGCGGCAGGACAGCAGAGCTGTGGTGGGACAAGATCAAAAACAGCACCACCCGCTTTGACAATCTTCAGGTGATAAATTTTTCCGAGACCGACACAGGCGCACTGGCAAAACTGGCGAGCCGCGCGATGAGGCTCCAAGTCAATATTCAGGACGGCGATGTGATGGTCAGTGTTGATGAAAGCGTCGTTTACGTCACGCCCGTAAAATGGAAGAGTGCTGCCTAGTTGCCGGTTGCGCGCTCAAAAGACGGAGTTGAGTTGCTCAGTTGGAGAACACCGATCGACTGGACAAGTAGCAGGTTTTATGTCGGTCATCAGCCTCCACAGAAATGCAAGGATACTATGACCACTTGCTATGACAGCCCTGCCCTCCAGCTGCGCCTAATTTGCTCGATCCCTTCTGTTATTTTCCGTAAGCGCGACGCCGAGACCCTAGACTGCGAGACCTGACGGTTCTGTCGCAAACTTTGCGGCAATGCGAAATGACTCGTGTCGTTGGCCGCAATTATCCAGCGAGGGCGGTGAATTGTTGGAATGCAGATTGCTCGGTCGACGTGAATTGTCGCTTGTGGATCGTGTGGGCGACTTCGATGCCTTCCAGTTTTGTAGAGGCCGCGCGGAAAGATTTGACCCCCTTCATTTGCCGTGTCAGCTTCTTGATGAACCGTAAGCGCTACGGCGCTACCCTATGGGGCGATGATTGACGGCTGCGCGTAGCGCCATGGCATCAGGTCTTCAATGCCGCTTTGCGGATGGCCGTCGAGGATGGTGCGGAGTGTAGCGTCGAGGTAAGGGCATCACCGATCTTGTTGTAACGGGGGCGGTTGCTGGATTCTGTGTGAGCAGCACGGTCCGAAACGGCGCTGATCTTGGCTTTGCTATGACGGTCGTTCGGGATGCAATCGTCGGCTCTGACATTCCTGCTGCGGGGCTGTCAGCCCAAGTGATTTTCGATGTAACCATGGCGCATTTGGAAGCTGATTTTGCAAGCCTCGTCGAGACGTCTGCCACGATGACCTCGTAACTTAAGCGTCTGCTCCGTCCGTTCTGTTGCCGGTCGGGTGTGCTTGAATGATGCAGCTGCGGCGAAAGGCAGCTTCTGCACGCGGCATCGCAGCATGAAACGTCGCCGATCTCGTCAGAATGCTGAGTTTGCAAGGGCGGCTCCCTGCGCATCGCCGCCGTTCGTCTAGGCCGCAGCGAACGACAGCTATCCGCCGATACTGTTGAAAAACTCCGCTACGCGAAAAATTATTTGGAAAATTGGAATACTGTTCTTGCCAAAAGTTATTTACCAAACATAGTTTTCATAAGGGCACTTTTTCGGGAAAATATTCTCGTGATCCAGCCCGATTGGGCGAGGAGGTGAGTTTTTCAACAGCATCCGCCCGAGCTGCCGATTTCTCGCGAGCGCAGCAAATGACCGGTTTCCGCCCTTCATTACGCCGCCACGCATTATGCTGCACCTGGCTCGACCGTCACGAAAGGGCTGGCTGCAGCCGACGGCAGCTAGCCCAAACGCAACATTCTTCATATGATCGGTGCGTTTAGCTGCGTCCGCGAAATTCCATAGGCAACTTCCCGATAGCGGACACTCGGCCAAGGAATGCTGAAACAATCATAGCTGCGCCCAGTTCGAACGACACAAATGCAGATAGGAGCGTTCATGTGACGGATTCACCGAGAGAGGTGGAATTGCAAACGCAGGCAGAGGCTTCGACTGCGCACTGTCGTAAATCGAAAACGATGTGGCGTTGCTGCGCAAGCGGAGATGGATCGCCCGGTTAGCCTGATGCTCAGGTCTAAGAGGGAACTTGATGGTCAACGTGCTTTCCGGGGTCTGGGCCCTTCTGCTTGGTGTCGTGCTGATTATGCTCGGCAACGGCATGCACTTCACCCTGATTGGTCTGCGCGGTGAGATCGAAGGGTTTTCTTCGACGGAGTTGGCCATTGTGACATCTGGATACTTCCTGGGATTCCTGTCAGGTGCGCGCCTTACGCCGTTGATGATCCAGCGTGTCGGGCATGTGCGTGTGTTTGCGGCCCTTGGCAGTTTCATGTCGGCCGCCCTGATCGCGCTTCCGCTTTTGACGGAACCCTGGGTCTGGACCCTGCTGCGGATCCTTGTGGGGTTTTGCATGTCGGGCGTTTATGTTGCGGCTGAAAGCTGGCTGAACGCTGCGGCCACCAATGAAACCCGTGGAAAGGTTCTGTCGGCCTATATGATCGCCCAGACACTGGGTATCATCGGGGCACAGGGGCTGCTGACGTTGGGCGATGCGGGGACTTCAGTGCTTTTTATCTGTGCGTCCATTCTTGTCTCTGTCTCGTTCGCGCCAATTCTTTTGTCTGCTGCCCAAGTGCCAGTGGTCGAGGTTGCCCGCCCGATGCCTCTGCGAGACCTTTTCCAAGGCTCTCCATTAGGAACCGTGGGCATATTCCTGCTTGGCGGTGTCTATGCAACGCAATCGGGCATGGGGGCAGTTTTTGGCAGCCAGATTGGTCTGACATCAACACAGATCGCTCTTTTCATCGCGATGCTGTTTGCCGGGGCATTGGTGCTGCAATACCCAATTGGCTGGCTGTCGGACAGGATGGACCGGCGCAGGCTTGTCTTTGGTCTGGCCCTACTGGGGGCTTTGTCCTGTCTGCTGGGCTGGCTGACCAGCGGAGGGCTTTGGCCCCTGATGACGGCCGCATTCTTTGCCGGTGGTGTCACGACGCCGCTGTATGCGCTGCTGCTGGCCTATACGAACGATTCCCTTCCCGCCTCGGACATGCCAGCTGCATCCGGCGGGCTTGTCTTTACATTCGGGCTGGGCGCGATTGTAGGCCCCCTGGTTACGGGGTGGGCGATGCAGCGCATGTCTCCCCAAGCCTTCTGGTTGGTCCTTGCCGTGACCTTTCTGGCAATCGCGCTCTACGCACTTTACCGCATGACTCAGCGCAGTGTTGCCTCTGTGGATGAAACTGAGAGCTACCTCAATGTTCTACCAACCGCATCGCCAGTTGCGGTCGAGGCCGCAGCTGAATGGGCGGTCGAGAACGCTGAGGCTGAAGGCGAAAACGTGACCAGGTAGCTCACCTTACCGACAGTTGACTTACATCGGTGCAACCGACGGCGCGCCGCCTCGGCGCAAGGTGATGCTGCAAGCGGCTCAACAGGCAGAGATTCGCAGGAATCGCCACTTTTAAACCCGGTCTGTGGAAAGGGTAAGGTCATATTTCGGGCTGCACGCCTCAGAGAAGAGCGGTCTCTGGACGTGGCTGCAGCATTTTCCCAGGTCGACCGTCTGCACAGCGGAAAAGCAGACATCAGCGTCGCAATGCAAAGAGCTCAGCAACTGTGCCCTTACGATGCAGAGAGTTGTTTCAGATCGTCCAGCAGGGACGGGCCGGAAGGCTCCCAGCTTAGGCGCTCGCGGGTCAGCGTGCTGTCCGACCAGGCGTCGGTCCCGACGAGATGAACGAAGGGGCCGAAATGCGCCTGTGCCTCCTCGGGGCTGAGGGATCGCATTTCGGTGCCGGTCCTCTCAGAGACGGCGGCCGCAATATCAACGAAGGGGATCGCTCCTTCGGCAACGGCATGCCAGCGCGCTCCGCTCGTGCCTGACTCAATTGCCAACCGGTACAGCCGGGCCACGTCGAGAAGATGGGCAGCGCACCAGCGATTTTCGCCCGCGCCGATGTAGGCCGAAACGCCCGTGCGCTGCGCGATCTGCAGAAGGTTCGTGACCAGCCCGTATTTCTCGCGATCATGTACCTGCGGCAGCCGGACGACCGAAACCTTTGCTCTGGTCTCCAGCGCAGTGGCCACGGCTTCCTCGCTCGCCGCGCGCGGCGAGACCTTCGAGCTTTTGGGGCCATCGGTTTCGCGAGCGGGATGCCCTTGGGCCCTCTCGGCGACCATCGTCGTCGAAGTCACGACCAGTGGCGCGCCGGTGAGGGCCAGCTGCGTGGCCATGTGTTCAATGAGTCGACGGTCATTCTCGCAGTTCTCTTTGAAGCGCGCAAAGTCGTGGTCGAATGCGGTGTGGATCGCGCCCTCGGCCTCTGCCAAAGCAGCATCGAGCGACGCCGGGCTCTCGATGTCGCCCCTCACCGGCGTGCCGCCCTGGGCGCGCACGGTCTCGGCACCCGCGTCCGAGCGCACGAGGCCGGCAACCTCATGTCCTGCGGCAACCAGCTCGGCCGTGATATGGCGGCCAAGAAATCCGCTGGCCCCTGTCAAGAAAATTTTCATGGTCTTCTCCTTCGTTCTATTGACGGTTGATATCGCGCAGGATGCGAACTAACCATACGAGCAAGTCCTGAATAAATTCGCGAGCGTCCCGAATGGATCCTCTGTCCGACATCCTCACGCTTCTGCGCCCCTCCAGTCACATCACCGCCGGGTTCCGTGCGGGCGGGGACTGGGCGGTTTCCTTCGACGACTTAAACCACCGCATCAAGTGTTACGCCGTGATCTCCGGCAGCTGTTGGCTGGCGTTGGACGGCGGCGCTCCGCTGCGCCTGTCGACAGGCGACTGTTTCGTGCTGCCAACCGGGCTGCCGTTCCGGCTGGCGAGCGACCTCGCGTTGGAGGCACGTCCGGCCGCCGCACTCTTTGCGCAGGCCCGGCGCGGGGGTGAGGTGACGCTGGGCGATGGCCACGACCTGCACCTGGTGGGCAGCCGTTTCGACACGGATCCGCGCTATGCCGCGACGATGCTGGCACCTCTGCCGCCGGTCATCCATATCCAACGCCCTGCGGAACGCTCGGTTTTGAGATGGTCAATCGACCAGATGATGCGTGAACTGGCAGATGCCCGCCCCGGCGCGGCGCTGGCCGCAGACCACCTGTCGCACCTGATGTTGCTGCAGGCCCTTCGTACGCCCCAAGCTCAGGAGGCGGCCCCGCCCGGCTGGTATCGCGCGTCTTTCGACCCGCAGCTGGGTCGGGCGATGGAGGCGATCCACAGCCGTCCGGCTCAATCCTGGACCGTTGGCACCCTTGCGCAGGAAGCGGGTCTGTCACGCACTGTGTTCGCTGCACGCTTTGCCGCGCAGGTGGGGGAAACTCCGGTGGCCTATATGCGCCGCTGGCGCATGCTGCGCGCCGCAGATCTACTGGTGAACAGCAGGCTGCCGCTGGCCGGGATCGCTGAAACGGTGGGCTACGATTCTGAAGCTGCCTTTGCGACGGCGTTCCGAAAGACGATGGGGGCTCCGCCGCGGAGATATGCTCAAAGCGCCAGATAACGGATCGGCTGCTTGTCGCTATGGGCTCGGAGCTGCCTTGCGGCAGTATAGCACGAGCTCAGCCTCTCAAAAACGCATCGAGGAGCACATCGTGCGGCGGTTGCCGGCCCTTTCGAGACCTTCGTGCCTGATGCAGCGACATCGTTGCTGCGGGCGCAACATCCCGAGGTCAACTTCCTGAAAGCTGACGCTCGGCGCACCGCTACGGCGCTAGGTGGTGCTGCAGGCTGCTCGATCGTCACCGATGCGCAGGAAGCCGCCTCTGCAAACTCAGCCTTCTGAGGAGATCGGGCAGCGTTCCATCCAGCGGTGCCGCGAGCGGAAGCCGCCGTTCGCTGCAGCTCGCGCTGACCGCAGCCACAAACCTTAGACAAAGCTGACCTTGCTCTCTGGAGACATTTTGGTCGATTGAGCTTTTGTGCAGACAATAGCTTGATCAGCTCTCGTGAACTTCGCGTTGTCCACAAGTGTCAGCGACAAATCACGACGCGGGACCTCTTTGCATTATTGTCAAAGCTGGATCCTGCATGTCCCAATCAAGGGCACGGCACCCGTAGGTGACGAAGGAAGGATGGAATGTCGTCGGATCGTCCAAACTGCCTGGAAGGATCGCCGTGACATCCGGACTGGCCGCGAAGGTCACATGCGTCGGCGTCCCGCAGATCGGGCAAAAGCCATGGGACTTCTCGTTCCCGCTGTCGCCGGCGATGCGCCAGGCTTTCGCGCCTCCCGTGAAATTGACCGCACCGCGCCCTGTGAAAACGATGTAAGACGCATGCCCGGTCCCGCTGCGTTTCTGGCAATGCAGGCATTGGCAGTGAAGTTCGGCAATAGGCGTGCCTGTCGCCTCATACCGGAGGGCGCCGCACGCGCATCCGCCAGCGTAGATCTTTTCGGTCATGGAAATTCCTCCTGCGATATGATGAGTGCCGTCACAAACCGAGCCCTTCGCCGGTTTCGAGATATGATTTCAGGCTCGAAAGCACATGCGGCCAGCCCTTGCTGATGCCGTTCAGCATGCCGCTGCCCGGCTGCAACTCGTCGTGTGTCACGGTCAGCTTCACCAGATCGTCCTGTTGTGCGATGTCGAAGGTGACGCGGCTGTACTGGTCTGGGTCGCTCTGCTGCGACTCGTTCGCCCAGTTTATCACGAGGCGACGGGGCGGATCGCTTTCGAGGACGGTCCCGACAAGATCGACAGTGCGCGCGTCGTTTGCGCGGACATGCTGCCAGGCAGAGCCGGGTTGCCAATCCTCCGACACGTTCTCATGTCCCCAGTAGCGGCGGGTCACGTCGGGCTTCGTGATCGCCTCGAAGACCTTTTCAGGTGTTGTCCGGATGAAGGTGACGTAGATGAAGCTGGCAGATTTGTCGGTCATTCGTCTTTCCTTTCAAGTTGTTCCTTGAGGTCATGAAGGAGGCTGAGACGCGCGGTCTCGAACTTGCGGATCCACCGCTCGTAGACATCGTGAAGCGGGACCGGGTTTATGAAGTGCAGCTTCTCGCGCCCGCGCCGTGTGGTGCTGATCAAGTTCGCGCCTTCCAGCAATGCAAGGTGCTGGGTCACGGACTGGCGCGTCATGTCCATCGCTTCGCAAAGCTGGCCGAGAGTCTGACCGTTCTCGTCACACAGGCGATCGAGCAGCGACCTGCGACTTGAGTCCGCCAGCGCCTTGAAGACCTTGCCATCATCCATCAATTTTCCTGCTGTCATCATGCGTCAATATGCAGGTATTTGCCTGCCTGTAAAGATATGCAGTAAAATACCTGCATATCTTGGTGCCTTAAACGCTCTAAACTGTCAATCGCCAGCTATGCAAAGCTGATCAAAAAGGGCTGACAGCTGCCTTGCGGCGGAGCAGCATGAAGGCACCGGCCGAAACCGCCTCAGGGCTGGCTGCAGTCGACTGCAGCCAGCCTATTCCGTTCTCTAATGAGTCAATGTCTGACGGCTCTGTCCTGAGCGGTTGTCTTTTGCCTTTCGGGTGCCTTCGTTCTCTGCGTGCTCGATATCGGCACTTTATGGGGTAAGCTGGGTGCGAGAGTGGCGATGTTGAAATCGCAGTCGGCTGTGATCTGCCGCGAGCTACAGAATAGGCGCCATTATCTGCTCCCTCCCTCGGGAGCTCGTGGCGGTCTCCTTTCTCGTTGACCGGTGTCTGGTTTTGGGGGCCTTCTTCAGGCCGCGTGGAAGTCGGTGTCGGTGTTGAGCATCGCATGCATGATCACGGCCAGGCGGCGGGCCAGCGCGATCCGGACTTTGCGCATGTTGGATCTCTGCGCGATTGCCAGTGCCCAATCCTTCAGTTTCAGCGCTCCCTTGTAGCGCGTCAGCATGACGTTAGCTGTCTCGTAGAGCAGCGTTCGGACGCGGCGATCTCCAGTTTTCGATATATGGCCAGTATAGTCGACCTCACCAGACTGATAACGTCGGGCTGTAGTATGGGCCGCCTTAACCAGAGGCCCAACAGTCAGGACGCGATGGAATTCGCCTCGGCAGCGACCTCATCCGATATACCCAGCTTGGTCTGAAGGTCGGAAAGATACCGCTGATCCGATTCACGATCACCATTCAGTGCAGCCCGGGACGCCATATAGAACTCTTCGGCTGCCTCAGTATCGTCGATCTGGGTCAGAAGGGCGTCCAGTGGTTTTGGATTGGCGATCTCGCATTCCATGATTTCGCGCTCCGCCGCTGTTGCATCGGCCTCTTCGATCGCCTGCATGATACGGCCCCGTTCTTCCTGGGACAGGGAGCCGTCCGAATAGGCGGCGGTGATCATTGCCCGGATCATGAGAAGTGCTTCATCTTCGCTGATCCGTCCGGCTGCCACCTCGCCCTTGCGCAGTTCCTCGTCGCCCGATGCGTGCGTGGTACCCGATGCATCTGTGGTACCGGCGGATTGCCGAGAATCGGCCGATCCGCCCGCAAGTATTTCCTGCGCGGTGTCGCGAAGCTTGTCGATCAGGCCGCCGCCCTGCTGCCCGCCGGTGTTGCCTGCGTGTCGCCTCTGGCTGTTCTGGTAGGCCTGATAAGCCATGTAACCCAGTCCAGCGAGGCCAAGCTTGGAGCCTAGACCGCCCCGTGATCCAAGAAGACCAATGGCCGATGCGGTGCCGAGCGCCCCGACATTTCTTCCGCGCCCACCCATCCGTGTGGCCAGCATTGTGCCCAGAATACGTTTCATGCTCATGACGGTCTCCTTTTTGACGCGAGCTGACGTTGCCCGGATCTGAATTCCTGATCGGTGATTTGGATCACCATCGCGACTGAACGCCCCGAAAACCCGATGGTTCCAGACAGACGCCAGCCTCAGACGCCTCTGAAAGACTGGCCGAAGCCATCACTATTTTCTGACCCCTCCTACAGGCCGGTTTGGAAATTGCATAGGTCTGCGGGGCTGGGAACACGGACGGTGGCCAGGGCATTTCTGCCCACATTGCAAAAGGCTAGATACATGACTGACAAGACCCGGAAACGGACCACCCCCAAAAGCAAACATGGCACGCAGGCCACGCAAACCAAGATCGTTGAGGACACCTTGCCGACGGCTCTGATGATGTGACCGCCCCCCGACGGCATCAATCTGCCAAGGTGGGTCTGCAACGATCCATAAAGGAAATCGGTCATGTCGAAGATTATCACGGTGGGACTGGATCTGGCGAAGAATGTATTTCAGGTGCATGGAGCTGATGGCGCAGGCCGAGCGGTTCTGCGCAAGAAGTTGCGACGAGCGCAGGTATTGGAGTTTTTCGGCCAGCTGCCGCCGTGCGTTTTCGCGATGGAAGCCTGTGGCGGCGCTCATTTCTGGGCGCGCGAGATTGGCAAACTGGGCCATGACGTTCGGTTTATCCCGCCAGCCTACGTCAAGCCCTTCGTCAAGCGCCAGAAAAACGATGCGGCAGATGCCGAGGCTATTTGCAAAGCAGCGCAACATCCGACGATGCGCTTTGTGCCCGTGAAGAGCGAAGCGACCCAAGGGGAAGCGATGGTTTTTCGGGTCCGAGAGCTTTTGATTCGGCCGCGCACGCAGGTGATCAACGCCCTGCGTGGCCATCTTACAGAGTTCGGGCGCCCACGGCGGACAACCACCCGCCGGGGTCTGCTTCAACAGCATTGAAACCGATCTGCAGGTGCAGGCAGTAGCTTAAATCAGCCGGAAATCTGTCCAAGAGCTGGGGAGTACCTCACTGCGCTGCCTCAAGTCGCTGCGAGCCCTCTTTGATAGATGCTACGGAGAGGGAGTATTTCAGTCGGTTCTGTCGCAAATTTCTAAAGTTTACGGAGATAGCCCTGGGCTGTCAGCTTTCGCTTTACTTCGTTACTCATCCTGTCCTCACTTTCGCTAATAACGATGTTACAGCCCATCACAGTTTGAAATTGAAACCCATCCCTTCGTCAGTCAAAGGCACGGACCGGACCTTCGCTGAGCAGAGCACGAGCGTCAACACTACGGACGGAGCTGCCGTTGCACTATTTCTACTTCTGGCTTCTTACCCTGCACGACAGGGAGTGCAGGAACATGAAACTTTGGCCACACATCTCAATCGCGGAGGACTTCAGGCGGTGGCGGTCTGCCTCGCACCTCTGGTTGCCCGTCGTCATCGAGATTGCGCAAAAGACAAATATAGATGCCGTCTCCCCCACTTCGTTTAAAACCGGCACCAATCTTGTTGTCGATTTGAATGGCAACGCCATCTTGAAAGTTTTCCCGCCGATCTATGCCGCACAGTTCGCGGCTGAACGACTTGCGCTGCGCCAGCTCGACGGCCGTTTGTCCGTCCCTATTCCCCGAATACTGGCAGAAGGAGAGGACAGCGGATGGTCATGGCTGATCATCACCAAGCTGCCCGGCACAGTAGGGTCCGAGGTCTGGCCGGTGCTATCCGAGCAAGAACGCATCTACATTCTGGGCGACATCGGGCGCACGATTGCAGAGGTCCAGGCCGTCGATCCCGGAGAGTTGCTTGAGATGTGGCCAGAGTTCGTCAAGCGTCAAGCCGAAGGCTGCATCGAGCGACATAGACATTAGGGATTAGAAGAAGCGCTGTTGGCCGAATTACCGGCTCTTCTGCGCGCGGCGCCCTCAGTACTGCCTGCGGAAGTGGAGCCTGTTATCTTGACCGGGGAATGGATTCCGGAAAATCTGCTTCTGACAGAAACGTATGATGGCTGGCGGCTAGCCGCTGTCATCGACTTCGGCGACGTGATGACAGGCTGGCGCGAATACGATCTTTTGGGCCCGAGCACCTTCATGTGTGCGGGCGTCCCCGACCGCCTCTAGGCTTTCTTTAAAGGCTATGGTATGCTTGCGAAGGATTATGACGATGCAATGCGGCGACGCCTGACGACGCTAATGATGCTCCACGGGGCCAGTGACCTGCGCCACATCGCGATCAGCGAATGGAAGTCCTCCGTCAGAAGGCTGGAGGATCTTGAAGACATAATCTGGCCCAAGATCCTGTAAGCACCAACCCTCACGACTGGTGGCTCTGGGCTTATTCCGTTGAAAAGCTCCGCTACGCGAAAAATAACTTGGAAAATTGGATTTTTTTCGCACCATGGGTTATTTGCTGGATATCACGTGGCGGATTGGAAACGCGCCCCCGGTCTTTGCCAGCAGCGGTTCAACCAACGTCGCGAAACCTAGCTGATCGGCGGCGATGATTTCAGCCATGCCTTCCAGCTTACGCCCACGCTGAGGAAAAACGGCTATCAGGCCGACACAGACCGCGGGATTTGCCCGGATGTTCCTGACACTGCGCCCCGAGGCGATATCGGCGATCACAAACCGGTCGGAGCTTGTTTCGTCATAGATCTACTTTGGAGAAACATTCGGCCTGTTGCTGGAATCCACGGTTGCGAGCCGGCAGAGAACGGACCTTCCCAGCTCCGTGAACTTGCTGGTCATGTGCGTTTCTCGAAGATGAGGCGGATACCGAAAAGCACAAGAAACGTCCCCATGATCCGCTCGATCCAGACGCCAAACCGCCTGTAGGCCGCTCGCGCCGGTCTGGTGGAGAGCAACCAGACGACCAGCCCGTACCACAGGATTTCCAAAGCAAAGCCTCCGCCCAGTATCGCGACCTTTGCGGGCATGGAGGTGTCCGCTGGAATCGTTGCCGCATAAAGGCTGATGAAAAACGCAATTCCCTTAGGGTTGCTCAGATTGACGACAAGGCCGAGACGAAAACCCCGCGCGAAGCTGTCTTGCGCCAAGGGAATGCCGCCTCCGTCCTCCGGGTCAGGCCGATGCAGCCAACTCTTGACCCCGAGATAAACCAGAAACAGGCCACCGGCTATCTGTACCGCTCCCGCCAACCAGCTGATCCGAGTGAGCAACAGGGCAAGACCCGACATACTCAGGATTGCATAGAGCGTTGCAGCACAGGCCAGACCGAGGGTTGCGCCGATGGCGGTCTGCCTCGCCCCGGAAATCGCCAAGCGCGAAATAAGGGCAAAATTCGGACCGGGGCTGATTACAATGGCCGCGTAGAGAAAAAGTACCGTCGTTATGACTGCGATTTCGGTCGTCATTTCCGCCCTCCGTTGCTCTGCAACAGCTTATGCCGATTTATCGGCAAATCCAAGGCGAGCGAGCGGGAGAAAACGGCTCGGAGTTGCCGTCCGCTGCACACAGCAGCAGTGTCACCGGTTCTGTCGCAAACTTTCGGGTGAAGCGAGATGAGACTTCTGCTGGACGCAACTATCCCGCCAACTGGCCGAACTGCGCGAAGCCGGACAGCCCTGATTGATCGAATTGCCCTTTACGGATCATGTGAGCGACTTCGATGCCTGCCAGAGTGGCTGCCGCTGAATTGAGCGATTTAAAGGTCTGCATAGGGCGCGTAATCCTTTTGATAAAGCGATGGTCCTGCTCAATGATATTATTCAGATATTTCACCTGCAGGACGTCGATCAACCAGCACCAGCTCTTCATAACCAGTAGGCAATTCATCTTGAACAGCCCCGCTGCGTTCGATCCGCTTTTGTCGATGACAACCTTATCCGGCCAGCCATTGTTGCCGATGGCTTTAGCGAAGAACGCGGTCGCAGCGGCCTCATCGCGACGCTCAGATAGCATAAAATCAATGGTTTTGCCGCTGTTGTCGACCGCTCGATAGAGATACGTCCACTTGCCCTTAACCTTGATATAGGTTTCATCCATCCGCCATGATTGACCGGTCGGCATCTTCCTGCGATGGCATGGCTTCGGTCTCGAAGTCGTTGCCAAAACCGGGCATATAGTCGTCATGGAGGGCTGTCGTTCCGGCAGCACGTTTCAGGCCGGACAGCTTTGTCATGTGGTTCATCGAAGTTTCCTCCCTCGTTGATGATTGATGTGTTGATAGTTAAGTTTGTAACTAACAAGCTTGAATTTGTCGGAGCTGCACAAAATGAGTCATGAAGATTTTGAGCTTGCCGGGTTTACACCCTACCTTCTCAACCAAGCGGCAGAGGCCCAAAGCCTTGTCTTTTCAAAAATTTACAAGGACCGTTACGGTATGTTGCGCACAGAATGGCGGGTCCTGTTCCATCTCGGGCGCTACGGAGAGATGACGGCCAAGGAAATTTCCGAGAGCGCCATGATTCACAAGACAAAGATTTCCCGCGCTGTTCGCGACCTCGAGGTAAAGCGATTCCTGGCTCGGGAGGTCATCGAAACAGATCGCCGCGTCGAGCGGCTGACCCTGCGCCCGCCCGGCAAAGACGCGTTCGACTACCTTGTCCGGGCCGCCGCCGATTACGAAGATCGACTGGCTGCAAGGCTGGGATCTGGAGAGGCACAGTTGCTCAAGCGTCTGCTGAAAAAACTGGGGTAGCGTAGCCGAACGCAAGGTCAGGGCAAGCCTCGCCGCCTCAGGAACGTCTTAGAATCCGATTCTAAACTAACTCATTGTTTTCGGTGCTTTACCAGATAGCGGGTGACGCGCCGGATGTTTGCGATGAGCACCCACGCTTCGGCGCTGGCGATGGATTTCTCCCAATCTTTTGACAGACGGCGGCATCGTCCGAGCCAAGAAAGGGTGCGTTCCACGACCCAGCGGCGGGGCAGAACGTCGAAGCCTTTGGCGGAATCCGAGCGCTTGGCGATCTGTAGCGTCCTGCGCGCGATCTGTGTGAGCGCCTCCCTGAGCTTCGGCCCTGCATAGCCGCCGTCCGCAAAAATGTGGCGCAGCATGGGGTATCGCTTAGCGACAGCCTCCAACACATTCGGCGCACCGTCCATTGCCCGGCAGGCGATTGCGAAGCACTCTGCCGAGAGGGGCGATCAAGGCAGAGCTGATCTGGCGACGGCCATGGGAAACGAGGCGCCAAGATGAGATGGCGATCTTCGGATACATCATCAACAGCTTCTACAATTCGGGCTGCCGACACTCAACGCAGGGCTGGAAAAGCCCTGTCGCCTTCGAACGGAAGGTGGCTTAAACGAGCACTTGGGGCGGCACGAAAGCGGGACAGGTCCAGTCCCAACAAAAAGGAATACCAGGATGAGACATCCGATTGCCTGCCACCTGCCACTTCTTCTTGCCACTCTGGCGCTGAACATGAGCCCTGCCCATGCCGAAATTTCCCTGCCCACGGAGGTGATGGTTGATTACCAGCTTGGCAACGGCTATCCGCCACCAGCCGGTGTTACTGCCGTAGTGCGTGACAGCACTGCCACCCCGGCACCCGGGCTGTTCAACATCTGCTATGTCAATGGTTATCAGACTCAACCGGGTGCCATCTGGCCCGCCGGGCTTCTGGTGCCAGGGCCAGACGGAGCGCCGCTTGCCGATCCGAACTGGCCGGATGAGTACATATTTGACCTGTCAAGCGCCGAACATCGCCCCAAGATTCTGCAGCTGGTCTTGCCCATGCTGCAAACCTGCGCCGACAAGGGCTTCGTGGCGGTAGAGTTCGATAACCTTGACAGCTACACCCGCTCAAACGGACATATGAGTCTGGATGACTCAGTCGCCTTTGCCAAACTGCTGGTCAATGCCGCGCATGACATGGGTTTAGCCGCCGGTCAAAAGAACACCTCCGAATTGGGGCAAAGGGGGCGAGACGAGATAGGGTTCGATTTTGCCGTCGTTGAAGAATGTTACCGCTGGGACGAATGCGCGGCTTATACCGAAGTTTACGGCGATCAAGTCGTCGGAATCGAATATGCCGATAGCCTGCGTGGCACGTTTGGCGATGCATGCGCCGATCCGACCCGTCCCCGTAGCCTGATCCTGCGCGACCGGATGCTGACACCCGCCGGACATCCGAATTATGTGTTCGACCATTGCTAAACGGCCATCACGTTGGCTTCATGTGACCTCGGCATTCCTCGCGTTGCCATTGTCAGGTTATTTCCCAGCGCTTGAATAAGGGGTGTTGTCACGTTAACTCGCCGAGTTTGCAAGTTGGCATGCCTTCGTTGATCAAGCGACATTTGCCGCGTTTTCCCACGCCTCGAATGCTTCGAGACGATCGTCGCGTATGGTGAGAGCGGAACGACGGCGAGCTGGTACGGAGAAACGATTGCGGGTTGCGGACTGCAAGAGACGAAGCGCTGCAATCCATGCATTTTTATACCACGCGGCACGTGATGGCGCCATAAAAACAGGGCTTTTTGGCTTATATAATCAGCCCACACGGGCCGGCGGTGCGCCCCAATCCGGCCTGCGCCAATCAATCCCCTACCAGAGCATTGCCAGCTGTGCGGAGGTCAGGCGGGCGGCCCCCTCGGTCATCGCAGGCCAGCGAAAGCGGCCGCGTTCCAGCACTTTGTAATAGAGGCAAAAGCCCTGACCATCCCAATACAAAAGCTTCAGCCGGTCGCCCCTGCGGCCGCGAAAGGCGAAGACTGCACCGCCCGTCGGCTTCTGGCGCAGCACATCCTGGGTCAGTGCGGCCAGGTCAGCGATGCCCTTGCGCATATCTGTCACGCCGCAAGCTCCGTAGACGCGCACACCCGTGCCGGGGCCAATCATACCGCCTCCACCGCGCGGATCAGCTGC
>NZ_AWWI01000014.1 GCF_002760615.1 Puniceibacterium antarcticum | reverse complement strand
CGCGCAGCCGCTGGCCACGCACCTCCAGCCGTTGCCCCAGCGCCCGGCCCAGCCGCGCCTGCATGTCCCCGACCCAACCCAAAAGCTCCAGCCGCACCGGCACCGCCAGCTCTGCCGCCGCCGTCGGCGTCGGCGCGCGCCGGTCCGAGACAAAGTCGATCAGCGTCGTATCCGTCTCATGCCCCACAGCGGAGATCAGCGGAATCTCACTGGCTGCCGCCGCCCGCGCCACACTCTCTTCGTTGAACCCCCAAAGATCCTCGATCGACCCGCCGCCGCGCGCCACAATCAGCAGATCGGGCCGCGGAATCGCACCTCCCGGTGTCAGCGCATTGAAGCCCTCAATCGCGCGGGTCACCTCGGGCGCACATTTCGCGCCCTGCACCACCACCGGCCAGATCAGCACCTTGCGCGGGAACCGCTCGCGCAGCCGGTGCAGGATATCCCGGATCACCGCCCCCGAAGGCGATGTGATGACCCCGATCACCTCGGGCAGATAGGGCAGCGCGCGCTTGCGCGACGCCTCGATCAGCCCCTCGGCCTGCAGCGCCGCCTTGCGCTTTTCCAGCATCGCCATCAGCGCGCCCATGCCGGCCGGGCGGATGTCGTCGATCACGATCTGATATTTCGACTGTCCCGGGAAAGTCGTCAGCCGCCCGGTGGCCACCACTTCCATGCCCTCTTCGGGCTGGGTCTGCAGCTTGGACACCGCGCCCTTCCACATCACCCCGGAAATCACCGACCGGTCATCCTTGAGATCCAGATACACATGGCCGGACCGGGGCCGCGACACGCGCCCCACCTCGCCCCGAACCCGGACGAATCCGAATTCCCCCTCAATGACGCGCTTCACCGCCCCCGAAAGTTCGGAAACCGTGAATTCCGGCGCATTTGCGCCCTCTGGGGCGTCGTCGATCAAATCGGACATCTGGCCTCGCTTGCTCTTACCTGCCTGCAACCTTAGAACGCGGGGCGACGAAGGCCAAGCAGGAGAGCGCGCCCCATGAACATCCTTATTCTCGGCAGCGGCGGGCGCGAACATGCGCTGGCCTGGGCCGCCCTGCAGAACCCGAAATGTGACAAGCTGATCGTCGCCCCCGGAAATGCCGGGATTGCCATGATCGCCGAATGCGCGCGCCTGGATATACTCGACGGCGGCGCCGTGGCCGAATTCGCTGGCGACAATGCCATCGACATGGTCATTGTCGGGCCGGAGGCACCTCTGGCCGCTGGCGTGGCGGACCGGCTGCGCGACGCAGGCCTGCTGGTCTTTGGCCCCTCCGCCGCCGCAGCACGGCTTGAGGCGTCGAAAAGCTTCACCAAGGAAATCTGCGACGCCTGCAACGCCCCCACCGCCGCCTATGGCCACTTCACCGATGCCGCCGCGGCCAAGGCTTACGTTCAGACCCAAGGCGCGCCCATCGTGATCAAGGCCGACGGGTTGGCGGCAGGCAAGGGCGTCATCATCGCCGAAACCCTGGCCGAGGCCGAAGCCGCCATTGACGACATGTTCGGCGGCGCCTTTGGCGGCGCCGGCGCCGAAGTGGTGATCGAAGAGTTCATGACCGGCGAAGAGGCCTCGTTCTTCGTGCTCTGCGACGGCACCAACGCCTTGCCCATCGGCACCGCGCAGGATCACAAACGTGTGGGCGCAGGCGACACCGGCCCCAACACCGGCGGCATGGGCGCCTATTCCCCCGCCCCGGTGCTGACCGATGCGCTGGCCGAACAGGCGATGGCACAAATTGTCCGCCCGACCCTTGCCGAAATGGTACGGCGCGGCACACCCTATCAGGGGGTGCTGTTTGTCGGCCTGATGATCTCTGAAAAAGGTCCGCGGCTCGTGGAATACAACTGTCGCTTTGGTGACCCGGAATGCCAGGTCCTGATGCTGCGCCTCGGCGCACAGGCGCTCGACCTGATCCACGCTTGCACCGAGGAACGCCTGGACGAGATTCAGGTGAACTGGGCAGATGACCACGCCATGACCGTGGTGATGGCCGCAAACGGCTATCCTGGCGACTATGCCAAAGGTGATGTGATCGAAGGGCTAGGCACCCTGCCCGAGAACAGTTCCACCATGATGTTCCACGCCGGGACCGAGCAGTCCGACGGACAGATCCTGTCCGCCGGGGGCCGTGTGCTGAACGCCACAGCCAGGGGCGCCACCCTGCAAGAGGCCCGCGCGCGCGCCTATGCGCTTCTGGAGCAGGTCAACTGGCCGGGTGGCTTCTGCCGGGACGATATCGGATGGCGCGCGCTCTGATCTGCAGCGTTGTTTCGGGGGCGCTGCCCCCGTCTCCGGCCCATGGCCGGAGACCCCCCCGGGATATTTTCGGGCAGATGAAAGCGGCCCCTGTTTTCACCTGTCCCTAAATATCCCCGCCGGAGGCAACCAGTTTTTTGGCACGACCATGGCCAAACCGGGCCACATCTGGGAGATCCAAGGAATAAGAAAATCGAGCAGAAGCCCTGGCCGCCCTCACCCCAGTGTCGGGGTGCTCCCTGCAACATCGGCAACAAGGTAGACCTTTTCAGCGCGCGGCGCGCCTGACGCCGCAGACAGTGCGACCCCGGACGCCGCGCCGCATCAGATCTGCTTTTCGGGCATCTGGACGACCAGACCATCCAGAGACGCGCTGACCTTCAGCTGGCAGGTCAGACGCGACCGTTCGGGATTGGGCTGGAATGCAAAATCCAGCATGTCCTCTTCCATGTCTTCTTTGGCGGGCAGCTTGTCGACCCACGCCGGGTCCACATAGACATGGCAGGTCGAACAGGCGCAGGCGCCGCCGCAATCGGCCTCGATCCCGGGAATGTTATTGTCCCGCGCGCCTTCCATGACGGTCAGACCATTGGCCAC
The DNA here is from genome assembly GCF_002760615.1 of Puniceibacterium antarcticum. GTDB lineage: Bacteria > Pseudomonadota > Alphaproteobacteria > Rhodobacterales > Rhodobacteraceae > Puniceibacterium > Puniceibacterium antarcticum. Next base: position 16,085 of record NZ_AWWI01000014.1, on the reverse strand, counting down.
TTCGACCACATGTTCGGTGCCGTTGTGCTCGATATAGGTGATCTTTGCCATGTGAATCTTTCTCCTGAAACGTATCTGGGAACGTACCTAGTGAAGCGCACAACAACCTGCCAGCCCTTTTGCGCCCACAGGCGCTCTGCAGTTGTCCCAAATGTCACATGTTCCATATTTGTTCAGGGAATGCGCGCGAAGCACCCGGACAGATCGCCCATTGGAACAGGGAAAAATTGCCCTGTCTGGCATGGCGCATCGAACGCCATAAGCGCCCCAGTGGCGTGATCAGCTCCCTTCGCGACGCAGCGTCTCATCCTCCCTGATCGACCTCTGCACCATTGGGGACGACCTCGCGGGAATGCCCGCCTAATTCTGACCGGGCAGATCGACCCCGGCGCGACAGGCACAGGGCCGCCAGAGCCCGGCCGATCCATGACCGCAAGCTCGTCGCCCGAGAGACGGCAGCGACAGCATTCTCGGCTGGCCCGATCCCCGTGATCCGTTCCGGCCGTCCCACCTTGTGCTTGGCTGCATACATCCGGCTGTCTGCCATGCGCAGCAACGCAGTGGCGTCGGCACCATCTTCGGGCCAGCGGGCATAGCCGAGCGCAGCCGATACGGTGTCGATCAGCATCGGTGCCTCTGGCTGCGACAGCTGCACCGGTTGCGACAGCGCCTCTGTCAGCCGGCTCATCACACTGTTGCAGTCCTCCAAAGGGAGGCCTCCCAGCCAGACCCCGAACTCATCCCCGCCGAGCCGTGCGATAAGGTCATCCTGGCGCAACTCGGTGCGCAGACGCTGGGCAATCCGGGCCAGCACCGCATCCCCCACCGCGTGTCCGAAACGGTCATTGATCGCCTTGAATCCATTGAGGTCCAGATACAGCAATGTTCCCGCCTGCCCGTCGGCTCCGTCCAGGGTCGCCTCCACCTCTTGTGCAAAGGCCGCCGCATTCAGAAGGCCGGTCAGATGATCGGTCTTGGCCAGATGGCGCAGGCGCTGCGCTTCCCGGCGCAAAACCACCTGCGCGGCCAGACTTTGGCGCAGCCGGTCCCGCGCTGTTTCCGCCGCCGCCTGCACGGCGATCAGATTGCTGACCATTGTCTTGGCCGCGTCCATCTGGACCAGCGCCAACTTTCGCCCGTTGCTGCGCTGAAACTCCAGCCCACGGATCGAAAAGACAAACGACTCTCCCGATCTCAGCGTGAAACGCAGATCGCAGCCGCCCGACTGGCCCGTCGCCCGCTGCAGCACGACATCAGGATCCACCTCTTCTGTGCTGCCCAGCGCACCGAGTGTTTCGGGCAGATGCGGGCAGGTCAGCGCATCCGCAGCCTCATTGGCAAAAAGAATGCTCCCCAGATCATCCACCAGGAATATCGGCTCGCTGGCCTTCCATATTGAAATGCAAATGCCCTTGAGAATGGCATTTTCCGGCTCTTCAAAAGCGACAGTTGTACAAGGTTGCATCAGCGACACTCTCCAAAACCACTATGATGCCCCCCCTGTTTCGGCACGCTCTCCAAAACCCCGGCGCTGTCACTCCAGATGACGTCCCACGGCAAAGAGAAGCGGTCGGTTTCGGCACATCCCCACAGATCCACACCAAAAGGCGTATCTAAAGAGAAATTTCACCCCCTCAGGTTGCACAGCAAAAGTTAAAAAATTGCGAAAAATAATCTGAAAATCTTCAGAAAGGATGCCAACCGAAAAAGCGCCCCGTTTCCGGGACGCCTTTGATGCGTTCAGTTCTGAACGGATTATTCGCTTTGCAGGCTCAGCGCCACAAACCGCGGGTCACCGCCGCGCCGCACAAGCAGCAACAGCGACTTGCGACCGGCCTCTTCAGCCTCTGTGATCCGATCCTGCAGCTCTGCAACGGTCTGCACGGCGCTCTGCCCGGCCTCTGTGATCACGTCACCACTGCGCAGCCCCTTTTCAAAAGCTTCAGAGGTTTCATCCACTGCCGTCACAGCCAGACCCTTGATCGTTTCGGGCAGCTGCAGCTGGTCGCGCATCTCAGCGCTCAGCGGAATCAAGGTCAGACCCAGAAGGTCCACCTCGGCGGGGGCGTCTTCCTCGGGCTGCACCTGCGATGCGGGCACAGGATTTTCAGACTCTTCGCGGCGCCCCAGAGTGATTCGCAGCGTTTCCGTCTTGCCTTCGCGGTTGACCAGCACACGCACGGTCTTGCCCACCTCGGTATTTCCCACCTGCCGGACAAGCCCCCGCGTATCGGCCACGTCATTGCCATCAAAGCTCAGGATCACATCACCTGATTTCATCCCGGATTCCATTGCGGGGCCCTCGGGCACATCCGTAACCAGCGCGCCAACCGTGCCGTTCAGACCCATCGCCTCGGCCACATCGTCGGTGACATCCTGAATGCGCACGCCCAGCCAGCCCCGGCGCGTCTCGCCATATTCCTTGAGCTGGGCAGTCACCCGCTTGACCACATTCGACGCCATGGAAAACCCGATGCCGATTGATCCGCCATTGGGTGACAGGATCGCGGTGTTCACCCCGATCACATCGCCATTCATGTTGAACAGCGGACCGCCGGAATTGCCCCGGTTGATCGCCGCATCGGTCTGGATGTAATCGTCGTAGGTGCCCGACAGGGCGCGGTTGCGCGCCGAGACGATCCCGGCCGAGACGGAAAACCCCTGCCCCAGCGGGTTGCCCATGGCCACGACCCAGTCCCCGACCCGGGCCGCATCGCTGTCGCCAAAGTTCACGAATTTCAGCGGTGTTTCCGCCTCGACCTTGAGCAGGGCAATATCGGTGTTCGGATCTGTGCCGACCAGCGTGGCGGGCAGGGTAAAGCCTTCGAAGAATTCAATCTCGATCTCATCCGCGCCTTCGATGACGTGGTTGTTGGTGACCACATATCCGTCTTCGGAAATCACAAATCCCGAGCCCAGCGCCGAAGATCTGCGCGGCCGCTCTTCCCCACCGCCATTGCGGTCCTGAAATTCCCGAAAGAAATCCTCGAACGGCGATCCTTCGGGCACGATACCCTGCGGGCCGGTCCGACCGGCAACTGTGGTCGTGGTGGTGATATTGACCACCGACGGGCTGATCCGCTGGGCCAGATCGGCAAAGCTTTGCGGCGCGCCGCCCTGAGCCGCGGCCATGAGCGATGTCGACAGGATCAGGATCATCGACAGCGTCGACAGCCAGAACAGACGCAGCGGTGTTGCGGTATCACGTCTCCGGGCAATTGCTTGGGGTTTCAAGTGGAACTCCTTTTTCATGAGGATCAGGCGCGCGGCGGCGTTCAGGCCTCTTTACACTAGTGAACATAGGCGCAGTCCGGCAACACTCAAAGACAGACTTGCCGGATCAAGCGGAAGTGACCGGATCGTGAAGGTCAGCAACCGAAAGCACGCACCCCACTGAAACTCCGCCACTCTGGCCGCAACGGGGTTAACGCCCCCTTAACCCGGCCTCGCAATCCGCGCTTTTCAACCGGCTCTGCCGCAAATCGCACCACCCTCAGGTGACCTGATGCGCGCACCAGACAAACAGCACGCCAATGGCAATAGCGCCAAGCCCGAATCTGCGCCGCGCCTCCATCGGCATGGCGCGCAACGCTTCCAGCAGACGTTCGACAAGCGAAGGGGCCAGTGCGTACACCAGCCCCTCGATCACAAGAACCATTCCGATCCCCAGCAGAATATCCCGCATTACTGCGACACGGTTCCGCCAGTTTCGGGGTCGGCATTTGCGTCAGCCTCGGGCTCTGCCGCCTCTGCCGACGCAGGCGCCGCAGATTCGGCAGGCGCTTCGGCAGCAGGTGCCTGCGATTGCACCTCCGATTGCGCGGCAGGCTGGGCCGCCGGTTGGCCCATCTGTGGCATCCCGGGACGTTCGGATTTGAAGTAGTTGAAGAACTCCGAATCCGGCGTCATCACCATGGTCGAATTGTCACCCGTCAGCGCCGTCTCATAGGCCTGAAGCGACCTGTAGAAGGCAAAGAACTCCGGGTCCTTGCCATAGGCTTCGGCAAAGACTTCGTTGCGGCGCGCATCTGCTTCACCGCGGATGATGTTGGCATCCCGGTCCGCTTCGGACAGCGTCTCTGTCACGGTCCGGTCAGCAAGCGCGCGTACACGCTGCGCCGCCTCGTTACCACGGGCGATCTCGTCTGCGGCTTCCCGCTCACGCTCGGCCCGCATACGGGCAAACGTCGCCTCAAGGTTCTGCGCCGGCAGGTTTGTCTGCTTGAGCCGCACGTCAACGACGTCCAGACCCAGACCGCTTGCCGACGTCCGCGCCTGATCGCGGATCCGCGTCATCAGCAGACGACGATCTTCGGACAGGATCGTGTCGGATGTCACCTGATCCGCACCCAGAACTTCGCGGATCTGCGCATTCAGGACTGAAGACAGACGATCCTCGGCGGCCCGCATGCCACCCACGCCAACAGCGCGGCGGAACTGTACCACATCCGCAATGCGGAAACGGGCAAAGGCGTCGACGACCAGACGACGGTCATCGGACGGCGTGACCTCGATGGTCTCGGTGTCCAGGCTCAGGATACGGTCGTCATATTTCACAACGTCCTGAATGAACGGGATCTTAAACGCCAGCCCCGGCTCTTCCTTGACGGCCTTGATCTGGCCGAACTGCAGCACAAGCGCCTTTTCACGCTCGTCCACCACAAAGACCGACGACCATATGCCGATGACGATGACCGCAGCCGCGATCAGGATGATATTCAGCTTGTTCATGGCTCAGTTCCCCCCCTGCGTCGTGGTGCGTCGGCCCAGCTCGTTCAGCGGCAGATATGGCACAACGCCGCCCCCCTGCCCGTCACCGCCAGCCACCGACTTGTCGAGGATCATCTTGTCCACGTTGCCCAGCACCTTCTCCATGGTCTCAAGATACAGACGCTTGCGCGTCACATCCTCGGCCTTGGAATATTCTTCAAGAACCGAGGTAAAGCGGCTCGCATCGCCCAGCGCTTCGTTGACAACGCGGGCACGATACCCCTCGGCCTCTTCCTGAATCTGCGCCGCTTCACCGCGCGCCTCTGCCAGCACGCGGTTGGCATAGGCATCGGCCTGACGCTGCAGACGATCGCGTTCCTGCTCGGCAGCCTGCACCTCACGGAACGAATCGATCACCTCGCTGGGCGGATCGGCAGTCTCAAGGTTCACACGCACGATGTTGATGCCGCTTTCATATTCGTCCAGCGTCGCCTGCACATCGGCCATGGCCGTATCGGCGATCAGACCCCGGTCCCGGTTAAGGATGGGGGCAAGGTTGCTGGCGGCGATGATCTCGCGCATGACGGATTCCGACACCGCGCCGACGGTCAGCTGCGGGTCGCGGATGTTGAACAGCAGCTTGGCCGGATCATTGATGTTCCAGACCACCTGAAATTCGATATCGACGATATTGGCATCGGTGGTCAGCATCAGGCCATCGCCATTGCCACCACGCCGGTTGCCGATATTCTCGGTCCGCTCTGATGTCACGTTGACCACCTCGTAGGACACGAAAGGCCAAGGCGCAAAATTCAGACCGGGATTACCGGTAGAGGAGTACTCGCCCAGAAACAGCTCGACCGACTGCTCTTCGGGCTTCACGGTGTAAAAGCTGTTGAACGCCCAAAGGCCCACAACCACCAGCGCCCCGATGATCACCGTGCTGCGCGTCATCAGCGGACCACCACCGCCGGAACCGCCGGTACCTCCGGTCCTCGGGCCGTTGCCACGACCGCCCATGAGCACCCGCAGACGCTCTTGGCCTTTTTTCACAAGCTCGTCGATCTCGGGGATCTGCGAAGAGCCTCCCTCGGGTCGTCTGCCACCGCCGCCGTTGTTACCGCGATCGCCGCCGCCCTGTCCGCTTCCGCCGCCGCCCCAGGGGCCGCCGTTGTTGCCTGCCATGTGGTGTCTTTCCCTCTCGGTCATATTGTTCTCGACGCTTATGCCCTAAACTGTGCAATCCTGCACGAAATTCAAGCTCTGCGCGCCGGATTGCGCATGGTCACGATCTCTTCCGACATGGTCGGATGCACCGCCACAGTACGGTCAAAATCCTCTTTTGTTGCGCCCATCTTGATCGCGATACCCGCAAGCTGGATCATTTCGCCGGCATTGGGCGCGACGATATGACAGCCCAGAACCACGCGGCTCGCCTTGGACACGATCAGCTTCATCAGCACCCGGTCAGCTTTGCCGATGAACGCGCTCTGCATCGGGCGGAACGAGGTGCAATAAACCTCGATCTCCTCCTGATCGCGCGCCGCCTCTTCGGTCATGCCGACGGTGCCCAGCTCGGGCTGGGTGAACACCGCGCTCGGGATCAGCGCATGATCGACCGGCGTCGGGTTGCCCTTGAACACCGTCTCGACAAAGGCCATGCCCTCGCGGATCGCCACAGGCGTCAGGTTCACCCGGTCGGTCACATCGCCGATCGCATAGATCGACGGCACGGCGGTCTGGCTGTACTCATCCACAACGACCTGCCCGTTGCGCCCCAGCTTCACGCCCAGGTCTTCCAGCCCCAGGCCCTCAGTGTTCGGCTTGCGCCCGGTGGCGAACAGAACCCGGTCAAAGACCTTGGTGTCGCCATTGGTCGCCTTGACCCAGATCGGCCCCTTTTGCGTACCACCGCCATGGCCGCCCTGATTGCCCATCGAACTGTCGCCGACACCCTCGCCCATCTGCTGGATCGACGCACCCAGCCCCTCGGGCGCCTCGCCCTCCTCGGCACAGCGCATCTCGACCAGATTGGTGCCGTTGTGGATCTTGATGCCGCGCTGCGTCATCTCTTCGGCAATCAGCCCGCGCGCCTCTTCGTCAAAGCCGCGCAGGATCTGCGCGCCGCGGTAATACATCGTCACATCCACGCCGAGCCCATGCAGGATGCAGGCAAATTCGCAGGCGATATAGCCCCCGCCCACGATCAGGATCGACCGGGGCAGCGCCTCCATGTGAAAGATATCATCCGACACGATGCCCAGATCGGCATTCGGCATATCCGGACGCACCGGATGCCCGCCCACAGCGACAAGGATGTGCTTGGCGGTCTTTTCCTCACCGTTGGACAGCAGAACCGTATGCGCATCCTTCAGCGTCGCGCGGCAATCAAAGGTCTCGACCCCCGAACCACTCAGCAGCTTGCGGTAAACACCCTCAAGCCGGTCCAGCTCACCGTTCAGCCGCCCCGAAAACGCCGTCCAGTCGAACCCGCCCGTCGTGACCTCCCAGCCGTATAGCCCGGCATCCGCCGCTATTCCGGCAAATTCGCTGGCAAAGACCATGAGCTTTTTCGGCACACAGCCCCGGATCACGCAGGTGCCGCCATAGCGGCTTTCCTCGGCCAGAGCGACCTTGGCGCCCGTCTCACCGGCCGCCACCCGGGCAGCGCGCACGCCACCAGATCCGCCGCCGATCACAAAGAGATCATAGTCAAAGTCGCTCATGGCCCGTCCCCTTCAAGTCTCGGGGCGAAGGTATCACACAGGACCCCTGACTTGGCCAGTGCCTCAGTCCGGAAATCCCCAAGCCAACGTGACCCTCATGCCCGGCCCCACCGCCGCGATGCCTCCGGCGGGGATATTTAAGGACAGGTGATGCGCAGGCGCCCGTCTTCATCTGCCCCTAAATATCCCGGGGAGCGTGAGGGGCAGCGCCCCTCACTCCGGATCCAACAGCCCGCGCAGACGGCAGGCCCGGCGCATTCAGGCCGCCACTTCGCGCAGCTCGACCCTGCCATCGCCATGGCCGATGACAACAAGGGTGCAAAGACCGATGAACAGACCGTTTTCCACCACGCCGGGAATCTGATTCAACGCCAAGGCCAGCGCAGCAGGATCTTCGATCCGCCCCAGCTGCAGGTCCAGAATGTGATTGCCCTCGTCTGTGACATAGGGCCGCTCCCCCACGCGGCGCAGCGCCACCGCGCGCCCCGGCACATCCATCGCCGCCAGCAGCTTCTCGACCAGCCCTTGTGTCACCGGCCAGCCAAAGGGTGTGACCTCCACCGGCAGAGGAAAGGCCCCCAGCGTGCCGACATCCTTGGCAGCATCGGCAATCACGATCATCCGCTCACTCGCCGTCGCCACGATCTTTTCCTGCAGCAGCGCGCCGCCGCCGCCCTTGATCAGGTTCAGCGCGTGGTCGAATTCATCGGCGCCGTCGATGGTCAGATCGAGCCAGCCCGCCTCTTCCAGCGTGATCACCTCGATCCCGACCTCGCGGGCCAGCTCCGCCGTGCGGGTTGATGTCGGCACACCCCGGATCTTCAGCCCGTCCTCGCGCACCCGCTCACCCAGACGCCGCACCATCCAGGCCGCAGTCGACCCGGTCCCCAGCCCCACCTGCATCCCCTCCTCAACAAACTCGGCGGCGCGCCGCGCGGCGACATATTTGGCCCGCTCGACGGGGGACAGATCTTGGGACATGGGACAGCTCTCCTCTGGTTCGCGCCGGGTATAGAAAACTTGGGCCACGCAGGCGAGCGTGAAATCGCCGCATCACAGCCAGCGCAACACCACCATGGCGGGCTCGCCTCGCAACCCGCTCCAGCGCCCAGCGCGCCGCAGGCGCACAAACCTAAGCGCGCCGCAGGCGCACAATGGGATCACGCCCGGCCCCCCGACAGGGACCACTGCCCTTGCAGCGCCCCGCGAAGCGCGCAACAGTGCCGCAACCGCGCACTCAGGCCCCCTCTGACAGGACCCCCCTCATGTTCCTCTCCGTCTTCGACATGTTCAAGGTGGGCGTTGGCCCCTCTTCTTCGCACACCATGGGGCCGATGGTCGCCGCGGCGCGCTTTCTCGACGCCCTGCGCGCCGCGCCCTTCAACTGCGCCGGGGTGCGCGCCACCCTGCACGGCAGCCTTGCCTTTACCGGCGTCGGCCATGCCACCGACCGCGCCACCGTGCTCGGCCTCGCCGGCTTCCGCCCCGACACCTACGATGCCGAGGCCGCACAGACCGCGCTGGAGCAGATCCGCGACACCCATACCCTCACCCCCGAGGGTCTGCCCGAGCTGAAATTCGACCCGGTCCATGACCTCAAATTCGACTTCGGCCCCAACCTGCCCGGCCATGCCAATGGCATGGTGCTCATGGGCACCGATGCGCAGGGCGACGTCATCCTGCAGGAAACCTATTACTCGGTCGGCGGCGGCTTTGTTCTGACGGCGGATGAACTCGCGCAGGGCAAGGACACCGACACCGGCGCGCCCGTGCCCTATCCGTTCAAATCCGCGAACGAGATGCTCGCCATGGCGCAGGCCTCGGGCCTGTCCATCGCGCAGATGAAACGCGCCAACGAACTGGCACGCGGCACGCCCGACAGCCTCGACACCGGCCTCACCCGGATCTGGCAAGTGATGAGCGATTGCATCGACCGCGGCCTTGCCAATGATGGCATCCTGCCCGGCGGGCTCAAGGTGAAACGCCGCGCCCGTGCGATCCATGACGCCCTGCTGGCCGAACGCGGCCTCAACCAGAGCGCGCCGCACACAATCAACGACTGGATGTCGGCCTATGCCATGGCGGTGAACGAGGAAAACGCCGCCGGCGGTCAGGTGGTCACCGCCCCCACCAATGGCGCGGCCGGCGTGGTGCCCGCGACCATCCGCTACTGGCTCGACCATGTGCCCTCGGCCAGCAAATCCCGTGTGCCCGATTTCCTGCTGACCGCCGCCGCCATCGGGGGCCTCGTCAAATACAACGCCAGCATCAGCGGCGCCGAGGCCGGCTGCCAGGCCGAGGTCGGCTCTGCCGCCGCGATGGCCGCCGCCGGGTTCTGCGCCGTCATGGGCGGCACGCCCGAACAGATCGAGAATGCCGCCGAAATCGCGCTGGAACATCACCTCGGCATGACCTGCGATCCGGTCAAGGGGCTGGTGCAGGTGCCCTGCATCGAACGCAACGGCCTTGGCGCAATCAAGGCCGTGTCGGCCGCCTCCCTCGCCCTGCGCGGCGACGGCGTGCACCTTGTCCCGCTGGACGCCTGTATCGAGACGATGCGCCAGACCGGCGCCGACATGTCTGAACGCTACAAGGAAACCTCTCTGGGCGGGCTCGCCGTCAACGTCCCCAACTGCTGAGGTGTTGCCAAATGCAGCAGGCGCGGACACGGCGGCGACTACCGTCATGGGAGAGAAAACAACTTGCGCCGCCCTCCAAGCAGAGCCTTGCCAGCCCCCGCAACTCTGGCTAGCGTCAGCGCCATGAACAAGGACAATCCCCTTCTGGGCATTCTGCTGATGTTTGGTTTTTGCGTCGTGGCCCCCATGGGGGATGCGGTGGCAAAACTGCTTGGCGGCAAGGTGCCGATTGGTCAGCTGCTGCTGGTGCGCTTCGGGCTGCAGGCGATTCTGCTGATTCCCTTCATCATTATGGGGCGGCGCCTGTGGCGGATGCGCGGGCGGATCCTGTGGCTGACCATGTTGCGCACCCTACTGCATATTCTGGGCATCGGCATGATGTTCTCGGCCCTCAAGTACCTGCCGCTGGCTGATGCGATTGCCATCGCCTTCATCATGCCCTTCCTCATGCTGCTGCTGGGGCATTTCGTTCTGGGAGAAGAGGTTGGCCTGCGTCGCCTTCTGGCCTGCCTCGTCGGCTTTATCGGAACGCTGCTGGTGGTCCAGCCCGCGTTTTCAGAGGTCGGCTGGCCCGCCCTGCTGCCCATGGGCGTCGCCGTCAACTTTTCCGTCTTCATGCTCGTCACCCGCCAGATCGCCAAGGAAACAGACCCCATCGGCCTGCAAGCTGTCAGCGGCGTCATGGCGGTGCTGATCATCGCCCCGGCCATGCTGTTGATTCCAGCAGAACTCATGCCCGCGCTGGAATGGCAGCCACCCACCCCGTCCACCTGGGGCCTGCTCGCGGGAATCGGGGGACTTGGCACACTTGCGCATCTGCTGATGACCTGGTCGCTGCGCTACGCGCCCTCGGCCACGCTGGCACCGATGCAATATTTGGAAATCCCCATCGCCACGCTGATCGGCTTTGGCATCTTCGGCGATCTGCCCAACCCGCTTGCGACGGTGGGCATCTGCATCACCATCGCCGCCGGGCTTTACATCGTGATCAGAGAGCGGGCCATGATGCAGGCGTCGCGTCAAGCGCCGCCATCAGCGGATCCAGCGCAGACACCGGCAGAATAAGCAGCATCTTCGCCGCGTCGAACCGCAGCCTGACCGGCCCCGAGACCGCATTCGACGTGCCGACACGATCGTCGGGCTGAAAACACAGGCCATCAATCGGCCATTTCAGCCCCTCGGACTGTCCGCGCACCACCGCCAGCGGATACAGCGACAACCGGCTGCCCAGCGGCAGATCCAGCCGCAGATCAGGCGGGCACAGCATCAGCACGTCCTCTTCGCCCACCAGCACGCAGCGCCGTTCGGGATAGCGCGTCAGCACGGTCATCGCCGCCAACTGATGATCGACACGCGATCCCAGAAATCCATACCCCAGCACCAGCGGCGCCGCGATATGACGCAGGCATTTGTCAAAATCGGTGCTGTCCTGCTCGTCCACCCTGTACAGCACCCCCGGCGGCAAGGCAGCAATCGCCTCGGCACTGGCGGAATCCATATCTCCGATCACCGCATCCGGTGCGATCCCCACGGCGCGCAACCTGTCCACGCCGCCATCGGCGGCCACCACCGCGCCTGCCTTACCCGCCAGAAGGATCAGGGTTGCGGGCTCCAGCACCGCCCCGCCAACCAACAAAACAGCGCGAGAGTCACAAATATTCGGAACTTTCATGCGTTTCTCATGTATGTAATCGGAACAAACCACAATGTCGCCTCAAAATAGTACCTTTCGCGCCATGTATTCGATCCTCTTTGGCCTTGTGTATAGGCCACAGCGATACGTGCGGGAATTTTAAAAAGTGAGTTTTCAATGGCCAGTGCAAACAAGACTCTCAGAGTCACCTACAGGAGCTTTTCCTGCAGCTTGGAGGGGTTTGAAACCCCCCTTGAACCGTTCAATGTCATCTCCGAATTTCTTGACCGCCACCTAGCCCTGAACGACCCTTCGTCCAGTACAAGCACCTTGGCCCCGCCCAATGCGCAAACCCTGGCCCTCATCATCGAAGACCGGATCGGGCAGCCCGTCGATGTTCAGGTCGAAGACGCACGCATCGTTATTTGCGCAGTCCCGAAAGATCCGCTGGCAGCACAGATCGCCTCATCCCAGACCGGCCCTGACGCCGCAGCCCCCACACTGCCCACCGTCCCGACGGCGGCCCCGGACATGGACGACAGGATGCATGATCGTCGCGCGGGGCACGCAGTGATCTCCCTTGATGAATTTGTCGCAGCCGAAGATATCGTCGCCGGGCATCCTCTGGCTGCGGGGGCGAAACGCTCTGGTTTCGACATCCTCCCGGGGGGCAAGCTTGATATGGTCGGTGCAGGCGCAAAGGATGTGCCGCCTGCTGACCTCTCCTTCGAACAAAAGGCGGATCTGGCCCGCGAATTGGCGGATGTGGCGGCAGCACTTGACCGGGACTTTGACGAGGATGAAAAGGACAGCGCCGCCATGGACGCCGCCGTCGAACATCTTGCACGGGAAGGCATCCGCAAATCCATGCGCATGGGCAGTCCCGCGCGGGCCTTGCTGACACAACACAGGATCGGCGAAGTCGGCAACAGTACGGCGCTTGATCGCCTGATGGACGAAACCAACAGCCAGATGAGCGAACCCGAAGGCAACCGCCGCCGCAGCGCCATCGCGCATCTGCGCGCAGCCGTGGCAGCTGCCCGCGCCGACCGTATCCTTGACCGCAAGAGGGATGCAGACAAGGCTGCCCCCTATCGCGCCGATCTGGCCAACCTTGGGATTCCGCGTGACTGCGAACATTCGGCCAGTTTGGTGGTGCAGCGCAGAAATGCCCACGCCCCCCTCACGCTGGTCAGGGAACAGCGCGTTGACCTCGTCCCCAGGGACGCATTGGCGACGGAAAGTTCCGATGAGGCCTTCGTCGATTTTGTCCACACCGTCGGCGCACAGGACCTATCAGAGCGGATCGAAGCCGCAGCCGCCTACCTCACTTTCATCGAGGGGTGCAAACAGTTCTCTCGCCCCCAGCTGATGACCAAGCTGCGCGCCGTGGAAACGCAGAACACCACCCGCGAGGACCGTCTGAACTCATTCGGCCAGCTTCTGCGCGACGGCAAGATCGAAAGAATGGAGGGCGGGCGCTTCACCGCCTCCACACAGAGCCGATTCAAACCGGACAAGCGCGCGGTCGGCTGACCACTCGGCACTCCTCCCTCATGCACAAACGGCGGACCCTTCGGTCCGCCGTTTTGATTTGTTCCGTTCCCGCGGCAGGTGGGGGTGTTACGATCCCTCTTCGGGATCGACCTGCCCCACGCCGCGAAAAACATATTTGAACGGCACCGCCCAAAGCAAACCCAGCACCACGTAAACCAGCAGTTCGACAAGAATCGGCGGCCGCTCGAACAGGTTCACGATGGAAATCGCCAGAATGATGTAGACCGGCAGCCCCACCAGCAGGATCAGCGCCGACAACCGGCGACGGGTCTTGTAGCTCAGGGCCATCGGCTTCTCCGCTTCAGTCTTCGAAAGGATCGGTCACAAGGATCGTATCCTCGCGCTCGGGTGAGGTGGAAAGTAGCGCCACCGGGCAATCGATCAACTCTTCCACGCGGCGCACATATTTGATCGCCTCGGCGGGCAGGTCCGCCCAGCTGCGCGCGCCTTCGGTCGATTGCGACCAGCCCGGCATTTCCTCGTAGATCGGGGTGCAGCGGGCCTGCGCATCCGCCGCTGTGGGCAGATAATCCAGCCGCGCGCCGTCCAGCTCGTAGCCAACACAGATCTTCAGCGTCTCGAACCCGTCCAGCACGTCAAGCTTGGTAAAGGCAATGCCGTTCACGCCGCTCGTCGCGCAGGTCTGACGCACCAGCACCGCATCGAACCAGCCACAGCGCCGCTTGCGGCCGGTCACGGTGCCGAACTCGTGGCCCCGCTCGCCCAGCCGCTGACCATCTGCATCATGCAGCTCGGCCGGGAACGGGCCTTCGCCGACGCGGGTGGTGTACGCCTTGACGATGCCAAGGACAAAATCAATCGCGCCCGGCCCGATCCCCGTGCCCGTCGCCGCCTGCCCCGCAATCACGTTGGACGAGGTCACAAACGGATAGGTGCCGAAATCGATGTCCAGCAGCGCGCCCTGCGCCCCCTCGAACAGGATACGCTTTCCGGCGCGGCGCTTTTCGTTCAGCACCTTCCAGACCGGCGCGGCATATTCCAGCACCAGCGGCGCGATCTCGCGCAGATCCGCCAGCAGACGCTCGCGATCCACCTCTTCGAGGCCCAGACCCCGGCGCAGCGCGTCGTGATGCACCAGCGCACGGTCGACCCGCGCCACCAGCGTCGCATCATCGGCCAGATCCGCCACGCGGACCGACCGCCGGCCAACCTTGTCCTCATAGGCCGGGCCGATGCCACGTCCCGTCGTGCCGATCTTGGCGACAGTGGTCGCAGATTCGCGCGCCCGGTCCAGCTCGCCATGGATCGGCAGAATCAGCGCCGCATTCTCGGCAATCATCAGCGTCTCGGGCGTGATGGTCACACCCTGCCCGCGCAACTGCTCAATCTCTTTCTTCAGGTGCCAGGGGTCCAGCACCACGCCATTGCCGATCACCGACAGCTTGCCGCCGCGCACGATCCCGCTGGGCAGAAGGGACAGCTTGAACACCTTCCCGTCAATGACCAGCGTATGGCCGGCATTGTGCCCGCCCTGAAAGCGCGCGATCACATCGGCGCGCTCACTCAGCCAGTCCACAATCTTGCCTTTGCCTTCATCGCCCCACTGAGCGCCTACGACGACCACGTTTGCCATGTCTCACGACCTTTTGCTGCGGTTCCAAACCCGCGTCGGTATAACGAGGCATCAGGCCCAGCGAAACCACGAAATTGCAAAAGACTGGACAGCCCAAAGGCTTCACGCCATCAAGGGCCCTCAACCGGGGCAGCAGACGGACAGATAACATGGGATTCCTGACACGCTGGCTCTGTGCCCTTGCGCTTTTGGTGGTGACCTACAACCCCACCCCCATCAGCTACGTGCAATGGGCGGCCAACAACTATCAGACGCAGCTGCCGCTGACCGTGCTTCTGGGGCTGATCCTGATGGTGGGCTATCTTATCTACCTGCGCGCCACCCTGCGCTCGATCGGCGGATTCGGCATGCTGCTGATCCTTGCGCTGGTCGCCGCCCTGCTCTGGGTGCTGTACGATTACGGTCTGCTCGACCTGTCCAACCGCGACGTCACCCTCTGGATCGGCCTGCTCGCCCTGTCGCTGGTGCTGGGAATAGGCCTGAGCTGGAGCATCCTGCGCCGCAAACTCTCCGGTCAGGTCGACATGGATGATGTCGAGGAATAAACTCCCGCGTCTTCTCTTTGCCAAATACGCAAAATCCTGCGCTAAAGCGTTTCGGGTTTAACCCGAAATGCTTTAGTCCCCGGGTGCCAAGTGTACCGGCTGACCATGCGGCGTTGCCAGATAGGCCGCTTCCCAGGCGGATTTGAGCCGCCCCAGATCACCGGCCTCTGCCAGCCCCCGCGCCGCCAGCAGCCGCTCCAGCGCTTCGACCCAGGCGAGGAAATAATCCTCGCCACCGTTCAGCTCTTTTTGCAAACCATGTTCGGCCAGCACGGCGCCAAAGCCCGCCGCCCAGTCGGGCCAGGAAAACACGCCGGTTTGCGCCAGATGCACGGTCAGCGCAAAAACCTGCGCATGCCAGAGTTCCTGAAACACCGGTTCATCAAACACCGCCTCCTGAAACTTGGGCGTCATCATGCAGGCTCCAGATAGCTTTGCCACAGGTCCAGCACGACCTCATCGCCGGGGTGTTCTGCCTCGGCCCAAAGGTCGGACGCGGCAAAGACCACGCCATATAGCGGCTCGGCAGATTCGCCCAAGCCATGCGCATTGCTGTCGGGCAGCACATGCGCGCCATGACACAGCAGCACGCGCCCCACAGCGCCCGCCGCATAGGCGGGCAGCCGCGTATGCCCGCCCGCCACGTTCCGGTTGGCCGCAGGCCGCCGCGTCTGCACCGCA
>NZ_AWWI01000013.1 GCF_002760615.1 Puniceibacterium antarcticum | reverse complement strand
GCGCATCCGCCGCTTCGTCCGCCGCTGTGACCGGGCTATCATCCGACTTTGTCTTCACGTCAAAATCGTCGGAATCGTAGATCATCCATGATCTTGTCGCCTGCTTCTAATGCCAGTCGGCGCATGATTTGGGTGAGAGTTGCATAGTTCAAAGGCCTGCTCCTTTTTCCGCACAGCAGCACGGATTCAATGGCTTAATAAATTTCAATCTTTTCCTTATGCTGCGACGAAACAGGAGAGGCAAAAATACCCTGCCCGATTGCTGCGGTGCGGCAATGTGCTGTTAGCGTATGTGATACCATTGAGTGCGCCTTAAATCCCTTCAGGGCTACCTGCGCGAGAGGCCGCCAAAATTTTGGGCGTTTTGTTGACGTCCATGCGTTGAATCCAGCGCTGATGTAGGCCGCAAGCGCCTGAACAGGGTCACTACGACCCGCAATGTCAGATTGATTCACCGCTCCGGGGCAACAGCGTCGATGACCCAAATCGGATTAAGGGCTCGGAGCATGGTCGCGACGTATCTGACTCACTCAACAAATCTGGATCGTCCCGCACTGTTGCCGGTTGGGTATCCTTGAATGATGAAGCTGCGGCGAAAGGCATATTTTGCGCGCGGCATCGCAGCATGAAACGTCGCGAGATCTCGTCAGAAGGCTGAGTTTGCCATGTCCTCTTCCTGCGCGTTGCTGCCGGTCGAACGGCCTGCAGCATCATCGAGCGCGTGAGCGGCCTTCCGTGGGTCGGCTTCCGCCAAACTGGCGCCTGAACGTGATCGTGACTGAGTAGCGCCAGCTTGCATGCTCGGATGTTGCGCCCCACCGGACGGCTAAATCTTTTGTGCAATCAATGACGCCGCTGCGCCCTTTAACGCTCCCGATCCTTGCCGCTGCCCCTTTCGCGCTCCCAGGACACCTCTGGCCTTGAATCCCCACGATCCTTCCCGTCGCGCGAGGGCTGAGCCCAGCCCTGCCCGCCCTGATCTAGCGATTGCGCCATCTGCAGGCGTTGTGTGGTGGTATCGGTCAGCCGTGCAGTGAACCGCTGGGTGGCGTCGGCAAGTTCGCGGTCTGCAGGATCGTCAGAGGCCGCCAGAACCCGCGCGGCATTGCCGTAGGTTGTCATTACGCGATTGCGACGCGCCACCAGGGCATCATCCCACGGCTTTTGCGCCAGCCGACCCGCGTTGTCTTTCAACTCGCGCTGCACCTGCCGTTCCTTGCGGGCATCCGCCAGTGGGCGCCTGCCGCGCTGACGGATCTTGTAGACCGGCGTCGCCTCACCCTTGCGGGTCTTGCCACGCGCGTGGCGCGGAGTTGCTTCCGCCTCGATCCCCCGCTGTCGCAGCTTTTCGGCAAAGGTGTCGCGCAGGTGCTGCAGGTCGGCCTTGCGCAGGTTCAGACGCTCTCCGTCCTGACCGATTGTGCGTACCGTCAAATGGACATGGGGATGCTGCGTGTCCGTGTGCAACGCCATGACGTAGTCATGTCGGCCCTTGAACTCCTGCTCTCCCAACGCCCGCACAGCATCTTTCACGGCCTCGCCGTTCACATGGGCTGGCATGGAGAACATCATGCTGGTGGAGATCCGGGTCCGGTCCGTCGCGCGATGGTTGTCACGATCCTCATCATGGCTGTTCATCCACTCGCGGTAGATCGCGGCCACCTCCTGCCCGCCGGTAAAGACCTCGCCCCGGTCATTCTCAACATCGAGTTTCCCGTTGCGGCTGATATAGGCGAGATGCTCGCTGACCCGCAGGGCCTCGGTTGCCCGCGTGACCTTGATGGGATTACCCGACTTGTCGTTCTTCGCCGGACGAGAGACCTTCACCATCACTTCGGGGGTGCCCTTCACCACGCGGGCCAGCCGCGCCTTGTCGGCGGCAGAAATGGACGCCGCGTGGCTCGACCGGGAACCACCTCCTCCGTTTGACGCCTTCGGGCCATCGCTGTCCTGGGGCGCGCCATCAGACACCCCAAAAGACCCGCTCGCGGGGGCTGTGACGGTGCGGGATGTGCGCGGCAACCAGCAATCCTGAAACCCCAGCGTGGTTTTGAACTCACTCATCTGCGGCCTCCAGATCAGCGCCGCTGGTCTGGAACCGGAACCGCCCCCCGGCATAGGCGCTGAGCGCCTTGCGCAAAACCGCAACCTCGTCGCGCAGGGCGGCCACTTCGGCATGTGTCAAGTCGGCCCCTGCCCCGGTCAGCACGCCACGGTTCAGCGCATAGGCGATCTGGTTCACGTTGACCGCCAGACCGCGCAGCTGGCGGAACGCCTTCTGTATCCCCCGCCTCTCGCGGCCCACCGCCTGCGGCGCCTGCCG
>NZ_AWWI01000012.1 GCF_002760615.1 Puniceibacterium antarcticum | reverse complement strand
GTATTTTCATGGAGTACGCCATAGCCCGATTAGGCCAGCCAGACAATTTGGCAATGCCCCCGCAGGCTCAAACTTGACATTGCATCATGGCATTCCCCCGCAATTCGTGGCAGGCAGGTTGGGCGCTGTGCATCACACTGCCGAGGAGACCATCATGCGGTTCTGGACCATCATCGGCCTGATCCTCGTTTTGTCCGCCCTCGGGCTGACCTATGAGATCGCGGCAGGTCGCGTGCTCGCGCCCTTTTTCGGGACCTCCCTGCTGACCTGGACCTCTGTGATCGCGACCATATTGGCGGGCTTTTCTCTGGGCAGCGCGCTCGGAGGATTTGTGGCGGAACGTGCGCGCCCCGTTGCGGTTTCCAAGGTGCGCCGGGCGCTGGTCGCGACGGCAGTGCTGATGGCGCTGTCGCCCATTGTCCTTGCCTTTCTCTATGCGTCGGGTGCGCGGGAAACGGGTGGGATGCTGCTGGCCGTTTTCGTGGCTTTCTTTCCGGCATCGGTGCTTGTCAGCCTGCCGTCGCCCTTCCTCGCCAGGCTTGCGGTCGAGGCCCGGCCGGGGCGGGAGGGATCGTCGCTCGGCCTCGTTCTGGCGGCGGGCTCGCTCGGCGCCATCATCGGTGCGATCCTCGCAGGCTTCGTGGCCCTGCCGCTTGTCGGCTCGGTCGCAACCTTCGCCGGCTGCGGGGCTGCGGCCCTTCTATGTGTGCCGTTTGTGCGGGGCGATCCCCCCGGGGCCGACGGCCAGGGCGCGACGCCGCCCCCAAAGGATCGAGGATCCATCCTGTCGGTTGCAGTTGCGGCGCTGGTGGTGGCCGCGAGCCTTGTGGGCGGTTCGGTATGCGGGTTTGAATCCGGCCTGTCCTGCATCGACGTCCTGCGCCGCGGCGGCGCGGTTTACCTCTATTCCGACCGCACTGAGCAGGCGGCCGAGCGCATAATCCGGAGCGACGGACCGACCGGGGCACCCCCGACGCTGGTGATGCCCTATGCCCAGTGGATCTGGGCCCGCATGGAGCGCGATCTGGGACCGGCGCCCTCGGTGCTGTTCATCGGCGGGGGTGGCTACACACTGCCCACCCGATTGCTCGAGGCGCGCCCCTTGGCGCAGGCCGTCGCGGTCGAGATCGACCCGCTGGTCACGCGCGTGGTGCGCCAGCATATGCCTTGGGCAGGGGCGATGATCGAACGGGCGGGGTACGATGCGGACAGCGGTGGGGGGCTGGGCGGCGCCGACCAAGGACGCCTTGGTATCTTGCATGCCGACGGGCGGGTGTTCCTCAACGAGACCGAGCTCCGTTTCGACGCGGTTGTCATGGATGCCTTCTCTTCCGGGTCGGTCCCGGCGCATCTGGCAACGCTCGAGACCTACAGGCGCCTGCAGAGAATTGTCGGCGGCCCGGTCTATGTGAATCTGATCGATGCGCCCGATGGTCCCCTCGTGCGGGGAATGCACGCTATCCTGAGCGATCTCTACCCGCATGTCGAAGCCGTGCAGGGCCCGGTGAGTGGTCGCGGTCGCACCAATATCCTGCTGGCTGCGTCTCGCACGACGCTCGCCCCTCTGGATGCGATGCCGGAGGATTACGAAATCGTACAGGTGGGACCGGGGCGCGCGTTCACCGATGACCGCGGCTGGGTCGGCCATCGCTAGCCGGTAGGGAGGCCCTGAAAAGCTTGGCATGAGAGGACGCAAGCCGTGTTCTCGGATGATTGACATATCCAACCGGACCCATCTTTTTCGCAACGTGCCAAGGCGCGCCTCTAGCAACAGATTTGATCTTAGCCTCACCCTGCAGCAGGTTCACCTCCCGGAGTTCACGCCACCGCTCAGCCCCAGATGGTTGCTCCATTGTCATTTGCATGCGCAGCATCTGGCGCGAAGGGCGCTTAATGGCCGTTCGTGTTGATAGGCACCTTGGGCGGGAAAGGTGTAGGTCGACTATTATGGCTCGATTGCTTTGAAGCAATCAGAGTATCCAGCACGTCCATTGAGACTGGCGGTCCGAAGCGTCGGAAGTTTCGCTTTGTGTTATCACAAGCCGATCAGATACAGGACTATGAAGAGGGCGAGCCCGAGAGCACTGCCCCCCGACACCGGAGTTTTGATTGATTTCGACGGTCTCAGGGACAATGGTTACAAAGCCAAATTTTCCCGGCCGTCCGGCCTACGTTTTTAAGCATTTTACGTCGCACTTCTTGCCAACCTTCATCGAAACGCGCTCCCCTCGCATGACGGTACACTGCGGTGATGAAACTCGTCACTATCCGGATGAAATAAATTCAATCATCCATCGCCGGGAAGCCATAGAGAGGGCTTTGTCAGGTTGTTTTGGCATGCCGTGAGCAAGTTGCTGCAACGCGTTTACACCTGCACTTCAGAAGCATAGTCGTTCCACAGGCTAAACGCATCGGCCCTGGCGTGGCGGTATGATGTTGCTGAAAGGCGATAGCGCTTTGGGCGGAAGATGGCGGCGGTTTGGTCATGGACGGACAGAAATTGCTGCGCAGGGCGCGGAGATTTGAAGCGGCCCACGATATTTTCTCGCCGTCTTGTGTGTCCATGAGACGCCTCCGAACGGTTGTTCAGCCCCTTGTGCGAACGGTGATCCACGCTTGGGCAAAGATCCCGGATGGCTGGGCCGTAGCTGCGCAGCTTGTCCACTGCACTGCAGTGCATTGCGAAGCAATGTCACGAGAGGGGGCACGAGAACGTGCAGCACGCCAAAACAACCTGACAAAGCCGGTAAAAGTTCTCTAAGCGTATTTCAAAAAGTTGTTTTGTCTTTTTTACATATCGATCCTGACGGCCATGCCTAGGCATTTTGAGGAATCTCAAACGCTGCAATCAGCGGTAGATTCAGGTTCTTCAAACTGATCCAAATTTGGAATCGCAATACACGATTAACATGGTAGTCTTTTAGGGAAAGGAGGACGCCATGATAAGAACTCTTCTGATTCCAGGACTGGACGGCTCACCGGCACCGCACTGGCAGCACTGGTGGGAGCGCGTCGATCCGACGGCACGCATCGTCGAGCAGAAGTCGTGGTCGAAACCGTGCCCCGACCAGTGGCTGACCGAGATCGCGGGCGCCGTTCTCGTGCATCCCGGCGCCGTGCTTGTCGGGCATTCCCTCGGCGCGATTGCCGTAGCCCGCGTCCTGTCGCAATGGCCTCAGCTGAACGTGGGCGGTGCGCTTCTCGTGGCACCCGCGGAAACCGCCCACGACGACCGTATCGCGGCCTTCGGAAAGATCCCGGAGGGTCCGCTGGACGTTCCAACCATTGTCGTCGCCAGCCAGAACGACCCCTGGATGGAACAGTCCCGCGCACAGGCTCTGGCAGAATCCTGGGACGCTGACTTCATCGACATGGGCGACGCAGGTCACATCAATGTCGAGTCCGGATTTGGCCCTTGGCCCGAAGGTCGCGCGATGCGGGATCTGCTCTGGTCCCTGCCTGCGATGCCGCGGCGGCTTGCAGCAATGGTCCGGCCCAAAGCAAAACCTCAAGGAGGTCTGATATGTTCGGCTTGATCGACAGCGTTCGAAAGGCAATGCCGATAATTGTCTTCGCGACATGCTATCTGTCTGTTGTCACATTCCTTTTTCTCACCTGACCCGACCGTGAAAGGACTTCGAAATGTATGGCTTCCCATATGATCCCAGCCTTGCGGCCTATCTCGCTGAGTATGAGAATGATTCTTCTGTCGAAACTTCCGCGCTGGAATGGGCCATTGTCGCCATCTACGCAGTGGCGTTCATCGTCTGCGTGACGCTGTGATGGACGGCGGCACAAGTTTTCCAGTCTCGCACCGTCACGTGCTGATCATCGGTGGTGGTGCGAGCGGAGCGCTGATGGCAGTTCATCTGCTGAGATCCTCCGCGGCCACACGCGTGACCATCGTGGAGAGATCGCAGATGCTGGGTTGTGGGGTGGCCTATTCCACCGAAAATCCGGACCACCTCCTGAACACGCGCGCACAAAACATGAGCGCCTTTCCCGACGATCCGGACCACTTTGTTCGCTGGCTTGCCGCAAACGAAGAGACGAAAGACGCGACGCCCACGTGTTTTGTCGGGCGTCAGATCTATGGTCGGTATCTTGCGAGCCTGATTGCGATATGGCGAGATGACCGGCTGCGCTGTGTCGCGGGGGAGTGCCTGAAAGTCGAAGAGACATCCTCCGGCATCGCCGCCCAGATCGATGACGGCACGACCGTTCTAGCCGATTTGGCAATCCTCGCCACGGGCCACGCGGTGCCCGGGCCCTCGGCTCAGGATGTGCGTAGCGGGTGGGATTTCTCGCCGCCCTCGGGCAAGCACGCGTCAGTTGTCATCATCGGTACCGGCCTGTCCATGGTCGATCACATCGTATCCCTTCTGGGCAACAATCACCGCGGTCCTGTCACTTGCCTCTCCCGTCGCGGGTTGTTGCCGCAGGTTCATGCCGAGGGCCACGCAAGTCCGTTCTCGCGGGCCGAGGTTCCGCTCGGCGCGTCAGTCAGCCATCTGCTGAAATGGCTGCGTAGCCGAGTGCGTGCCACTGAAGTTGACGGAGGCACATGGCGCGATGTCGTGGACGGATTGCGCCCGCATGTGACGGCGATCTGGCGCGCCTGGGATACGGAGACGAGACGGCGCTTCCTGCGTCACGCCGCGTCATGGTGGGAAGTGCATCGCCACAGGATGCCGCCGCAATCGGCTGAGTTGATCGCGCGGGCGCGGGCAAGCGGGCAGTTGGAGATCGTGAAGGCGCGCTTCGACGACGCCACACATCTGGGGGTGCGGACCACTGTTCTGATCACGCCTGTCGGCGCGCCACAGCATCCGATCATGGCGGATCATGTGATCGACTGCCGCGGCATTCGCCGCAACCCTGCGACCGACGGCGCACCCGTCATCGTGGACCTTCTCAAGCGCGGAGTTGGACGACTCGATGCTCTGAACCTCGGCGTGGACACAACAGAGGAAGCGCAGCTGGTCTCCGCAGGAGGGCTTGCGTCAGAACATCTGTTCGCCATCGGGCCGTGTGCCCGGGGCGCCCTTTGGGAAATCACCGCGATTCCCGATATTCGCGCGCAATGCGCCGCTTTGGCCGACACAATTTGTCGGTAGGCGAGCGCCAGGACCTGAACAGGCAGCGTGGCCTCCGGCAGGACCGCAATAGGGAACACCACTCTCTTTTCGATGCAACACTTGGAATGGAAAAACGGATCCCCATAAAATATACAAAAACTCTACAAATCTAATCGTCTAAGGAAGATCTAATGTCTGTATCCGTGGTTGGAATCGCTGGCAGCTTCAGCCAGCCATCCAGGACAAGAGAGCTCGTCGCGCAAGGCACCGAACGCGCGGCGCTGCTCACGAACGGCACTGCCCGCGTGTTCGACATGATCGATTTCGGTCCATCGCTGGGCGCAGCTTTGCGGGCAGATGAACTTGACGCAAACGCCGCTGCGATCCTCGAGCGGATCCTTACAGCGGATGCGCTTGTGGTTGGCAGTCCCGTTTACAAGGGGAGCTATACCGGCCTGTTCAAACACCTGTTTGACCTCATCCCACCTGAGGCGCTCAAGGAAAAACCCATCCTGCTGACTGCAACCGGGGGCGGGTATCGCCATGCTCTGGTGATCGAACACCAGCTTCGTCCGCTGTTCGGCTTCTTCGAGGCGGCGACAGTTCCCACGGGCATCTATGCCTCGGGAGAGGATTTCCCGGACGGGGTGAACCTCTCCGAGACCCTCGAGGCGCGCCTGACCGATGGAGTTGCGCAACTTGTCGCCCGCGTACCTGTTCAATTGACTGAAAGACCCGTTCCGGCCTTCGCCGACTGAAGCTCACCCCCTCACACGAAATCTCCCGTGACCCTGCACCAATGTGCAGGGACCAGAAAAGCCATGCCTCACCAAAGGATATAGATCATGACACTTCTTGAAACTCCGACCGCAACAATCCCCGTCACTGATGTAAAGACGGTGCCCCCCCGGATCGGCGCGGAGATCAGCAATATCCGGCTGACGGTGACGCCCATCGCGTGGTGCGCCGCGTGACGATCGACGGCGATGTTCCCGCGAGCGTCGATGGCCGCGATAGCATCGCCCTGACCTGACCTAAAAGTCCCATTCCAAGGAGATCTTCCTCATGACCAGACAAATCAAACTTGGCGCGTTTCTTCCCGGTGGCGGCCAGCATGTCGCCGCCTGGCGCCACCCGGATTCAGTGGCGGACGGCGCGACCAGTTTCGAGTTTCACGTCAAGCTTGCGCAAACTGCTGAACGTGGCCTGTTCGACGCCTATTTCCTTGCCGACGGCTTGGCCGTGGCCTTTGGCGGCGGCATGGAGGGCGGAAATGCCAAGGTGGCAGGCTTCGAGCCGGTCACGCTTTTTTCCGCGCTTGCGCCGCTCACCAAGAACCTCGGCTTCATCGCGACGGCCTCGACCAGCTATGAGGAGCCCTACAACACTGCGCGCAAGTTCGCGTCGCTCGATCTTATCTCTGGGGGGCGTGCGGGCTGGAACGTGGTGACGACCGGCAGCGCCGCCGCCGCCTACAATTTCAACCACGCCGAACAGCCACCGCATGCACAACGCTATGCGCGCGGCGGCGAACATGTCGATGTCGTGCTGAAACTCTGGGACAGCTTTGAGGATGACGTCTTCATCCGCGACAAGCAAAGTGGCGTCTTCTTCGACACTGCGGGGGTCCATCCGACAGACCATGTCGGCGAACATTTCCAAGTCAAGGGGCCCCTGAACGTGTCCCGCTCGCCGCAGGGGCATCCCGTTGTGGTGCAGGCAGGCCAGTCAGAGGACGGTCGCGCGCTGGCTGCGGCCACCGCCGAGGTGATCTTCACCGCCCATCAACGTCTCGACACCGCGCAGGAATTCTATCGCGATATCAAGGCGCGGGCGGCGGCGAACGGACGGAACCCTGATCACGTCCTCATCATGCCCGGAGTCTCCCCCTTCGTGGGACGCACCGAAGAGGAGGCGCGCGAGAAATATGACCGGCTCACCTCGTACATTCTGGAGGAAGACGGGATCGCCCTGCTGAACGGGCTGACCGGAGGCACGCTGGATCTCAAGGGTGTCGACCTTGACGGGCCCTTGCCGTCGGCACCACCGACCGAAGGCATGAAGTCGCGCCAGACGCTGATCCGCCAGATCGCGGACGAGAACAATTTCACGATCCGCGAACTCTACCAGTGGATCGCCTCGGCGCGGGGGCATTACACGATCATAGGAACGCCGGTGCAAATCGCAGACATGTTGCAGGAGTGGTTCGAGAACGAGGCCGCTGACGGATTCAACATCCTGCCGCCTTGGCTGCCGACCGCGCTCGATGATTTCGTCGATCTGGTGATCCCCGAACTTCAGAGGCGTGGCCTGTTCCGCACCGCCTACGAAGGCACGACCCTGCGCGAGAACCTTGGTCTTCCTTTCCCCATCAACCGCCATTCCGTCGCCCGATATGCGGCGCAGGCCGCTGAATAGAACAGGAGCGATCAAGATGACCTATCAGATTGCAGATGACGAAGAGCGGTCGGGGGGCAGGCGCTTCCCCTGGCCAAACCCCGGACCGCGCATCTTGAGCGCGGCCCGCAGCGGATTGGCAGATTACGGTCTGCTGATCGCCTTTTTCGCGGGCTGGCAGATCGCAAGCTCGGTGGAATGGCTCAACCCCGCGGTATTTCCACCTCTCGACCGTGTCGCCTATGCGCTCTATCTGGGCATCAGCTCGGGGGCGCTGATTGACGACATCGCGATCTCGCTGCAACGTTCGGGCATCGCCTTCGGCGCGGCGATTGCGTTCGGGATCCCGCTGGGTCTTTTCATGGGCCAGATCCGGGCGGTCGAGCGCGCGCTCGATCCGATCCTGCAACTGTTTCGCCAGACCTCGGCCCTCGCTGTCTATCCCGTCTTCATCCTGATGATGGGTCTGGGCGAAGCCTCCAAGGTCTTCGTGATATTCTGGGCAACGCTGTTTCCGATCCTTCTCGCCACCATCGGCGGGGTGAAGGAAGTGGACGCGAAGCTGATCGAGATGGCGCGCACCTTTGGTGCGTCCCGTCTCACGACCTTTCGTCGGGTGGTTCTGCCTGCCTCCGTGCCATCAATCTTCGTGGGCTTGCGGCTCTCTGCCACCACCGCGTTGCTGCTGCTGATCGCCGCCGAGATGATCGGCGCGAACAAGGGCGTCGGCTTTCAGGTGATGAACGCGCAATACAATTTCCAGATCCCGCTGATGTTCGCCGCGATCTTCCTGCTCGCCTTTCTTGGTTTGGCTGCGAACTGGGTTCTGATCCTTCTGCAGCGGCGGCTGTGCCGCTGGAGCCCCAACACACCCTGAAACATCCAAACCTCCATCAAGGACAAGACACATGACCTATCCGTTCAAGACCATCTTCGCCGTCTCGGCGCTCGCCCTCGCCGCAACAGGCACGGCGCAAGCCGAAGAGGTAACCCTGCGCTATCTCGCCAGCCATGGCGGCGTGAACGCCCATGAGTTGGCCGAAGAGCTCGGCTATTACGAGGGTACGGGTATTACGCTGGAAAATGTGGGCTATGCCGGCGGCGGCCCTGAATCCCTTTTTGCGCTCGCCTCCGGAAGCGTCGATATCGGCTCCGCGGCGACCTCGGCGGTGATCAACGCGATTGCCAGCGGCAACGATTTCGTGGCGGCCTATCCCACCAACGGCATCAATGATGAGGTGCAGTCGATCTTCGCCGTGCTGGAGGACAGTCCGATCAAGTCAATCGAGGATATCGTCGGCAAGACCATCGCGGTGAACACCCTGGGTGCGCATCTCGACTACACGGTCCGGGAGGCGCTGCATTCCAAGGGCCTGCCGCAGGATGCCGCAAATCTCGTCGTCGTACCGGGGCCGCAGCTGGAACAGGTGCTGCGATCGGGACAGGTTGATGTTGCGGCCTTCGGGTACTGGCAGACCACATTCGAGGGCCTTGCCCGCAACAATGGCGGCGTCCGCGCGGTCTTTGACGACACCGATGTGCTGGGCGAAATCGCAGGCGGATTTACAGTGCTTCGGCGCGACTGGGCCGACGCCCATCCGCAGGCCGCGCAGGACTACGTCGAACAGGCCGCCCGCGCGCTGGATTTCGCACGCGAGAACCCGGAAGAAACGCGCGAGATCCTTGCCCGCATCCTGGAGGAGCGCGGCGAGAACCCGGAAGTTGCCAAGTATTTCGCCGGGTATGGCGTGCGTGAAGGCGGTCTGCCGGTCGAACGAGACGTGCAGTTCTGGATCGACGTTCTGGTGCGGGACGGCGTCATTGCCGAAGGCCAGTTGAAGGCCGACGACATTCTGCTGGTCACCAGTGACCAGCCCGCCACGAACTGAGGGGGTCACATGTCCAGCATTGAAACGCGGACAAAAGGTGAGGTCACGATCCGTGACCTCACCAAGTCCTTCAAGATCGACGGTGAGACGCTCACTGTCCTGCGCAAGGTCAGCCTCGATATACGGGGGGGCGAAAGCCTCGCCATCGTGGGGGCGAGCGGTTCGGGAAAGACGACCCTGCTTCGGGTTCTGGCCGGTCTCGAAGAGCCCGACGGGGGTGATGTTCTGATCGACGGAGCCCCTGTACATGGCCTTGGGCGCGAGCGGGCGGTGATCTTTCAGGAGCCGCGCCTTCTGCTTTGGCTCAGGGTTCTCGGCAACGTGGCATTCGGACTGGAAGTGCAGGGTGTCGACCGCGCCGAGGCCGAGGAGCGCGCCCGTCGCTATATCCGGCTTGTCGGCCTGACCGAGTTCGAAACCGCCTGGCCGCGGCAGTTGTCGGGCGGCATGGCGCAACGCGTCGGCATTGCCCGCGCACTGACCGTACAGCCTGAAATCCTGTTGCTGGACGAACCACTCGGTGCCCTCGATGCGATGACCAAGATGACGATGCAGGAAGAGCTGACGCGGATCTGGGACGAGGAGAAGGTCACCATGGT
Source organism: Puniceibacterium antarcticum (assembly GCF_002760615.1). Taxonomy (GTDB): domain Bacteria; phylum Pseudomonadota; class Alphaproteobacteria; order Rhodobacterales; family Rhodobacteraceae; genus Puniceibacterium; species Puniceibacterium antarcticum. The sequence goes on along the minus strand of NZ_AWWI01000012.1, from coordinate 3,136 downwards.
CCTTGTGACCCATGACCTCGAGGAAGCGATCTATCTGGCCGACCGGGTGCTTGTCCTGCCCAAGGAAAAGGGCGGATCGGTGCGTCTGCTCGACATCGACCTGCCGCGCCCGCGTGACCGCAACGGAGCCCGCTTCGTGACATTCCGCAAGCAGCTGATGGCGGAGTTCGGCCTGCACTGAAAGCCAGCCGGCCGGATTTGGATCCGGTCGGCCCTGATGTTCAGCGGTGGTTGATGCGACGCGCCAGCCAGTCGCCAACAGCCTGTATGGCTTTGTCAGGTTGTTGACGCTGCCCGGTGTCAAGCATAGCCATCTCTCATGATCAGCCAAGTTTCACGGCCTCGCCTGAAGGGCTTCCGGTTCCCCCGGTCCATCATCTCTTATGCCATTTGGGCGTACCATCGGTTTGGCCTGAGCCTGCGCGATGTCGAGGATCTGTTGGCTGAACGGGGCGTAATCGTCTCGTATGAAAGCATCCGAGTGTGGTGCCAGCGGTTCGGAACGCAGATAGCGGCCAAGATCCGTCACGATCGCCCGGTCCCTGCCGACAGATGGCACCTGGACGAGGGCGTGATTTCAATTAGAGGGCGAGAATATTGGCTTTGGCGAGCGGTCGACGCAAACGGCCCCTCTCATGGTTTGTAAACAAATCATGAGAGGGCAATGGACGTACTGGAGATCCTGATGCAAAGCCGCAGAAATACCCATGCCGCCAACCCTGGCCGCGATCGCCAATCGACATCCGCAAAGCGGCCTCGACGACCTGCTGCCGTGGAACTTCAAGCCGTCAAGCTAAGCTGACCGTGCTGTCCAGCGACCGCTTACTGAAAATCTGCATGCTGGAGGCTCCATGGTCTGACGACACAGACCAGAATCCGACGGTTCGTCAGACGCAACGCCCTCCAATCACGGCCTTAGTTCCAAAAGCGATTCCCCCTGACATTGGAAGCGTGACTGCGGATGGCACCTACGAAATACGCGGATGCTACAACCCTATCGCCGACCGCGGTGCGGCCGAAGTCATCCCGCCACACAGAAACGCTCAGCCATGGAAACCAAGCACCGCCGGTGCCATCGCCAGGAACGACGCGCTACAGACGAGTTCGCATTCTGCTGAAACCGGCGGCGACACATGTTTGGTGACTTCGACACGCTGCTCGGGATCAGTGTCGGTCTGGCGCCACAACCTATCGCGATCTCGTCAATCAGCGCATCTGAAGACCATATTTCGGCGGAAAAGCCGCGTTCAGCGCGTTCACGCAACATCCAAGCTTGACCCTAGATCAATCCCAAACGCGCCTCAAACCACAATCAAGGGCGCCGTCGCAACAACAATTCGGTCTGCCGGAGCAAAAGGGATAAGCCGTCCCAGACCATGTGTTTGCCCGTTTTCTGCAGTTCCGTCCGGTAACGTACTGTTTCAAAAGTAAGATGGTAAACAGGTTGCGGCTTAACGGTTCCAGAACCACTGAAAAGCAAAGTTACGCTGATATAGGAATTTGAGGATAGCGAACTGTGTTCAATCTAGGGAAAGCCAAAAAGTCACCGAAAGTCGCGAGCAGGGGTGACACCTATCTAGCGCTCATCGACAGAACTCAGGCAACGATCGAATTTGACCTGGATGGTACGATCACTACCGCAAACCAGAATTTTTTGGCCGCGATTGGCTATCGTCTGGAAGAAATTGTCGGAAAACACCATTCGATATTTGTCTATCAATCATATACACGAAAACCAGAATATAAAAAATTCTGGCAAGATCTGGCAAATGGCCAATCTTATTCGGATCAATTTCCGAGGCTAAAAAAAGACGGGTCGGTGATTTGGCTGCAAGCGACCTATGCGCCCTGTCTGGATGAAGACGGCAAAGCGACCTCGGTGATCAAGATAGCAACCGTCGTAACGGCCCGTCGCCAGGGCGTGAAGGACATCGCAGAGGCCCTGAACGAATTGAGCCAAGGAAACCTCACCCATAGTGTTACGCTGAGCGATGTACCGGATATCCAATTGCTTGGAGAGGCCTACAATCAGGCGGTGGCGCGGATGTCATCCGTGATTTCGGCCGTCAAATCCGTTTCACAAGCTGTGGAGCATACTGCCAATGAAATTGGCCAAGCATCTTTTGATCTGTCGCGTAGAACCGAGCAGCAGGCGGCAACCCTGGAAGAAACGGCTGCCGCCATTGAGCAACTGACGGTCACAGCAAAGGCCTCCGCTGACAGTGCGCAGGAAGTTCAAAAGTATGCGAGCAGTGCGATGTCGACGGCCCGCAATGGTGGCCGAGTGGTTGAACAGGCGATCCGGGCAATGTCGGAAATCGAGGCATCCTCGGATCGGATATCTCATGTGATCAAGATTATTGACGACATCTCATTCCAGACGAACCTGCTTGCACTCAACGCGGGCGTAGAGGCTGCCCGCGCCGGTGAAGCCGGGCGCGGCTTTGCAGTCGTTGCCTCCGAGGTGCGCACACTGGCGGTGCGGTCCTCCGCCTCCGCTTCCGAGATAAAGGCTTTGATCAATGACAGCTCCACACACGTCTCCAACGGAGTGGCACTTGTCTCCCGTACCGGCGAAGAGCTCGAGTTGATCATCACTGGTATTGCCACGATCCACGACAACATCTCCCGGATCGCTAGTGCAGCGACTGAGCAGTCCACCGCCCTTAATGAAATCAATACCGGCGTTTCACATCTCGATTCGATGACCCAGCAGAATGCAGCGATGGTCGAGCAGTCGACGGCGGCCAGCCAGATGCTGGCGAAGGATTCGAGCGATCTGTCCCGGCATGTTGCGGCATTCCAGACGGCAGAGCACCCCGCATCTGGATGGCAGGATGAAGCCCAAAACAGGAATCATCAGCCGCATCGGGTGGCATCCTGAAGGGTGTTTTCGCTTTATCTAGTTCACGCTGAACAACGTGATCCGGCGACAAGATAGCAGTTTTCTGGGCATTGCCAAATTGTCTGGCTGGCCTAATCGGGCTATGGCGTACTCCATGAAAATACCAACCAGTCTGCCGCGCCTGAAGGGCTTCCGTTTTCCACGTGAGATCATCGCTTACGCAGTGTGGTCTTATCATCGCTTCGCGCTGAGCACGGCTGACGTCGAGGACCTTCTGGCTGAGCGGGGCGT
>NZ_AWWI01000011.1 GCF_002760615.1 Puniceibacterium antarcticum | reverse complement strand
CGCAAAACCAAGACCGGCTACTTCTGGGCGTTGGCCCGCGATGACAGACCATGGGCTGGCGGTGTTTGTCAAAGAAGTTGTCCGCCGATTTCATGCGGCGTCTCTGATTTCAGGGGCGCTGGTTTCGGTTTCTGGGTTCAGCCAGACGGGTCCGGCGGGTTGCCAGTTTCGGGTTTTGCCTGACCAGCGCTCCGGATTTTGCGCCCGCGCATTTGCATAGAGACTGGCGCGGCTCGCGAGCGTCCCACGATCATGCCCAGCGTGGCGCTCATTTGGCGTGACGAAGCGGATGGCGCTGTGCAGATGATCATCGTTATACCAACTGGTGAAGGATTTCACCCAAGTCTGCGCATCGGCCTTGGTGGCAAAGCCCTTGGTCGGCCAGTTCAGGCGGTATTTGCAAGTTCTGAACAGGGCTTCGGAGAAGGGGTTGTCATTGCTGACGCGCGGGCGGCTGTAGGACGCCGTAATCCCCAGCTTTTCCATGGTTACTTTCATCGTCGCACCCTTCATAGGGCTGCCATTGTCTGCGTGCAGGACCAGTGGGCGCGTGATGCAGCCCTCTACTAGGACAGCCTGCCGGATCAGATTGGACGCCAGTTCCGCGCTCTCGCGCTCATGCACCTCCCAGCCGACGATCTTGCGGCTGAAGATGTCCACAATCAGATAGAGGTAGAAGAACATGCCTGCGACGGGCCCGGGCATCCAGGTTATGTCCCAGGTCCAGACCTCGCAGGGTGCGCCGGCCTTGTAGCTCGTGGGTGGTTTGCGTCGGACCGGAGGCTTTGCCCGGCCCCGGTGATGCTGTTGCCCATCTGCGCGCAGAATGCGGTAGAAGCTGGATTCCGAGGCCAGATACCGCCCCTGATCAGCCAGTTTTGGCACGATCTGGCTGGGCGGAAGGCTTGCAAACTCCGTTGAATTACAGACATCCAGAACGGCTGCGCGTTCATCCGGGCTCAGCGTGTTGGCTGGTTCAGGGCGCGGCACAAGGGGCCGCCGATCGGGATGAACCTGACCGCCTCTGGTCCAGCGCCGCAGGGTCCGCTCGCTGATCTGCAACTCGAGACAGGCTATGGAGCGACGTGCGCCAGCGGTGACAGCCTCGTTGATCAGCGCGACTGCGGTTTGGCGATATGGGGTGCTGATCATGCGTCCTCTCCGTCCCCCCAGATCGCCTGAGCCTTTTTTCGCAGAACCAGAAGCGCTGCGGTTTCGGCCAGTGCGCGGTCCTTGCGCGCCAGATCCCGTTCCAGCTCCTTGACCCGTTTCTTCTCTTCCTTGGTGGCTTGCCCCACGCGCGCTGTACTGGCGCGGTCCCAATCGTTCGCCTGTTCACACGCTGACCGCCACGCCGCGATCTGCGCGGGATAAAGCCCGCGCTTTCGACAATATTCAGCCAGATCGGCCTCGTTCAGCACCGCCGTTTCCAGCACAGCCGCGAACTTGTCACGCGAAGACCAGCCCTCGGGGCCCGCATCTGCATCGGGCAAAAGTTGCCCCTTGCCGCGCGCCTCAGCACGCCACTTGTGCAGCGTTCCCTCCGAGATCCCTTCTTCCTGCGACAGCTGCCGGATGGCCATGTTGTGTGGCGGCAGCATCCGCTTCAGCACAGCCGCTTTTCGTTCCGGTGAATATCCCACGTCTTCGTCCTATCCCGCCCACCTGAGAAATAGAGGAAAAGTAGAGCAGCGGACAACTTCCCTGACACAGGGGGCTGGCGCGGCTCCGCCCTGCGTAGCCTTCACCTATGCGCCGGGGCGGTCCGGCCAATA
>NZ_AWWI01000010.1 GCF_002760615.1 Puniceibacterium antarcticum | reverse complement strand
GCGGCCTCAAAACCGGCCAAATTGGTTGTCGCCCGCGGACAAGGTGGTTGACGCTCTACAGCGGTGCCGTCAGCTCCGAAGAGATCATACTGCTGATGTCATTCATCTTTTCAGAGAGACTGTCAGCAAAATTGTCGTAGAGCGTTTGCAGCATTTCGGCGGCCCTTCTGAGGTACGGCGATGGTCAGTCGAAAGACGGAGCTCCGAACACGTTGTCGAAACCGTCTCGGTCTTTGTCTGTCTGCGATTTCCGTGCCGCTTCGCGCGCGTTGACACAGTTGGCATCGTCCATCGACTGGTCCGAAACCTCGCACGTTTCCAGCATCGCCCGGCGCTCGGCCGGGTGGGCCGAGAAATGTTCAACGGTGTGGTTTTGGTCTTCATCCTTGCAGCCCGTGAGCAGGGCTGCGGCGACAATTGAACTGAGGAGAATGGTGTGGGTGCGCATGATCATACCTCTCAGAATTCGTCTGCGCCGTAGATGCTGGTAAAGGCCTCACTTTCCTGAGCACGGCGCTGCGCTGCGACCTCGGCCTGACGCTGCTCTTCGACCTTGGCTTGCGCCTCTTGCAGCATGGCGAGGCCCTGAATGCGGTTGGTGTCGTTCTGCAGCATGGCCTGCTCGACGCCGATGCGCGCGTTCAGACCGTCGATTTCCTTCTGCGTCGAGACAGAGCCGATCTGCGAGCGCAGCCTTTCGAGCCCTTCCAGGCGGTCATCGGACAGGGAGACAATCCTGTCCCCGACGGCCGTATCCCGGGCCGACCGGTTCTTGATCCGGTCGAGCTCACTCTGATAAAAATCATCGGCGTCGATATCTGCGCCATCAAGAGAGGCAAAATCAGCCGTGCCCTGCGCCGTTTGCGACAGAGCGCCGAGGTCATTGAGATCAATGTCAAAATCGCTGGCGATTTGCATGGCATCCGCGCCCAGCAGTTCCCGCACTTCCGGCGTGTTCAGCGCCTGTGCAATGGAGTCCATGTCCGTCACGCCGTTGATCGAGGCGTAGAGCCTCTTTGCCTGCTCCAGATCCTTCGCCATCTGGGCGATTTCCTTCACAAACGCGGCCTTGGCATTTGCAATTGCGGTGGCATCGACCACCGGAACACCGGCGGCATGGGCTGTCGATCCAAGTGAGATCACCAGCGCCGCGGCTGATGCGATGGTTTTGTTCATTGGGAGTCCTTTCTTTTTTGCAGCAGACGAGGCAGCCAGTCTTCTGGCGCCGGGTCGTCCTTCATCAGTCCGTGCAGGATGGCATTTGTGGCGGTGCGCCCCGACAGCACCGTCAGCACGTCCTCAAGACCGGAAAGATCCAGATCGCAGACCACGGAGTTTTTCGCCTGCTTGATGAGGAAATGCCCAACCGGCAGCTCTTCGCGCACGATCTCGAATTCCCGCTCGGACAGGCCGAACGCGTCCACGAGGTCTGTGCGGTTGGCGCGGTCAGACCCGAAGAACACCTGGCTTGCGCATTGCTCGATGATGGTGCGCGCAATCGGGCTGTTGACCACATCCGACGCCGATTGCGTGCCCGCGACGATGATGCCGTTTTGCTTGCGGATCACCTTGAGCTTGTTCTTCACAAAATCCGAAAAATAGGGGTCCGAAAGCGCCTTCCAGAATTCGTCGATGAAGATCGCGATGCGCTGGCCGGTGATCAGATGCTCCACGCGCCGCATGAGATACATCATGATCGGATTGCGGATTTCCGGATCATCAAGGAAGGCAGTGATGTCGAAACCGACCAGATCAGCCTCAAACCCGATGCGGTCTTCAGGGTTGTCGAACACCCAGCCAAGACGTTCACCCTGCTGCCAGCGCTCAAGTCGGTTGCCGATGTCGTCCGCGCCCCCGCCAAAGCCAAGCAGCTCACGCAAGGACGACACCCTGCGTTCCGAGCGCGGAAGGTTAGCAAGCCCGGCGACCGCCTGCTCGATCCGCCGCTGATCCTCTGCCGAGAGGGACACGCTTGCGCCGCCCAGCATCGAGCTGATCAGCTCCACCATGAAGGTCTGGCCTTCCGCGTCCAGCTCCAGCGCCATGAACGGGGCGCAGCCGGTCGCACGGCCCGACTGGAAGTCGAGATATGTCCCACCAGAGGCACGCACGAAGATTTCCGCGCCATAATCCTTGTCGAACAGGACGCGCTTGGCGCCAAACTTCTCAAGCTGCGACAGCAGAAAGGTCTGAAGCACCGTCTTGCCCGAGCCGGAGGGGCCACAGATGAACATGTGGCCGAGATCCCCGACATGAAAGTTGAAATAGAAGGGACTGCCCGCGCTGGATTGCAGCTTGCTCACGGCATCGCCCCATTCGTTTCCATGGCGATGGCCGATCGGCGTGTTGTGCAGCGGCGCCATCGCCGTGAAATTGCGGCTCGTCACAACGGAGACACGCGCGCGGTGCGCATGGTTGCCCGGCAGCTGCGCCCAGAACTGCGGCTCGATCCCGAGGTCTTCACGGCTGACAACCGCACCCGCATCGGACAGCAGCATCTTGGCATCCGCGGCCCGGTTCCTCAGATCTTTTGGATCCTCCGTCAGGAGGGTGAGCGACAGGTTGTGCTCGCCCATGACGAACTTTCCCGAGGCAAGATCGTCGCGGGCCTCTGGCAAGGCGTCTGCTTGTGAGGCAGCCGGGTCATTGGCATTTCTCAGCTGACCTTCCTTGAGCATCATCTGGTTCAGCGCATCATTCTTGGCGATGCAGCGGAAGGACTGGGTGAAGATGAAGCGAAACGGGGCCGTCAACAGCGCGTCGAACATGTTGGGGCGCGTGCTGGCGCTGTATTCCTTGATCCCGAACAGCGCACCATACGTGCTGTCACTGGCATGACGGATTTCCAACGCCTCCCGACCGAAGATCACCCGGTCGGTATAGATGGCATTGCCGATTGTGCCGTGCACCACCGGGACAGGATCATGACGGCCGGTGAGCAGCTGCTTGAGCACACTGGCGGGCTCGGAAATCAGGATGTCCCGCGCGTCGCGCACAACGGACAGTTTGCGCGGGCGAAACCGCCTCAGGCTGCGTGTCAGCTGGGTGGCCTTGTCATCCAGATCGTCAAGCAAGTCCTGATCAACTTCGATCTGGCTACTACGGGCGCGCCGGACACCTTTTGCAAAGTTGGCACCGGGCAGCCCGCGTGGCTGCATGTAGAGTGTGAGGTAGAGGTCATTGCGATAGAGGCGTTTGGCCTCGAGACGCGCGCGGTAGCTTTGATCGATCCAGCGGGCGAGATCGCTTGTAAATGCACCTGCTGGATACTGAGTGTCGGTGCTGCGCACCATTTGAACGTAGATCATCACCCTGTCGTCGCTAATAGTGCGCAACGCATGGCCAAGTTGATTGTGCAGGGTGTTGATCAGCTGTGCATCAGCCGTGCGGGAAGAAACGCCATCCAGCCTGAGCATCTGGAATGCACCACGGTTGCGGGTGATGATGGTGTGCTCATCCGCATGGCGGATATACGGAAGATACCGCTGCGCCGTGGTCTCTGTCCTGATTTTTCCGAGCAGGCTCATGCGTCGATATCCTCGATCTTGTAGCGCCTCCGCAGGCGCAGCGGGGAGGAAGAGGATCCGCCCCAGAGGCCCCGGTTGCGGCAGCGGGCATTTGTATCCAGCCAGCGAAACAGGATCTGGAAGGCGTTCTGGTCGCGCTCGACGATCAGCCGGGCGATGCCAAGAAGCGGGAAGGTGATGGGCAGATAGAAGATCGAGTCCGCGCCGATCATTGCCAGCCCGCCAATGCCGCAGCATATCGCGAAGGCCTCGACCGGGATGCCAAAGATCATCGCCGGGCGCGTGAGTGCGAGAAACAGCATGTCCTCGTTCAACCGGACCGTTTGCATCTGATCCCTCCCTTTCGTGGGTCAGCCGGTGATCATGCTGAGCACTTCGGAGGAGGCGAAGATCAGCACGACACCCCCCACAGCCCATGCCGCGCGGCGCAGGTCGACAAAATTGAAGAGCCACCCGGCGCCGATGAACATCAGGGCGATCAGCGCAATCGGTTGCTTCGCGCTCTCGAACTCGTCGAGGATGTTGTTGAGAAAGTCGGTGAACCCAGCCGCAGCGGCGGGCTGCGCCACAAGGCTGAGAACGGCGGCGAGAACAAGCGGTGCGCCAACGGTGCGATGGCGGGTGAGACAGGTCTTCATGTTCGGGGTCCTTCTATTGGAAAACTTGGGCGCCAGAGGTGCTGGAGGTGCCAAAGACATTCCAGCGTTGTGCGTCCTTGCTGTCGTCGTTCAGGGAGGGTGATCCTGGCGTTGCAGATGAGGGCCTGGCTGGAGACACCTCACCCAGCACGCGCGCCACGTAGCCGTTGTGAACGCCGCGCGTGAAACTGCCGGTGTTGTAGGCGGAGAGGGCTTTGCGCAGGGCATCTTCCTTTGTCGCGCCGCTCTCCCGGGCCCGCTCGAACCCATCGCGCAGAACCGTCGCAGCCGCGGTCAGGTTGCGGCAGACGTCAAAGACACTGCGCGGGGTAAGGCCGAGCCAGTCGAGATTTACGTTGTTGATTTGTCCCAGCCCCATGTCGATCGACTTGTCCTGTGCCATCAGCTCCCGCGCGATCCTGACGGCTTCTTGGGCTGTACGCGGCGCATAGGACGCAGGCTCGGGGCCGTTCACACCGATGGCGAGAGGCTCAAAGCCACTCTCGGCAGCAACCAGCTTGTTGAGGAGGGCGGGCGCGACACCGGGCGCGCAGCTCTCTGCCACCGCCCGGAACGCGGTGGGGCGCATCGGCTCCGCCAGCGCGCCGCGCGCAGCACCTGCAAGGGCGCAAGAGACAAGCAAGAGAGCAAGGATGCAGCCGCCAAGCGGCTTGCCGATCAGGGGGCGTCGGGCGCTTGATCGGCGCGGCGCATCCGCGTGGTCAGGCTTTGTCTGCGTCTTTGTCAGATTTTGGCGCGGGAACCCAAACGCCATCGGCATCGGGGTACATCCGCATATGGAAGCTGACGAGGGCGTCGGCGGATTTGAAGACACGGGCCTCGCCGGTCTTTGAGGAAATAACCGGGCTCTCGGCGCCATCGGGGCGCGTGGCCCAAAGCTCCCAGTTCCATCCTTTTGCTGTGCGGATGGGGCGGTAGTCGAGGCTCCCCCCCTTTTCCAAGAAGTTCTGCATTGCATCGGTCGTAATCACGCGTGGGTTCCACATTGTCTGACACCTGTCTCTGGGAAAATCGGGACAGGTGCTGGGTACCGTTGGAACATATCTCTTTTCAATGTTAAAGCACCTTTTTACTAAAAGCACTAATATGCTGAATACGCTGCTCTAATAAAAGTATCTTTGACAACTAAGCGCCACTCTGCAACTTAGCGCCCTACAAAAATCTGGAGCACCATAATTTTGGAGCTGCGCTATAGGGATCTCACCCTTGGGTGACCACCGGATGCGTGGCGGATCGGCGAAGACATGCCACCCAGAGAGTCAGGAGGGTCGTTGACATGTGTCTGAAAACAAACCTTTTACGGCGCGGCTTGGCGATTGCCGTCACAACCGCCGGTCTGGCTGTGCCTGTGCCGCAGGCCGCACGCGCCTACCAGATCGACTGCGCCATCCTGATTTGTCTCGCCGGGGGCTGGCCATCCAGCGCGGAGTGTAACACGGCCCGATCGGTGTTCATGAGGCGCATCACCCCATGGCCGGTAGAGCCGCCACTGCAACTCTGGAACTGCCCTCTGGGTGCGGCGATGCGCGAGGATCAAGGCGATCAACCTCTGCCGCGTCTCCATGACATAGCGGACCGCGAGACGGTGGGACTGTCTCCTGTCCCGTTCGGAGGGCTCGATGCCTTGGGACGCTTGCGTCCCGAGGCCGACCTTTCCGGATCGCCTGCCCTGAGCTTAATCGCAGAGTATTCGCACGCGGATGGCGCTGCGGACGTGGACATCAGCGGCGGAGCGTACGACTTCGTGCGTTCCATCCGGGTCTTTAATGTCGAATATGCGCGTCAGTGGCACGTCGGCGGTGACGCCGACATCTGCCGCAGAAGCCAGCGTGTGCGCCGGGGCACATACGGCGTTGAGGGCCGTTTCGGCTGGGAGAGCAGTTCCGTCGCGGCGCTGCCGGGTACTTTTGAAGGGCTGTCCGGATGGGGCCGCGACTGCCCGGGCGTGTCGCAGCGAGCGGTCTTCGTCGATTGGCGGGATTACGACGGCAACTATGGATACGAGCAGATAGAGTACTGACCTTTGTGTCGCGGCAGGCGCAGGTCGCCAGATCTGCGGCGCAGAGGTCACCCTCCGGATATCGCAACACACCAGAACACGACCGAAAGCGTCATCGCACAGAGAAGGAGCCGGACGCCCACAAAAGCAAACCCCGCGAAGGCGGCAGCCTTACACGGGGAGCTAGTAGAATTCAGGGTCAGCAAACCCTAAACGATCTGATCAACGGGATCGTGTCTACCAGCCCCCCGACACCGCAAGCAAGCAAAAAAACGCATTTATGCGATCATAGATTGTTTGCCTGCCGCCGCCTCGCTTCCTGAAAAACGAGGACAAACCAATGCATGTAGCAGAAATCTTTCCCGCCAGTCGACACCAGGTGACGCGGCCAATACTTCCCAAGGGCATGGAGCGCGATGGGCTCGTAGCCCTGATTGATGTCATCGCGCCCTTGATCGGCGTTGGCGCGGCCGCGATGGCCACCTTCCGCACTATGATTGCCATGACGAGACCCAGCGCATTTAAAGGGGCTGGAGAGCCGCCATGTTGCTACCTCAGTCAGATAGAGATCGCGCGCAAACGCGCCGTGGCCCCCAGCCGGATCCGCCGCCATGAGGCCGAACTTGTGAGCGCGGGGTTGATCCGCAAGTGCACGATGGCAAACGGCGCGCGCTCGGGCCATTCCGGCTGTGGCATTTTCTTTGACGTGGTGATTGCGCGGGTGCAAGAGTTCCGCGAATTGAAGGAGAGGCTCGAGGCTGACCGCAAGGCACATGGCCGCTTGCGGGGCATGCGCAGCTCTCACAAGCGGCACTTGAAATCCGCGCTGCTGGAGTTGGTAGAGACATGCGGCGAGGCCGACGAGGTGCAGGCGATTTTTGAGGCCTTTGCGCAATGGCCCTCGGCCCAGGCACTGCATCGTATGTCTCTGGACGATCTCGCCGCACATGAAGCCGAGGCCAATGACCTCTGTGGTGCGGCCCTGGATCTTCTGCATGACCTGCTGAAATCGAGCGCTCGACCGCTCGAAAACGAGCGGTCCCATATACAAGATACAACCCAAGATTTTAACACGGTACTTTGTAATGACGAGGGTGAGGCCCAGAACCTGCCCCCAGCCACGCCAGTTGAGCGTCGGGATGCGACACCTCACGGCGCCGCATGTTGCATAGAAAATAAGGATCGGGCGCAAAGCTCAGCGCACAAGTCCAAACTCATGCAGCAGATAGGCGGTGCAAGGCTCTATCATCTTTGCTCGGAAGATATGCAGGTTTGGGTGAACATCGCGCTGCAGAAGAGGTCTGGGCTAGACTTCCACAGCTTCGTGATCGCCGCCCAGAAGCGGTTGCCAGAGCTCGGGATCCACCCGTCAGCCTGGCGCGAAGCGGTCGAGTCGCTTGGCGAACAGAATGCCACCTTCTGCGTGCTGATCACCGATGCGAAGGTTGCAGACCCGGAAATCCCCATCCTGTCGCCCGGCGGCTACCTGCGCGGCATGGTCCGGGCGGCGCGGACCGGATCACTCAACATCATCGGCAGTCTGATTGGGCTGACGGAACGCAATCGGTGTCGCGCATGATCCGGAAGCTCTTGGTTCTGGTATGTGTAGTGGCGACCCCTGTTTCGGGTCTGGCGGACGGCGTCTGCTTTGAGCCCACCCGGCCTGAGGCCGCCTATCTGCTTGATGCTGGTTTTTCTGGCGGCGAGATCCGGCGTGCATTCCGCACATATTTTACCGAGGTCGAGGGGTATCTGAACTGCCTGAATGAAACTTCGGCACGCATCCGGCAAGAGGCACGTGCCGCAGCTTACGACTACAATCATGTGCTCGACACCTATCCGCATGAACCGGGCACCGAGACCGATGGTGCGCGCATCGCGCCGAGCATTAGACTGAAGGAAACTGGTGAGCTGTTTCTGAACTACAAACCGTGGGCGGGGGCAGGGAGCGGGCGGTAAAACGTTCAAGGTTCCGGGTGAAGGGCAGGTCACGTTGCGTCCGAAATCTACCTCGGGTTCCTCCTGCCATACGACTCTGGAAAATCAAGCTGGAAGCGTCGATGTTTGGGTTAGAATATGCTCATTGTAGGGCAAGATTCGGGGAGTGTCAGTTGAATTTTGCACCAACTAAAAACGCCCGAATAAAGGCTAGGTTGATCGCGCGTCTGCGTCATATCGGCAATCGATCAGACGGAGAAAAATGATGAAGCATCGCGTTGAGCACTTCCTGTCTGGGGAAAGCCAGATGGTCAAAGTTGTGAGAAAGGAAGGCTCGAAGCGTGCTCTATTCGCATTTTCGCATGTCGGTTATCCAGCAGGAAAATTTGCTCTCAGCCATGACCTCGCCGGAATCGATGCCAATGTGATATTTCTGAATGCCCCTGAGAATTCATGGTACCAATGTGGCATCGGCGATGATGCCCCCAGCATTGATCATCTTTCCTGTCATTTGATGGAAATCGCCGATACCTTGGGAGTGTCGGAGAGCTATACCGTCGGAATGTCGATGGGAGGATATGCTGCAGTGCTTTTTGGCGGCCTGCTGAATGTGGACGCCGTGCTCGCGTTCACTCCGGAAATCACCTTGGGCCTTTATCACAGCCGAAGTTGGCGACTGAACTACGTTCGCATATATGATGAAAAATACAAGACTGTCCGCGACATCCTGAACAAAGACAGCAAGACGGTTTTCAACCTAATCTATGGAACATACGATCTGACCGATCTTGCCCTGCTGTGGCCTATCGCTGAAAAGATTAATACGACAAGCAACGTGAATTTTCTGCCGTGCGCGGATGCACACAAAGTACCGCTCTCTTTCAGCACGCGCAAACTGGTCGAATCCATGATGGATCATCCAAGACTGGAAAGCACTGAACTAGATCCGGTCTCTGCTCCGGATGAACGCTTTGATGAGCCGCTGCTTTTGGCGCTGCGTGATGCAGCGCATCTGCAGGAAACCGGACAGCACGACAAATTTTGCACTCAACTTGAAGAATCCGCTCCTGACCGGCCTTGGCGCAACCACTTCCTAGCCGAAAGCCTGCGCTTGGACGGAAAACATGCCGACGCCGTAGCATTCTATTACCGCGCCATCGCTCAGGATGGAAAATTCTATGCGAGCTATTTTGGATTGTGCGAGTCTCTGGAATCTCTGGGACATCATCAACAAGCCTCTCTGGTCTGGGGAGTCTTGCTGCGCATGCGACCCAACGAGATCCAATTCTTGCGCCGCAGCGCTCTGAACCTTCTCCGCCTCAATATCAAGGATGGGGCCAAGTCGCGACTTGAACGTCTCATTGCCCTCAAGCAAGACGATCTTCCAGCAAAAGAACTGCTAGCAAAACTCTAGGCGTCATCAGCGGTTTGCCACGAGAGAGGTGTCTGAGGCTTTGATGACTGACGCAGGAACGAGATGAGCTGACGAAACGCAACCTCAGAACCGACAACCCTAGGCAGGGCTGCCATCCTCCACCATGCCGATAGGTGCACCTAACACAGGCCATAGCGGTTGTCGCTCCATCCGAGGAAAATCCCCTGCCCTCTTTCGCCAACACCTGATCAAGAGCTTTTTCTCTGTGCCATGATCCATCGCGACACGACGGCAAACTATTCGAAGGATCGGTGGGAAATGCTATTCGCTACAAATGCGAGTTGACCCCGCCGCAATGTCGGAAACCGCCATCAAAGTAGTCTCGAAACCAAGATTTGCTCTGCCGCGCCGGCAGTCAGCTTCCGAGTCCACACTGATGTACCGCCAAGATCAAAGAAAAGGCCGCGCGACTTTCGGTAAGTGCCCGACGTAAAGCGGCGCAAGGCTTTGTCTGTGCGTGTAATCCTCGCCTGTGATCGTGCGGTATTCTGCGCGGAAATGTCCAATCGGATGGTTTTTCATGGGTACATTTGTGGCAACGCCTCCATGGACCTGATGGAATAACCCTTCACCGAGAAGTGCCACCAAAGTGATGCCCGGGTGGGACAATGCGCGGTCGCGGAAATGATGGTTGACCAGCCCGCCGCCAGGGGTCTGAAAACGGATATCATAGCCACCCAGCGTATCGAACAGATCCCGAGGCAAAGCGACCCAGCTAAACTCTGGTGGCACCTTGCCTAGGAAACCATCGCCCGACGATTGCGCTAGGGTGGAGATGTCGAACAGTGCATAGCCATCCTCACGCCAGCGGCTTTTTTCCAGAAGAGCGTCTTCGGTAGCCTGATTGTACCCTTCGGGAACAGTTTTGTTCTGCACATCCGGTCCGAGGTGCCAAGCCAAGGCATAGACAACCGGGAACGTGCCTAAGCCGAGAGCATGCAGAGTGTAGCCGACAAGTCCCGGCGTCGCCATGCGCGCGCCGTCGATTATTATTGCAACGGCATTACCACGGGCAGCCTCTACACCAAGGTTGACCGCTTCGACCGGGGAGACTGATTGTGTCTCATGTCGGATCAATTGAAACTGTGGCCCAAAACTTGCAACAAATTCATGGGTGAGTGGCTCTGTGGAGCCATTGTCGACGGCGATGACCTCGTAGGCCTCCGGGTCCACATCCCGCTGATATGCGGTGCTCAGCGAATAGAGCGTGCGCGCCGCCTCGCGCTTCATGTCGTGGAAGATGACTATGATCGAAAGTCGCATGGATTAAACTTTCCGCAGGTAGCCATTAGGATTGTACGTGGCGTTGACACCGAACATGTCACAGAGATGGGTGGCGATCTCGAAACTTTCAGCGTGGGAGGAAACAAAGTCGCTGATCGCACGGTTAGGTCCGCCGTCGTATTTCGCGCTCATCCCCAAGTCATCAAGCACTCCATCTTCGACAGCCAGCATATCGCCTGGCGCCATGCGCTCTGCGAACAGTGTCAGCGCCGCCATGCAGCCCGAGTAGCTATGAGCTGAATCTTCAATGACAAACCAGGGATGAGGAAGCGCGTCGAGTTTGTGAGCATCGAACAAAGAGGCGAGGTCGAGAACATTTCCTTTGAGAAAACGGATACGGTCGTCTTCGATATCTTGCGGAATTTCCAGATCGATCGAGATCACTGGTGTGTCCGGACATCCCATATTGCCAAGAATATCGGCAAAAAGGAGCGCGCTGCCCCCGGAATGAGAGCCGATCTCAAACAGGCTGCGTGGCTTCAGATCCCAGATGAGCCGCATGTAGATCGAGATATCCACCGGGCTCTTGAGGCAACGCACACCTTTGTAGGTATAGGACATGACACCTGACTGGTAGGTTTCCAGAATGGGACGGGTAAAAGCAGTTTGAAAGGATCGCATTTTTGCCTCTCGCTCAACAAGGTTTGACGAAAAAGGCACCAGTCCAATCGACATGGGTCAGTGGTGGAACCGCCTCGCCGCGAAACGCAAAAAAATCTTCCACCGCTTGGCGACACATTGGTAGGGCGCCGTAATCGTCCACGATGACGATTCCGCCGGGGCTGACCCGATCATAGAGAGCCTGCAGCGTATCCATGGTGGATTCGTAAAGATCGCCATCCAAGCGCAGCAAAGCAATCTGCAGGGTCGGTGCGTTGGTCAGCGTGTCGCGGAACCACCCCTTGAGGAAGACCTGTTTGTGATCATCAAGCAGCCCGTAGACCGCGAAATTTTCCCGCACAGCTTCTTTCGACACGGCGAGTTCAGGGAATTTTTCTTTGGTGAGGTCGAGCTTGCCATCTTGCGTGTGGGTCGGCTTGGGCAAGCCTTCGAAGCTATCTGCGACAAGAAGCTTTCGCTGATTGTCTCCATGAACCCGGAGCCAACCCGCCATCAAAATACAGCCTCCTCCGCGCCAGACACCGCATTCCATCAAATCGCCGGGAACGTCACCTGCCGAAACCGCATCAAGACAGGCATGAAGACTGTCGAGCCGCTGCCGTCCCATCATGGTGTGGCTGAAGCCGGAGCGGTGGATATTACGATCCGGAAATCGCCCTATACGACGGCTGGCCTTCAGATCTTCCAAGTTCTCTAATCGCGCTTCCCGGATATTGTGCAGCACCGCATAATCAAAGCTATCCTGACCGGCGAGGCAGTCTCGCAAATAGAGCAGCCGCAGTTCGTCATCGAGATAAATCTCGTTCAAGAGACTGCGCTTCAGCAGGTCGAGATAAAGCGCACCGGTTTGCGCGTCTTGTTTCGGGACCACGCGCATGGTCCTGCGTCGTGTCCGCAGATCCGCCAGATAGTCCACCAGCGCGTCGGCTGGTTCGGGAGCAATTGCCAAGCGCAGATCTTCTATTTCCGAATATGCGTATCTGTCCCCAGCCAGATCGACCTCGTGCCGGGCGAGATGTTTTTGCACCGTGCGATCACCTGGATTGAAGCCTGTGATCAGTGCCATCCCCTTCATCTCGATATCGTAAACGCTGATATCTAGATCAGGACGGTGTTCGCGGAGGAATCGGATCACCTTGTAGACATCACCAGTCCAAGCGGTGGTGTGCCGCTCGCGTGTGGTCCACTCAATCTTCTCAGGTAGCACATCATCGACCACCACGACACTGCTGCGGCTTGCATACGTTTCCAAGTTCAGAATGTCGCGCAGAGCGAATTCTGCTTTGTGCATGCCATCGACAAAAGCAAGATCCACAGTTGCCCCAAGCAGTTCTTTCAAATTCTCATTTGAGAAGAATTCATCACTGGTCTGGCGGTACAGGCGCGTTGGGCTGCGCAGCGGGAAGCGGATTTCAAAATCAGGATCGATTGCAATGGACGGACACCTTGCCAACGCCAAGCTGCGACCTTCGCGGCAACCAATCTCGACATAAGAATCTGGTTTGAGCCGATCGTGTAGCAAGTCGAGCGCGGCTAAATAATCCAAAAACTCTCTCAATTATGTCGCTAGACCAAGTCAATTAATGTTTCTGTCCAGAAAATATTTAATAAAATACTAATAAAAATTTGAGTTGCGCGAGAATACTATAAATACAGCACATCAAGCATTTAGCTCATTCAGAATACTGTGCAGACCGCCCAAAATTTCGCCATGTTCCTGACTGGGCCTATGAGGTAGCCGCCCCCCTGCAGGAGAATCGCAGTTGGCTTGCAAGCTCTGAGCTAACCCTCTTGCGGCCGGACGCTTGATGGATTCTGCGTGGGACGACTCAACCCTACGGAGTTCGTCGCGACCATGCATATCTTCCTCTCTGCCTTCGAGGACATCCCTGATCCCCGCGCCAAGAACGCGCGACATAACCTCGATGAACTGCTGGTTATCGCGTTCGTTTCGGTCCTGCAGCGCGACAATTAAAGTGAGAATCCAGCGTCAATCAGGATGAAAACGCGGGTTTGGGGGCACGTAGGTAGGGCGTAGCCCGACCGGAGGGGCCCCAAAGCCATATTGCGATATGTTCCGATGCAGATGCTGGGAATGCGCTATGTTGCGCCTTGATAGCCAGCGGCCGTTCCAGAGGCCGCCGTCACATCTGGTATATTTCCCCTCCGAACCCAGGCTGATCACCTAGGCACATTAGGAGCAAAGCATTACATAAGTCCGAGGCCCGCTCGGGTCGCCGGGATAGCGCCACACATGTTCCCGCTGCCTTGAGGTTCAACCTCTCGCTAAACAAGGCGTCGGGTACGTCTTCCCGCCCTACCACGAGATGCATCTCGTGCCAGCGCCCACCCCAAAAGAAACGCCACATCTTCAAGGGTTTGGTATCAGGGTGGCCCCGCGGCTGAAATGCTCCTTCTTCATGCCGGAAACTCACTTCAAGACGGCGCTTATATCCATAAATAAATGGCAAAAACGCCCCAAATTACATCACTAATTCACGTCCAATAAGGTTGCATTATCGGACATTATTGAAGAGCTGATCAAGGAGATTTTGGAGGGTGGAAAGCAGGCATTTTCATCTTGAAATCAGCACGGCGAAGCTGGAGCGCAAATCTGGTGCGAGTGACTTCAAAAGGGTTTTCTTTCCAGGGAAATGTCGCCTACATCATGGCATGGAAGCCATACTATTATTGATCATCTTTGTCGCAGTGCTTGGCGCTTTTGCGATCCGTAGCAAAAACAAACGGGATTCGGACAGGCCCACCGGACCTGTCTCCAATACCACCCAGAGCGCGCCAAAGCCATTCGACCATCGTACAGCGACACCTGCGCAGGAGGTTTTGACAGGCCAAGCGTATGTTGTGGATGGCGATACGATTACCATTCAGAAGACACAAATTCGGCTCTTTGGGGTTGATGCACCCGAAATGAACCATCCTTACGGGAAGAAAGCCAAATGGGCACTGGTCTCATTGTGCAAGGGGCAACCGATCCGTGCTGAAATCACAGAAAAAGATCAATACGGTCGTACTGTCGCAAAATGCTATCTGCCGGATGGCAGAGACCTGTCAGCCGAGATGGTCAAACTCGGCTTAGCGATTGACTGGGCAAAGTTCTCAGGTGGCGCGTATCGAGCGTTAGAAACATCTGATGCCCGGAAAAAGATGTGGTTGGCGGACGCAAGACAAAAGGGACAAATGCACGTCTGGAAGAAGTTTGAAGCCAGCCAAAAGACAGGCGGCTGATCAAAGGCTAAATGGCCTACAGAACTATCATTGAAGCCGAACTTAGATGGATTGGATGCCCCTCCTGCCGGTTCTCAATTGAACCGTTTGGGCCGAAGATGGCTCAGATCAGCATAGGAGAATAGAATGTCTGAGTTGCACATCGTCGGGGTTGACCTGGCCAAGCGCGTTTTTCATTTGCATGGGACTGACCTCACTGGGAACGTTCTCTTTCAAAAGAAGCTGACACGCCCTCAGTTTGAAGCGTTTCTCGCGGACCTGCCGATCTGCATGATCGCGATGGAGGCTTGCGGATCTGCTCACCATTGGGGCCGTGTCGCCACTCAGCATGGGCATGAAGTGCGCCTCGTACCTGTCCAGCATGTGAAACCCTTCGTTAAGCGGCACAAGAATGACAGCATCGATGCTGCCGCGATTGTCATGGCAGCGATGCATCCCGCGACACAGTTTGTTGCCGTGAAAACGCAGGATCAGCAGGCTCAAGCAATGCTGTTCCGAACCCGTGAACTTCTGGTCGGGCAGCGCGTTCAGCTTACCAATGCTTTGCGCGGCCATTTTGCGGAGCACGGTGTTGTTTTTGCTCAGACAGGGCAAAATACGAAGAAATTACTGGAGGCGTGCTGGGAGATTCTGGACCAGGTTCCCCAACGTGTTGCTCAGCTGGCGCGGACCTACATGCGTCATATCGAGAGTGCTGAGATCGAGATCGGCATTCTGAACGTGAAGATTAAACGCTGCGCTTTGCAGGACGCTGAATCAAAGCGGCTTCAGACGATGCCAGGCGTTGGGCCACAGGACGCTTTGGCGATTCAAGCCTTTTGTCCACCTGTAACAGTCTTCAGCTCCGGGCGCGATTTCGCTGCTTGGCTGGGCCTTGTTCCCCGCCAGCATTCTACCGGTGGCAAACAACGGCTGGGGCGCATCACCAAGATGGGGCAACGCGATATCAGGCGATTGCTGATCATCGGTGCAACATCTGTTATCGCCGCCGCCGAGAAAAAGGGCCGTTGCGATGATCCTTGGCTTGCGAATATGACTTCCAAGAAACCGCGTCTTGTGGTTGCCGTGGCGCTCGCCAATCGCATGGCAAGGCGGCTTTGGGCCATGTTGACGAAGGAAAAGGATTACGAAATTCGGGGTGCCGCTGCTTAAGCTGCATGTCGGATACTGGCAGGACTGAAAGGACGAAAGAACGTTACGGAGCACGGATCAACGAGATCGACCGGGCCACCCAGAATAGTGTTATGGCTGAATTGAAGCCGCCATTTAGGATTGGGACCCAGATGCGTATCTCCATAAGGGCCCGCCGCGTGTCGCGGCACATCAGAGGCCGGACACCAGCTTGCACCTGATCCTGAGTTCCCAAACGTTCTGAAGCCAATCAGTTAACCGGGGCATCCACACCAACACTATGGGTCATTCTGTTAAATATCCTCGCTACACCGATGGCGCTGTCCCTGATAGAGGGGCCGCTGAACTCAATCTCCGGATTTATTACATAATACTCGTCGGGTTCGTTACATCCGGGGTGGTTCCCCGTATGGTTGCCGTCTGTACATTTAAAAGGATCGATCATGCGAAGACGATTCGTAGTCCTGCTGCAGTGGGCTTGGTGCCAGTTCCGCCGCCTACCGCTCATCCTGCAATGGCTGTTTGGCAGTGTCTGTTTGGGAGCGTTCGCCATGGCGGCGTTCGTAGGAAACATGGGCCTTGCGCTAATGGGCACGGCCATCGCCCTTAGCGGCGCAGCGATCGGGGGTGTCCTAGGGGCGATTGCCGTCCTCGTGCCGTGGGGGGCATCCGTCGTATATCGTGCTAAAAGACAGAGCCGGGACAGATAGACGGGCATCTCACCTGACCAGTAATTCGTTCCGGATTGTCGCTGGAACCGCACCGCTAAGGCCAATAAGTTATTTATATGTGGGGCATGGGACCTGCTTCACATACAAGGGACTTATGCGCCTTTTTTGTACGGAAAAGGGCAAGTGAAAAAAAATGCACACCACGAAAGCGGCGACTAGGCGATGATCGATACGATCGAGGTTGGTGTGCGGACCTTCTCCCGTCGGCTTTGATCGCACGCGTATCTCATGAGAGCTATGCCCGGAAGTTGGTGATGGTTTGATCAGGCGGCTTTGATTTCGTGCTTGATCCCGTCTCGGAATTCAACCTCTTGGATGATTTTCGGGAGGCGGTTCTGCCCGTCGAGTTTGCGCAATTTCTTCTTGGCGGACAACACAAGCTGGTGGGTCATCGCCAATGCCGTCTGGCGGCTGAGGCAGCCCTTGGTCTTGGTGGTTCGATGCCGAACGGTGGCGAAGGTGCTTTCGATCAGGTTCGCCGTCCTGATGTGCTTCCAGTGCTCGGCCGGGAAGCCGTAGAAGGCGAGCAGGTCGGCGCGGTCCTTGGTCAGGCATTTGGCCACCCGGTCGTATTTCACGCCTAAGCCTCGATGAAGAAATCGAAGGCGGCGTTGGCCTCGGCCTTGGTCTCGGCCATCCAGATGTCTTTGAGATGCGCCTTGGCCTTCGGCTGCACTGATCTGGGCAGAGCATTCAGAACATTGGCCGTCTTGTGAACCCAGCACCGCTGGACCCTGGTCTTGCCGTACACTTCATGGAGCGCGGCCCAGAACCCCATAGCACCATAGCCAACGGCAAGCTCAGGCGCCGCCTCCAGGCCCCGGCGTTTCAGATCCCAGAGCAGCTCGCGCCAGCTCTGGGTGCTTTCCCGAAAGCCGTCAATCAGGCCCAGAACATCCTTGTTGCCCCATTCATCCGCGCCGATAATCACCAGCATACATTGACGATCTTCGTCCATGCGCGGCGTGAAGTAGACGCCGTCAGCCCAGAAATACACATAGCGTCGCGCCGACAGATCGCGCTTGGACCAGCGGTTATAATCGTCCCACCAATCCGCCTTCAGTCGGGTGATGGTGGTTGCTGACAGGCCCGGCGCGTCCGCTCCCAGCAAGGCAGCCAGCGCCTCGGAAAAGTCGCCGGTAAAAATGCCCTTGAGGTAAAGCCAAGGCAAAAATTCCTCGATCGACTTGGCGCGCCGCAGATAGGGCGGCAGGATTGTCGATGTGAAACGCAGCGGCGCACCCTCCGGGGCCCGATCCCGGACCCGCGAAACGCGACAACCTTATCCTTCGTAATGTGGCATATCCTTTTCTCTGCGAGAACTGCGGCGCGTGAACAACGCCTTGATATGCCACACAATCTCCCCGTCACCAACTTTCAGCAATAGCTCGGCACCGGTCCCGCAGCATCTCTTTGTGAACCGAGCGCAGAACCCGCTCGGCCAGCTTGCGACCGGCCCGAATATAGCCATCCCTCGCCCGTGGCGACATCCGGATCATAGCAGGCCAAACATACGGATATACCGCTCCCTGCCCCCGCCGAAATCCAATCGTGCGAGCGGTTGGGATGCCGAAATTTCAATGACAGACGTTCGAGGCGCGCAGGATTGACCCTGCAGACCCGCGAAAAAATCTCCAACAATTCCGGTTCAGGCGTTATTTCATCAATCTGGCGTAGCGTCGGTAGGGTGTCTTCCTGCCCGATCTGGCGTCCTTGTTCTTCGCACCGGGTTTTTGGGGTCGCTTGTATGGCTGCCCCGCGCCGGTCAAAGGTGATTGGCACAGAGACACACTTGTCCACCGTGGTGGACATCATGCGAGAGCCTGACCGGTTTTGGCCATGCGGTTGAGTAGTGTCCCCGGGTCAAACTCTGCAGCACGGCGCCCAGTTGTCAGACTTTGGAAGTACGCCGCAAAGTTTCGCACCCGCGTGCCCATCTGCAACATGAGGAACAGCGCGCTTGCCGTTTTCCAGGGCCCGGCTTTTTGTGTTGCGGTCTGAAACTGTTGAGCGTCAATTCCCATCATCGGGGCAAGGGTTCGTGCGTGATCCTCTGCGTCCTGCCAGGTTTGAATTGGTCGGGCTGAAAACGAACAGGCTTCTTTGCAAACAGCCGTAAGCAGGTTTAAACTTAGGGCGTCAGATTTTGGCACATCCTGTGCGACAGAATCTTTATCTATATCTTCTTTTTCAGACTTAGAATGCTGCCGGACATTTTGTCCGTCATTGGCGGACAAAACCGTTGTTTCCTCAGCGTCCACCGCGGTGGACAACCCTTCTGTTTGGGCTTCGAGATTTGCCCATAGCCGCCGATAGTCGTTCAGGCTCAGCTTGCTCCGCAGAGTTTTGCGGAGCGCAATGGTGTCGTCTGCAGGCCCCTCGATTTCGTCAATCCGTGCCAGTCGAGTCAGGATCTTTTTGCGAAGGTACACACGGTCGCATTGGTCCTCCTGCTCCTGTCGGGCGACGACAAGGATCTCTTCCGCGCGATCCAGCAGCGGCGCGACGGACAGGCCGAAGCTCAGACAGACCCCGTCCGACGACCGGATCCGGTAACGCTTGTGGTTGGGGCTATCGTGGCGGGTGATGAAGCCAAGCTCCACAAGGCGTCCGACATGGCGGCGGAGGGTTCGCTCATCGATGCCTCCGGTCCTCCGACACAGTTCGGCGTTCGATGCGAAGACCGTCTCCCCCTGCCCGGGTTTGAGGCAACTCAGCATCGCTTGAAGGGTTTGCACCGGTCCGGCCCGCAGGCCAAACTGGGATTGTGCATCCCGCAAGGCGCGAAAGATTGCCCAAAGGTCTGTGGTGTCCGTGGGCGCCGCGCCCCGGATCGTGCGCTGATCCGCCAGCGCCGGTTTTCTGAATGTCATGCCTGTTTGAACGAGGGCCTTTTTGGGCACACCTGTCGAATCCCCATCCGAAAAAATCGCAGAAAAAGGTCGCAAGAAAGTGTCCACCAAGGTGGAGAGTCTTGACGGCTCTGAGGGAGATTGCTACACCAAAGATGCTAATCAGATGATGAGGGCTCTCCAGGGGAAACTTTGGGGGGCTCTTTTCTTTTTGCCTTCGTCACGCTCCTCTGCTCGTGTTGACGTGTTTGGCCGGGGTTAGGACCCGTGGCCGCTCTCTTTCTTCCAGCGGTCGAAGGCGGACCGCAGCACCGCTTCGGCGTTGTCCTCCATCCACTGGCAGAAATCCGGGTGATCCTTGCGCGCGACTTTGATCGCGACGCTGCGGCCGTCCTGCGCCATCGCGCCCAGCGACTGGCCGTCGCGGCTGCTCAGGTAGGACAGGCTTGCGGTAGTGGCACGTTTGGCCGGGCTGCGTGTGGCCTTGTAGGCGGCGGCCAGCACGGCACCAAAGCGGTCGCCGCCAGCGGGAGTTTGCGGCAGGGCGGCCAGCGTGGAACGGGCCAGATCCTCAAGCGGCAGGCGTGTTGCAAAGGCCGCAAGCTCGCTCCACTGGCGGCGCCCTACGCCGTGTGCGGGGCCGATAAGACGGATGACTTCGTCGGGGATTTGATCGACGATCACGCGGTGGTTCGACACCCCTTGACGGGTCAAGCCAAGGGCATCCTGGATCACCGCAGGTTTGTAGCCCGCCGCATGCATGTCGCGGATGAACAGCGCCTTTTCGATAAAGGACGGATCCAGCCGCAGGTTGTTTTCCTGCCCCTGCGCAATCAGCGACGCGTCGTCGTCCAGCGTCCGGACGATGGCTTTGACCGTGCCGCCAAGGCGCAGGATCGCTGCCAGTCGGCGGCGGCCATAAACGATGCGATACTGGTCGGGCTGATCCGACGGCCGCACCATGATCGGGACCTGCTGGCCGTGCTTGCGGATGCTGTCGGCCAAGCCGTCGATGCTGCTGTCGTCAAGGCTGAGCCGGTCGCGCAGTCCGTCCATCTCGATCCGGGCGGGGTCGAGATCGCGAATCGAATTGGCGGTGATCTCGCGCAGGCTGTCGCGCAGACCGCCCACGGCGCCGGGTAGCTTTCCTGCCCTGGCCTCGGCCTTTGCGGCCGTCGGCGGGGCAGGTGAGTCAGTCGCGGGGACGTCCTTAGGCGGCTGGTTAAAGATGTTGCGTCCCATTAGCGCCGCCCCCAGGCCATCTGGATGGTCTGTTCCAGCTCGTCCGCGACGGCGTTCATGCTGGTCATCGCCCGATCCAGCGTCTTGCGGATCAGCTGGCTTGGGTCAACTTCGTAAAGCGTCTGCTGGGTCATGCCGGCATCCGAAATCGCGGTCGATTTCAGCATCGGTTCGGTCATCACCTGATTAACCAGGATAGACCTGAGGTATCCTGCCATTTGGGTCTGTGGCCCGTCAGACGGCTCGTAGCGGGTAATCAGGAACTTCACAAAATCCCAGCTGACGGTGCGGCTCGTGGCTTCCTCTACCGCTTTCACGGTCTCTGAGGCGAGTTTCAGGAACTGGCTCATCGACGCGATGTCGAGCATGCCGGGCACCACCGTCACCAGCAGGCCCGTGGAGGCGGCAAGTGCTGTCAAAGTGATGAAGCCAAGTTGCGGCGGGCAGTCGATCAGCACCAGATCGTAATCGCTCTGCACCCTTTCCAGCGTCAGGGCCAGACGTTCGGCAAAGATCGGTTGGACCCGGGCGGCCAGCGCATTGGCCGTCTCCGTCTCGTATTCCGACAGCATCAGGCCGGCCGGTACCATGTCGAGGTTGTGAAAATAAGTCTTCTGGATCACCGACGACAACGGCTGCTGGTTGTCATAGCGGAGGGCGTCGTAGATCGTGCCGCCATCGGCAAATTCCAGTTCTGGCCGGAAGCCGAAGAACGTCGTCAGGCTGGCCTGCGGATCCATGTCCAGCACCAAAACCCGGTAGCCGCGCAGCGCGTAACGCTGCGCCAGATGGATCGTCGCAGTGGTCTTGGAGGACCCGCCCTTGAAGTTGACCACGGACAGCACTTGAAGATTGTCACCGTCGCGGCGCCCGGGCTTGTAGCTGTCGGAATTCTTTCCTGTGCGGCCCAGGATGTCGCGCAGGGCATCGACCTCTTGGGCGGTATAGAACCGGTGGCCGCGATTGTCGGTATGCACTTCGGGAAAACTGCCGTCCTTGTGCCGGTTGCGCAGGTTCGACGTGCTGACGCGCAGGATCTCGGCTACCTCGGTCGATGAGAAGCGGCGGAGGTATTTGCGTTCCTCTGGCTCGAACGCGATGCGCATCTGCCGGTTCAGCGACTCGGCCAGACTGTCGGCAAAGCGGCCGATATCACCGGAGCCTATGCCGCGCACATGGTGTGGGGTATGGTCGTCCAACTGCTGCCGCCTCGCTTGGCCCTTGGGGCTCTTGTGTGTTCTGACGACGTATGGCCCATCTGACGCCATTTACCGTCAGTAAGCGAAATGACATGAATAGCGGCGTCCGACAAGAATTTTCTACATCTTGCGCACAGAGTTCTCCACGGAGGTATGGGGCGGGACGGAAAGATATATCGTAACACATTGTAAATAATAATTAAAGTTGCGTTATGAGTAGAGCCGGGGCGGGCGAGGCGAACTGGCCCCAGATGCCGGACGCCGCCGGCATCTGGGGCGGTGCGGAGGGTAGGAACGAATCGACGGTTGCGACAGGCGGAGCGGTGGCGTTCTGAAGAGGATCTTTCGGTTAATTTTCCACCTATTGGAAGCTTTGTTGATGGCGTGGATGCCCCTCCTGACGGCATCGCAATGTGCCATTGTGGTGAGTG
>NZ_AWWI01000009.1 GCF_002760615.1 Puniceibacterium antarcticum | reverse complement strand
GGGGCGCGCCGCACGGGCGGACTTTGCGGCAGCGATGCAGGCGCTGCTGGGCCAGAGCGGCGTGATACTGGCGCCGGTGGTGCCCGAGGCGCCGTTCAGGCTGGATGCGCCCATCGAGGTGTTTGACAGCTATCGCAACACGGCCGGGCGGCTGCTGTGCGCGGCGGGGCTGGCCGGGGTGCCGCAGGTGACCTTTCCGGCGGGCCGGGTCGATGGCGCGCCATTTGGCCTGTCGCTGATCGGTCCGCGCGGGTCTGATGTATCGCTGATCGCCCTGGCCACACGGATTTCGCAAGGAGATGGTGCATGAGCTGTAAAATCGAGGGGCGTCTGGGCGAGCTGGGTCTCGCCCTGCCGCCGTCGGCCCCGTCGCGGGCGCTGTTCCTGCCGGGCAAGATCAGTGGCAATCTGCTGTTTTTGTCGGGCCAGATCTGCGAATGGGAAGGTGTGCCCAAGTATTTTGGCCCCATCGGGCAGGGGTTTGACACCAGCATCGGGCAGGATGCGGCGCAGATGTGTGCGCTGAACCTGCTGTTTTCGATCAAGGCGCTGGCCGGGTCGCTGTCGCGGGTCAGTCAGATCGTGCGGCTGGGTGGCTTTGTCGCCGCCGATCCCGGCTATCCTGACGGGCCGCTGATCGTGAACGGGGCGTCGCGGCTGTTCATCGACCTTTGGGGCGATGCGGGGCGGCATGCACGCACGGCGGTCAATGTCGCCTCTCTGCCCGCGAATGCACTGGTCGAGGTTGATGCGGTGGTCGAGCTGGCGTGACGTCCCTGCCCCGTGCTCTGCTGATGAACCCCAACAGCAATGCCGCCACCACCCGCGCGATGGTGGCGATTGCCGCGCAGTTTTTGCCCGATGTGCAGGGCTGGACCGCCCCCGGCGGGCCGGGATTGCTGAGCAATATGGCGGTTCTGGCCGATTCGGCGCGGTACGTGGCCGGGGCGGATATCCCCGGAGACATCGGCGGGGTGATCGTATCGGCCTTTGGCGATCCGGGGCGCGCGGCCCTGGCCGAACGGCTGGATGTGCCGGTGGTGGGCATCGGTCAGGCGGCAGCGCAGGCGGCAGCGGTTGGCGGGCGGCGCTATGCGGTGGTGACCCATACGCCCGCGCTGGTCGCGGGGATTGATGCGCTGATGCTCGCCTCTGCCCCCGGCGGCGCCTATCTGGGCACCTTTCTGGCAGAGGGCGAGCCGCTGACCCTGTCCGGCGATGCCGCGCTGCTGGACG
>NZ_AWWI01000008.1 GCF_002760615.1 Puniceibacterium antarcticum | reverse complement strand
ATCCCGAGATGCACTGGGGTGCTGAACCTTCCTTCAAGAGAGGCAGATCGCGGACATTCAGCGACGCCGCGATCCAGACGTGCCTGCCCGCCTCAAGGACTGGCGGCGCGGCGCAACCCGCTATGACAGTTGTCCGAAGGTCTTCCTGTCAGCCTGCGCCCTCGCAGCCGTCGTCATGTTCTGGTTATGAATCCTGACCCTCGCTTCGCCGAACCGTGAACTTCGGCATTATGAAGCTCTTGATGATCGTGCTGACACAGTCCGTCGTCGCTTTCATCGGAAAAGTCTATTCGAACTTTAATACTTCGGACAAAACTCCCGCCGTCTCTGCCTTCCTGGTCGCAATGGCCTGCGGAACGCTCTTTATCTTCCTGCTGCCTTCGATCGCCTCCGCGCTTAGCGGCGGGGACAGGGGCGTTGCAGGGGGTCGTTGAGCGCAAATTTTGGGCACCAAGTCGACTATCGCCCGGTAAATCGGTGCGATGGGATCTGCCGCGAGCCAGAGCTTTGCCCCGAACTCTCAAATTGCCAAGGTTACCAAATGAAGACACTCGCATCGTTGCAGCTGTTGGCCGCATTGGCCTGTGCCATGACCGGGCCGCTGCCGGATGTGAAGTGCTAGAGCGTGCGACCCCTCAATCTGACCAAATGGAACTATCAAGCCCACATTCTGGAGAAACAGAAAGAAATCGGCGTCACGCCCCGAATCGAAGAGCCTCGGCTGGGGGATCGCGGGCGTCGCCAGCCTGCTCGTGGTCAGCAGCGCGGCCGCGGCCCCCGTCATGGCGCCTCTGAAGCAAGTGGTGTTCTTTGTGCTCCGCGTCGATCATACCAGTGGAGTGCCAGAGGTCATGACCTCTCTGAGCGACGGTGATCTACGCAGCCGTTTTCGGTTCTGACCTGTTCGCTTCGCCGGACCGCGTCAGACCCCAGAAATCCGCTATGTGTCGGGTCGAAGAAATGCCGACCTCCAGCATATACTTGCCTTCTTCCCCCAAACCCTCTGCGCCCTTGGCACTGATCGGCGTGCCGTGGCCCATTTTTCCGATGATGTATTGCTCGATCACCACCCGCCCGTCCGCGTCGCACCAGACTTCCCGAGGATAGCCGTCAACCATCTCGACGCGTGTCGGCGGACCTTCGACCTTGTGGATCTTCTGCCACTGCCGGACGATCGAGCTGGCGTTGGAATTGTCGACGGTTGCATCGCTGTCGCCATGCCAGACCGAGATTGTCGGCCAGGGCCCGGAGAATTTTGAGGCTCCGCGCACTAGCGCGTTAAGCTTGCGGTCCGACGGACTGCCATAGCCCTTCATGCGAAACATCGCCTGCATCAACGTGTTCGCGCTGCGGTAGGGCAGCCCCGCGATGATCGCGCCGCCCGCGAAAACTTCCGGATAGGTCGCCAGCATCACAGACGTCATGGCACCACCCGAGGACATCCCCGTGATGAAAACACGCGACGGGTCGATGCCGTGATCATCAATGACCTGTTTGATCATCTGTCGGATAGAGAGCGGTTCACCACCGCCCCGGTGGCTGTCGCCAAGCTTGAACCAGTTGAAGCTGCCAATGGAGTTGTTTGTCTTTCGTTGCCCAGGAAACAGGAGTGCAATCCCGCATTCGTCGGCGAGAGTCGACCAGCCTGATCCGATATCATAGCTCTCCGCAGACTGGGTGCTGCCGTGCAGCACGACGACAAGCGGGCCGTTCTTCGGAAAATTCTTCGGAATGTAGATATCGGCACTCAGCGAACCGGGGTCGGTTCCGAAATTTTTCAGGACGGAGAGGCGATCGCCGATATGTGAAGATGTTGTCATAAGAGCCCCTGTGCGTGGGCCGGTATTGGCCACATACAAAAAAGACGCACCGACCCAAGATCTTACTTGCCGGGGCGTGGTGACTGCCCGCGGTTCAAGGCGGACACAAAGAGACATTTCTTGTCAGCGTCAGGTGAGTTCCATCAGACGCACACGCGAAGTATCCCGGTTATCATGTTGCACCTTCGTGGTTTCCCGGACCGCGCGCATAAACGCAGGTTAATACGCGCGTTGATAATTTTGGGGTATTTTCCCTTTGATCCAACCACCTGCCACACGGGATCGTTCGGCAGGTGCCCTTCCTTGCAAAGAACAGCCGATCACAGGTCGCTCCGCTTGCCGACGACTTGTTTTGGCCACAACCACCAGGATTTCACGAACATGAAGCGTCTTATCGGTGTTTTGACTACAATCAGCAGGATGCCTATCGATAACAGGCACCAGATGGCGGCGACTTCATTGGGGTTGCTTGTCAGTTGCAGCGCCAATTGTGGTCCAACGAGGAACTGGTACAGAGTAAGTCGCCAGGAGCCGTAAGCAAAGGGCAACAAAATACCTGCGATCAGGTAGCTGGGATATGTTCCAAGGAAAGAGGCCCAAGACTCGACCGTTATGAAATTCAACATTCCGTTGGTCGGTATATCCCAGGCGATATGCCATTCTCCGGAAACTGAGCATAGTCGATCAGAACACAACCCGCGTCCAAGCGGGCACGACCCGGCCCATTCGAACGGATAAAGCTGCAGCAACATGATGATGGCCGAAATGAAACACACGGTATAAACGGGCCACTGAATTCTCTCACGCACATGTCCCGGAATAAAGTACATGGAAATCATGTTGATAAAGAACGGCTGGAACGAGATGTGCAAATAGCCGAGGAGAGTGGCAATTTGATTAGAGGGCAGCGAGCATTGATCAATGACCGAGTATGTAAAAGCCTGCAAAAGCTCCATTGACGAGAAATATCCCAAGGCCATCCACAACGGCGCCGGCTCTTTCTTGTAGGCGGCATAAGCGGTGGTTGTTATACCCACAAACGCCAGTACAGCCGAGGCTTCACCGCTCCAGCACATAAGATCGCTTTCTTGATATGAAAAATGATTGAACTGTCATGTGTCAGCCCCGGCCGTTGTGTCTGCGTCGGTCTGCGCCTCGAGTTCGGCATTCAATTCCGCCCCCATGAGGATGATGTACGCTGAAATCCAGAACCACATGAGCAGCACGACGACGCCAGACAAGGCGCCAAAGCTCTGGTTGTAGTAGCTGAAATTGCCGACGTAGAAGGCAAAGCTGGCCGATGCCGCGATCCAGACGAGGCATCCCACAACCGCTCCGACCGACGTCCATTTCCACTCCGGGGTGTCGCGCGACGGTGCAAAGCGATATAGAACAGAGAGCCCGACAATCGTCAGTGCGATTAACCCGATCCAAAGGGCTGCGGTGAGCAGCATCGCGACGACCGGCCCCATGTCCACGAAGGCCAGAATGACTGGCAGTGCCAAGGTGGCGCTGAGCCCGCAGACAAGCCCGGCGATGAGCAGCAGTGTCAGGGTGGACGTCACCAACAGACGCTTGGTGAACCCCCGTGTTTCTGTTTCGTCATAGGCGATGTTCAGCCCCTGCATGAGGCTCGCCATGCCCGTGGATGCCGAATAAAAGGCAATCAGCAATCCCAGGATGGCCGCAAAGCCCAGCCCGTCCTGGCGGGAACTGGCGACGGCTGTGGCCTGCGTGGCTATGATCGTGATCACGTCTTCCGGCACAAGCCCCGAAAGAGTGTTGAGTTGTGCGACGATCCGGCTCGGATCGATCAACAGGCCGCTGATGGCGATCACGGCGGTTATGGCCGGAAAAAGGGCCAGAAGACCATAAAACGCCACCCCGGCAGCAAGCAGGCCCACGCGATCCTGAGCGATTTCGTCCTTGACGCGAAAGGCCACGTCCTTCCAGCCAACAGCCGGTAATTTCGCCGGAGTTGCAGCATTTCGACGGCGTGTCATAGGCGGTCCTCAATTCAGAAAACATATCGTGACCCGACCACGGCCCCTCACATACCCTTCTTGCTTTCGTCTTCCGATGTTTTTGGAGATGGCTGGGCAAGGCATTGGGAAACCTGTGTCCTGAGACGTCGGACGCATTCCAAATGCCGCCAATCTGTCCCGGACGGTAAGTCGCTCATTCAATTCTTGTGCGGATCCTGATCAGGTCACCAGCAAACACAATGCTGGCCAACCTGATTGGCATGGCAAGGGGTCGGCATTGTCCAACCTATCAAACGGATCGGGCAGCCAACCCTGGGCCCATTACGCGAGCACACCCAATATCCAGAGAACGATGAAGATAACGATCACAAGGCCGACGACGCCACCGAGGCCACGCGACCCATAGCGGTTGTAGCCGTAATAACCGCCGCCGCCGCCGAACACCAACAGCAGGACAATGATAATCAGGATTGTACTCATGGGAGATATCTCTCTCTTTGGTAGATAGGTGAAGGATGAAGCACCTGTGACCGCGATGGTAAGCGGATCCTTGGCGTCATCCCCAAGTCAATCAGTCAGTGCGGCTTCGCCGCGCCTCAGCGCAGGCCAAAAAAGCCCAGAATGACCAAGACGACCACCACGAGGCCGACGATATACACGATCCGGTTCATTGCATTCCTATCTGCTTGGGGAGTGGTTCATGGCCACCAACACTGCCAAACATAAGCCACCGCAATTCAGGGCGAACCAACATGGATCAGCGCGCGGTGTGCCGCAGCTCGCGATTATGTTCCAGAGCTTTAATTTTTGGCCCATATTTCTAGCCAAGTCATATGCCGCAGTGTAGCAAGCATATTATCAGGCGGCATCACCAACTTATCGGATCTTGCCGAAAAGGAGGTCCACACCCCGGGGTCAAGCGGCCCTCAACTCACTGGTAAAGGGGTCCCAAATGCTGTGAGCATCTAAGCGAGATTGTCGACAGGCTGGGGCGGATAGTTTGTGGCGGCGACAGCGAAATACGGTTTGGACGTGATCGTGGACAGACAAAAAGAGCTTTGCCTGGCCGGGCGATTTGAAGCGGGCCATGCATTGCCCGGCAGTTGATTGCGCAGCACTCAATGAGTATTCGTAGTGGCCAAGCTGGGTTCTGGGTCCATTTGCGTTGATCGCGTAGAAGGGCATTTGCCGTGACAATCAGCTTGCGCATGACGGCCGTGATGGCCCGCTTCTTGCATTTGCCGGCCGATATCAGTTGCTCGTATTTTGCCTTCCTATCGGAGGTCAAGGGCGTGGCCACGATCGCCAGTACATAGATCGCCCGCCGCACACCGGCACGCCCTCGATAGGCTTCTTGCCCAGAAGTTCGACAAATCCCCTTTGAAGACGGCCGATCTACGTGGCGTGATCCTGTCCGATAGATACGTTATTCAACAGGGCTTCAGTCTCAAATCATCCGGATCAAGAACAGTTGGGTGCCAAGTGACGCTTACGTTTGCCTTGTTTTGCTGACCTATTATTGACCTGGAATTTGGACAAGCAAAAGCCGCCCCGGAGGGCGGCTGTTAGCGTTTTGATACTGTTATGTATATTTGGTTGCGGGAGGGGGATATGGACTTTGGCGAACTAAATTTTCGGTTGGCAGCTGATTATACGGCGGCGACAGCAGCGTTGCCGCCTTTGCCGTCATCCTTGGACTGCACCTTCGCTGCCTCGCGCTCGGCTTCTTCCTTCTGTGCCTTCAGATCCTCTTCGACCCGGTCAAGCAAGCCCTTGGGCATCAGGGAATGCTTGGCGATCTTGTTGCGGTTTCCAGCGGAAGCCAACATGCAGATCTCGTAGTAGAACTCTTCCACAGCGTCGGCGTGGTCATCGCTCAACCAGGTGATCCATTCCTCCACGGTATCGGCGATCGCCTTCCGCGCGGCCTCGTCTTTTCGCGACAGGTTGGCCGCGACGTTGGCGACCTTGAACATGGCGGCTTGCATGGCCGGGCTCATCGGCATTGCGGTGCGGTTTTTGAGGGCGGATTTGGCGGGTTTTGCGATCATGCGCGTGTTCATTTGAAAGTCTTTCAGTCAGTTGATTTTCGTCTTGGGCGGGATTGCCCGGCGGCGTAAAAAGAAGATGGGATGGAGTTTTTTCCGACGGAAAAAATTTCCGATAAAAAATTCCATTATTCTCTTAAGTATCTGTCTTCAGGCGTTATTTTCTTATTCTCGGATCTTTCATATGAAATCTTGCCTGCTGCGAGCGTCTTTTTGAGGCGTTCAGTCAGCGTCGATAGGGTGCCGACATCAGCAGAGAACCCAGGGCCAAGAGCCCGACCGATGTTGGACAACAGCACCGTCGCGTCCTTGAGAGTCTTAGTAGCCAGCCTGAAGTCGTCACCAACACGCTGGAATGCATCTTGGCGCGCCTTTTTGAACATCGTGCTCCATCCGGACCGGAACGCTTTCGCAACGCGTGAAGCCCCCTTTGGCGACCGCTTTGCGTGCGCCAACGCTTTCAGGAATGCGTCGTCGTTTTCGTGTCCCTGCGTGGGCGAAATGCCCTCTGAGTTTTCAGCAGCAGGATCAACGACCCCCTGACCGATCGCCTCGGTGATTTCGATGATGGCATCTGCCTCTGCAGAGCGTTCATCAACAAGCTCTGATCGCGCGTTCAGGTCGTGCTCTCGTTTCGATAGCTCCCGATCCTTCTTGCGCCACCAGTCACGCGTCTTTGTATGCATGCGCTTCGGCGGTGGCGTTTCACCTTGGGCGACCGCGTTGCGGAAGGCATCTTTCCGCCGCTCGCCACGATCAAGGCCAATACCCTCAAACCAAGCGCCCACGCTGTCCTGCGCATGTTCATAGTCTTCGATGACGGCAAACTTAGAAGGCTGCAGCATCCGACGGGTTGCAATGACGTCCTTGGTGCCGGTCTTCTTGTTCGTGCGTGTCATTTCCACGCTCACGCGCGGCATGATCACCGCGTGGATGTGGTAGGCATCTTCGTCGAGATCTGCGCGCGCATGGATAACGTCATCCCCGAACTGTTCCCGCAGCCAGTCAATGGACAGCCGCTGAAAATCTGCGATCTGACGTTGCCCCCAACTTTTATCCAGCGTGAGCGAGACTCCGGGTTTGAGTTTTGCCGATTTGGGCGGGTTGGGCAACGGGGTCTGGCGCGGAGCTTTGCGGATTGCGCAGCGTCAGGCCCCGTTGCGGGGCGAAGGTCTTGGCAAACTCGGCTGGGGTCTGCCAGCCGAGGCGGGAGTGGGGGCGTTCGGTGTTATAGTCCTTGCGCCAGGCGGCCAGCGTCACGCGGGCATGGTGCAACGACGGGAACAGGGTCTCGTTCAGCAGTTCATCGCGCAGGCGGCCGTTGAAGCTTTCGATGAAGGCATTCTGGGTCGGCTTGTCCCGCTGTACGGCAGCGCATGTTTACATGCGCGAGAGTGGGGCGCGATGTAGTGCCAGTCAAACTTGCGATCA
>NZ_AWWI01000007.1 GCF_002760615.1 Puniceibacterium antarcticum | reverse complement strand
GCTTGCGTCGTGGTCAGAACCACCGCGAACGACGCCTGGAGGTCAGGCTTTTTAGTCGGATTTGGCGATTGAGCTTTGCTTGACGCTGGGCATGGGCTTCAAGCAGCCACTGCGCCAGACTGAAGGCTTGATGCGCTCCATGGCCAAGCGGATGGGCGTTGAGATTACGGTGCCAGATTTCATGACCTTCTCACGCGGCGGTAATGGGCTGAGCCTGTCAGCCAAAACTGTTTCCAAGAACGCCAACCCGCTGCATCTGGTCTTGGACCGTTCTGGTTTGAAGGTCTTTGGAGAAGGCGCTTGGCTTGAGCAAAAGCATAAAAAAGGCGCAAACGGCGCTCTTGTCGTAAGCTGCACCTTGGCCTTGATCTTGTCAGAGGCAAAATCGTTTGCTCCGATTGGACCCCGGATGGCATTGGTGAACCGACCGTCCTACCGGCCCTGCTGGATGAGATCGACGCCCCAATTAACTTATTAATGGCGGATGGTGCTTACGAAGGTGAGCCAAGGCTTGACCTTCTGACCGAACGCTTCGGTGATCAAAGTCACGATCCCACCTCCAAAGAACGCGGTCCTGAGGCCCGATTCCGCCCAGAACCAACGCATTCGTCCTAGAGATATTGTCGACATAGCTGCCCGCAGTCGAAAGGCATGGCAGCAGGCATCGTGCTAAAATCAGCAGAGCAGGGGCGATGCATTAATGGGGGTTGGAAGACCATGATCGGGCCGAAGCTCAAGGCACGCAGCTTCGCAAATCATCAGACAGAGGCCAAGATTGGCGCCCGGGTTCTCAACCGGAGGACCAAACTTGGCCACCCCAATTTCGAACGCATCGCGTGAAATCCGTCT
>NZ_AWWI01000006.1 GCF_002760615.1 Puniceibacterium antarcticum | reverse complement strand
GCCTTGGGGGCCGGAGGGATCGCCTTGGCCTTGGCCCGTGTCGGCGCCGGGCGGGTCACGGCGCGGGGTGCGGCGGGCTTTGCCGCTGGCGCCTTGGCTTTCGGGGTGGGCGGCTTGGGGGCCTGCACAACCTCGATCTCGGCAGTTGCCTCGGCCGCCTTGTGGCTCAGTTCCATCATCAGGCTCCGCTGGCGCAGTCCCGCCTGCAACAGGGTCTGACCGACCTTGACCTGAGAGGTCCAGAGCTTGCCCGACACCTTGATGCAGGCAAGCGTGATCTGAAAGGGTTGCATCAAGAGGGGCATCGAACTCTCCTTCTTTTATCTCAGTGAGCGGGCTTTGAGCCGCGGGTTTCGGGGCTGTGGCCCCGGGTTCAGTGTCCGGATCTAGTATTCCGTGGCGAAACTGGCCAGATCATCGGTTCGTATACCGGTCATCCGGGTCAGGCATTCATAGAACAATTGCTGCTGCAGGGTGCCGCCGCGTGCCTTCAGGCTCTCGGCCTCGCAGGCCTTGTCACGATAGGGGATCCAGGCACGCTGCGCATCCCGCAGGATGGTCGCGGCGGGCACATCACCGGCACCGATGGACTTGTCCATCTCCTGCGCCTTGGCCATCGCCTGTTTCCAGACGGCGTTCAGAGCCGCATCCGCCTTGTCGTAATCAAGAGAGGCGCAGCCGGTCATTTCGACCTGCGCCACCGGATTGCTGCAGTCAAGCTGCTGCGCAAAGCCCGCGCTGACCCAACCCGACAGGGACAGCACACCGGCAAAGGCCATCCCAAGAAGGCGCAAATCTACCGTCATAGATCCCCCATCACGGCTTGATTGAAGCCAAAGATGCGCCGCGCACCGCCCACCGGGATCAGCTGCACCTCGCGGCGCTGGCCGGGTTCGAACCGCACCGCTGTGCCGGCGGCGATATCGAGCCGCATGCCCCGCGCCACGTCGCGGTCAAACTCAAGCGCTTCGTTCGCCTCGCCAAAATGGTAATGGCTGCCGATCTGCACCGGGCGGTCGCCGGTATTGGCAACCATCAGCGTGATCGCAGGGGCGCCTTCGTTCAGGGTCAGCCTGCCTTCGGCCGCAAAAAGCTCTCCGGGGATCATTTGCGGCCCCTGACCCGGGCCAGAACCAGCCGCCCGGCCAGCGCGATCACCCCCAGTGCCGCCACGATGGTCAGCCAGCCCGCGCCATCATGCGGGTGCATATGCAGATGGTCGCCGGTATGCGCCAGCGCGGGCGACGCGAAAGCGGTGAAAACCAGGGCGGGTGTGGCGATGCGTGTCATGTCTGGGGTCCTTTGGGTTACGCGTTTCGGCA
Source organism: Puniceibacterium antarcticum (assembly GCF_002760615.1). Taxonomy (GTDB): domain Bacteria; phylum Pseudomonadota; class Alphaproteobacteria; order Rhodobacterales; family Rhodobacteraceae; genus Puniceibacterium; species Puniceibacterium antarcticum. The sequence continues at coordinate 10,341 of NZ_AWWI01000006.1, read as the reverse complement.
GGCTGTCAGCGGATCGGATTGTGTACGGTGACCAGCTTTGTCCCGTCGGGAAAGGTGGCTTCGACCTGCACTTCGTGGATCATCTCGGCGATGCCATCCATGCACTGCTCGCGGGTGATCACATGGGCACCGGCCTGCATCATCTGGGCCACCGACCTGCCGTCCCGTGCGCCTTCGACGACGGCATCGGTGATCAGCGCGATGGCTTCGGGATAGTTCAGCTTGACCCCGCGGGCCAGCCGCTTGCGGGCCACTTCGGCGGCCATGGCGACCAGTAGTTTATCTTTTTCTCGGGGCGTCAGTTGCATGTTCGTCGGTTTCCGATGGGTTAGAGCATCCAGGGGCGGGGCAGGTCGCCATCCGAAAGATGGCGCAGGATTGGCAGAATTGCGTGGCGCAGGTCGAACCCGTCCGGGGCCGTCAGGCGCAAAAACAGCAGATCGTCGCTGAGGGCGGAAACCCCCGCGCCATCGGGCAACAGCGCGCGCAGAGTGTCAAGGTGCCGACGCGCATCGGGTGCGGCAAAGATCACCGAGGCAATCGCACCGCCCCCCGCCGCGACGAAGCGTCGGGCAAGCGTTGCATCGGCGTCCCCCGTCAGCCGCAGACGGTCGGCAAAGGCCAGACGCCCGTCGATGCGCAGGTCGATGCAGTCGTGCAGGGACAGATCACGCACCACCTCGCCCATGGCGGCGCGGCCGAAAATCAGCGTCTCGACCGCCAGCAGCGTGGCATCCCCGGCCATCTCGATGCGCAGCGACCGGTCCAGCGCCGAGCGGTCGAACAGGATCGTTTCCTGCGGCAGCCAGTCGATACGCGCACCGGAGGCGATGCTCAGCGTGGTTGAAACCCGCCCCGGATCCCCCGGAAGGGCGCGGTAGATGCGTTCGGCGGCCTGACTTGTCAGGCTCAGATGCGCACCCGCCGCAGCCGCGAAATGGGCGGTGAACTGATCGCCCCCCGTCACACCGCCCGAGGTGTTGAGCCAGACCGCCGGCATTGGCAGACCAGAGGCACGGGGAAACAGCAGCCGTGAGGCGCCGGATTGATGCAGATCGTCCAGCACCGTACGCCCGTCGCGACACCGCGCGGTCAGGTGCGTGCTGCCGCGCGCGCGTTGTGCTGCGGGGGCTTGGGCCTTGGTCATGCTCTGATCGTAGGGAATGACGGCCTCTCCGAACCTGGGTTCTTCAGGTAATTTCACATCAGAGGACGGGGACAAGATGGCGACGGCAGGACGGCCCGGCGCTGCCCCGTGCGGGGGTATCACATGCCCGAAACGCAGGCGAAAAACACCTGTTCGCACAAAATTCCATCACAATGGAATCACCCATGATCCGCTGCCTTTTCCGCCACCTGCGGGGTATAGGCGCAGCGGTCCGGCTTGATATCCAAAAGCGGCGTGCCGTCCAGACAATCCAGCCCGCGCACCACAAGCACCGCACCTTCGCGCCGCACCAGCCGCACACAGGAGGTGCCGATAGGATTGGGCCGCACGGGCGAACGCAGGGAAAACGTGCCACGGGTCTGACCATCGCCACGCGGGCTTTGCGTGATCAGGTCGCGACGCGATTCGTGCAGCCAGTACAGCACCTCGATCGTCTCGAACGCCTCGATCCCATCGAGCGCATCGGACCAGGGCGGATCCACCTCAAGCCGACACACCGGCCCGTCCAGGTCTCCCTGCCGGGGACAGTCCTCGCGCGTCAGAAAAGGGGTCGCGATGCGCCCGATAAAGCGCAAACAGGCGTCTTCAGCCGGGGCAAGATGCGCCAGCCGCTCTCCGGGGCGGATGTCAGTGCTGTCCTGTTCCATCGGGGTCCCTGATTGATTTGCGCCAAATCTACACGAATCCAAACCATTGGAAAGCAGGCGCCCATCACCTTCGGCGTGATCAGCCCGCAGGTATGCCCGGCCGGGGAAAACCCGAAGGACACCATCACTTTCCCTGCGACCAGAGATCACGATCCGCCCAAAAAACCGGCACGGCCCTTGCGCCGACACCCCCAGTGCCGCAATACTCTCTGTAAATCAGGAAATTCTGCAAGGGCCGGAAATTTTGCAAAACATCGGAGAGGCGATATCCTTGGCCTTTGCGCTGGTTCTGTCCGGCGACGGCGATCTGTACCGGATCGTTGCGCTGTCGCTGCGGGTGAGCCTGACGGCAACCGCCCTTGCCTGCCTATTCGGACTGCCGCTTGGCGCGCTGCTGGCGGTTGCGCGGTTTCGCGGGCGCGCGGTCGCGCTGGTGCTGGTCAATGCACTGATGGGGCTGCCGCCGGTGGTCGTTGGCCTGCTCGTCTATCTGCATCTGTCCCGTTCCGGTCCGCTTGGGTTTCTGGGGCTGCTCTATACGCCCACCGCGATGATCATCGCCCAGTGCATTCTGATCACCCCGATCGTCGCCGCACTTTCGCGGCAGGTGCTTGAGGATCTGAACGACGAATACGCCGAACAGTTTCGCTCGCTCAGCCTTACCCGACTGCAAAGCATCCGTGCGTTGCTCTGGGATGGGCGGTTCACCCTGCTGACCGTGGCGCTGGCCGGGTTTGGCCGCGCCGTGGCCGAGGTGGGTGCGGTGATCATCGTTGGCGGCAATATCGACCATCTGACGCGGGTGATGACCACCGCCATTGCGCTGGAGACCTCCAAGGGTGATCTGGCCCTCGCGCTCGCCCTCGGGATCGTGCTGATGGTGATCGCGCTTGGGGTGAATGGGCTGGTGCAATCGGTGCGCATGTCCGCCGTGCGGCAAGCCTATGCGTGAAGCCCCCCTTCCCCGGACCGATACCTGCCGACAGGTGCTGCCCTTTCCCGGACGGGCGGCTTCGGGGCCGTGCCTGTCGGCGCGCGGAGTGCGCTATGCCGCCGGGGGCCGGACGCTGATCGAGGGGCTGAATTTGCGGCTGCCGCACAGCGGGATCACCATGGTCATGGGACCTAATGGCGCGGGCAAGAGCCTGCTGCTGCGCCTGCTGCACGGGCTGATCCTGCCAGCAGCAGGCGGGATTTTCTGGGGCGATGCGCCGCTGGACGCCACCGCGCGCAAGGCCCAGGCGATGGTGTTTCAGAAACCGGTTCTGCTGCGCCGCTCTGTTACGGCCAATGTCGATTTTGTCTTGCGTCCCAGTGACATGAGCCGCCGGGATGCCCTGCTGCGTCGCGTCGGCCTGATGGATCGCGCAGCACAGCCAGCACGGCTGTTGTCGGGCGGGGAACAGCAGCGTTTGGCGCTGGCGCGTGCGCTGGCGACGGGGCCGCATCTGCTGTTTCTGGACGAACCGACGGCCAGCCTTGATCCCGCTTCGGCCCTGATGATCGAAGATATCCTGCGCGAAGAACGCAAGCGCGGCACCAAGATCGTCTGTGTCACCCATGATGTCGGACAGGCCCGCAGGCTGGCCGATGACGTCGTGTTCCTGTCGCAGGGCAGGCTGGTCGAACACCGCGCCGCAGATGCGTTTTTCGCGGCGCCCGAGGCCCCTGCCGCCCGGGCCTATCTTGAGGGTCGCCTGACGCTTTGACCCCGCTTTCCACCCATCCAATGAGGAGATTACGATGACATTCCACACGCTGATTTCAACCGTGGCCGTTCTGGCGCTGGGTGCCGGGTCTGCTTTCGCTCAGGACACGTCTATTCTGGTGCAATCCACCACCTCGACCGCGAATTCGGGGCTTTATGATTATCTGCTGCCCAAGTTCACCGACGAATCCGGCATCACCGTCAATGTGGTGGCCGTGGGCACCGGGCAGGCGATCAAGAATGCCGAAAACTGCGATGGCGACGTGCTGCTGGTCCATGCCAAGGCGTCCGAGGAAAAGTTTGTCGCAGATGGTTTTGGCGTCGCGCGGTCAGACCTTATGTACAATGATTTCATCATTGTAGGTCCTGAAACAGACCCGGCGGGCGTGGATGGCATGAGCGATGCCAAAGCGGCCATGCAAAAGATCGCCGGGGCCGAAGCGCTGTTTGCGTCGCGCGGCGATGATTCGGGCACACACAAGAAGGAAACGGCGCTTTGGAAAGCGGCAGGCGTGGATGCAGCCGCTGCGTCGGGCGGCTGGTATCGTGAAACCGGGTCGGGCATGGGCGCCACGCTGAACACCGCGCTGGGGATGAACGCCTATGCACTGACCGACCGCGCCACCTGGATCAGCTTTGAAAACAAAGGCGATTTCGACATCGCGGTCGAAGGTGACCCCGAGCTGTTCAACCAATACGGCGTGATCCTCGTGAACCCGGAAAAATGCCCTTCGGTCAAGGCTGAGGCAGGTCAGACGTTCATCGACTGGCTGCTGTCCGAGCATGGCCAGCAGGTGATTGCAGAGTACAAACTGAACGACAAACAGCTGTTTTTCCCCAACGCCCCGAAATGATCCAACGGTGTCTGGCGGGGTGAAACCACGCCGCCAGACACCGCAAAACACAGTCTGGAAACCATATGGAGTGCGTATGGTTTGCGTATGGCTGCGCTACAGCCTGCGCTCACGGCGGGCGGACATGCCAACCCTTGTCGCCCGGGCCCATCCGTCGCATAGTCGCGCCCGATCATGAGCAGCACATCCGACCAGAGCAGACCCGAATTCCTGACCGTGCGCGAGCTGGCAGATTTGCTGCGCATCAAGGAACGCAAGGTCTATGATCTGGCCGCCACCGGCGCCGTGCCCTGTTCCAAGGTCACCGGCAAGCTGCTGTTTCCGGAAAGCGAAATCCGCGCCTGGATCGCGCGCGGCAGTTCCGCCCCCGCCGGGATGGACACCGCGCCGCGCCCGCATGTCTTTCTTGGCTCTCACGATCCGCTGCTGGACTGGGCACTGCGGCAGTCGCGCTGTGGCATCGCGATCTATTTCGACGGATCGCTGGACGGGCTGGACCGGTTTGACGCGGGCGAAGGCATCGCCAGCGGGCTGCATATCTTTGACACTGGGGCGCAGGTCTGGAACCTGCCCGCCGTCCGCCCAAGGTTCGCGGCGCAGAACGTGGTGCTGCTGGCCTTTGCCAGCCGTCGGCGCGGGCTGATCCTGCCGCCCGGCGGCGGCGCGCGGATCAGCGGCATCGCGGATCTGACGGGCTGTCGCATCGCCCCGCGCCAGCCGGAATCCGGCACACACGGAGTGTTCGAACATCTGCGCGCCGCAGCCGGGCTGGCCCCCGATGCGCTGCGCTATACCGACACCGCCCGCAGCGAGGCGGATGCGGTGATGGCGGTGCAAAGCGGCGACGCCGATGCCGCCTTTGGGCTAGAGGCACTGGCCCGCCCCTATGGGCTGGATTTTGTGCCGGTGATCGAAGAACGCTTTGATCTGCTGGTGGACCGCAAGGCCTGGTTCGACGCACCCATGCAGCAGCTTGTCGCGTTTTTCCAGAGCGAGGCCTTTGTCCGTCATGCCGCAAGCCTGGGTGGCTATGACATCCGCGATATCGGCACAGTGCGCTGGAACGCCTGACCCTGTCCAAAGGATGCCCATGCTTTTGCAACTGATCCTAGGCAGTGCGATCATTGCCGTGACGGTTCTGGCAGCGGCGCTGGCTTGGTGGGGGCTGGAGGTCATGCTGAACCGCATCCACAATTGGGTCATGCGCCCGCCCCATGGGCTGAAGCTGAGCGTGGTTCTGGCGCTGGCGATGTTCTGGACACTGCTGATGATGACCGTGTCGGTCTGGGTCTGGGGTGTCGCGCTGTGGCTGTTGCAGGTCTTTGTGACTTTTGAATCGTCGATCTATTTCGCGCTTGTCGCCTTTACCACGCTGGGGTTCGGCGATCTGTTGCTGCCGGTGGAATGGCGGCTGCTGGGCGGGCTGGCGGCGGCCAACGGATTGCTGATCTTTGGCCTGCTGACGGCGATGCTGGTCGAAACACTCCGCCAGACGCGCAGCCACCAGCGCGATCACCGCCGCAAGAGCGGATGAGCGGCCACGCGGGCGGGGGGGTCATTCTAAGGCGGGCCGCCGTGTCCGCCAATCAGGTCCGGAACGCCTTGAACAGCGTGGTCAGGGCAAAGAACATCGCCGCGACGCAGACCATGGACGGCCCGGCGGGTGTGTCGAGGATGAACGCGCCCTGCAGCCCGCCCAGCGCCGAGAGGCCACCGATCAACGCGGCGAGGACGGCCATGCGCTCGGGTGTGGTGGACAGCGCGCGTGCGGCGGCGGCGGGGATGATCAGCATGGCGCCGATCAGCAGCGCACCGACAACCTTGATCGCGACGGCAACGACGATGGCCAGCGCGATGGTCAGCACCAGCTGTTCGCGCCGGGGGTCAAAACCTGCGGAATAGGCCAGATCCTCGGACAGGGTCGACAACAGCAGCCGTTGCCAGCGCCAGCCGATCAGGCCAATGACCACAGCCGCCCCGCCCCAGATCACGCCCAGATCGCCCTTGGACACGGCGAGGATGTCCCCAAAGAGATAGGCCGTGAGGTCGATGCGCACGCCTGGCACGAAGGTGACCGACACAAGGCCGAAGGCCAGCGCCGAATGCGCCAGCACCCCCAGCAGCGTGTCCATGCTGTAGCCGCGCCCCGACAAGGTGGACACGGTCACTGCCATGGCGAGTGCTGCCACCAGCGCCCCGGCGATGATCGGCAGGGACAGCGCCAGCGACAGCACCACGCCAAGGATTGCCGCATGGGCCGTGGCATCGCCGAAAAACGCCATGCGCCGCCAGACCACGAAACAGCCAAGGGGGGCAGCAGCCAGCGCCACACCGATGCCTGCGAGCGCGGCGCGGATCAGAAAATCGTCCAGTATCAATGGTTATGCTCCGCTTCGGGTGCCTGCGCCCCGTGGTGATGATCGTGGTGGTGGTCGTGATTGTGGTGATCATGGCCGTCGTGGCTGTGGGTGTGTTCATGCCGGTAGAGCGCCAGTGCCCCCTGCGTGCCCGACCCGAACAGCGCGCGGTATTCGGCGGCCTGTGCCACCACCTCGGGCGAGCCGGAACAACAGACATGGCCGTTGAGGCAGACCACCCGGTCAGAGGCGGCCATGACCACGTGCAATTCGTGGCTGACCATCAGCACAGCACAGCCAAGGCGACCGCGGATATGTTCGATCTGCCGGTAAAACGCCGCCGATCCGGGCTGGTCGAGCCCCTGGGTCGGTTCGTCCAGCAGCAGGATTTCGGGATCATTCAGCAGGGCGCGGGCCAGCAGCACGCGCTGAAACTGCCCACCGGACAGGTCCGCAAGCTGGCGGTTTTCCAGCGTCCCGGCGCCGGATTCGATCAGCGCCGCCTCGCGCCGTTCGGCGCTGACGGGTTTGGGCAGGTCCAGAAACCGCCCCACGGTCATCGGCAGGGTCGGATCCACGGCCAGCTTTTGCGGCACATAGCCCAGACGCAGCCCGGGCTTGCGTATCGCCTGCCCCGCTGACAGTGGCAGCGCACCGATCATCGCGCGCAGAAGCGTGGATTTGCCCGACCCGTTCGGGCCGACGATGGTCACGATTTCCCCGGCGGTGATCGCCAGATCGACACCCTGCAGCACCTCGGTCTTGCCATAGCGGACCGAGAGGCCGCGCGCTTCGAGCAGGGTCATGCGGTGGCTCCGGACTGGGTTTCGGGACGGCAGGCGGGGCACAGGCCCTCAGCCTCGATCACCATGCGTTCGACAGCAAAGCCCAGATCCTGCGCGGCGTCGCGCACCGTGGCGGCGGCATTGGCCAAATGTGCCTCGGCCACGGCGTCACAGCTGCGGCAGATCAGAAAGGCGGGCGCGTGGCGTTCGCCGGGATGGGCGCAGGCGATAAAGGCATTCAGACGCTCGATCTTGTGCACAAAGCCATGTTTCACAAGGAATTCCAGCGCACGGTAGGCGACGGGCGGCTGAGAACCCAGCCCCTCGGCCCGCAGGAGGTCAAGCACCTCGTAGGCGCCCATGGCGCGGTGTTGCTGGAGCAGGAGTTCGATCACCCGGCGGCGCACCGGGGTCAGCTGCAGCCCCTTGTCGGCGCAGTCCTGCACCACCGTTTCAAGCCCGGACGAGATACAGCTCGCGTGGTCATGGGTTTCAAATCCGACGGCGTCCATGGCTCTCTCTCCGGTCTGGTGTCGCTCACATAGGGGCTTGATATGTTATATTATCACATTTAACAAGCGTGAGACTCATCGTACTGCAAAAGGACGCGCCATGAAACATATCCTCCTGCCTCTATTGCTGGCCTCTGCCGCCCCGGTTCTGGCCGACGTGCCAAAGGTCGCCACCGACATAACGCCGGTGCAAGGCCTTGTCGCTGCCGTGATGGGCGATCTGGGCGAGCCGGCGCTGGTGGTGCCGCGCGGCAGTTCCCCGCATGATTTTGCGCTGCGTCCGTCCGAGGCGCGCGCCCTGCAAGAGGCAAATCTGGTGGTCTGGATCGGGCCGGACCTGCTGCCCAATCTGGTGAAGCCGCTGTCGTCGCTGGCCGAGGGGGCTCAGATCCTCACACTGGCGGAATTGCCGGGCACCCATCTGCTGGAAAACCGCTCTGAGGCGGTGTTTGGCGGCGGGGATGAGCATGGGGATCACGCCGAGAGCGAGGAGGATGACCACGACCATGCTGAGGGGGAAGATCACGATCACGACCATGCAGACGGCACAGAGCACGAGCATGAGGCTGATCACGACCACGATGAGGCCCAGCACCACGACCACTCTCATGCCGCGCATGATCCGCACACATGGATGGACCCCGACAATGCCACGCTTTGGCTGGATGCGATCGCGACCGAGTTGTCGGCGCTGGACGCGGAGAATGCCGGGACCTACCGCGCCAATGCGGATGAGGCCAAGGCCGCCATTGCCGAGGCCGTCGCGCAGTCCAAAGCGCGCCTGTCTGAGGTGCATGACATGGCCTATCTGTCGCTGCATGATGCCTATCAGTATTACGAGCAGGCCTTTGATCTGCACCCGATGGGCGCCATTTCCCTGAGCGATGCCAGTGCACCGGGGCCTGCCCGTCTGGCCGAGCTGCGCGACCTTCTGGCACAAGGTGATGTGACATGTGTGCTGGCCGAACCGGGTGGACCAGAGGGCTATCTGAACGCGCTGGGGGATGGTGACACACTCAAGGTGACCGAGGTTGATCCGCTGGGGTCCGCCCTGCCCGAGGGGGCGGGATTTTATCCGGCATTGATCAGCGATACGGCGGATAAGATCGCGAACTGCCTGACTCCGGCATCCTGAGCCGCGACCAATGATCTAAACCGGGCTGTCAGCTTGACAGCCCGGATGTGACACGGCTTTCTGCGCACACTCAGGAAAGCAAACCATGACCCAGACCACAGACCTGCGCCCCGATGCGCGCCGCCTTTTTGACGCTGCCGTCACCGCCGCTGATCCCGCGCTGGCGGTGCGGCGGCAACTGGCCCTGACGCCACTGCCGCAGGCCACGGGGCGCACTGTGCTGATTGCCGTGGGCAAGGCCGCGCCTGCCATGCTGGCCGAGGCCCTGCGCCATGTGAGCGGCCCGCACGAGGCGCTGGCCGTCACCCATCACGAAAACACCATGCCTGTGCCCGGTGCGCGGGTGCTGAACGCCGGTCATCCGGTGCCCGATGCGGCGGGGGCTGCGGCGGGGCAGGCGGTGATGGAGCTGCTGGACGGTTGCGGGCCAGAGGATCAGGTGATTGCGCTGATTTCCGGCGGCGGGTCGTCCCTGCTGCCCGCCCCCGTTGCAGGGATGACGCTGGCGGACAAGGCGGCGGTCAATCAGGTGCTGCTGTCCGGCGGCCTTGATATCGTGTTGATGAACCTCGTGCGTCAGCAGTTGTCGCAGCTGAAGGGCGGCGGGTTCCTGCGCCGCGCGGCCCCTGCCCCGGTGACGGCGTTCATCCTGTCGGATGTGATCGGCGATGATCTGCGGGCCATCGCCTCGGGTCCCACGGTCGGCCCCATCGGCACAGCGGCTGAGGCGCGTGAAATGCTTGAGGCACATGGGTTGTGGGACAAGCTGCCTGTGGCGGCACAAGAGGCCTTGGCGGCGGCGCGCGCGCCTGAACCGGTGCCGGAGGCGACGAACATCATGGTCGGCTCAAACGGTCAGTCGGTTGCCGCCATGGCGGATGTGGCGCGGGCCGAAGGCTGGGATGTGCGGGTTTCGGATCGGCCTCTGGTCGGGGATGTAGACGCCGCAGCGCAGGAGGTTCTGGCGCTGATGGCCCCGGTCAAGGCGCCCACCGCCCTGCTGTTTGGCGGAGAGACCACAGTGATCCTGCGCGGCGACGGGCGCGGCGGGCGCAATCAGGAGCTGGCCCTGCGCGTGGCGCTGGCGGCGCCCGATCTGGGGCAGGACTGGCTGTTCCTGTCGGGCGGCACCGACGGGCGCGACGGGCCGACCGATGCGGCTGGCGGCGGGGGGG
>NZ_AWWI01000005.1 GCF_002760615.1 Puniceibacterium antarcticum | reverse complement strand
GCACATCAGAAACACCCTTCCCCGAAGCCGCATGTTCTGGCAATGTTCCGGATCAACCATCCCTCTCGATTCTCCGGATCCGCTGATGTGCAACCTCTATTCACAGACCAAATCCCAGGACGCCATGCGGCATGTCTTTGACGATGTGATCGAAGGGGGTGAGACGCTTGAGGATTTGGTGGGCAACCTGCCACCTATGGCGGGGATCTTCCCGGACTATGCCGCGCCGATCATCCGGCACGCAGAGGCGGGTGGCTGGCAACTGAGCAAAGCCCGCTGGGGCATGCCGACGCCGCAGGTGTTTCTGAAGGGCAAGCGCACAGATCCCGGTGTGAGCAACATCCGCAATACCGCCTCAGCACACTGGAGGCGCTGGCTGGGGGTGGAGCACCGCTGCCTTGTGCCCTTTACCAGCTTTTCCGAAATCGACAGCCGCCCCGGCGCCCCCCGCAATCACCCGGTCTGGTTCGCGCTTGGCCATGATCGGCCTCTGGCGTTCTTTGCGGGTCTGCGCACCGAATGGACCTCTGTGCGCAAACTGAAGGAGGGTGAGGTGACGGCGGACCTCTTTGGGTTCCTCACTTGCGAGCCCAACCGTGAGGTGGCGCCCGTTCATCCAAAGGCGATGCCCGTCATCCTGACAACGCCTGAGGAATGCCGGAGCTGGCTGACAGCACCTGCCGCCGAGGCGCTGCACCTGCAACGACCCCTGTCAGACGGGATGCTGCAGATCGTGGCGGAAGGGGCGCGTGAGGATGCGGCCTGAGGCCGCTCCACCCGACCCCTTATCCTTGCGCCCGCGCCGCGTGCATGAGGCCGAGGGCGGCGGGCGGCGCGCATT
>NZ_AWWI01000004.1 GCF_002760615.1 Puniceibacterium antarcticum | reverse complement strand
CATACCGCCACGCCCGGGCCGATGCTTTCAGCCTCTGGGCAGATTACACCGCCGACATGGCAGCGTGATCCGCCGATCACTCCAACCATAAAAGCTTGAGGCAACAACTTGGCGATGCCGTGCCAATCACTCGGCAGGCGCGACCACGGCATTATGGTCCTGCGCTTGCGCGATTGCGGGTGCGCTTTCGTCCATCTGCGGATTGATCCGGCGCAGACGCAGGGCGTTGCTGAGGACAAAGACCGAGGACAGCGCCATGGCGCCCGCTGCCAGCATCGGGGACAGCAGGATGCCGAAGGCCGGATAAAGCACACCCGCCGCCACCGGCACCAGGGCCGTGTTGTAGCCGAAAGCCCAGAACAGGTTCTGGCGGATGTTGCGCATGGTCGCTTGGGACACGGCAAAAGCGTTCACTACTCCGCGCAGGTCGCCCGACATCAGCACCACATCGGCGGATTCGATGGCCACATCCGTGCCCGTCCCGATGGCGATGCCCACATCTGCGTGTGCCAGCGCGGGCGCGTCGTTGATGCCGTCGCCCACAAACGCAACCTTGCCGCCTCCTTTGCGCAGGGTGTCGAGGGCGGCAACCTTACCGTCGGGGAGGACGCCGGCAATCACAAGGTCGATGCCGGTGTCGGCAGCGATCGCCTCGGCGGTTTCGCGTTTGTCGCCAGTGATCATCGCGACCTTCAGGCCCTGCGCCTTGAGCGCGGCAATGGCGGCAGCGCTGGCGGGTTTGACCGGATCCGCGACGCCGATCACGGCAGCAATGCGCCCGTTGATAGCGGCAAACAGTGCCGAGCGGCCGCGTTCGGCAAGCGCGGTTTCGGTTTCGGCCAGCGTGCCGGTGTCGATGCCTTCGCGGGCCATCAGCCGGTCGGCGCCGATCAGGACGTCGCGGCCCGCAACGGTCGCACGGACGCCATAGCCGGCCATCGCGGTGAAATCGCTGAGTTCGTGCCGCGCAACGCCTTCGGCGCGGGCAGTGCGGACAATCGCCTCAGCAATCGGGTGTTCCGAACGGCCCTCGACCGCAGCGACCAGCGCCAGTACCTCAGAGCGTTCAAAACCGTCCGAGAGGACAAGGTCGGTCAGTTCCGGGCGGCCTTCGGTCACGGTGCCGGTCTTGTCGAGTGCGACGATATCGACCGCGCCGAGACCCTGAAGCGCGTCGCCCTTGCGGAAAAGCACACCCAGTTCGGCGGCACGCCCGGTGCCCACCATGATCGAGGTCGGTGTGGCGAGACCCATGGCACAGGGGCAGGCGATGATGAGAACCGAAACACCAGCCACCAGCGCATGGGTCAGCGCCGGAGCGGGGGCGAGGATCAGCCAGGCCAGCACCGTCAGCGCCGCAACGCCAAGGATCACCGGCACAAAGCGCAGGGTGATCTTGTTGACCAGACCCTGAATGGGAAGGCGGGCGCCCTGCGCCTCTTCGACCATGCGGATGATCTGGGCCAACGTGGTGTCACCGCCCACACGGGTGGCGCGCAAGCGGAAGCCGCCCGAACCGTTCACTGTGCCGCCGGTGACGGTCGCGCCGGGGCCTTTGGAGACGGGCACAGGTTCGCCGGTGATCATGCTTTCGTCCACATGGCTGTCGCCGTCAACGATCACTCCGTCCACGGCGATGCGTTCGCCGGGGCGCACGATAAGGATGTCGCCCGCGCGGATGTTTTCAAGCGCCAGCTCAACCGCTTGGCCGTCCCGTTCGACAGTCGCGGTGCGGGCCTGCAGGCCCAGAAGCGCCTGAATGGCGGCCCCGGTGCGGCCCTTGGCCCGTGCCTCGAGCCAGCGGCCGACAAGGATCAGCACGACAATCACTGCGGCGGATTCAAAGTAAACCGATCGGACGTCATCGGGCAGAAGGTCCGGCAGGATGGTGGCGACGACGGAGTAGAGATAGGCCGCCAGAGTGCCGACAGCGACAAGGCTGTTCATGTCAGGTGCGCCTTTGAGCAGGGCGGGAATGCCCTTGGTGTAGAACATCCGGCCCGGCCCGATCAGCACCAGCGTGGTCAGGATCCACTGGACCACCCACGAGGTCTGCTGGCCGATGGTGTGGTGCACCCACATGTGAAAGCCGGGAAACAGGTGGCCGCCCATCTCGATCACAAAGACCGGCAGTGCCAGCGCGGCGGCAAAGATCACCGAGCGTCGCAGGCTCACGATCTCTTCTTCCTTGCGGGCGCTGGTGCTGTCTTCGGTCTGGCCAGAGGCGTGGACGGTTGCGGGATACCCCGCCTTGGTCGACGTCGCGGCGATGTCCGAGGGGGTCACTGCCCCTTCGGCATAGCGCACTGTGGCGCGGCCCGTGGCGAGGTTCACCTCTGCGCGGATCACGCCGGGCAGCGCGTTCAGAGCCTTTTCCACGCGCCCGACGCAAGAGGCGCAGGACATCTCAGTGATGTCGATGGTGGTTTCGGCGACACGAGCGGGATAGCCCGCCTTGTCCAGCGTGTCGATCAGGGTGACGGCATAGACGCTGCCATCATGAAAGACGCGGGCGGTTTCGGTGGCCAGGTTAACTTCAGCGTTGCTGACGCCGGGCAGGGCGTTCAGCGCCTTTTCCACACGACCGACGCACGAAGCGCAGGACATACCTTCGACCTGCAGGCTTAGGATGTTCGCGTTGGTCATGGCTATGATTCCTCTCTGTTCAGAACTGTGTTGCTCTCAAGCTAGAGATTCCAGTGACTGGAAGGTCAAGCACCAAAAATCAATTTCAAGAATTTCGGAAAATTCTGAGGAACCCCTTGACCTTCCAGTCACTGGAGGCCCCATCTGATGGGATACTGGCGTCAGAAATGACCAGAGACCCCGGTTTGAATCATACGAATCGCCCCTGACGGGGCCTGATCAAAGGATAAATCTCATGTGCGGATGCAGCACCCACACCGACGCGGCCACTCAGGACACCGGCGCCACGGCCGCAAGCTTTCACCTGCCTGACATGACCTGCGGACATTGCGAAAAGACAGTGCGCAGCGCGCTTGCGAGCGCTCTACCTGGTGCTGCGGTGGATATCGATCTGCCGACCCACACCGTCAAGGTCGACGGCGATGCCGAAACTGCGCGTGCGGCTCTTGTCGCGGCTGGCTACACTCCGGCAATGGCCTGAGACGAAGCAATTAGGCGGGGCCGCTTTGCCCCTGCCCTACAAGTACGAACGCCCGATAGGGCTGGCAAAGTTTGACACCATCAATCTGGACATTGCTGATTCGTTGCACCGGGACGGGAGTATGACATTTGCACGGCGTGCAGATTTTGTCGCACTGTCCGCTCACCTTGCCTTTAGAAGATCATGCGCCTGCACGAGGCGGGCTATATTGACAGAGACAGCGCGCGACTGGAACTTGGGGCAGCTGGACAAGACCCTGACGACGGTCGTGAAGGTCACTCTGTCCTTGCACCAGCGCGACACATTCGAACGGTTTGAGGCGGCGATCGTCGGAATTCCCGCTGCGGCATCTGTTCAAAGAGCCGAGTTGAAGACCTTGGCCCCTCGTCTTTGCATCTGACGGTGTGCTGAACCTGAGCTGGCCGGAATCTTTTCCAACGTCCATAAGAAGCGGAACCGAAGCGTCGGCACCTGCCCCACCCAAAACCTCTGTCGCCATCTCGTCCAACTTCGGTTCGCACTATTGCCAAAGTTAAAACCCGGCGGCATAGCTGTAGTCCGCCGACAGGAAACCTTTGGATTCGGTCGCATCCGTCAGTTTCCAGCGCGACATCAGGTCAACGTCAAAGGTGCCTGCCACGGGAATCGGCGCGCTCGCCGTAAACGACCTTCCGCACCTTAACAGCGATGCATGGCAAGATCTGCGCACGGCTACACATCAACCCGGGCCGGTTTGACAGGAGGCGGATCTGCCGCTCCGTTTCGAGCCTATGCCCCCGCCATACGGGCATCTGCCGCCGGTCTGAATATGACGTTGATTATTGGCAGCGCGAAGGTCTCGCATGACGCAAGCTGAGGCAAAGGGCAGATCGACCTTAACCACCATCGACCAAATCCCCGACCTGCCCCGCCTATCTGCCCGCGTTGCATGTACCGGGACAGTGCGTCACCTCGCGCGATGTCCCCACGATCATCCGCGAAGCCTACATCAAGGCATCTGGACCCAATTGGCGACCCGTTCCTTGCCGAACGTATCGACCACGAAACAGCTGATGCCGAGGATCACGGACATTAGCCTTGCATCAGTGCAGCCCGACACTTGCCGCACTGCCACCCGTCAGATGTCAGGTGTCCAGACCTCCAAGGTGTAACGCCTTGATTTCAAGGTATTTATCGGCATCGCCAAGTTGTTGCCTCAAGCTTTTACGGTTGGAGTGATCGGCGGGTCACGCCGCCATGTCGGCGGCGTAATCTGCCCAGAGGCTGAAAGCATCGGCCCGGGCGTGGCGGTATGATTTTGCGGTGAGTCTGTAACGGCGGGGACGGAAGATCAGTTTGATCGGGTCGTGTGCGGTCAGGAACCTCGGTGCTTGCCGGTGAGACTTGAACCGGCCGAATACCTTCTCCCGCTTGCGGGTCGGCCGGTG
>NZ_AWWI01000003.1 GCF_002760615.1 Puniceibacterium antarcticum | reverse complement strand
TGGTTCGATCCCGAGATGCACTGGGGTGCTGAACCTTCCTTCAAGAGAGGCAGATCGCGGAGATTCAGTGACGCTGCGATCCGGACGTGCCTGACCATGAAAGTGCTGTTCGGGATGGCGCTTCGGCAAACAATGGCTTCGTGGAAAGCCTGCTGCGGCTGACGGGTCTGGATTAAGACGTGCCTGACCTCAGCACCTTGTCTCAACGTCAATGGACACTTGAGGTCAAATCGGAAAAGGCCGCCCTGCATGTTCGCGAGCTCGGCGCTTGTCATCTCGCTAGACGTCGTATCGCCGCTGTTCTAATCTTGTGCGAGCGCCGACTTGCCAACGAGGGTCAATGCGATTGCGGTTGCTGCAATGGACGGTCACTCCAGACCTCGGCGTCAAAGCTACCGTCCCACACTTTTCCCGACAACTGCATGGCTTAGAAAGCTTGCCATTGCTGGCTTGAACCGCTCTCGAAATCCCAATTTCAGACGCCGCGCCAAATCGTGACCGCGACTGATCTGCGTCAATGCAGCCGTGATATTCTGCAAGACCTGTTCGCAGTTGGCCTTGGTCTTGCCATATGGGCGAGCTGTGGCTCGGCACGCACTTACCGATCAGCCGCCATGCAGACGCCGCAACCCGGGGAGGGCTGCGGCAGCAGTCTTATTTTACGGGTTCGCTGATCTTGCGGCCTTCCCTCTCGGCGGCATAGCTCACCTGTGCTGTCTCGACCGCCTTGGCGTGGATCTCGGCCAGTTGCGGGCGCAGCTTCTGGGCGCGGGCGGCGGCGGTCATGGTCGACAAGTGTTGGCCCTGAAAATGCGGAAACACCTCGCGCGCGATGAGGTCATAGCTGCGCTTAGTGGCCTCGAAATTGGCCCAGTTGTGCGCCAGCATCAGGTAGGCGCCGAAACCTCCCTGGGACTGGGTCCAGAGCCGTTCGATCTGGGCGCGACACATCTCGGGTGTGCCGATGGCGCCGAAACCGGAGTCGTTTATGAAATCGATCATCTCTTTTGCATTCTGCCCTGGCATGGACATCTGCGGGAAGGCGGCGATCTCTTGAAAGTAGTTGAACCAGTGCCCGATTCCGTATTCGACGTCGCGCCGCGCCTGCTCCATCGTCTCGGCAATGTGGCAGAGGCCGACGAGGCGCCACTTGTCGCGGCTCACCTGCTGCTTGTGGTGCTTCGCCTCTTCCTCGATCACGTCCCAGTGCAGCGCGAGAGCGTCGAACCCGGCGGCGGTGGTCGCGCCGATGGAGATCAGCCCGGTGCCGTATTTACCCGCGAGCTTGGGTCCGGTGGGCGAAGCGACGGCGGCAGTGGCCAGATCGAAGTTGGAATAGGGGCGCAGGTGCAGTCGGGCATCCTTCAGCACCCAACGGTCGTTTTCGAAATTCACTGGCTCGTCGGAGCGAAGCAGGCGAGTGATGATGTCCAGCCCATCGGCCAGCAGCCCCCGGGTGTCCTTCTGCGACAGCCCGATCATCGCGGCATCAGTGGGAAGGGACCCGGGCCCGAGCCCCAGCATGATGCGTCCGCGCGTCAGATGGTCAAGTTGGACCATGTTCTCAGCAATCCAGAGTGGGTTGTGATAGCTGACAGACACGACGCCAGTGCCAAGCTTGATGTACTTCGTGCGCTGCGCCGCGGTGGCGATCATGATCTCGGGGTTGGCGGAAATCTCCGACCCTGCAGAGTGGTGTTCACCGAACCAGACCTCATCATAGTCGCAGCGGTCCAGCCACTGGACGAGTTCGAGGTCCTGTTCAAGGGCGAGCGTGGGGTTGATCCCGGGCTTGTGGAACGGCGCCAGGAATATGCCGAAACGCATACGATTCATCTGTGGTCTCCTCCCGTGCGGCCCCCGCGTTCTGCGGGTGACCTAAGCGTAAACCTAAAACCCGACAGGCGAGCATGCCAAATCAATTCTTACGCGAGCATGCCCCGCGGACTCTCCCGCCCCTCGTCAATGGCCCTCAAATATCCCGACGTAGCAATCATCGCACCATCGGCCTGGGAGGCGATGGCGGTCATGACGCCGCCCCAGACGAAAAGCATGAGATACAGCAGCAGGACTGCAAGCGCGCTCCAGCCAAGGGCCGGAATCATCTCAGCTCTCCTTGTCCGGATCAAAGGCCAGTAGGCGCAGGGCATTGAGCGTGACAAGAACCGTGGCACCTGTGTCGGCGAGGATCGCGAGCCAGAGGCCGGTCAGGCCCAGCACGGTTGTGACAAGGAACACCGCCTTGAGGCCAAGCGCGATCGCCACGTTCTGGCGGATGTTGGCCATCGCCGCGCGGGCCAGCCTGATCGTGCCCGCCACATCCGTCACCCGGTTGCGCAGCATCGCCGCGTCAGCGGTTTCCAGTGCCACATCGGTGCCAGACCCCATCGCCACCCCGACATGTGCTGCGGCCAGCGCCGGGGCATCGTTGATCCCGTCGCCCACCATCATCACGCAGCCACGCGCCGCCATCTGCCGGATCGCGGCAACCTTATCCCCGGGCATCAGCTCGGCGCGATGATCCATCCCGAGGATCGCAGAGATCGCCGCAGCGGTGCGGCCATTGTCACCGGTCAGCATCACCGCGTCGACGCCAAGCACCTTCAACTGGCGCACCGCGTCGCCCGCATCCGGGCGCGGCTCGTCCCGCAGCGCCAGCAGCCCGACCAGCAGCCCGGCACGAAAGACCGCAACGACGGTCTTGCCTTCCATCTCAAGCGCTGCGGCCCGGCTGCGCGCGGTGTCGTCGAAGACCCCCGAAGATTCGGCAAAGCGCGGCGAGCCGATCCAGGCGGACGCACCAGCCACCATTGCTTCGGCACCTTTTCCGGGCAGTGCGCGGGCACCAGACGCAGGCAGCGGCGCGACGCCGTTCGCCTCGGCGCGGGACAGGATCGCCACGGCCAGAGGGTGGCTCGATCCCGCCTCGATCCCGGCGGCAAGCTCAAGAACCTCCGCCTCCGTGCCGCGGAACGGCACGATGTCGGTGATCCGTGGCCGCCCGAGAGTAAGCGTACCGGTCTTGTCAAAGGCGACGTGTGTGGTCCGTGCCGCCGCTTCGATCACCGCACCACCCTTCATCAGCAGGCCGCGCCGAGCCCCCGCCGACAAAGCCGAGGCAATCGAGGCCGGAACCGAAATGACCAGTGCGCAGGGGCATCCGATCAGCAGCAACGCAAGCGCGCGGTAAACCCAGATATCCCAGGCTTGCGCAAAGGTCAGCGGCGGGACAATGGCCACCAGCAGGGCCACGCCCACCACTCCGGGCATGTAGATGCGGCTGAAGCGGTCGATGAACCGCTCGGTCGGGGCACGCGCCGTTTCCGCCTCCTCGACCAGACGGATGATGCGGGCAATCGTGTTGTCCTCTGCCGCCTTGCTTACTCGCACGCGCAGAGCCGCTTCGGTGTTGATCGACCCCGCAAAGACCGCGTCACCGGGCTCTTTCAGGCTTGGCACGCTTTCGCCCGTAACCGGACTTTCGTCCAAGCCCGACACCCCTTCGATCACCTCGCCGTCCGCAGGCACCCTGTCGCCGGGGCGCACCAGAACCGTCTGGCCAATTGTCAAGCTCCCGGCGAGCACCTCGCGCGTCCGCCCGGACGTCTCCAAAAGCGCTATCTTGGGAACAAGCTGCGCCAGCGCCCTGATCCCGTCGCGTGCCTTGTCCGCTGCGACCCCTTCCAGCACTTCGCCCACCGCAAAAAGAAACACGACCAGCGCCGCTTCCTCGGCGGCGTTGATGACAAGTGCGCCAGTGGCCGCAATGGTCATCAGCATCTCGATCGTGAACGGCATACCCGCGCGTGCCGCATTGAGCGCGCGCCAGGCAATCGGCGCAACTCCGATCAGCGTGGCGAGTATAAAGGCCAAGTGTGCGACCCCGTCCGGCGCGACAATATTGATGCCCCAGGCAGCGATCAGCAGGGCGCCGGTGCCGATCACCAGCCGCCCCTTGCCAGTCTGATACCAGGACGGATCACGCTTGGCTGACGGACCGGGACGACCGGGGACATCCCGCAGGCTGTCGGTTTCACCTCTGTCCGCGCCTGCAGCAACGGCGTCATCAGGCAAAACAAAACTTTTACGCGGGGCCGCGACCCCCTTTGGTGCAATGCCGAACCCCAGCCTCTTGATGGCCGTCTCAACAGTCGCGCGCGATGTCAGCCCCTCATCCAGCGTCAGGCGCAACCGTTCGGCCATCAGCGCCACATCAACCTCACTCACCCCCGGCAGACGTTCGACCGCCCCCCGCACCTTGCCCGCGCAGGATCCGCAATCCATACCCGTGATCATCCATTCGCAGCGTGTCGTCATCTTGATTTCCATTCTGCCAAACGCAGCAATTGTCTTCATTCGACGACTAACCTAATGTCTCTAGTACCTATAGCTTCAAGAGGTATCTTATGCTGACGATTGGAAAACTGGGCATAGCGGCGGGCGTGAAGGTGCCGACCATTCGCTATTACGAACAGATCGGCCTTTTGCCGACGCCAGACCGCAGTGCCGGAAACCAGCGGCTTTATAATGCAAAGGCGCAGCATCGGCTGGCCTTCATCCGTCATGCCCGCGACCTCGGCTTCCCGCTCGAGGCTATCCGCGACTTGCTCAGTCTCTCGGACACGCCCGAACAGTACTGCGCCGCCGCAGATGTCATAGCCACCGAACAGCTCTCTGCGGTGAAGGCGCGCATCGCCCGGCTGACGGCGCTGCAGGCAGAGCTTGAGCGGATGATCACGCAATGTGCCAAAGGCACAATCGCGGATTGCCGGGTGATCGAGGTGCTGAGCGACCACGAACTTTGTGGCGAAGGCCATGGTGCCAGAACCGCAACTCGATGCGCCCCGTGAGACCGTTTCCAACCTTTGCGCTCTATCTGGCGGCGGCCATGGCCGATCCAAGATTTCCCTGAGCTACTTATACCGCGAAGCGCTGGCGCATCGCGTCCTTGGCGATCGTGTTGGAATGGAGATTGCACATTGGGAAATTAGATATGTCCGGACGAGGCATGTCGACCGGGTCAAGCGGTTTCTAAGCAATTTGCGCCTAAGCGGATTTTGGTCACGGGCTGATCGCGCCTTGGGCGGTAATCAGCCCGTTTGCACAATCGGTGAGCGCGCAGGGAACAGAACGCAGGATCCGTCGGTTATTGCAACAGTCGGAAACACCAACAGAAGTGAGACAAACCATGGACCATTCCAAGCATACGCCGCTTCGCACTGACGAACTGACCGAAGCAAACCTTGACGGTACGACCGTCTACGGACCGGACGACAGCAAAATCGGCAGCGTGGCTCACCTGCACGGTGTCGGAGGCAACGCGCAAGTCATCGTCGATGTCGGTGGTTTTCTGGGCTTGGGCGCCAAGCCCGTAGCACTCGATGTGGCACGCCTGCGCTTTATGCGCGACGAAACTGGCAAAATCCATGCGACGTCACCCATGACAAAAGACCAGCTCAAGGAGCTGCCGGAGCATCTTCACTAAGTGCCACAAGGCCAATCCACGCACTAGCGTCGATGGAGCCGACACATCGATATGTGTCGGCTCCATTTAAGTTAGGCTTGCGCTCATGTCGAGGCAATCGGGAACTTGGCGCGGCAGGGAGCGTATCCAGAGCGGGTCGGCCAGTGAGCAGCGGGCGATTTTTTTACCGGCGATCGTGGAAGCGCGCTCCAACCGAAATATGCTCCAAGCGCAATATGAAGGCGAAATACGAGCAACTGACCTCGGCCGGGAAATGCGAGAGGCTGGCCATCCGTGACCTTTGCCCAAGCGTCGCTCATCAATCCCAATAGGGTTTGAAAAACCGATCCAAGGCGTCGCATCGACGCATGCGACGAAGAAATAATACTATGGGGCGCTTCAAATCCCCATGCCAAGCGCAACGTTTTCTATCCATCCACGACCAGACTGCGGTCATCTTCCGTCTAAAGCGCTACTGCCTTTCCGCTACATACTATCGCCAATCTTGGGCTGACGCGTTCAACCTGTGGAACAACTCTGCGGCGGAAATGGCTGCCTGAACGGCGCACGTATCTTTGTCACGACGCGACGCAGCAAACTGACAAAGCCGTCGGCATTGTAAGCAAAGCCCTATGGGCCACCTGAGACGTCTAGGAAGATTTTCAATATGGCTACGTTGATTAAGTAGTTATTCTTCCCGGAGCGGCACTTTTCGACAAAGCCATCTGGGCACATGACGGTCCCCCCCTTATCGCAACCAATACATGGCTATGTTGGATGTCCGAGGCCTGATCGGCTGCCTAGAGAAGCGGTAAGGCCTTGGATCATGACCGCTTTTGATAGGATCGGAGTCAGCCGCCCTGCGAGACAGCTGATCTCATTTATCTTATACAGTCTTAGGTATGCCGAATTTCGGTTCCGAGCACTTTCATACATTCGCGCATGAAGGCGGCCAGTGCCGTCCATCCCTTGGCGGACACCATCGTGCCATCGACATAGGCCTCTTTGGGGTCGGTGACGTTGCCCCCAACTTTTATCCAGCGTGAGCGAGACTCCGGGTTTGAGTTTTGC
>NZ_AWWI01000002.1 GCF_002760615.1 Puniceibacterium antarcticum | reverse complement strand
CGTCGTTGCACTTGAACGGTGCCGCCCGCCCATGCGCGGACCAGCGCGGATCGAAGCGCGCCTGCGCGACCCCGCGTGCCCGGGCCCACCGGGCCGCAATCATCTCCGCCCCGTGCTTGCCACCCTTGTGGCAGAGGAAGATCTCCTGGTTGCGGTTCTGCTTGATCCGTTCGCGAACCTTGTCGAGCGTGTTGAAGATCACATCAACATCGGTCCAGTCGGTGGCGCCTGAGACGATCAGGGGAACCCCCTCGACTTTCGACTTCTCGGCGGTCTCGCGGTCGTGCTGCTCGAGGAGCTGCCGCGCCTCGAAGACCGCCCCGGTCTCCTGCGCCCGGACGCTCGCGCGCGACCCGGCTGCCGGGATGAAGGCGTGGCCCGTTTCGATCTCGTAACATTCCGCCGCCGCCTCGCTCATCACCTCGATGGCGCCGACAATCTCGCGCAGTTGCACAAAGCGCGCCTGCGCCTCTTCGAGCGCGGTCTCGGCGATCTCCGATCCGTCGTGGGATTTTGCCAGCGCGCCGATCTTGTCGGCGGTGCGGTCGACCTCCTTGCCAAGCGCCACCTTGCGGCGCTGCAGGATCGTCGCGAGCCCATGGGCCAGCGGTTCGATTTCTGCCTCAAGGCCGGTCCCGCGCAGCGGACCGAGCAAAGCCTCGAAGCTTTCGCGGATGATGCGGTCGGTCAGGATGTGATCTTCCGGGATCGGCAACTGTGCGTCCTTCTCGGTCAGTCCGAAAAGCTCGATGGTCTCGTAGGTGTTTGCGGTGTCGTAAGCCATGTCTGGTCTCCAGTATTCGGTTGAGGAGCCACCACGTGAGTGTGGGGGCATGGCCGAATGCCTGGTTTCCGAATCTGCCCGGGTCAGGGACGGCGCAGCCGCCGGCTTGCCGGGCGCAAAAGTTTTCTGCGCGCAGCACCGGACACATGCGCGCCCTCACGCACGGGACCATCCCGCGCCACATGCCCCGCCCCCGCCGAAAAGTTTTGCGATCCTTGACGCGGGCTGATTTGGGGGCCATCCGGAGGATATGCTTCCGCGCTCATGTGTGTGTGTTTTGACGGTAGGTTTGCCCGACCCGAGCAGGCAAACGGCCAGACCGGACGCGTGAGACGGATGGAGCGGCGGGATCGTTTTGCCCCGCAAAACAGACCAGAGCGCAATCCGGCGGAGCGGCCGGGGAGGGACGTGCTCGCGAGGCGGGCAAACCGGGACGCCGGGTGCAACGCCGCGGTGAGGCCGCATGGCCGAATGCGCGACGGTCCGAAGGGCCGTTCTCCCCTGCGACACGCGAAGCCGAGCTGGGGAGGCCGCAAGGCTTATGCCAAGGTTGATGTGCAGGCGACTACGCTGCCGACTATACGAATTACTTATCGCGGCATCCCACGTGATGGGCGGGAAGTCGTCATTCACAGCTAGTGCAAGCCGAAAAAGCTCCACTTCAAAAGCCGTCATTGGTGCGCTTGCGGCCCTAATGCGCCGAACACCTTGGTGAGCGATGATTCATGGACGATTTACCCGGCTGAACAACTAATCTAGCTTCACCCTAGAATTGCATTCTAAGGTGGTAGACTTGAAGAACTTTTGGGATGGCGAGCTGGTAGGAAAAAAGGAGTTGCTGCGCTTGTTGACGCGCGACGGCAAGTGGCTGCGCTGGGAGGGTGAGAAGGAAGACCCGGACGACCCCAGCAAGAAACCCAAGGCAGGATGCAAGGATCAGGTCGAAGAGGCTCTGTTGGCGGCGCTGCATTCAACCAATGTCGTGGTGCTGTTGGGGTCTGGGGCGTCCTTCTCGGCCAAGAACGAAGGTGGGCCGAGTGCGCCAGGGATGGGCGATCTGTGGCATGCTGTGCGAGATGCCGTTTCCGAAGGAAATATGGTCGACCACAAAGAGTTTGACGATCTCGCAAAGAAAGTAATGGGTGGCCTGCCGCAGAACGACAACGAGGGGAAGCAGAAGGCCGGAGATATCGAAAGCCTGTTGAGCCTCTGCAAGATGCAAATTGAGCTGCTCAATATTCGGGCGAAAAACGACCCTGATTTCGCTGATGGGCCTTGGTTGGATGAGCTGATTGAGTTTGTTCGCGTTGCTGAGAACACTATCTTGAGCAAGGTAGGTTTCGTTGGCGCGGGCACGGATTTGCCCGCGCAATTGGCATTCTTGAAAAAGTTCGCCCGCCGATCTCCGGAAAAGCCCAGAGTAAAGCTGTTCACCACGAACTACGATCTATGCATTGAGACGGCAGGCCTTCGCCTCGGCATCGTGCTGATCGACGGGTTTTCCCACAGTGCCGAACAGCGGTTCAACCGTGATCACTTCGACCATGACATCGTGCGACGAGCCGTATCGGGCACGAAGGCTGACTACCTCGACGGCGTGTTTCACCTCTACAAGCTGCACGGGTCAGTGGATTGGCGGCGACGTTCCGATGAAGTCGTTATCCGAAGCGTCGATGCCCCCGGCGAAGACCGCAAGCCAGTACTGATCTATCCTCGGTCTTCGAAATATCAGGAAGCATTCGGAAGCCCCTATCTCGACATGTTCGCGGCCTTGCAGGCAGCGTTGCGGGAACCCGACACAACGTTGATCGTCTCAGGCTTCGGGTTTGCTGATGATCACATCAGCGCCCCGATCTGGTCAGCCATCGAAACGAACCTGTCGCTTCGCCTTGTGCTTTGTGATCGTGGGTTCGTAGAGCACAGAAAGCTCTTCGATGAAGACGTGCAGGAAATTGACCTCGATCTAGGTGGACAACGCCACTACCAGAGCAAGATCGCGCGTCTTGTGCAGCAGGGCGATACGCGCATCACTATGCTGAACGGTCGTTTCGAAGACCTTGCCGATGCTCTCCCAATGATATCGGGCAAGACGGATCGCCAGCTCTTGCGGGATCGGCTTGAGAAGCTGCGCGAGGGCGATGGCGCATGAGCGAGCTTGCCTCCCTGATCGACCCGTCGAAGCGCATCGGAACAGTCACACGGGTGACGGCCAGTGCTGTAGAACTCACCTTGCCGAATGCACTTGCAGCCCTCGGGCGGCGTGGACTGGCAAAGGGTTCAGTTGGTGATTTCGTGTTTGTCGATTGCGATCGCTCAGCGATCTTGGGACGCGTGACGGAGGTTGGCATTCCAGACAGGCAACGAAACGTCCTTGAGCACCAGATCGAAACCGATCCCACGGTAGAGCCGCAGGGGCGTGTTCAATTGTTGGCGACCGTCAGCAAGACCACTCGGAAAGTGACGCGCGGTATCAACACGCAGCCAAGGGTCGGTGATGGGGTCTACCTCGCAGAAGGCGGAGCGTTGTCCAATTCCATCAAGGATGCCTTGGAAGGCGATGTGAAGGGAGACAGTGCACCGTTGCTCGTCGAGCTGGGGAACCTATCTGGGCTGGATGATGCCGCTCTCAGCATTCCGCCTGAGAAATTGTTCGGTCGTCATTGCGGAGTATTTGGTGCGACAGGCGGGGGGAAGAGCTGGACAGTGTCCCGCCTCGTCAATGAGATCGTGCGTATAGGTGGCAAGTGCATTCTGTTCGATCCAACGGGAGAATTCGCAGGAAAGGTAGCCGCCGCACGGGAGTTTGATTTCTCAAATGACCAAGCGGCTGAAGGCCGCTTGGCGCGGTTTCCGAGTGAGAAGCTGTCCGAGCTTGACTTGAACGCCCTGCTCAGACCAACCGGGCAAAGCCAAGGCCCCACTCTTCGGAGTGCGATTATCAGCTTGAGACTGGCTCGACTGCTGTTGGCAGACCCAGTGCGGTTTCCGCAGCATGCCGTCGAAGGCAGCGATGCTCTTCGAATAGAAGTTCAACACAACGACCAAACAGTCGGCTTCATCCACCTTGACGAGAACAGAACTGTTTCGAAAGCAAACCAACAGAGGAAGCCGCTTGGTCGCGCTCAGCTGATGCTAGCCGATCAGTTGGCGGCAGATGACTGTGACTTCGATCTCAAAGTACTTTCCAACCAAATTGGCAAAGAATGTCTGTTCCCGGCTAACACGGACGGCACATTTGGCGGGGTAGACCCGAAGCAAGTAGGTTACAACAATACCTTGGTTATTCGGATCGAGACGCTTTTGAACTCTCCTGATATGTCATGCTTCTTTTCTCAAGAAGGCTTGGATATATGCGAAGAAATCGAGGGGTTTCTTGATGATCCAGATGCGAGGGCTTTGGTGCTTTCATTCGAAAACGTGAGCTTTAAGCACAATGCGCGTGAGTTGCTGCTGAACGCTATTGGACGCTATCTGCTTGGCATCGCGCGGCAGGGGCGTTTTCGACAAAATCCGCTTGTTTGCTTCTTGGATGAAGCTCACCAGTTTATTGGCCGGTCTGTCGGCGATGACCAGAATAGCGTTAACCTCGATGCCTTTGGCCTCATCGCCAAGGAAGGCAGGAAGTACGGACTGACCACCGTTGTCGCGACGCAGCGTCCCAGAGATGTGCCACAGGATGTTCTCAGTCAACTTGGAACCCTCTTTGTACATCGGCTAACCAATGAGCGAGACCGGGAAACCATTGAAAGGGCATGCGGTGATCTTGATCGCAGCGCCGCTGCCTTTATCCCATCTCTATCACAAGGCGAGGCGATCATTGTCGGCCCCGATTTACCCGCACCGTTGCCGATCATGATGAGCAAACCCGAAAAAGGTCAGCAACCAGAAAGCCACGGCCCGAAGTATCAGGAATTTTGGGGCAAAACTGAAGCAGCCCCATTGACCGAAGATTTTTGATCAGAATAGTAGGAAGTATTGATGTTCGATTTCTACTCAGCTGACTATCGTCGAATGCTTTTCCCGATGTCGACAAACCGCTACTTGATCGAAAATGGTCAAGCCGAGATTGCCGAGTTTTTGAATCGTTGCCTTGATCCCGATCAGGAATCTTTTTCATTCCGTTCGCAAACCAGGGTTTATGCCGGCAAGCCCGGTTTTCACCTGAGGCGAACCGTTAAACTGGACCCTGTGGCGGAGTATTTTATTTACGATCTCGTCTTACGAAATAGAACCCGCTTCAGAGCGCCCTACCACGAGCACAAGAAGCATTTTGGCTACCGCTTTCAAGATGGTGAGCCACTCAATCCTTCGGGATCATATCGAGGATATAAGGGGGCCATTGCTGCGTATCGAGATCAATTCAGATACAGCTTGAGCTTCGATGTCGCTGCTTATTTCAACTCAGTTTACCACCATGACCTCGTTTCTTGGTTGTCCAGAACCGGAGCATCTGAACAGGATTACCAGGCGTTTGGTCAGTTTCTTCGGGAAATAAACACGGGGCGGTCAGTCGATTGTCTGCCACAGGGCATTTACCCAACGAAAATGATAGGCAACGACTTTCTCCGTTTTGTCGAGCAGTTTCACGGATTGCGCAGCAATGCGGTTGTTAGGTTTATGGACGATTTTGTACTTTTTTCCGACTCGCGGCGTGATCTTCGTCATGACTTCATTACGATCCAGCGCTTGTTGGGTGAAAAAGGCCTTTCACTGAATCCAAACAAGACCAGTGACGGAGTGCGAGAGAACGTTGAACTTGAGGATGCGATCGAAGACGTAAGGATACAGCTACTCCAAAGACGGCGTGTCGTTATTACTGACTATGATGGTATTCCCGATGAAGAGGTCGAAGTTGAACAGGATTTGTCGGATGAAGAAATGGGTTTTCTGCGAGGCCTACTACAACAAGATGATATCGAAGAAGAGGACGCAGAGCTCGTACTGGCGTTGATGGCAGAGCATGCCGAAGAAGCGATTGACCGTCTTGCAGACATAGCGCGTCGCTTCCCACACCTATTCAAGAATATTCACTCATTTTGCCGTGAGGCGGAAGACGAGGAAGCCATAGCCGCATTCGTCTTGGAACTACTTCGTGACAATGACGCGATGATCTACGAGTTTCAGCTTTTTTGGCTGACCCACATTCTTGAAGATCGGCTTCTTAACACCAATTCAGCGGCAGAGATCATAGACAGGCTGAACAATCATCCAAACGCCACATCGATCTCAAGAGCTAAACTCCTCGAAATACCCGACTTAAGGTACGGTTTAGTAGAGCTTCGCGACGCCCATTTGGGTGCTGGGCAATCCGATTGGTTGTCCTGGTCTAGCGCGGTCGGCCACAGAGGATTGAATAGAATCGACCGCCGTCACAGATTGGGTTACTTTGCCAAAGCTTCAAACTACAATAAGCTTGTGTTTGACATAGTGTCGAAGAATTGAGTGGGCCTTTAGAGTTCACCTGAATTTTTGATATTGTCAGTATTACCGAATTTTGCACAGCGTCCGCTCTGGGGAAGCTGCGCCGCAGCACCTAACTAAATCGGCAAAGTCCGCAACGGGCCGACCACGTCGGGCGTACTGCTTCATTCCAGATCGACGTCGCCCATGCGTGGCGCATGGACATGCGTTCGGACCAGTAACGCCGCAGCCGCGCCAGCGATGGCGCCGAAGAGATGCGCCTCCCACGAGACGCCGGGTTGGCCCGGAAGAACGCCCCAGAGAATGGAGCCATAGAGGACACCTACCACCAGTGCCGCGCCTAGCGTGATCAGCGAGCGATCCACGAGGCCGCGCACCACGAGGAAGCCGAACCAGCCGAAGACCAGCCCTGACGCTCCGATATGAATGGCCGAGCTGCCGAACAGCCACACGAGACCGCCGCCGAAGCCGATCACCACGGCGTTCACCGGCAGCAAGGCTCGCGTGGTTGTTGCCACCAGCAGTCCACCCATCACCAGCAGCGGCGGCGTATTGGCCATCAGGTGCGCGAAGCTCCCATGCAGGAGGGGCATCGCGATGATGCCATCCAACCCACCGAAATACCGCGGGATCAGCCCGAACGCCGGGTTCAGGCCGTAGCCGGTGATCCAATTGATGACCTGGACCGCCCAGAGCAGGGCGACAAAGGCGGCAAGCGCCGCACCGCGCCGAAAAAAAGCGCGCATGTGATCCCGGTTCATCATGGCGGCGACAGTAGACGTCTCCGCAAGCCCTTCAACGGCTTTCGCGCGCTGCACAGGGTGCCACTTCCGGGAAAGGGGGTTTCAGGCGGCCAACCTTGGTACGGCTCAAGCCAAGAGATTGGCTTCGATCTTACACAGTGTTCCCCGGCCGCAGCGGCATGATTTCACGCTCGGGGCGCTTCAGGGCTTCGGCGTATTTGCGGGCATTGTCATCGATCGTGCTGTGCCACAGCTTCGAGACGAACGCTCGGGCGTCTTGGACCGTCATGTCCTTCAGCGATGAGGACAGCGCCATGAAGAGCTCATCCTCACTGATCGCAGCGGCACGGTGCATGGCTTCCGCGTAGAATTCGGAATCGTTCAGAACCTGCTCGCTTAGCGGCATCCGCGCGAGGTTCTCTTCCGGGATCGCCATGAAGATCGTGTCCTGCAGGTCGGTCAGATACGCACGCCGCGATGTGGACACCGGCTTTCCCGCCGCCTTGGCCTCCAGATATGCCTGCCTTGTCCTGTCGAGCTTTGCCCTTGCATGGGTCATGATGACTTCACGCTTTCGGGCGGGTGGCGCGAATCCGGTGCAGCGCTCGATATGGGCGAGGAGATCTTCAACCTCTGCCTCAACATTAAAGCTCTCGAACCATGGAGCCGTCCCTGATCTAGCCGCCACGCGCCCGCCCTCGATATTACGTTAATATATTATTGTATCGCATTTACACCTGATCGCAAGCGGGTGGCGTCCTTCACGCAAGCGGACATGGAAAAAGGGGAACCGTGGTCCCACGGCTCCCCTTTGGGTTCAGATCGTCTCGCCCTCGCACGCCGATTAGGCGACCAGCGACAGCCCCGCGCCTGCGTCCTGCGGTTGCTCACCGCTGTCGATGAACGGGATGATCGCGAAGGTCTGCCCGCTGCGCTGCTCTTCGTTCTGCACGGCGTTGACGCGCAGGTCGCCATCAGGCGTGTTGATCAGCAGCGACAGGTAGTCATTGCCCGTGCGGCTGCTTTTCGCCATCCAGGCCGAGCCGACGCGGATCGGTGTGCCCCGGGGCGAGCTAACCTCGATCCGGTAATCGGGGTGGGTCTCCTCGGATTTGTAGCTGTTCTCGATCAGCATGAACTCCAGATCGAACATCATGTTGGCGATGTAGCCAGTGAAGGCGTTGTCAGCGTCCATGGCGGTGAGCTCGCCCGAAATCGAGCCGGATTTCATCAGGCCGTTCGAGACCAGCGGGATGATCTCGAATTCGCCGCTCTGGGCCGCGCGCGCCTCTTTCGTCTGCACCGCGTTGACCCGGAACGGACCCAAGCCGACATCGATCTGCATCGAGATGTAGGGGTTGCCGCTGGTATTGCCGGTCTCGTTCCAGGCCGTACCGATGCGCACCTTGCGGCCTGATTTGTTGACTGCCGTCACGTCAAAATCCGGGCTGCGCTCGGACATCTTCGGGCGGGTTTCAAGCTGGATGGCGATGTCAAAGCGCACCCCGTGGATCATGCCGGTGTACTCGGCGGCTGCGGTCTCGACATTGCGGGTGAGGGTTCCTGCGAACATGGGATGGTTCCTTTTGGATTGGCCGGTGTCTGACGTCCTTGCCAGCGCATCCGGGATTGCTTTCTCGACCCCTTGAGGGATCACAAATCAGAAAGCCTGCTTTCCTTTCAGCCCCGCCCAAAGCTCAGAGCTGCCGTCCGAGAGGGAATGCCCCCGTGCCTCCGGGTGCTACGCCCCTCCCCTGCCCATCTGGTCTTGATTGGCGGCCGAGATTTTCCGCGCCGTCCTCCGATCGCGCGATGAAGAACTCCGCCTCTTTTCCGTTCAACCGTTGCCCGCTCCGGTCGGTCAGGCCGATGCAGCTACCGTTCGGCACATAGGTGATCAGGTACTGACCGAGCCGGTCCTTGTGGACAACGTAGCCGGTATTGGCCCAGTGCACGGTCTGGCCGGCATCGACGGCCGCCTTGATGTCTTCGAGTGTCATGGGATACTCCTTACGAAGAATGGTGGGTAAACGACGCAAGAAGCCCGGTCGTCCAACCGGGCTTCCATGCAGCATTCGTTTGGCAAACGACCGAGAGCTGTCAGGCACCTTGCGTGGCTTGCGTCGCGCGCGCCGCCATCCAATCCTTCAGGCCAAGAACCGTTCTTCCGGCGGCGACCTCGGAGGCCCAGGCAACCCTTGGGTCGCCGCAGGGCTCATCGCCAGAATGCCGGTCGATGTGGCCATTGGCCATCCATGGCTCAGGCTGTATCCGTCGCAGCCAGTCCGCCATGCTCGGGATACGGCCTTGACAGTCTTCGCGGACATGCTGCTCGCCGATCCAGCGCACGGGGATTTCTCGACCAGCGCTATTGGTCAGGGTCAGGCCAAAGACACGTTCAGCCTCGAACAGGCCTTGGGCATGATGCCGCATGGCTCGGTGCGTGAAGAGCGCGAGATGCTCTTTTGAGGCGTCAAACCAATCGTGCACAGCCTGATAGTCAGACGGCACCCCGCCGAATTTCCGGGCAGAGCTTTCGGCATGATGAAGCGGATGGGCCATCTCACAGCCCCTCGTCATAGCTGTGCGAGCATTCGACATAGCGGTCGGCATGATCCAAGGTGATACTGTCGTTGCGCAAGTCCCAGGTCAGCGTGCCGTAGCCGCCCTCGTTGTTTTCGAACCCCGGGTGATGGTGATAGGCGAGCGACCAGGCGAAGTCGCCAACCTCTGTGGCAAGCGCCTCCGGCAGTTGGACCTCTGCAGGCTGCACCGTCACATCCTCGACATTGCCGGAGTCGCCATAGCCTTCGTATTCGGCGGTGACCTCGCTGATGCCAAGCGCACGTAGTTGCGCGAGGAGCTCCGTTCGGGATGCCTTCAGGGTGGTTTCACGCTCCGCGCGCCATTGAGCCGCCATTACGGCATAATCGATCTGGGGATTGGTCATGGGTCCGTCCTCTTCTCTGAATTTGGGGGGGCCGGGCCTGACATTGGTCTGCGCGCGCCCGGAAAGCGCAGACCGGCCAAATCCCGATCCGCGACGCCCGACCGGAAGCCCGCTTTGACTTTTCAGGCGGCTTGTTCTGCCGCTTTGGTGGTTCCCTGCCCAACGATCCGGGCCAGAATGCTTCCCGTGTCGACCCCGTCCCCATGCGGCAGGAACACCCGCAGCTGGAAGGCGATGATCTCGGTGAAACATCCCATTGCCTTGAGGCCGTCGATCATGCCCTTGTCCGCGCCGCCAAGCTCGAGGCGCATCTCGCCTGCGACACGGCGACGGGTCAGGGTGAGACCCCGGCCCAGATCGACAGGCGCGGTGGTGCCAAGGGCGGCGGTCAGCATCTCCTGCGGTGTTTGCGGGTTGGAGACGAGGAAGCGGGCGCGCAGCGCGGCCGCCCCTTCTTCGCTCAGCGTGCGCCCGATCATGGCGGTCGCCCCGTCCGGCGTGACCCTGTAGATGCGTTCATTCGTGGTCGGAATGTCCTTCCAGATCGGCAACAAGAGCCCGGTCAGTAGGTAGAGCTTGGTCGTGGTGGTTTTTGGCAGCGACACTGCCTCGGTATCCCAAAGCCCTGCAAAGTCGGGCCTGTTGATCTCTTCCCAGGCCGAGGACTCGAACCGCACCTCTTCGAGATAGCTCGACCCGTTAGGCCGCACTGCCTTGCGCATCAGCGTCACGATATCCTCGTCATACATCTGCATGGGGCGCGCCGAGATGAGCGCCGCGCGACCGGAGGCGCGATTCACCATCTGCAGCTTGTCCGGATTGCGCGATATGGCCTCTTCGGCGCCCAGGACATGGACCGGGTCCGTCACCTCAAGTCCGATGATCCGCGTCACGGCGCCGGATTTCGGGCAGGTCCAGAGATCCTCGGTGGAGACCTGTTCGATCTTTTCGCCGCGCAGGGTTTCGACGCCAAGATCGAGCGTGCCCGCCGCGCGCGCCCTTTCCGTCTGATCGGCGATCCGCCTCATGAACTCGGCAAAGAGCGCGTTCTGCATGTGGATGGGAAGGGCAAGCACCCGGTTGAGAAACCGCTGGATCGGGGGAAGCTCCTCTAGGAGCACCCCGTCCTTGTCGATCAGCCGCAGGGCCGTCCAGTCGGTGAAACTCTCGTAGCTCATCGCCTCAGCGCGCCCGGCGGCAAGATCGGCGAAATACCCACGCAGCGCCGCCCGTGCGATCGGGCTTTCGAGATTGTCCTCCTCGCGGAACATGCCTTGCGAGCCGGTCTCGCGCTGGCCCTTGGTCAAGGCCCCCAGCTGGTCGAGGCGCTTGGCGATCGTCGAGGTGAAACGCTTTTCGCCATGCACATCCGAGGTGCAGACCCTGAAGAAGGGCGCGCTGACCTGAGCCGAGCGATGCGTGCGGCCCAGCCCTTGGATGGCCGCATCTGCGCGCCAGCCGGGCTCCAGAAGAAAGTGCCGCCGCCGTTTCTGGTTCTTCGCCGTTTGGGCCGCATGGTAAGATCGGCCCGTGCCGCCTGCCTCGGAGAAGATCAGGATATCCTTTTCGCCGTCCATGAAGGCTTGGGTCTCGGATGAATTGCTGCTGGCGGCGCGCTTCTCGATGAAGAGATGACCATCCTCGGCCTTGAGGGGCCGGATGGACCGGCCCGTGACCTCTGCTACAGCCTCGTCGCCAAAGGCCCAGAGGATCTGATCGAGCGCCGAGGGGATCGGCGCCAGCGTCATCAACTCCATCATGGCCGCGTCACGCAAAGCGAGCGCCTCGCGCGAGACAACCAGCGCCCCGGTCTCATCCCGCAAAGGTTCTGCCACCATATTGCCGTCGATCTCGACCAGCTTTTGCGCATGGATCGGGAAAGCCTGTTCGAGGTAGCCGAGAACATAGTCGCGCGGCGTCAAGGCCCCCTCAACGAGTTCATCCTCCGGGTCCATCGCCTCAAGTCGGCGTTTGAGCAGGCTCTCACCTGTCGAGACAACCTGGATGACGCAAGCCTTGCCCGCCGCCAGATCGTCCTTGATGGCGTGGATGATGCTTGGAGCCTTCATGCCCATCAGGAGATGGTTGAAGAAGCGCTGTTTCGTGCTCTCGAAGCGAGATTTGGCCGAGGCGCGTGCGGCCGAGGCATTGGTCTCGCCCGAGGCATCGTTGACGCCGGTCGCAGTCAACGCGGCTTCGAGATTGTGGTGGATCGTCCGAAACGCACCCGCGTATGCATCGTAGATCTGGATCTGGGCCGGGGTGAGCGCGTGTTCGAGTACGTCATATTCCACACCATCAAAGCTGAGGGCACGGGCCGTGTAGAGGCCGAGCGTCTTGAGATCACGCGCGACCACCTCCATGGCAGCCACGCCGCCGGCTTCCATCGCTGAAACGAAACCCTCGCGGCTCGGGAAGGGGTATTCCGGCCCCTGCCCCCAGAGACCGAGACGCGCGGCATAGGCCAGGTTGTGCACGCTCGTGGCGCCCGTGGCCGAGATATAGAAGACGCGAGCGCGGGGTGCTGCCAGTTGCAGCCGCAGGCCCGCAAGGCCCTGCTGCGAGGGTTTGACCCCCCTGCCCTGCTCGGACCCGGCCGCGTTCTGCATGGCATGGGCCTCATCAAAAGCGAGGACGCCTTCAAAGTCTTCGCCCATCCAGTCGAGGATCTGGCTCAGCCGCGTGGTGCCGCATTTGCCCGCGGACCGCAGCGTGGCGTAGGTGACGAAGAGGATACCGTCGCCCATCGGGATGGGCTGGTCCGGTTTCCATTTGGAGAGCGGCTGGATGTCGGCGGGCGAGCCGCCGAGATCGCTCCAGTCGCGGATGGCGTCCTCGATGAGCGTGGCGGATTTGGAGACCCAGATCGCCTTTCTGCGCCCGGCCAGCCAGTTCACGAGAATGAGCCCCGCGCATTCGCGGCCCTTGCCGCAGCCGGTGCCGTCCCCGAGGAAATAGCCGAGGCGATAGGCCCGTGCATCCGGGTCATCATCGGCGCGCGTCATCTTGGTCTGGTCATCATCTAGGCGCATCCGCCCCGGCAGATCGCGCCCGTGGGCATCATGCGCCATGACGATGGTCTCGAGCTGCGCCTCGGAGAGATGTCCCTCCTCGATCAACCGTGCGGGCAGGCGCAAGTCATCACTGCCCGTGTTTGAGGGCATGGGCGGGGCAACCGAGGCCATGGCGATGCTTTCAACGAGCGGCGTGGGATGTTCCTGCGCACCCGCAATCTCGATCCGCTGCGGACGGTAGCGCGCATAGATGTCCGAGATGGGCGTGTTGTCGCGCGGGGTCTCAAAGCTTGTGAAGCTGAGCGGACGGACGGCATTGGCCCGGGGTTT
Organism: Puniceibacterium antarcticum; assembly: GCF_002760615.1. Classification (GTDB taxonomy): domain Bacteria; phylum Pseudomonadota; class Alphaproteobacteria; order Rhodobacterales; family Rhodobacteraceae; genus Puniceibacterium; species Puniceibacterium antarcticum. Next base: position 3,395 of record NZ_AWWI01000002.1, on the reverse strand, counting down.
GGAGGCGGCGACAGGCGAAGCGGCGGTCTTGCGCGGGGCAGATGATGGAACGGTCGGCCGCCCGTTAGGGATCGCCGCCGCCCGTTGGGCGGGGCGCATCTCGGGCCGGGTTGCGGCCACGGCGTCGACATATGCCAAGGCTTCATCCAGATCCCGGACATTGGCGCGGATCATCTCGCCGCCCTCCTGCACCTTGTCGAAGACCATGAGCTGGGTTTCGACAGAGGTGCCGAGCTTGCGGTAGACCTGCCCCGGCATCGTCAACGCCAAGCGCGGCGTCAGGAGACCGCAGGCGCGTGACCAATGCGCGGCATCGCGTTCGGGCGTGAATCCCGGCGGCATGATCGCCACCAGCCGCCCACCGGGCGCCAGGCGCTTTGCTGCCGCGATGAGATGTTTGGCGGCGATGTGCTTGTCTCGGGAGCGATCGACCGAGGAGGCGAAGGGCGGGTTCATCACCACGACGTCGGGTAGAACCGGCGTCTGCAGCAGATCATCGATATGCTCGCCGTCATGGCCTGTGACCTCGCCGCCGAAAACCGCGCGCAGGAGGCGCTGGCGAAAGGGGTCGATTTCATTGAGCACAAGCGTGGCACCGGCCCGGGCAGCGAAAGCGGCCAGGGCACCAGTGCCAGCCGAGGGTTCCAGCACGGTCTCGCCCTTGCGGATCGCCGCCGCCCGTAAGACCAGCGCCGCGAATGCCAGCGGCGTGGAAAACTGCTGGAGCCGGATTTGCTGCTCTGACCGGCGCGTTTCCGTCAGGAGCCGTGAGGCAAGCAGCTTTGCAGCGGCCATGTCACCTGCCGCGCCGTCCCCACGCAGCAGCACCTGGACAGCCGCGGCCTGCATCAGGTCATATGCCATGCGCCAGTCCCAGGCACCGCCGGCATCGCTGCCATGAAACGTCTCGCGCATGATGCGCGCGAGCGCTGAGCTGCGCAGGGGTTGGTGGTCGACCTCCGCGCCGATCTGCGCGATGGCAGAGACGAGATCAGTGTCGGAGATTGGGAATGCCGGGTTTGCCGGATTGGGCTTGGTCATGGGGGTTTCCTTTGGATCAGGGTCTGAGTTCCAAAGGACAAAAAGCCCGCTTTCGCTTTTCAGGGGATCCGGCCCAAAAGCTATTAAGAAGGGCGGGCCGTCAACGCAATCCGCCCTCCTCAGCAACAAAGAGAAAGCCACGCAGCAAAACCGCCGAACTTGTTGATCAATAAAGCCGACATTGAGGCGGCGCGCGGCGACCGGCCGCTAGGAGCCCAGACTCACCGATGCTGCGGGGCGCGCGAATGTCGGCTTTCGTCCGGCGCGTCGCACCATGATGGAGTTAGTCAGCTTCCACCAAGTCACTCCGGGCATCGCGGATGATCATCCACGACGAATGCAGGAAAAGCCCCGCGATCGCGAACGCGACGATCAGGTCGGGCCATGCACTGCCAAGCCACGCGACCAGCCCGGCGGCGATGACCACGGCGAGGTTGCCGAAGGCGTCGTTGCGAGAGAACAGCCAGACGGCTCGCATATTGGCATCACCCTTGCGGTGCTTTAGCAGCGGCAGCACCGCGAGGATGTTTACGATCAGCGCACCTACCGCGAAGGCTCCCATCAACCCGGCTTCTGGCGTGGTCTGGTTGAGGACACGCCAGAGCGTGCTGCCGACAACGCCAAGGCCCAGAAGGCCCAGAAACACGCCTTGGATCATCGCCGACCGCGCCCGCCATGTCAGGCTCCAGCCGATGGCGAGCAGGCCCAGAAACGTGATCGCACCATCGCCCAGAAAATCGAGCGCGTCTGCCTTCAGCGCCTGCGAACCGGACAGGAACCCGCCGAACATTTCGACCACGCCGTATCCGAGATTGAGCGCGACCACGATCCAGAGCGCGCGGCGATAGCTCGGGTCTTTGTAAGCCGGATCGGACGATGTATCCCCGCTCTTGATCAGCTCAAAGCCATAGCCGGTTGCGTCCAGTGCTGGACGCACTTTCGGCAAGTCGTCTTCGGCGATCCGCAATGTCATGACATGGGTTGCGGCAGACACCTTCACATCGCCTTCAGCCACGCCCGCAGACCGAGCGGCCCGTTCGATCTCGGCGGCATCCTTGGCGCAGTCCATGCCATGCACCCGCATCCGGATCGGCAAAGACGTTGTAGGCAATGTGGTGTTATCTGCTCGGCTCATATGCGATCCTCTTGAAGGTAGCGTGCGAAAGAAGTCGCCGCTAACGTATCAGTGGATAATGATATGACAGCGCAAAACATTCAAGACGATCTTTCGGCACCCGATACACTGGAACTGCGGGCAAAGCTCTTCCGGGGCCTAAGCGATCCCAGCCGTCTGACGATCCTCGATGCGCTACTGTCGGACGAACGCAGCGTGCAGGAAATCGTTACCCAAACAGGGCTTGGTCAGCCCAATGTCTCGAACCATCTGCGCTGCCTTTTGGATTGCGGTCTGGTCAGTCGCAGGAACGAAGGTCGGTTCGTCCGGTATCGCCTTGCGGACAGGCGGATCGCTGATCTCATCCGCGACGCAGATCAACTACTTGCCTCGACAGCCGTAGGGGTCGATGCCTGCCGAAGCTATACGGACTAACCGGCGCGACCTGCTGCAATGTCCTATCGGTGCGCCAAACCTGAAGCAGCCATCTGCGCATCCGCAGCGAATGCACCCTTTGTCCGCATCTTACCAGTTCGTACACGATGCAGCGAACGGCAGGTGTACGGATAGGGAGGGACTTCTGAGAATTTCATCGTACCAGCCATATGACACACCAATGTCGCCTCTTTCACTCGGCTCAAGGGTGACGGGAGATAATATCGCAGAACGAGCCCCTTACTGGCAGCCTTAGCGGGGGATTCTGCCCCCTCCGGAATTCGACCCCACTTACCGATCAGGCGCCGCTTCAAGGGACGTCTCGAACCGCTTGTCCGCCGCCACTGCTTCTTTCAAGAGCGCGTCGAAATTGTCAGGTGGATTGCCATCTTCCAGCATCCCTTTGAACGTCGCATAGGCATCCGTCTTGCTGCCGTAGGCGCGCAGGGTCTTGTCGTCATTCACCCATGCCACCACGATGACCTTCGCATCGCTGTTGAAGCGGTAGAACAACCGATACTGCTGGAAGAATTTCGCCCCTTGCGGGGGTCGCCGAGTGTGCCGCCTTGCCGGAAGGCTGCGGCACCCGGATCTGCCGGTATGGCCTCGGTCACCAGCTTGAAGATGGCGGCCAGCCGTTTCGTGGAATTTTTCTTGCGCCAGGTCTTGGGATCGCGTGCCTTACGCGCCTCGACCTCCAGGGTCAGCCCTTCGAGCTGGTCCAGAAAGAGCGGATGCGCATAAATCGACCATCCGTTTACGACAAGGGGCGCTTGGGCGGGCACGCTATCGCCGCTCATTCATC
>NZ_AWWI01000001.1 GCF_002760615.1 Puniceibacterium antarcticum | reverse complement strand
CTACAGTTTTGGTGGGATCGATAAGGAAAATCAGTGGTTTCTGACTTGTTCAGGGCCAACTACTGAGGGCTCTTTTGGTCCTGTTGTTTATGTGCCTGTCACGGGCGCATAAAGCGCGATCAACGCCTTCACGAACCGATCAATAGCAGTGCAAATCGCCGCGTAGGCGTTGTTCAACGTCGACTAAGCGTAACCGCTCCATTGGGACCGCGGTTATGCTGCCTGGTTGATCGGCATGGCGATCTGTGCCCAGTTCCACGGCAGCAGGTCATCCAGTCGGTTGATCTTGTGATCATGGATGCGGTCGAGGATGTCAGCGAGATAGGCCTGCGGATCGAGGCCGTTCAGCTTGGCTGTTTCAATGATGGTCATGGCGCGTGCAAGTGTTTCCGCACCGGTGTCAGCTCCGGCGAACAGCCAGTTCTTTCTGCCGATGGCAATCGGGCGCAGAGCGCGTTCCGCCGGATTATTGTCGATGGCAACACGGCCGTCTGTCAGGAACAAGCTGAAGGCCTCACGGCGATTGAGACCATAGCGGAAAGCCTTGGCGAGATTGCCCTTGCCCGGAATGCGCAGGAGCTGCTGCTCGGACCACGCAAAGAAAGCCATAACTTTGGGCAGGCTATGTTTTTGACGTGCCGCGTGACGGACGTCCGCAGGCTGGCCATTGATGTCGCGCTCGATGTCATAGAGTTTGCCGATCCGGTCAAGCGCCTTCCGGGCGATCTCGGACTTGGTCGATGTCCAGAAGTCGTGGAAGTCACGGCGCAAGTGCGCCCAACAGGCCGCCTCGCGTAAACGGGGGGTGCCGTCAGGCTCTGGCTCGTAAAGCTTAGCATAGCCCTTGTAGCCATCCGCCTGAAGGATACCGCGGGCGTCGGCCAGATGGTTCAAGACATGCTCTTCCTTCCAGTCCCGGGCAAAGTAATAGATCGCCCCGGGCGGGGCTGATCCAGCCCACGGGCGCTGGTCACGCACATAGGCCCAGATCCGGCCCTGTCTGACGCCTTTACCCAGTCCCTTGTCGCGCATGCTGCGATCCAGCACACTGATCGGCGTGTCATCTGCGTGCAGCAGGTCGCTGCCCATGATGTTAGCCTCTATCCGTTCGATCAGCGGCGACAGGGTCTTCATAGCCCGCCCGCACCAGCCCACAAGGGTGGTCTCGGGAATGTCCGCGCCCATGCGGGCAAAGATCTCGTGCTGGCGATACAAGGGAAGATGATCGTCAAACTTGACCTGCCCCCCCGTTCGTCCCTCGTTCATAACGAGAGTCCTTGGGTTTGATAGTCGTCGGTTTCGGGTGTGGCAAGCGCGCCGGGCGCGGTGCCATCAATCAGCTCAAGCGCGCGGCGCGCTTCTGCTGGGGTCTTATTGCCGAGCGATGAATGCGGCCTGACATTGTTGTAATCGTAGCGCCAGATAGCCAGCGTTCGGCGTGCATCGGCCAGGCTGTCGAAGATTTCCTCGTTGAGGCATTCGTCGCGCAAGCTGCCGTTGAATGACTCGATGTAACCATTCTGCTGCGGCTTGCCGGGATAGATGTAACGCCATGCGACCTTGTTGTCGTTTGCCCATTTCAGGATGGCCTTGCTGGTGAACTCCGTTCCGTTGTCGGAAACTATACACGCGGGTTTCCCATAGATCCGGACCAGCGCATCCAACTCCCGTGCGACCCTGGCCCCGGAGATGCTGGTGTCGGGGACCAGGCATAGGTTTTCGCGGCAGCAATCGTCATTGACCGCCAGGATGCGGAATTTGCGACAGGCCCCGAAAGTGTCGGACAGGAAGTCCAGGGAACCACCTTCATTTGCGCCGCAATCATGTCCAGCAGTTCGCTGACATCCTCGCCCACGACACGTAGGCCGCCGCCACAGTCGGGGCAGCACGCGCCAGGATCAAGTGCGGCGTTCCCGCGGGGTCGCATCAGAAACACGTGGTCGGCGGCGCAGTGCGGGCGCAGAGGGATCATCCGCAGCCGGTTCGTCCTGACCTTCGTCGATGGGCGCTTCATCGCCCTCGGCCACGGCAAGCAGCAAGTCTACGAGCGCCAGTTCAAGCTGCTCGATCTCGCGCTCGATCTTTTCGGATGACTTGCCGAAGGCCAGCTTCTGCACCTTGGCGATCCGCAGGCGTCACGCCAGAGGCGTGCAATCAGAGTGCGCACCTGTGGTGCGACGCCTGAACGAGCTGGTCGTGGACCCGCAATGTCGCCGAGATCTTGGCGTTTTCCGCCTGCAAAGCAGTGATCATCGCCTTCAATATGGCGGGATCATCGGGGAGATTTTGCGTTACATTCGACATGCATCTTTATACCACGCGGCACGTGATGGCGCCATAAAAACAGGGCTTTTTGGCTTATATAATCAG